>JAUQQK010000002.1:96605-123275 GCA_030549905.1 Aquificota bacterium | reverse complement strand
GTTTTAAGCCCACTATGAGGGATGGCGACTTGTCAGTTTTTTCAAAGAGCTTCATCATAAAAACCTGTTTTAAGCCCACTGTGAGGGATGGCGACCTTATAAACAAACCTTCCCAAATCTCCTTGGGGCTTTCTCGTTTTAAGCCCACCCTGAGGGACACCCGCCTTGTTTTCTTCTATCAAACACATTAAATTTTTCCTGTTTTAAGACTGAAAAATGAGGACTTCCTTTTCTATTGAGGAGCTAAAGGGTGAGCTACTAAAAAGGCTCTTGCCTTTAAAGCCTTATAAGATTATTCTCTTTGGCAGTTATGCATGGGGTAAGCCTACAAAGGATAGCGACATTGACCTTTATATAGTCACAAATGATGATTTTGAGCCTACCTCCTGGAAATCTGCCACACAAATAGCTCTGAAGTATAGGCGAGCTTTGGAAGATTTAAGAGCTTTTATTCCCATGGATATAATTGTTCATACAAGGAAACAATACCAGAAGGCTCTGGAGCTTGGAATGGGCTTTATGAGAAAGATACTTACAGAAGGGTATATCCTGTATGATGAAGAAAAGAGCCATTGAATGGTTAAAATCCGCAGAGTTATAACACTTTCCGTCAGAAAAATCCAAACAGACCCGTTATAATATATTGCAGGAGGGAGCAGTGTGGTAAAAGAGAGGCTTCTTCTGGCAATTGGGGGGCTTTTGCATGATGTGGGTAAGCTCTTGGACAGGGCTGGGAAGGGTGTGGATAACAAAGACCTCAGGTATGCTCATGCGGTGCTTTCAAGGAAGTTTATAGAGGAACATCTAAAGAATAAGCTCTCAGAAGAAGACCACAACAAAGTTCTTGCCTGCGCGGAGCATCATGAAAATTGGAAAAACGTCTTTCAATACATCTACAAAGTGGCGGATATATTTTCAAGCAAAGAAAGAAGCAAGGATGAAGAAGAAAATATTCCAAGGACACGAAAAAGGTTAAGACCCGTTTTTAGAAAAATAAGAATAAGCGATACAAACTGGGCGGAGGAAGGATATACCTACTATGCCCTTAACCCTCTGAGTTTGCAGGAGGAGGTTATTTTCCCAAGAATTTCTGGAGAAGAGTTCAAGGAGGCTCGCAAAGAATCTGAAGAGAAAGAAAACGAATATGAAAAACTACTAAATGCCTTTAAGGAAGAATTTAATAAAATTGACTTTTCAAATCTTGAAAAAGCCTTTTTGAAACTCTACCACCTTTGCTATAAATACCTCTGGTGCGTGCCTGCTTCCACTTTTGACACAGAAAATTACGAAAGGCATTATCCGGATATATCTCTTTTTGACCACTCAAGGGTAGTCTCAGCCATAGCCTGCAGTCTCTGGACGGAGTATAACAGAAGGTGGATAGAAGAGTTAAAAGACTGGAAAAAGGCAGGTGAAAAGTGCAGGCTTGTTCTGGTAGAAGGCGACATAAACGGCATTCAGAGGTTTCTTTTTGACCTTGCCAACAAGAAGGGCGTGGCAAAAAGGTTAAGAGGTAGAAGCTTTTTCCTTACAGTCCTTCCTCATCTGGTGGCAAGGAGGTTTTTGTGGGAGCTGGGCTATCCGCTTTGCAACATGCTTTATGTGGGTGGTGGCAAGTTTCAGCTTCTTTTGGGCTACGAGGAGGGCATACAGGAAAGGCTCAAGGCTCTTAAGGAGAAGATGGAGAGGAGCCTTGTTAAAGAGTTTGGTGGAAAGCTGGGACTGACCCTTGCCTACCTTGACTTTGAACTACGCAGGCTTGAAAACTATCAGGAGCTTATCAGGGACTTCTACAGGCTTGTGGAGGAGGAAAAGAGGAGGAGGTTTCTGAGCGTCTTTGAAGAATTTGAGGAGCTAACGGAGGAGCCTGCAGGTGATTATGTGGTCTGTCCTTCCTGCGGCTGGGAGATGGTAAAGGAAGAAGAGATAAACGAAGAGGAAGCAAGATTTTGCAGGTGGTGTAATACCTTTTTCAAGGTGGGTGGCTCCTTGCCAGATGCGGGGCATGTGGTTTTTGAAGGCAGGCAGAAGGCTGGCAGTGGCTTTTATCTTGAGGACATAGGGGGTGTTTATTTAGACTTGGAAGAGGGCAGGGAAGTATATGCCATCAACAGGGTGCCGGAGGACTTTTCTAAGCTTGACGGCTTTATGTTCTTTGCCAGTCATGTGCCTTTGGAAAACGGTAGTGTGATGGACTTTGAGAAGATGGTAGAGCATGCAGAAGGAGACAAAAAGCTTGCCTTTGCAAGGGGAGATGTGGATAATCTGGGCTATATCTTCATGAAGGGCTTTGAAAATGAATATACCATCTCAAGGGTGGCAACTCTTAGCAGACAGCTTGACCTTTTCTTCTCTGGCTTTCTGAACGAGCTACTGAAGGGTTCAAACATATACGTGCTGTATGCGGGCGGAGATGACTTTTTCCTCATAGGTCCATGGAACGAAGTCCTTGACAAGACAGTGGTGCTGTACGAGAAGTTTTATGAATACACCATCTATAACCCGGACTTTAACATATCCACCGGCATATACATGGCAAGGGAAGACTTTCCTGTAAGGTTTGCCGGTGAGCTGGCAGGAAGGGAAGAAGAAAAGGCAAAGGAAACGAAAAAGAGGAAAGGTGTCAAAGGGGCAGATGTGTCCGTCCTTGATGAGCTTTTGGAGATGGAGGAGCTAAAGGAGGGCATAAGAAGAGGAGAGGAGCTTTCAGGGTATATAAGAGAGGGGGCGGTGGGCAGGTCCGTTTTATACAAGGTCTATATGCTCACAAGGGCATACAGGAACAAGGAGGGCATAAACCCACGTTTTTATCCTCTGTTCTATTATCTGATATACAGGAACGTAAGGCTAAAAGACCAAGACTTAGAGGATTTTATAAAGCTTTTCATAGACCCAAATAGGGACTACCAGCTGAGGAGCTACGTGCCTTTTAGCATAAAGTATGCCATAATGAAAACAAGGGAGGTGTCAGAAGGAGGAGAAAAAGGAGGTTATAAAAAGTTAGAGGAGGTTAAAAGATGAATGGAAGGTATCAACACCATGGAAGACCAAAGCAAGAACAACAAGATAAAAAAGATGATAAATACCCTACAATAAAAACAAATGAGCTTATAAGTAAGCTAAAAAATGAGCATATAACTAGCCTGAAAGACAGAGATATCTTTCATCCAGAAGGATATGCAAGTAAGATAGTAGAAGAGCTTGAACTTAAGGGTGTCCAGCTAAGAAGGTTCTACATGGAGTTTAAAAACATACAGGAAACAATGAAAATATACGAAAAGAACAAAAGTAAGGAAGATGAAGACGGAAATAAGAAATATGTAGATATTTCTTATGTAAAATACAGACTTTATAAGCTCTATGCGATTATAAATTATCAAGCTAAAAGGAAGGTTATAAAGCCTGAGTTTGCAGAACTACTTACGGTAATATTAGACAACATAGAAAGACAGAATTTTGACAAGACAGCAGTTGATAGAGCAGTGGACCTTCTTATGGCTATGGTAGCATACTCTAAAGAAGATGATAAAGATAAAGGAGGTTAAAGCCATGTTTAGCTTTAAAGGACAGCTGATAGTAGAGTATAGCCTCAAAGTGCTTACTGGTATGAGAATAGGAGGTTCAAAAGAAAGCTTTGATATAGGTGGTCTTGACAACCCAGTCATAAAGACGGTTATAAGCATTCCTAACTTCTACATAAGTGGTAAAGAACTTCCTGCGGGCGTGCCATACATACCCGGCTCTTCTCTAAAGGGCAAAATAAGAAGCCTTCTTGAATGGGCTAATGGAAATGTGGAAAGGATGATAGAAAGAGCGATGAACGATAGAAAAACAGAAGAAAAATCAAATAAAGATAAAGATGCAGAAAAAGATATTGTGGCAGTGGCGGGAAGTCCTTGTATATGTGGAAAGTGTGATATATGCGTGCTTTTTGGCACGGGTGATGTGGAAACTATAAAAAAATTAAAGCTTGAAGACCAGCCCGGACCTCCAAGGCTCATTTTCTACGATGCATATCCTACAGAAGAAACCTTAGAGAAACTTGAAGAAGAACTCGGACCGCGTATATATACAGAGATAAAGACAGAAAACCATATAAACAGAATAACCTCTAAGGCAACTCCAAGAAAGGTGGAAAGAGTGCCTGCTGGAGCGGTCTTTGAAGGAAAGATAGTCTTCAGGCTTTTCAAAGATGAGGATAAGCAAAAGCTTGGTATCCTCTTCAACGGTATGAAGCTCTTGGAGGATAATTTCCTTGGAGGTTATGGTTCAAGAGGGTCTGGTAGGGTAAAGTTTGAAAACATAAAGCTTACCTTCAGAAGCAAAAACTACTATCTGGGTAAGGGAGAAGTGAGTTCTCTTGGAGATGGAGAATTTAAAAGCCTTGAGGAGCTAAATATACAGGAGCTGGTAAACAGGTTATAGCTATGCTTCTAAGGATAAACTTTAAACCGGTTTCCTGTTTTTCTTCCTTTCCGAAGGCTCATACCTTCTTTGGTGCCTTCTGTCATGGACTTAAAATGCTCTTTGGCGAGCAGGCACTTTTAGAGTTCCTGAGGGCTTATGAAAAGGAGCCTCCTCTTCTTTTTTCCACCACCCTACCCTATAAAGAAGACAGGCTATTTTTCCCAAAGCCTCAGCTAAGGTATGGAAACTATGAACAAAGATACAAAGAGTTTAAGAGAATAAAGAAAATGGGCTACATATCAGAAGAGCTATTCAAGGAAGTGCTTGATGGTAAGATAAAAACCTACGAAGACCTTCTTAAAAAGAAGGCGGAAGGTGTAAAGCCTTACGAAGAGTTTCTTATACTCCATGCAAGTATAAACAGAATTACCAGCACCACAGAAGGTGGTGAATTTTTTACAGAAAGAGCTTATGCTTTCTCTTCCTTTGCCTGCCTCATAAAGGTAAATGACTCTTTTAAACAGATGGTTAAAGGTTGGGGTGTGGAAGATATGGGGCTTTTTCTTCAGAGGGCTTTTGAACTGGTAGGTCTTGGTGGAAACAGGAGCTGTGGCATGGGCTGGAGCAAAGTGGAAGTGGAAGAAGAAAAGGGGTGGATAAAGGACCATATGGAAAAGGGCGGAAGCAAGTTTATAACCCTTTCGGAGACCTTTTATGACAGGGCTTTTATATTAGAAAAGAGTCTTTATGACCTTGAGGTTTTAAAGCCTGCGGTGGAAAAGGGCTATGCGGACAGCCTGCCGGTGGTATGGAAAAGAAAGCTTCTCATGTTAAAGGCAGGCTCAGTCCTCAGGGTGGAAAAAAAGGACTTTTACGGTTCTTTAAAGGCGGTGGTGGAATACAAAAATACACGCATATACCACTACGGGCTTGCCTTTCCTGTGTATATGGAGGAAGGCTCATGAAGGAGTTTTATGAAAAGATAAAAGTAGAGCTTGAGGTCCTGACCCCCGTGCATATAGGAAGCGGTGAGAGGCTTTCAAACCTTGAATATATACAGGAAGGAAAAAAGCTAAAGGTATATCCCTTTGATTACCTTATAAACCTGATAATTAGCAAGCCACACTCAAGGAGAGATAATCTACTTTTGATTATAAAAAGAGGGATAAAAAACCTAAACACACTTTTTAGAGAATATCAACTTTCTTACAAGCCAAAGTATGAAATACCTGTTGAAGGTTCTCCAAAAATTTCTTATGTGGAACTTTTTATAAAAAACTTGTTTGGACCATACATTCCGGGTAGTGAGCTAAAAGGTGCAATAAGAACAGCACTTCTTGGCACTTTGCTGATGCAGAAAGAAGAACTTTATGCGGATTTACAAAACGCTTTGAAGAAAACACTGGATGTACAAAACGAACGTAAAATAAAGAAAAAATTGAAGAAGGATATGGACGAAAAGGTGGAAGGCTTTTTAAGACCAAAGGGTTCAGAAGGCGATGTAAGAGGTGACCTTTTGAAGCTATTACTCATAGAGGATGTTCAGATGTCATATCAAGACTTGGTCTGCATAGAAGTTTCAATGGTAGGTTCTAAAAGAACCATCTATCCCTGTGAAGCCCTAAAGCCGGGTACCAAAGCGAAGTTTGATATGGTTCGGCTAACAGACATGCTCAAAGTCGTAGAAAAAGTTACTGAAAAACCACCATACGAGAACCTCTTGGAGGATTTAAAGCAGGCTGTAAATAACTTTTACTCTCTGATGATAGAGCAGGAAATAGAATACTTCAAGAAAGAGGGTATACGCGAAACTGTGAAGGCTTTTGAGGAGATAAAACAAAGAGCAAACGAAGGCATGCTTTTAAGAATAGGAAAGCATCAGGGTTATCTTAGCACCACCGTAATGGCAGTCTTTAGGAAAAAAGACCGTGAGCTTTTTGAGAGAGTTTTTGAGATGTCCGCTCCGCAGGTAAGAGAAGAAAAACCAAAGACCAGAAGGATAACCTTTGATGGCAAGCCGATGGGCTGGATATTGCTAAAATTTGCTGTATAATTTTCTTAGGGTGCTGGCATTTGGGGGCTTTTATGCCCCCATGACATCTTGACAACTGAATAGGTGAGGCTTCCTTTTGCGTGGGCTTGAAACTTTAAGGGAGTACTCTGGCATTTTAGCCTTTTTCTGAAGCTTGTAATGTCTGGTTTTTGTGTTGCCATATAACCGTATGACCATACGACCATAAAAATGGTTTTACGGTTTTATGGTTTTATGGCGTAAGGTTTAAAGCCTTGAAAGACAAGGACTTAAATTTGATAATAGCTCACTCAACTTTGCACGACCTCGGATTTTTGGCAAACTACCTTCATTTGAGAGGGGTACCCCCTTGACTAAATCCTTGTCATTGCTTATTATTTTTTAGATGGTGAGGTTGGGTTTTAAGCCCACTATGAGGGATGGTGATTCCACAATAGCCAGAATTAGCTCCCTTTTTACAAAGCTGTTTTAAGCCCACTATGAGGGATGGTGATTTTTCTAACTGCTTTCGCGTAAGGTATTTTCTCCTGGTTTTAAGCCCACTATGAGGGATGGTGATAAGCACTCCTTAGAAAGCACCTGCCCTTTATGCCTCGTTTTAAGCCCACTATGAGGGATGGTGATCCTCCTGTAGTTCAAGTAGCTTTGTATGATGCAAATACGTTTTAAGCCCACTATGAGGGATGGTGATCTCAGCATAGGCTTTCTCCATCTTCTCCCTGACCTGTTTTAAGCCCACTATGAGGGATGGCGACTAAGGCATGTGAGAAAGCTCTTCTGGGAAGGCTAAAGTTTTAAGCCCACTATGAGGGATGATGACTTCTCTGCTATCTCATAATCCGCATCTATATTGAAATCCTCTGTTTTAAGCCCACTATGAGGGATGATGACTGGAATGGGCTGTCCTCTTCGGTAGCCCACAAATAAGCTTTAAGCCCACCTTAAGGGACATCTCTTACATGTCAGAAAAAGGACAAAAGGAGTGTTTTCTAATAATAGGAGGTGTCAAGGTATGCCCTACTACTTTGCTCATGGCTCTAATATGAGCCAGAGGCAGATGAAGGAAAGGTGCAAAGAAGGAAAGTTTAAAACTTTGGGTAGAGCCTTTTTAAAGGGCTACAGGCTTGTGTTTGATGGGTATTCAATCACTCGGGAAGGACCTGTGGCAAATCTTGTGCCTTCAGAAGGTAGTATTGTTTGGGGTGTGCTGTATGAGGTTTCTGAAAAGTGCTTGGAGGAATTGGACGGACATGAGGGGGTGGGTTCTGGTGCTTACAAAAGGGTAAAGGTAGAGGTGCATTCAGAGGATGGCAAAAGCTTTATGGCATATACATACCTTAGAGAGCCACTGGAAGAAGGCAAGCCTTCAAGAGAATATATAGAAACGCTTCTGGAGGGAGCTGAGGCGGTTGGGCTTCCTGAAGAGTATGTGAATAAATACATAAAGGTTCATCTGGAGGGTTGAGGGTGGAGCGTCTTTTTGTTTATGGCACGCTCAGGAGGAGCTACTGGAACCACCGATATATAGCTCACTGCAGGTTTATAGGAAAGGGTTTGACAAAAGAAAAATACGCTATGTTTTGCAATGGGATACCTTTTGTATGTAAAGAGCCAAAAGTAAGCAGGATAGTGGGGGAGCTTTACGAAGTGGATGAAAAAACTTTACAGGCAATAGACAGGCTTGAGGGACATCCAGACTGGTATATAAGAGAACTTACACAGGTGGAGGTAGATGGCAAGACTTACACCGCTTGGCTTTATTTTTGTCCTGAGGCAAAAGGAGTGCTTATAGAAAGCGGAGATTACAGGGATTGCAAAAATTTTTGAAGAAAAGAAGGAGGGATTAAAATGGGACCATTTTCGCTTCTTGGAATACTGCTTCTTATGTGGAGGGCTGGTAGCTGTGAAGATAATACCTCGACAAAAGGCTTATCCTCCTCAGACACAGGCAGGCATAGTGAGTGCGACCCTTTGAGGGCTTTGTGGGACCCTACCGACCCCCTGTACTGGATACTGCGCCGTAATGATTGTTCAGACTTTGACGACTGGACTTCTCCATGGGACTGCTCTTCAGACTGGGACTGAAGCTTCTTCCATTCTTAGCCTCATTACTCCAAAGCCCATGGCGGTCTTTCTTCCAGCACCGGCAAACTCACCAAACTTTAAAAGGGCATGCACGTGCCTTGAAAATTCCGCATTGTTAATGCCAAGGCTCACATTACCCACAAAGCCCCTGAGCCTTCCAAAGGAAAGCTCTTCCACCTCTACCCTTATGCGGTGTGCAAGTATGTAAAGATGCTTATAAACACCACTTAAAAGCTCTTCTTCCTTGAGAGGAAAGGCGATGGGCGAAAAAGCCTGCCACTTTCTATAAAGGCTTCTGAAGAGGGTCTGAGGGTCTGGAAGTGGGTAATCCCATGGACCTTTGCGGAAGGTGGTGGGGCTAAGAAAGTCTATGCTGAGGTTTTTGACAGGCTCAAGCTCAAGGAGGGCTTGGTAGCTTATGGCGTCCTCTTCCTGAAAGCCTCCGGGCTTTATGCTGACAAGCTCTTCTCCTATCAAAGAGGCTTTGCCCATGTAATACTGAAGAGCAAGGGGAGATAAAAGCTCGTCCTTTAAAAGCCCAAGTCCGAGCCTCAGCTCACCCTCTAAAAGCCTGTATCCGAGCAGGCAAAAGGGCTTTTCCTTCTGTCTGTGAAGCTCCTGTGCCACATCTGGGGGAAACAGAGAAAAGATAAGAGCATGCAGGTGGTCTCTGCTCACCGCAGGCAGGTTCTTTACTTTGTATCTTAGCCAGACTTTAAAGGGCATTTTGTTCTACTGTCCTTTTTCAATAAGGCTTCTTAAAAAGCCTATTTCTAAAACCTTTGTGTATGTATTTTTCTCGTAGTTGTATATGTATCCATGCCCGTAATGACCGTAGGCGGTGCCTACCATGAAGGCTATGGAGATGGGAACAGAGAAGAAAAAGTGAATACTTTCGTAGCTTTTGCTTTCCTTGACCCTCTGAATTCCTGTTGCGTATTCCTTTGCTATGTGTTTGTGTAATTCTGGCGGTATGTTTCCTTGCTCGCGTAGAGGTTTTAACATTAGTATATCTGCAGATATGCCTTGTTTTTCTAAAAAGCTCTCCACATCTCTGATGGAAGCATGATGAGCCCCGGTGAGGATTACAGCTATGTCTTTTCCCCCTCTATCCATTAGCTCGGATGCCGTGTGTTCAAAGTCCTCCACAAGCTCCTTTAGTTCCCTTGTATGAACCACTTCAATGGGAAAATATCTTCCTTCTCCATGAACAAAATGGTTAAAGATAAAAGGTTTTTTGCTGGTGTATAGAACACCTAAGGCAAAGGCAAGAGTGGCAGGTCCGTTTATAGCTATGGAGAGCTTCAGCCTGTTTTTTAATTTTCCTTCAAGCTCCCTTAAAGCTGTGTTGAACCTTATACAGACCTCTTTCCATGCCTCCCCTTCAAGCCTTCCCGTATATAGCTCAAGCTCCTCCCTCTGTATGCCATGAAAGAGCTTTATATATTTTAACGTCCTTTCTACCTCTCCAAGGTCTTCCAGTCTTGTGTTTGTATCCTTTGAAACTAAAAAGGGAACCTCCACAAAAGGCTTTCTAAACCAGCCTACTACCTCCCCTATGTGCTTTAGCTCCATCGGATTTATTAACCTTTTACCCTTTTCCTTACAGAAGCTTTCCTTTGCCCTGAGCCCATCCACCTTGAGGATATTGCCCTTTTTGTCCAGACCACCCGTAAAGCAAAGCTCATCGGGTATTCTTTCCGGGTACAGGGCTAAGGCAAGAGAAAGCTGGAAGCTCCTGCCGGTTATGTTTCTATCAAAGATAACCCCAAGGGAGCCTTCTATCAGACCTTCACCTCTCAGGAAAGCTTCCACCTCCTTTATGTACCTCTTTAGCCCCTCCAGGTTGGAGTAAGTATTCTGAAGGTCCTTTATGACTATGGCTTTTACCTCTACGCCCTTTCCCTCCGAGTCTACAGCGGGGAAGGAAAAGCTTTTAAAGCCGTTGGAAAGTATTCCCTCCGCCACCCTTTGCCTTATACCCAGCCCTTCAGCCACGGCAGAGACTTCCACAAGCTTTTTCTTTTCCTTTACATAGCTTATAAGCTCATACTGTAGCTTTGGAGAAAGGTCTCTGAACTGCCTGAAGACCTCTTCAAGGCTGTCGTCCAGCTCGCCAGACTTCAAAAGGCCTATAAAGTCCTCTTCCATAAAAAGGCTATAGTTCCACCACATTTATGTCCTCCGCACCGTAGCCCGTAAGGTTTTCTTCTATAACCAGCACATGGCTGTCAAGCTCACCTTCAAAAAGCACCACGTCCCCCACGCTTACCTTAATTCTTTTACCTATCATATCCAAAGGCAAATAGACCCTTGTCTGTTTTTCGTCAAAAACCACGTAGAAGTTTTTACCCTTTTGATATCTGGCATGGGCTGCAAGAGCCAGTGAATAAGGGTTTTTTAACCTTTCTCTGCTGTCTTGAGTTAGCTTTATCACCTTAGGCATAGGCTTTTCTTCTTCAACTTCTTCAAGTTTCTCCAGAATAGAAAAGAGGCTAAGCTTTGCCCAGATTTTACTGTTGAGCTTTAAAAACTTTCTTGTATACCATGGAAGGTCAATATTTTTAACCTCTTCGAGCCACACCTTTACTTTTTTAAGGTTATCTTCCTTCACATGACCTATTACCAGAGAAAACCTCTCTATAAGCTCCTTACCCAGATAGTCCCAGACGGGCAAAGTAGCCAGTCTGAGACCTGAGGGGAATTCAAAGACTATGGGATAGGGTTTGAAATTTACAAGCTGTAGATAGCTTGTCATGGGAACGGTGAGGAAAAGGTCAGGCTCTACTTCCTCAAGCACCAGAAACCTCTCACCGGGTATGGTGGTAAGCTCACGCACCTGCCCCACCTTGACAGGCTCGCCCTTTACCTCTACCGGCACGGGCCTGCCTTCCTCTATGGAGTCTGCATACAGCTTCAGAAAATCTACCACCGTTAGCATTTCTCTCTCCTTATTAATTTATAAACCCAAACCATCGCACACTTCTGACAGGTAGATTTCCATAAAGGCTCTCACTTCCTCTTCCCTGAGTCCATCAAAAAGTTTTCTCATGTAAGGTTTTAGCCGTTCCCACCGCTTGTAAAGGTTTGCCTTTGACAGACCCCTCATTTCCCGCTTCTCCCCATAAAGGTAGTAATGCACATAGTAGCAAAGCACCAGTAAATCCCTGTCCTCCAGGTCCTCTTTTATAGCCTTTATGAGGTTTTGCATCTCTGAAACTACCGCGGGAACCTTTTCCTCCTTCAAAATCTCTTCAAAGCTCACCTCCTTACCATCATCGCTGGTAAATACAGACTCTGATAGACTGTAATGTTTGTATTGGTAAGAACCGTTTATCTTATCCACTAAAAGGTTTCTTATAATGGTTCGTATGTATCCTGTGGAAATGTGGTCTGAGTTTTGTATTAGCCCCTTGCTTCTAAGAACTTTTTCCACAAAATCCGAATAAAGCTCCTCCACATAATCATCTCCATACTTCTTCCTAAGAACCTGCTCAAACTTCAAAGCCTCTTTAAATATCAGAGCCTTTATGAACCTTTCAAACTTCTTATCAATGTTTCCATTCGCTAATTTAAGAAGCTCTTCCCTGTAATTCTTTGCCATTGAGCCATACCTCAGAAAGACCATTGAATATGTTTAGCTCTTTGCAGGTGCCACATATTTCCTTTTCCAGTTCTCCAAACCTCTCCTCCCTGATAAGATAGCATAAAACCCTCTTTTCCTTGTTGTCTCTGAAGGCAAAACAATCCTGCCTTATGTTTTTACAAAGCCCTTTCCCCGAGTTATTGCAATGGGAAAGAGAAACAGGAACATGACTGTAGCTCTGTGTGCTCAGGAAAACCATTTTATAAACATGGTTTTCATAAACAGCCAAAAATGGTCTGCTTTTGCGTTTTCTTCCATGGATATCCTTAGAGCCTAAATGTCTTCCCGACAGCATTTCTAATTCTTCCAAGGACCTGTTAGTAAAGACGCCAAGGAACTTTATACCTTTTTCCAACAGCGACTTATGAAAAAGCTCTTCAAACCCCCTCAGCCTTTCCATAAGGATGTATGATAACATATTTTGTCATGCCAAGGCTCCTGCTATTTGTCCTTTTTTTCTTCCTTACAGCCTATGCAAAGGAAAGGCTCATTGCCTCCACCTACGCCATATACTACCCTCTCAGCCATATGGCAGGTAGCTTCTATGAAGTGGAGCTACTCATAAAGGCTCAGGCGGATGTGCATCACTACGAGCTAAAGCCTACTGACATGAGAAGGCTACTTCAGTCCAAAGCCTTCTTCTACCTTGGCGTGGAGCCGTGGGAGCAAAAAGTGGCAAAGAGCCTGCCAAGAGACAAAGGGTTTCCTCTTTCACAGGGTCTTGAGCTTATTCAGGTAGGCAGGTCTTACGACCCTCATGTGTGGCTCTCGCCGAGGGCTTACATAAAGCTCGTGGAAAGGCTAAGGGACAGCCTCATAAGGCTTGACCCCCCAAGGAGGGAAGAATACATAAAAAGGGCTGAGGAGTATATAAAAAGGCTAAAAAGCCTTGATGAGGAGTTCAGCAGGACCTTATCCACCTGCAGGATAAGGCTGGTGGTGATAACGCATGCTTCTCTTGGATATCTTGCAAGGGACTACGGGCTTGAGATGGTGGGGCTAAGGGGTGTGCATGCGGAGGAAGAGCCAAAGCCTTCTGAAGTGAGGGCTATAATAGAGAGGGCAAAAAAGGCTGGCGTCAGGTTTGTCTTTTATGAGCTGGGGCATGACAGGGGGCTGGCTCAGAGGTTTGCAGGGGAGCTGTCTGCAAGGGTTCTGCCCATAAATACATCCCTCGTGCCTGAGGCGGAGGGGGACGACTACTTTTCCATCATGAGAAGGAACCTCAAAAGGCTTTCTGAGGGGCTTGAATGCAGGCAATCCTTGAAGTAAAGAACCTGCGCTTTAGATACAGACCCGATGAAGAGCTTATTGAAGACCTCAGTTTTGAGGTGAAAAGGGGTGAGTTCTTTGGCATACTGGGACCAAACGGTGCTGGCAAATCCACCCTCCTAAAGCTGGTCCTTGGCTTTTTAAAGCCTCAGGGGGGTCAGATAAGGCTCTTTGGAAAACCCTTAGAGGAGTTCAGGGAATGGAAGAAAATAGGCTATGTGCCTCAGAGGTTTTCTGTGGAAAGGGCTTTTACTGGCTCTGTGGGTGAGCTCCTAAGGGCGGTGGCACCAAAGGAAAAGGTGGGCTGGGTGATAGCCTTCCTGCACCTTGAGAGCCTTTTGAGAAGACCCTTTAACCAGCTTTCTGGCGGAGAACAGCAGAAGGTCCTGCTGGCTATGGCTCTTACCACAAACCCGGAGCTGCTCCTGCTTGATGAACCCATGACGGGTCTTGATGTGCATGCACAGGCACACATAGAGGAGGTATTGAAGGAGCTTTCCAAAGACAGGGCTGTGATAGTTGTCTCTCATGACATAGGTTTTGTGCTGAGAAACGCAAGGAGGATACTCTGCCTTGGCATGCCCTTCTGTAAGGTAATAGAGCCGGGCGAGTTTGAAGGCATACTCAGAGACTTATACAGGTTGCATTAGAGGTTTGAACATATTCAGCGGGGCGGGAAACCGCCCCAGAAGGGTTTAAAGGTAATTCCTCGCTATTACTATAAGACCCACTCCTATAAAGACTACAGCCCAGAGTACAACCACAAAGACAGAAGCTTCACCTAAGTGATGTTCTGTTTCACTTGCTTGATAAACTTGTCCTTTGGGAGTTCTTCCTGCTTTGTAAGCCATCCACCAGGCGTATGCGTACAGGACAAGACCTGTAAGAAGCGTACCGAAAAAGAGCATGGGACTTAACCACTCAAGGTTTAGCTTATACTCGTATATGGAATAACCAAACCTGCCAGCGGAAGCTACCCTCAGATACTCTCTGAAGATAGCCACTGTGATAATAGCAACCACACCACCTACCAGAGAAGTAACTGCCATCCTTACAGGGTTCTTTTGAGCTATAAAGATTATGCTGGCACACAGCAAAAGACCGAGTACAGAAAGCCATGTGAAGATACTACCCTTTGCATTCCATTCGGAAGGTACGGTAAGTATATAAAGTATATGGAAAACTATCCAGCCCGCACCACCATACAGAGCAAGCTTAGAGCCGAGCCTTGCACTGAAGTTTATGTATTCCTGAGGAAATTCTTCCCTTCTTGTGCCAAAATACCACGCATACAGCATCATGAAAATGCCAGTGGTAGCTACAGCGGGAAAGACAAGCAGAGACAGATATCTAAAAATGTTGAAGGCATATATGTTCCAGCCTGAATGGTTCATGGTGATTCCGCCAGATGTATACCACTCTACCCACTTTTCAGGATAGAGAGCCTGATAATTGACCGCATGGATTATAAAGCCCACTAAAAGAAGAAAGACCACACCACCTATGGAGAACACCATTGCCTGCGTGGAGTTTTGACGCCTGAAGTATGCAAACCATATAAGATAGTAGCCAATAAGCAAGAATACGATGAACATCACATACCAGCTGGCTGACAGGTTAGCAGATGCATACCATAGGGGGTCGTAGATAACCTGATAGAAAAGAAGGGGTGCTACTCCAAGCACTATAGCAAGAGATACAGAAACCTTTGCAAGCTCAAGCATAGCCCTTGCGAGCCTTTGGTGGTTTTCCTCTTTCCTCATAAAGCCGTAGATGGCATACAAAAGCCCACCCACAGAAGTCCATACAACGACAATATGAAGAGCCCAAGTTAGCACCTGAAGTATTTGCATGACTATAGGATAGAAGGGAGCACCCGCTGGGTCAGCCATAGCCTTTAACATTTGAGAGACCTCCGCAGGGGACTGCCCTGCGAAGGCAAGCCTGCCACCCAGCAGTAGCACACCAAGCACCCACAGAAGGAACCACCTTATAAGGTTCTGATACACGGTCATCTGCATGGTTTGACCTCCTTATTTATGAGCTTCAAAGCTTTGCCTTGGCACTTCTATCTTTGCGGAGACCCTACCACCCTTTGATATCATGTCCGCTATGTAGGCGGAAAGGGCTCTAAGCTCCTCGTCCTTTCCCACAAAGTAGGGCATGTAGGGTGGGTGGTTTTGCGGCGTCAGGTAGCTGGCAAGGAAGCTATAGACCGTTTCCTTGTCCGTCATGCCTGCAAACTTCTGCCCAAAAGGTCTCAAACCGGAAGAGCTTGTTACGTTATGACAACCAGAACATTGAAGAATAGCAATAGCCTTTCCAGCCATTATTTCATTGTCAGGTGTAATCTTCTTTAGACCCTCAGGCACGAAGGGGTTTGAAGCAAGAAAACCTGCCTGCTGTATTTTTGGCACTTCTGAATGAATACCCTTCGCAGGCACATCCTTAGCGATTATCTGATTTACCCACACAAACTCACCAGCCACATAAGGCTTTCTTATAGTTTCCCTTATCTTCTCTTCCGGATATATACCCATGAAGAAGATAAGCAGGTATATAGGATATGCCATATAAAACCTTGCTACGGTAGGTCTTATAGCTGTAAGCATAAAGTGGGAAAGGAGCACAAGAAGTATGATAAATATCAGAGCATAATACCATTTTGGAACTATACCGCTCAGCATAACAAGGGACCTTTGGGGAAGAGTGGATACATACCAGCCAAAGAACATGGTGCCAAACACAAGACCGCCTATACCCCAGAAGGATAAGGTTCTCACAATGTCCTTATAGACTTTTTCAGGAAGGTCTTTTTTCATAAGACTTGCTATCGCTATACCTACTGTGCCAGCTATGGCAAACATGTAAGAGCTTCTCATAAGAAGGTGTGGAAAGTAGTTTTTGTTATAGAAAGCATCAAGGATGTTGCCACTGACAAACCACTTTTCATGTCCGGGTGAGAGCATGAAGGAAAGAATACCTACAATGATGTACATGGTTGCCCAAGAACCTATTGCAAAGGTCCAGGCTAACCTCAACCAGCTTTTCATATCAATGCGTCCAAGAGTGTAGTAGAGGATGTAAACAAGCGTTACTTCCGCCACGAACCATATCCATTCCGCAGCCCAGACCCACACAAAGTTATGAATAAGAGCGGATATACCTCTTGGGTTTGCCACCGAAGCGGAAAACCATATGCCCGGACCTGTTATGGAACCAGACACATAAGAGAAGACAAGAAGCCCCAACAGGTATCTCTTTATATAGTCGTATATCTGCGGGAGGTTCTCCCTGTGGGCTTTTGTAGCAAGGTAGGCAAGGAGTATGGAAGCTCCCACCGATGTGTGAGAGGCAAGCACGTGGATGGTGGCTATGATGGCTATGACGCTGGCACTTCCTATAGCAGGCACATACCACATGGGGTAAAAGCCAAGCACGTCCATGACTAAACCTCCTTGTTGTTTTAACTTTAGCTTAACATTAATATAACATGATTTTTATCAAAGTCAAGACCTCAAAATGGAGTGGGTTAAAATAAAAGTCCATGAAAACAATCTTCTTCTTGCTTATTGCCTTCTTCTTTTCCTGCCAGCCTCTGCCAAAAGATATAGACCTTGAGAAGTATAGAAACCAGTTTATAGAGGGAACGGTGGATATAGACCCAGCTCTAAAAGATAAACTTCCAAAGGGAGAAAAGTTTCTAATTATTTCTGTCAGAGACCTTCAAAATCCAATGCCTCTGGCGGTGCTGAGAGTAAAAAACCCTTCTTTCCCTTACCACTTTAAAATAACAGGCAAGCACAAACTGGACCACCAGAGGCTCATGGAAGGACAAGTAATAATAAATACCAGAGTAAGTACCTCCGCTCAGGCGGAAGTTAAGAAGGGAGACCTTGTAGGCTCTGCTACCGCAAAGGTAGGGACAAGGGGAGTAAAAATTCTTATAAACACGGAGGTTGAGTGATGGACAGGTTTGTGAGGTTTTTTGTAGAAAGGGGTAAAGCTATAGCGGTGTTTCCAGCTCTAAGCCTTTTTATAAGTGCGGTCTTTTTAGGGCTTTATGGAGTGTATCTTTCTTTAGAGACCCTATACAAGGTTTTTATGGAGCCAGAATACAGAGATACTGCCATACTTTCCACCAAGTTCATAGCGGTGATGGATATTCATCTTCTTTCAGTGATACTGTACATATTTTCCGTTGGTCTTTATGAGCTGTTTGTGGGAGAGCTAAAGGTACCCGAGTGGCTAAAGATTGAAAGCATAGACCAGCTTAAAGCCAAGTTAGCAAGCGTTATAATCCTCATACTTGCTATAACCTTTACGAAGAACGTAGTAAAGTGGAAAGACCCAGTAGAGACCCTGCTCTTTGGCATAGCCATTGCCATTGTGGTGGGCGTGCTTATCTTTTACTACAAGGTGAAAGAAGAACATTGATGGAGAAGGCTCTTAACCTAAGAGAGCTAAGAGTAGTAAATGAAACCGCAAGGATTTTAAGCAAGGGTTATGACCTTGAAAGGAGCCTTGAGGAACTTCTCAAAGTTTTATACTCCTTCTGGGACATAAGATACAGCTATGTGGCTCTATACAAAGAAAACCTTAAGGCTCTAAAGATTGTAAAAGCCTTTGGTCTAACGGAAGAGGAGGTAGAAAGGGGTATTTTTAAAAGGGGAGAGGGTGTGGTGGGAAAGGTCTTTAAAGATGGCGTGCCTGTATTTTTGCCCGATGTAAAGGTAAATGCCTACCTTAACAAGACGGGCTTGAGAGAAAGGCTTGAAGGTAGAGAAAGTTTTATAGCGGTGCCAGTAAGAGTAGGTGGAGAAATAATAGGTGTGCTGGCAGTCTTTAAGGAGCTGGAAGAGGAAAGCGTGGAAAGAACGGTAGAGCTTCTCATGGTAATAGGAACTATGATAGGTATGCTCTACAAACTCAACGAAAAGATAAATCAAGAAAGACAAGAATGGGAAGAAGAAAGACGCATGCTTACAAAAGCTCTTAGCGAGCGTTTCAGCGTGGAAGGTATCATAGGCAAAAGCGTGGCTATAAGAAACCTTTTAGAGCTGGTGGAAAGAGTAGCTCAGACAGATGTAAATGTACTTATCACTGGCGAGAGCGGAACCGGTAAAAGTCTTGTAGCAAGAGCCATACACTTTATGAGCGGAAGAAAGGAAAAACCTTTTATTACCATAAACTGCAGTGCCATACCCGAGACCCTTCTTGAAGCGGAACTTTTCGGATACGAAAAGGGAGCCTTTACCGGAGCCTATAGTTCCAAAAAGGGCAAGTTTGAACTGGCAGATGGTGGTACCGTCTTTCTTGATGAAATAGGAGACATGCCCCTCAGCCTTCAGCCCAAAATACTCAGAGTGATACAAGATAAAGAATTAGAAAGGTTAGGCAGTGAAAAGACTATAAAGGTAGATGTAAGAATCATATCCGCTACAAACAAAAACCTTCAGGAACTTGTTCAGGAGGGACTCTTCAGAGAAGACCTCTACTACAGGCTCACTGTCCTGCCCATACACATACCACCCCTCAGGGAACGTAAAGAAGATATACCCGTGCTCGTGGACCACTTCCTTGAGGTCTTTAACCAGAAATATCGCAAGAGGGTAAGGCTTGACCCAAAGGTGGTCGATGTCTTCATGGAGTATCCGTGGCATGGTAATGTAAGGGAGCTGGAAAACACTATAGAAAGGCTTGTAATACTCAAAGATGGTCTTGTTAGAGAATCGGATTTGCCTTCCTACTTCTTTACAGAAACATACAGAACCCAGCCTAAAAACATACAGCAGGTAATACAGAACACGGAAAGGGAAGAAATAATAAAAGCCCTTGAAAAGACAGGTTTTATAAAATCACGCGCCGCAAGGCTTTTGGGCTATACACTGCGGCAGTTAGATTACAGGATAAGAAAGTACGGCATTGAGGTGAAAAGGTGGTAGTCAGGATAAAAAGGCATCCTGCAGGAAGGGAAGAGTTTAACGTGGATATGGAGCCAAAGGCTACCCTTCTTGAGCTACTGATAAAGCTCAAGGAAGAAGAGGACCCGACCCTAACCTTCAGGAGCATGTGCAGGGCTGGCATATGTGGCACCTGTGCGGTAAAGGTGAACGGCAAACCTGTACTTGCCTGCTCTGTAAGGGTGGAAAACCTCGGAGAGGAGCTTTTTATAGAGCCCCTTGAAGGATACAGGATAATAAAAGACCTGGCGGTGGAGCATGAGACCATCTATGAAAGGCTCAGGCTTGCAAAGGTTTGGCTTATGCCCGCTCAAGAGTATGAGGTACTGCCGCACCATCTTGAAAGGGTTTCAAGAAGCCATGAATGTATCCTGTGCGGTATATGCGATTCGGTATGTCCTGTACTTCAGACAGGCTCTTCCTTTGGCGGTCCCCTTGTGCTTACAAGGCTTTACAAACACCTTTACGACCCAAGAAACATAAAACAGGACCTTGAAAACCTGTTTGGGCTTAATCCACAGCTATGCACCCACTGCATGAACTGCTCCTATGCCTGCCCCAAAAGGCTTATGCCGGAGGCACATATAAGGGAGGAGGAGTTGCTCCTCGTGGATAAGGGATTGCTAAGAAAAGAAAGCGGTGGCTTTGAATTCTTAGGATTTTAAAAAAGGAGGCGTCATGAAAAGGTTTCTTGACCTAAAACTTTCTGAGCTTGGAGTAGGCACATACCTTGGAGAGCTGGACGAGGCTACCTCTCAGGGCTACAGGCAGGTGATGGAAAAGGCTTTAGACTATGGCATAAATGTAATAGACACAGCCATAGTATATAGATACATGAAAAGCGAGAGGGATGTGGGAGAGGTTCTAAGCAAGGTGGGAAGGGAAAAGTTCATAGTTTCCACAAAGGGCGGTTATGTGCCTTATGATATAGACTCTAAAGCGGACCCAAAGGACTATTTTTATGAAAACTTTATAAACACGGGCATAATAAACCTGCAGGAAATGACACCTCAGGGGCATTATCTTTCCGCAGGCTTTATTGACTGGTGCTTAAACAAAAGCCTTGAAAACATGAAAACAGACCATGTGGATATATACTTCCTTCACAACCCAGAAGAACAGTTAAACTTCTTTGACAGACAGACCTTCAGCAGGAAGATAAGGGAATGTTTTGAATATCTTGAAGGTGAGGTAAGGAGGGGAAGGATTAAATACTATGGGCTTGCCACATGGGGAGGCTTTAGGGTCTCACCCGCCAGCAGGCAGTATCTGAACCTTTCAGAGCTTGTGAAGATAGCTCAGGAGGTGGCAGGTGAGAACCACCACTTCAGGTTTATACAACTGCCCTACAACCTTGGCATGACGGAAGCCTACACTTTGAAAAATCAAGAAGTGGGTGGTGAAAGGCTATCTACCCTTGAAGCCTGTGAGAGGCTCGGGCTGTATGTATATACCAGCGCCAGCATATATCAGGGAAGGGTCATAGGAAGGGTGCCCTCTCATGTAAAAGAAAAGCTAAGGGTAGAAAAGGATGTGCATGCGAGTCTTCAGTTTGTACTTAGCACGCCGGGTGTTGGCACGGCACTGGTGGGCATGAGCAAGGTCTCACACTTAGAAGAGAATGCAGGAATAATGAAGGTGCCAAGGCTAAGCCTGTCAGAGTTTTTAAGCCTTTTTGAATAGTTTCAAAGAGACTATAACTTAGGCTTAGGCTTTTGAAGGCTTTACACAGCAAGGGTTTAAGGGCTTTGAGACGCGTACAGGGTCCATTAATATAGGTTGAAAACAAAAAACATTTACGGGAAGCCTTTGCGGAAGCCATGAGCGATTTTTTATTTTTTGTAGGAAACAGGGATAAGTTTGCCCTTGGTCTCTTCAAGCAGTTCCGTATAGAAGAGACACCTTCAAGGGTATTGATAATTACACCCACCCTGTACTACAAGAAATGGGTGCTTGAATACATAAAAAGCAGGCTTTCTGACTATGGCAAGGAAATACTTGTGAAGGCTCAGGAAGAAAGAGAGGAAAGAAAAACCGAAGAATTCAAAGATGGACTGTTAGCTAAATACACCTTTGAGAACTTCATTGTGGGACCCTCTAATGAACTTGCATACAGACTTTGCATGGAGGTTTCTTCAAACCCGGGTCTTTACAACCCCCTCTTCATATACGGTAGCGTGGGGCTTGGAAAGAGCCATCTTATTCATGCCTTAGGCAACAGGGCAAAGGCTACGGGCTACAGGGTGGTCTATTCTTCCGCCAACCACTTCTCGGAAGAGATGGTAAAAAGTCTAAGGGAAGGTAAGATAGAAGCTTTCCGCTCTAAATATTCAGCTGTGGATATACTTCTTCTAGACGATGTGCAATTCCTTTCAGGCAAAGAAAGAACTCAGTTGGAGCTTTTCAGGATATTTGAAGACCTGCAGGCAAAGGAAAAGCAGATAGTGCTTGTTAGCGACAGACATCCAAAGGACATACAGGATGTGCATGAAAGGCTTGTGAGCAGGTTTGCCAGCGGTATTGTTATAGAGATAGGACTTGATATGGAAACAAAACTCCTGATAGTAAAGCATAAGCTTGAGAGCTTTGGCTTGCCCGCGGATGAAGAGCATATAAGCCATGTAATGGAAAACACGGGATATAGCGTGCGTGAAATAGAGGGCTTTATTAAGACGCTGAGGCTAACGGGCATAAGGAAAGGGGAAAGGACGGAGCAAAAGACAGAGAGGCTTCTTATGTATGTGGCAAGGAACTTCAACCTCAAAGTAGAAGACCTCAAAAAGGATACAAAGGAAAGAAGGGTAATAAATGCACGGTATATTGCCATATACTTCTGCAAGGTTCTTCTGGGCATGTCCTACTCGGAGATAGCAAGGCTTTTCGGCAAGCCAGACCATACTCATGCCCTCTATGCGGTTCGTAAGGTTGAAGAAAAGAAAAGTAAGGACAAAAAGTTTTTCATGATGTTAGAAGCCATGCAAAGTAGCCTGAAGAAGATACTGCAATAAATTTTTATATTATGCTTGTAAGGCTCAGCCTGGAAAACTTCTTCTTTATAAAGGGTGAGGAATTATATTTTCATAAGGGTTTGAACGTCATAACGGGTGAGACGGGCACGGGTAAGTCTTTAACCTTTTCATCTTTGCTGTTCCTTATGGGTGAGGAAGGAGACTACCCAGAAGGCACCTGTGTGGAGGCTGAGCTTTTACTTGAGGAGCCGGTTGTTATAAGGCGTGAGGTTTTTAAGGGAAGGAGCAGGTATTTTTTAAACGGAAGAGGAAGCACAAAAAGGGTAGTTTCAGAAATTCTTGGCTCCGCCGTGCTTCTTCAGGGGCAGAACGACAGGACAAAAATACTGAGGGCGGACTTTCAGAGGGACCTTTACGACAGGTTTGCCAAAGGCTTAGAGCTCAGGAAGAGGGTGGAAGGGCTGTATGAAGAAGTGCAGGCTCTGGAGGAGAGGCTTAGGGAAATAAACAGCAAAAGACTGGAAAGGGAGCTAAAGGTTAAGGTGCTTACAGAGGAGATAAGGCAGATAGAGGCGGTAGAGCTAAAGCCTGAGGAGTATGAGGAGGTAAAAAGGAGGTTAGAGGAGATTAGCCTTGCGGAGAGAATTAGGGAAGGGGTTTTTAATGCCCTGCAAGCCCTGCAAAATGCATATCAAGGATTGAGCAATGCAGGCAAATACATAAGGGAGCTGGCAGAACTAAAGGGTCCTCAGGAGGATTTAACAGCTAAGCTTGAAGCTGTCAGGGACATGCTGAGGGATATGGAGCTTCTTCTCAAGGCGCAGGAGGTCTCTTACAGCCAGGAGGAGCTAAATGAACTGAACGATAAGGTCTTTAGAGTGCAGAGCCTTGAAAGACGATACAGGATGAGCTATGCACAGATATACGAGCATATGCAGAGGCTGAAGAGGGAACTTGAAAGCCTTCAGGAAGAGGAAGACCCGGAGCTGTTGGAAAGGTCCTTGGAGGAGAAGAAGAAGGAGCTTTATAAACTTTACGAAGAGCTTAGCCTTTTAAGGCAGAGCAAGAGGGAAGAGTTTGAGGCTAAAGTCAAGGAGTTTCTTTCCAGTATGGGGCTTGAAAGGGCAAGCTTCAGAGTGCGCTTTGAAGAGAAAGAAGGCAGATATGGCAGGGAAAGAATAACCTTCCTTTTTTCCTCCTACGGGCGGGAGGAAAAAGAGCTTTCTGAAGTGGCTTCCGGGGGTGAAATATCAAGGCTTTCCTTAGCCTTCTTTATGCTTTCTCCACCTGCACAGACCTATGTGCTTGACGAGATAGACACGGGCATAAGCGGTAGGACATCCATAAGGCTGGCAAGGTTGCTACGGGCCCTCTCAAGAAACACACAGCTTATAGTAATAACCCACTCACCAGCCATAGCCTGCGCTGGAGACAAACACTTCACCACAAGAAGAGAAACCATAGGAGATATGCCCATAATAAAGCTGGTGGAGCTGAGGGAGGAGAGGTTTGAAGAGATAGCAAGGCTTATGGGAACTGTCAATGAAAATACCCTTAAGGGTGCTATGGAACTAATGAAAGAGGTGTGCCATGTTTGAGGAACTTTTAACTGTCAAGGCGCGCATAGAACCTTATGTTAAAAAGAGGCTTGAAGAGTTCAAAAGGCTCGGAAGAGAGGGGAAAACCACCTTTGACTTCAGACCCTTCGCAGAGTATGTTTATGAAGCTGACCTTTTCTCTGAGCTTTGTTTTTGTCTGCTTACCGCCAACTGGTCAGCCCTTTCAGGCATAAGAGCCCAGAGCAAGATAGGAACAGAAGGTTTTAAAAACCTGAGCCTTGAGGAGCTGGAAAAGATGCTTGCCTCCTTAGGACATCGTTTTGCCAGACAGAGGGCTGAAAGGATTATCAAGGCGAGAGAAAGGTTTGACAAAGTTCTTGAGCTAATAAAGGGTGCTAAAAGTGGCAAGGATATAAGAGACCTCCTGAGCGATACCTGTTCCAAATACAAGGTGGAGGGCTTTGGACTGAAGGAATCTTCCCACTTTCTAAGAAACATAGGCTTTGAAGATGTGGCGATTGTGGACAGGCATATCTTCAGATATCTCAAGGAAAAGGGACTTATTCCAGACTACAAGACCATCACTCGCAAGATATACCTTGAGGCGGAAAAAAAGCTTGAAGAGCTATGTGAAAGTCTTGGTGTATCACAGGCGGAGCTTGACCTTTATATTTTCTACCACAAGACGGGTAAGGTGTTAAAATAATATATGTAGTCCCCGTAGCTCAGTAGGATAGAGCGCGAGATTCCTAATCTCGAGGTCGGAGGTTCGAATCCTCCCGGGGACGCTTTAAAGCCATGCTGGAAATTGAAGTCCTTCACGGAAGTCTGCTTGAGGTAAAAGCGGATGCTATAGTAAATCCTGCCAACTCCCTTGGATACATGGGTGGTGGTGTGGCTGGTGTCATAAAAAAGTTTGGTGGTGAGGAGATAGAAAAGGAAGCCATATCAAAAGCTCCCGTTCCTGTTGGCTCTGCTATAAAAACCACCGCAGGAAAACTTCCCTTCAAGGTGGTAATACACGCACCCACCATGGAAGAGCCAGCCATGGCAACCACCGAAGAAAAAGTCAGGAAAGCGGTAAGAGCTTCTCTTGAGCTGGCAGATAAAGAGGGCTTCAGTGTGATTGCCATGCCGGGTATGGGGACGGGCGTAGGAAGGCTTCCAAAAGAGGTGGCTGGAAAGATAATGATAGAAGAGATAAGGAATTTTAAACCCAAGCACTTAAAAAAGGTCATACTCATAGACCTTGACGAGGATATGGTAAAAGAGTGGAAGAAAAACCTTTAGATGGAGCTTATCTTCTGGGGCTATTGGCTAAAAAGAGAAGGCTTTTTCAAAGGAAAGATAAAAAAGGTGCGTTTCCTTAGCTCTTTTGAAGACATAGAGCCTTCTTCCTTTTCCTTTTTGCTCCTCTCTTACCATATGGCTGAGGAAAGCCTTTGTTTGAGGCTTAAGCCTTCTGAGTATCCATTGGGTTTCCTTCTTGAGCTGGAAGACATAGAGCCTGTGCCTGCAGTGGAGGGCAGAACTTCCTTAGAGCCTGCTGGCTCTTCCTTTACACCTGAGGGCTACATGCAGGCGGTGGAAAGAATAAAAAGGTATATAGAAGAAGGCACCATTTACCAGCTTAACCTGACCTGCCGGTTTGACTTTCATCTTGATGGCTCACCCAGAGACCTCTTTTTTAAATACTTTCTATCCCAGCCTGTGCCTTATGCCTTCTTCCTTGACCTTGAGGACTTTTTTATCATGAGCGGTTCCATGGAGCTTTTTCTAAAAAAGGAAAAGAACCTGCTTATAAGCCAGCCTATAAAAGGCACTTCCAGAAGCAAAAAAGAGCTTGAAGAGAGCCACAAGGACAGAGCAGAGAACCTGATGATTACCGACATGGTCAGGAACGACCTCTCAAGGGTGTGCCTTCCGGGAAGCGTCAGGGTAAAGGAGCTATTCAAAATAGAAGAATACAGGACACTCTTTCAGATGCACTCAACGGTGGCAGGTCTAACGCAGGCAGGCATAAAGCAAATACTTTTTCACACCTTCCCACCAGCCTCCGTGGTAGGTGCTCCCAAAAGAAAAGCTGTAGAGCTTATAGACCTTTTAGAGCCTCACAGCAGAGACTATTACTGTGGCTGTGCGGGTTTTATTGTAGGAGAGGACTTTACCCTCAGCGTGCTTATAAGGACTGCCACAGGAAAGGGTGAAAAACTTTCCTACTATGCGGGTGCGGGCATCGTTTGGGACTCAGAGCCTCAAAGGGAGTGGGAAGAGGTGCTTTTAAAGTGCAGGGCTTTTGAGGTATTGACAAATTCAGGTTAATGGTCTATACTTCTTATCAGGTTTTGAGGGTCTTATGGACCCTCGTCATCTTGGCAACTGAATAGGTTTGTGAGTTTTTGAAGAGGTTCAAGTGCAAGGAGGTATTGCGTTTGTTTTTCTATTGCAAATGAAACTCATATCATTTTTATCTGAAGGGGGCTGACTTTTTGAGATTTTAAACCCTCTTGCAGGTGCTTGTTTTTCTCAGTTTTTTGAACTTTTTAAGATTTTACTTTATCGTTAAA
The DNA here is from genome assembly GCA_030549905.1 of Aquificota bacterium. Lineage (GTDB taxonomy): Bacteria > Aquificota > Aquificia > Aquificales > Aquificaceae > Pampinifervens. The sequence goes on along the minus strand of JAUQQK010000002.1, from coordinate 96,775 downwards.
TTACCAGTCAAGGTCTGATGCGGGTTTGAAGCACATACATTTCTAATGCTTGTCTGACAGGCTTTTGAGAGCCTATATGAGCTAAATCATAAATGACCCGTCAGTCATAAATTTTTTGAGCCCTGAGAGACAAGCACCTGAGAGGAACCCTTGCATCTTTATCTGACCCG
>JAUQQK010000002.1:0-96505 GCA_030549905.1 Aquificota bacterium | reverse complement strand
GGGGAGTTGCAACATGGTTCTTACCTCCTTTTAAGTTTTTTGGGAGGAGCTTGCATCTTTATCTGACCCGCGGGGAGTTGCAACGTTTTCTGCACTTTCAACAAAGTCTGTCAGCACTGCTGACTTGCATCTTTATCTGACCCGCGGGGAGTTGCAACTCTGTTGGAATATAATCCACAACCTCACCGCTACTATTTAGCAACTTGCATCTTTATCTTACCCGCGGGGGCTGTGCTAACATATTCAAAAAAATGGAAAAACCACAAGCCCATGACCTTTTTACAAAAGCAGTCCTAAAAGACGAGGAAAACCTAAAAGCCTTCCTATCTGAATTTTTACCCAAAAGCCTCACAAAACACCTCAACCTCTCAAAGCTCACGCTTATCCCAGAAGAACAGATAACCCTCTCTCAGGAAAAAAGACTTATACCAGACATATGCATAGAAGTGCCTCTAAAAGGCTCAAAAAGAAAAGTCCATATTTACATGCTCATAGAACACAAGTCCTATCCAGACAAAAGAGCATATTTGCAGATACTCAACTATATTACCTCCTTATGCGAAAAGTCCTTCTCAGAAAACAGAGACTATCCACCCGTATTGCCACTCATCTACTACCACGGAAGAAAACCATGGCTATATCCTGTAAGGTTCTCTGAGTTTCTTAGAGTTCCTGAGGAGATAAAGCATTACTTTTTAGACTTCTATGTGGAGCTTGTGGATTTGCTAAAGCTAAAAGATGAAGACCTTCTTAAAAAGGTAGAGAGCTACGACATTCTCTATACCTTCATGCTTTTACAGAAGAAGCTTCATGCACCCCTTGAGGAGTTGCTTGAGGTGGTAGAGAGGTTTATAAGCCTTGGCACGCTGTTAAGTGAGAGAAGGGGCTACTTTTTCTGGCTTTATGTTAAGTTTATAGCCCATTTTAAGAAAATTGACGAAGAAAATGTCCTGCATAAAATAATAGAGAGAGGAGGACAGGAAGTGCTTAAGGAGTTAAAGCTTTATCCTGAGAGGAAATATGAGGAAGGATTACAGGAAGGCATACAAAAAGGCTTAGAAAAAGGTCTATTAATTGACGCTCAGGAAATGGTTCTTGAGGTTATTGAATTAAGGCTTGGAGGTGTTCCAGAAGAGGTGGAAAGGCTTATAAGGTCCGAGACAGACAGAAGCAGACTTAGAAACCTTCTCAGGGAACTGGTAATCAGCAAAGAGCCTTTTGAGACTTTGAAAAGTTATTATCCTCAGCTTTCCTGACTTCTACAAGCTCATACTCAAGAAACGGTTATAATTTTTCTGTGAAGGTTATACCTCCTCAGGAAAGATTTTTTCATTTTGAAGATTCGGAAAAACTCAAAAACTTCTTTCTTAAAGCCTGTGAGGTTTTTTCCGACTACAAGTTTATTATGCTTCCTACCTTAGAGGTCTATTCTCCTGAGTTATATGGTGAGGGAACGCTTCTTATAGGTTCTTCTGAAGATGGAAGTCTTATATGCTTACGCAAAGATTGGACTCTTAGCCTTGCAAGATTTTTAAGTCTTCAAAGGGAAATAGAGCTTCCTCTAAAAGTTTTCTACTGGGGCAATACTTTTTCTTTGAAAGGTGAAGGTTTTCAGGTAGGTATTGAATACCTCGGAGAGCCTTCTTTAAAGGCGGAGCTGGAGGTAATAAAAAGACTTGCACAGTACTTGAGTGCTTGCGGTGTTGAGCCTCTGCTTTTGAGTCTTGGTCATGTGGGTATATCCAAAGAGCTTCTCAAAAGATATGGAGAAGGGTACAAAGAATCCCTTCTTAGAAAAAATTTCTCGGAGCTTTCAAAAATAGAACCTTTAAAGGAACTTCTTTTGGCTCAAGGTGGTCCAGAGGTGCTTGAAGCTTTTCAGAAAAAATATCCAGAGTTTGATACCTATATAGAGGAGTTAAAGGCGTTGATGAAAGGTCTAAAGGAGCTTTCAGTGGTCTTTGACCTCTCTGAGCTTAGACCTCAGGACTATTACACAGGTATAGTTTTTGAATTTTTCCACCCTTCTTTAGGCTATCCTGTAGCAGGTGGTGGAAGGTATGACGGACTCTATAAAAGTTTAGGGAAAGAGCTCTGTGCAGTAGGTGGAGCGGTTTATTTAGACCTCCTTCTTGAGCTCTGAAAGTTCTTCAAGTTTTGTAAGTTTTTCCCAGGGTAGGTTTTCTTTACCAAAATGTCCGTAGCAGGCTGTTTGCTTGTATATAGGCTTTCTCAGGTCCAGAAAGTCTATCATCTTCTTTGGATTTGTGGGAAAAAGCTCAAGAAGTCTTGCTTTTATCTTTTCTTTATCCACCTTTTCAGTGCCGTAAGTTTCTATATCAAAGGCAATAACTTCGTTCATACCAAAGGCGTATGCCATCTGTACCATACAACGCTGTGCAAGACCACTTGCCACCACATGCTTAGCCATCAGCCTTGCCATATAAGAAGCTGTCCTGTCAGTCTTTGTAGGGTCTTTTCCAGAAAAGGCACTACCACCGGAATAAGCCACATCTCCATAAGCGTCTGAAACTATTTTTCTTCCCGTCTGTCCCGCATCTGCAAGAGGACCTCCAAGCACAAACCTGCCAGAGGGGTTTATCAGAATGCGTGTTTCCTTCTGTATAAGGTGCTGAGGTATGACCTTCCTTATAACCTCTTCGTGTATGTAATCCCTCAGCTTCTCTAAGGACGTTTCAGGGTCGTGCTGGCAGAAGACTATCAGGTCCTTAATAAAAAGAGGTTTATTGTCCTCATACACCACCGTTATAAGAGTTTTGCCATCAGGTCTTAAAAAGGGTGCCCTTCCAGACTTTCTTAGCTCCGAGACTTTCTGGGATACGGTATGAGCAAGGCTTATGGGAAGTGGCATATAGTTAGGTGTGTCCAAGCATGCATAACCTACTACGGTGGCAGTATCTCCAGCACCTTCTGAAGATATACCAAGTACAATATCAGGACTTTGTTCTTCTATAGAGGTAATTACTGCGGAAGCATCCGCATCAAAACCGTATTCAGGTCTGTTGTATCCTACTTCCTTTATGGTTTTTCTTACTACGCCCGGTATATCCACATAGCCCTCTGTAGATACATGACCTGCTACAAAGGTCATGCCAGAGATAAGAAGAATTTCTAAGGAAACCCTGCTGTATGGGTCTTTTTTTATAAATTCATCTAAGAGGGCGTCCGCTATAAGGTCTGCAAGTTTATCTGGATGCCCCTCCATGGGGGACTCAGCCATCTTTATGGTCCTGCCCATGGAGGAAATTATAACAGAATTACTCTAATATCTCTAAAACTACCCTCTTGTTGAGCTTCCTGCCCATGGAGGCAAGGATAGTTCTTAAAGACCTTGCTATCCTTCCCCCTCTGCCTATCACCTTGCCCAGGTCTGCCTTATCCACCCTCAGCTCAATGACTACCGTCTTCTCCCCTTCAATCTCCTGCACATTCACCTTTTCTGGGTTGTCCACAAGAGATTTGGCGGTTATTTCCACTATGTCTCTCAAATGGCTCATGGCATACCTCCTTTAGAGTATTTTTGCGTTCTTGAGTATGCTTTCAGCCCTGTCTGTTAGCTCAGCACCTTTGCTGAGCCACTCCTTTATCTTTTCTTCCTTTACCTCTATAAGCCTTTTGTTAACAGGGTCGTAGGTGGCTAACACATCTACCACCTTACCATCTCTTGGAGCTTTGGCATCCGCCACCACTATCCTGTATATGGGATGATGCCTCCTTCCGTAGCGTGATACCCTAATCCTAAGCGCCATCCTTTACCTCCTTAAACACAGAAGGCATATTATATATCATTTTCTTACTGAGTTCAATACCACGCTGAGGGAAGAAAGTGCCATAAGAAGACCTGCCAACTCAGGTTTGAGGTAAAAGCCCTTTGAGTATAGGAGACCGCCCGCCAAGGGAATACTCAATGTATTGTAGAAGAAAGCCCAGAAAAGGTTTTCTTTGACCCTTCTTATGGTTTTATCTTTCAATTCAAAGAAGTCCATAAGACCTTTGAGCCCTTTGAGAAGGATAACATCTCCTACTCTTTTGGCGAGGTCTGTGCCAGAACCTATAGCTACAGAAAGGTCTGCCTTTGCCATAGCGGGAGCATCGTTTATGCCATCACCTACTACTGCTACCCTGTAGCCTTTAGATTGTAGTTCTTCTACAACTTTTAGCTTATCTTCTGGTTTTGCTTCAGCAAGAAACTGGTCTATGTTAAGTTCTTTTGCTATTTTAATAGCTTTTTCCTTTTTATCACCAGTTAGCATAAAGAGTTTTATACCCTTTCTTTTGAGGTAAGATACCACCTCTTTTGCCTCTTCTCTAAGTTTGTCTTCAAAGAAGAACTCTGCAAGTAGCCTGTTTCCTTCCTTGAGAGCTACATGTCCTTCTTCTGACCTTCCAAGGAAAAGTCCATTAGAATAGATGCCTGTACCCGGCTCTTCTTTGCACTCCTGAAGTTCTATCGGACTTACGCCTTTTTGCTGACAGTATTGTCTTATGGCTATTGAATAAGGATGATTGGAAGCTACTGCCAAACCGCAAGCAAGTTTTAGAGCTGTTTCATCATATAGCTTTATATCCACAAGCTGTGGTTTCCCTTCTGTAAGCGTTCCTGTCTTGTCCAGCACCACAATATCCACCTGTCTTTCAAAAACAGCGGGATTTTTCACAAGCACACCCTTTCTGTAGCATCTTAAGAGTCCCATCACAAGAGCCAAGGGCACCGCTATGCCAAAAGCACATGGACAGGATACTACTAACACTGCCAGAGAAAAATTCACCGAAAGCCTGAGGTCTCCTGTTTTTAAATACCACAGGAGGAACGCGAGGAAAGAAACCGCCACAACAAACTGCACAAAGTAGTGGGAAAACCTATCTGCTAACCTCTGAAGGGAAGGTTTTTTAGAAAGGCTTTCTTCCACAAGTTTTACCAGCAGGTTCGCATAACTACTGGAAAAGCCCTTTTCTACTTTAGCTTTTGCAAAGCCAGAAACTACGAGAGAGCCCGATATGAGCTTATCACCTACAGACTTTTTTACAGGCAAACTTTCACCGCTTATAAGAGATTCATCTACCTCCAGAGAGCCTTCTATTAGCTTACAATCCAGAGGCACCATATCACCGGACCTGAGAAGAATTACATCTCCAATAAAGACTTCTTGAGGGCTTTTTAGCTCTTCTTTGCCATCTTTTAAAACCTTTACTTTTATAGTTTGAAGGGCAAAAAGGTCTCTGAGGCTTTTTAAAGCTTTTGATTTTACCCATTCTTCAAGAAATTTACCAGTTTTTACAAAGGTAATAAGGAAGGCGGAAGTTTCAAAGAAGGGCTCACCCGGAAGTATCTTGAAGAAACTGAGAAAGCTATAAAGAAGAGAAGCGGTACTTCCAAGAGCCACAAGTAAGTCCATATTACCTACTCGTACTTTGATGGAACTTATCGCACCTTTATAAAAGGTGTAGCCTCCAAAGGCTTGCACGAGGAGAGAAAGAATTGCTTGAAGGGGCAGGCTGTAAGGTGTGTGCCACAGCATCAAAATCATTATGCTTATGCTTGCAAACCAGCAGAAGAGAAGTACTTCAAGATTTTTTTCTTTTCCTTTTGCAGACTCTACCTTATAACCAAGGGATTCAATCACCTGCTTTATGCTTTCAAGGTCAAGAAGCTCTTCGTTAAACTCTACTACCACTCTTCCAAGTTCAAAGGAAACATGAACTTCTTGAACACCTTTGAGCTTTTTGAGGCTTACCTCTATAGCCTTTGCACAATTGACGCAGGTCATTCCAGAAACTTTAAGAACCGCTCTCATAGGTTTGAGTATGCTTCAGTCTTGTGTGGATTTCAAGCCTTTTATTTATTCAGGATTTAACCTTATTTTTAATGTAATCTAACACTCTTTGAGGATCTGAGGAGGGATCTACTCCTCTATAAATTTTTTCCACCTTAAGGCTGGGGTTTATAATAACCGTATCTCTGGAGCAAAAGCCTGCTATAAGTGTCACGCCGTAAGCTTTTGCTACTGAGCCTTCTGGGTCAGAAAGAAACTCTACAGACAGGTTGTATTTCTTCCTAAATTTTGCTATTTTCTCTACCGTATCCGTGCTTATTCCAAATACTTTAACACCAAGCTTTTCAAACTGAGGCATTAGTTTTGTATATTCCTTTGCCTGCGTGGTGCATCCGGGTGTGTCCGCTTTTGGATAAAAGTAGAGAACTACCCACCTGCCCTTATAGTCCGTAAGGGAAACCAATTTCCCTTCATGATTCTTTAGAGTAAAAAGATATGCTGGCTGTCCTTCCTGCAGAGGCATGCCTGCCTGTGCAAGTCCTAAAAAAGCCAGTAGTTTTATAAGAAGCTCCTTCATGCTACCACCTCCAGAAGGGATAAGCTATAAACAAAACTCCAAGAGCAAGAGGTACAAAACCCACATAAAGCCAGAAGGTGGCAGAACCCACCACTAAAAGAATACCACCCAGCTCAAGAAGTTCTTTGTTTTTAGCTCTTGCAAGAGCGGAGTAGCAGATAGACTGTAGATAAAGTCTCAGAAACCAGAGATTAGAGAGGTTATAAGCAACCTTGGAATGTGAAATCCGTATTCTTCAAGAGTAGCCTTAGCCCACAGCCCACCCACTATGGCAAGCAAAAGCCCAGTTATAAACTTTCCCTTATACTCACTTAAACCATTTTCTTCTAAAAGCCTGGTTACCAAAAGTGTATCAAACTACACTTTTGGTCAGTTTCAGGCAAGCTACTTGCCATAGCCCCTACACCAAGCATAGGAGCTAACCTCCTCACACTCCTGCCCCAATCCACCAAAAGAGTTTTTAGCGGAGAGAAATCCCTGTTAAAGGATTTCCCAAGGACAGGAAGTGTGAGGGCTACCTTGAGAACTTGCCAGAGTTTGTAAGAGGTTCTTACCTCTTCCCTCACCTGCTCCTTCCACAGGCTGGCAGGCTGTCGGGTCTCTGGCTCACTCTCAAGGCTTGAAAGTAAATGCACTAAAAGCTTGATATCTTTGTTAAGCTTTGATATCTCTGTCTTTAAGGCATTCCTCTTATACTTGTTTCCCTCTTTCTTCAACTCCTCCTTAAGTCCCTGCTTACTCTCTTCCAGCTCACCAATGCTATACCTGATAAACTCCTCTCTTGAAAGGAGTTTCAAATAATTCACAGGCACTTTTTCCTTAAACCCTAAAGCTCTTCTTCCTATCACATAAGCCCCTGCTATGTCTTTGTCTATGTTATACATGGGTGCATACTTGAGTGAGCCTATAACTGATGTGTAAGATGGACTTACTTCTACAACCTCTATGCCTTTTCTCTTGGCTAAGACTTTTATCTTCTCAAGTATGCCCCTGTAAGCCCATTGCTGAAATCTCTTCCTTAGTTTTGCTTTTCCATCACCTCTCCAACCTTTAGAAACCTTTTTCAACTTTTCTATGGCTATGGCTCTTCTTTTTTCCAATGCCGTGTCTGTTATCCTGTGTGCTATATGCCATGCAAGGTATTCCCTTTGCTCTTTTCTTTTGCCTATAAGTTCATGCAAGGATATGGACTGATAGCTAACAAGGTTTCCGTCCTTTTCTACTTCTGCCAAGGCAATATGAAAAGGAGACCCGTTTATGTCTATGCCTATAATCCCACAGTCTTTTGTAATTGTTGTTTCTGGAGTTCTTTCCTCATAGCTTATGTGTGCATAGACTTTGCTGTCTTCTATGAAAAGCTCCACGCTGTAAGGAAAATATTCCTTAGTCTTTTCCGCTACCTGTAAGCTCCAGATAAAGTCTATCCATTTGTCTTTTTCTCTTGACACTTTCCTATAGACTTTGCCTGTTATCCATTGTCTGTTCCCTACGCTTACCCTGAGTTTTATGCTATCTTCTTCAAGCAGTAGTCTTATGTTTAGGTTTCCTTGCTTTGACCTGTCTCCTCTTGAATAGAGCCTGTATTTCCTTTTCTCTTCCCACTGTCTTTTTAGTTCTTGTCTTTTCTTTCCCTGAAGATGGTTTTTCTTGAGCCTTTCAAAAAGACCTCTTCCACCGAAGATAACTTTTTTAGGATTTTGTCCTTTTTCTTTACAGGCTTTTAAAACTTCCTGTGCCTTAAATATGGCATCATCTACATATCTTGAGTTTAGTCCAAACATAGTCTGTAGTTTTTTCTTAAGTTCTTTTCTTTCTTTGCCTTCCAGTAGTCTTTGATAGGCATATCTTTTGCAGGAAGACCATCTTCTCATCAGGTCTTTTAGAGTTTCTATATCCTTACTTGAAAACTCTACTCTGCAACTTAGCGTTATCATGCTTTAGCTTTCCTTTTTCCTCACCTTATCAAGGGCATCCTGCTTACTGAGTATAACTCCAGTACAAATATACACTTTGCTACAATTTTTACCAACTGATACTCACCTCCCAAGGGCAGTATAAGGCTACCAGCTAAAGCGTAGTTCTGTGGCTCTAATCTAAGATTTTTCTCAACCTTCCGCATCTATAGATAAACATAAGTCTGAGTAAAGGCTTCAACAAGACAGCAGGTATATGAGATTCTACAAAAAGTTCGTCTTCTATTACCGTTGAGCTTCCCTTTGGCACATACCTATGCACATGCTTCCAGCCCTTTATGAAAAAGGGCTTTTTCAGGGCTATGTCTGTAAAGCCATGAGGGTGCAGTTCCCTTATGAGGCTCTCCATTAGAGTAATTCCAAGGAGCTTGAGCCTTATTCTTAAGCCTTCTTTGAGGGGTTCTTCGGACTCTATGGAAAGCATAAAGGAAAGGGGCGTTATACTGAGCAGATTTTTAGGGTTTTCAAAAAACTGCCTGACCCTCTCAAAGGAAGCCTTTACAAGACACTCATGGTAAAGATGCATGTGTGTAATATGCGTTAAGCCTTTTACATTTATATGATTTTTCTCATATTGACAATGAATGAACTTTCGTTTTTATTACTTTTTACAAAAGAGTAATACGGAGGCGTAGCATGCGGTGGCTAATTTTGTTCCTACCGCTTCTTGCCCTTTCCCACGAGCTATGGATAGAAAAGGAAAGGAAAGGGAAGGTTATGTGCTCTTCTACGGACATATAAAGCCCAAAGGTGGTGAGGAATCAAAGATTCCCTATAAACCAGAACAGGTGGAAAATTTTGATTGTTATGACAACTCTGGCAAAAAGGTTTTCGCAAAGCTTATAAAGGAGTATCCTGCGAGGCTTCTTGGTAAATGTTCTGTAGTTCTGGCAAGCTTTAGCTCGGGCTACTGGAGCAGGACCACAGAGGGGTTGAAAAACCTTCCAAAGGATAAGGCTACAAACGTCTTAGAAAGCTGGCTTTCTTTAGAGTCCGTAAAGAGGATAGACCTATGGAATCAAAATTTTTCAAAGCCTTTGACCTCAGAGTTAGAGATTGTTCTGCTGGAAAACCCCTTAACCATAAAGCCGGGTCAAAAATTCACCGTAGCTGTCTATTACAGAGGAAAGCCCCTAAAGGACGTAGTTGTTGAGCATATGGGTAAGGCGGTGGGGACAACCGATGAAGAGGGACGCATAAACCTCAGGCTCAGGGAAAAGGGTCTTCAGATGATAGGCGCTTCTATGAAGGAAAAGGGAGATGGAGTGAAGGCGGACTATGTAATAAGGACTTCATACCTTGTTTTTGAGGTAAGATGATGTGGCTTCTGACTCTTCTTTTCTTTTCTTTGAGTTTTGCTCACGACCTTGAGTATCAGATAAGCAGGGAAGGTAAATGTGTGGTGGTACATTTTTACTTTCCTGATGGGACAGCCTTCTCCTACGAAAAATATGAAGTTAGAGAAGAAAAGGACAAACTGCCTTTTCAAACAGGCAGGACGGATGCTTTGGGAAGGCTTGTCTTCTGTCCAAACAGAGATGGTGTGTGGTTTGTAAAGGTAAGTTCAGAGGACGGTCATGGAGCGGAACTAAAAATTGAGGTGAAGGATGGTTTAGCTGTTAAAAAAGCTTCCTTCTTTGAAAAATACAGGGAGCTTCTGGCAGGTATTGGTTATGTGCTTGGTATTTTTGGATTGCTGGAAATAATCTTTAGGAGGTTTAGGTTATGAGGAAACTAAGCCTCTTCGCTTTAGCCACCGCAAGCGTTTGTTTTGCCCATCATGGTGTTGCTTCCTTAGGTGCTGCAGGTCTTGAGGGTCCCGGGGCTCCGCTGGAAACATCAAGCTCCGCCACGCTTCCTGAGGGTAGCTGGCTTCTTTACATGAAGCTGGACAGGGCAAACTTCAAAAAGTATAGTTTTCAACAATTTCCGGACCAGAAGGATACGGCGGATTTCTGGCTCTTTGGTGTAGGCTACGGTCTAAAGTCATGGCTTTCCCTCTATATGTTTGTGCCTTATAACGTGAAAAAGGAAATAAGAAACAGCGGAGCAGACACCTTTACCAGTGCAGGTTTTGCAGACCCTTCTGTTATGGCTGTTCTTGGTTTTAAGTATGACAGGGGCTTTAGGCTTGTGCCATCAAAAGAGAGCCTTGAAGATATGATGGACTGGCACTTTACACTGTATGGTGGTCTTACCTTTCCCACAGGTAATGCAAATAAAAAAGGGTATCATGGAGAGTTTGCACCTGATATGGCTTTAGGTTTTGGAAAACCAAGCTTGACTTTGGGCTTCACCGCCACAAAGCAATTCATAAACTTCCCTCAACTAACCTTTTTCCTTGATACCAGCTACCTTAAGTTTTTTGAACACAAATACAACACGGGGGACAAGTATAAGTTTGGAGATGAGATAAGGCTCAATACTGCCTTGGTCTATAGATTATACACAAACCATGAAAAAAAGCTAAGACTTGACTTCCTTGTGGAAGCAAACTATTTATACCTTCAGAAGGATAAGGAGAATGGTGTAAAAGTAGAAGATTCTGGAGGGCAGGTAATCTATAACACTTTGGGAGCAAGGCTCTATTATAAGAGTGTTTCCCTTGGAGCTGGCATAAAGGTACCCGTTTGGAAGAATTTAAACATGGAAAGCCAGCAGCAGGGTGCAGAAGGCAAGGAAAAATACAGGCTTATCCTTACCCTTTCAACCTTATTTTAGGAGGTCGTGATGCATATACCCGATGGCTTTGTGGCTCCACACATATACATACCTTCCTACATGGTCTTTACCTTGCTCTTTGCAAAGGCTTTGAAGGAGTTTAAAGAGGTATTTGAAGAAAAGAGCCTTCCATACCTTGCCACGCTTACCGCCTTTGCTTTCATAATCAGCTCTGTCAGCCTTCCACTTCCGGGTGGCACTTCCGTGCACGGTCTTGGTGTAGCTCTTCTTTCTCTACTCTTTGGACCATGGACCGCCTTTATCTGTATAAGTCTTGTGCTTTTTCTTCAGGTGGTCCTGCTGGGAGAAGGTGGTATAAGCACCTATGCTATAAACAGCCTTTGCATGGGTTTTATGGGTGCCTTTTCTGCTTTCTTTATTCACAGACTTTTCAAAAAGGGAAGCTTTTCTCTCTTCCTTTCTGGCTTTGCCTCAACCCTTCTGTCCGCCCTTATGCTCTCCATACTTTTAGGCATACATCCTTACCTCTTTAAAGACGAGAGGGGAAACCCTTTATACTTTCCATATAGCTTTAAGGTAGTGATACCTGCTTTGCTTATACCCCACATTTTAACAGGTGTGGGGGAAGGACTTTTGTGTCTTTTTCTTTATGAACCTTTGAGGAGAAGGCTGGAATGAAACACAGGATAGCTTTTGCTTTTTACCTTCTTTTTATTATACTTCTTTCAAGCCTTTCATCTATAAAAGCCCTATTGCTTGCAAGCTTTATCCTTTCTCTTTTTCTTAGCTTTAGAGTTTTTAAAGAGAAAAGCCTTTCCTTTTTAAAACCTCTTGCTATAGCTTTTCTTTTTTCTCTCCTCATAAGCCTCCCCTATGCTGTCCTTGAAAAAAATGTTCATTTTCCACTTCTCATAAGCCTTCGCACCCTCTGTATGGCAAGCCTTACTTTAATTTTCATAAGAACCTTTAACCTTTACTCAGCTCTTAGCTTTTCAAAAAGCCTTTCTTACCTGCTTGTGCTTTCTGTCAGTCATCTTCTTCTATACAGGAGGAGCTACAAGGAGTTTATGCAGGCTTTAAAAAGCAGGTCTCCGGGAAAACCTAACAGGGAAGAACTTTTGTCTTTTACAAAAAGTACTTTAGAATGTCTTTTTGAGAAAGCTTTGAGGGATGCGGAAGAAACTTCTCAAGCCATGAGGTCAAGGGGGTTTTCAGATGGTTGAGCTAAAAGATGCAAGCTTTAGATACGGAGGTGTGTTAGCTTTCAAAGGTCTAAGCTTCAAGTTAGAAAAAGGTGAAAAGGTGGTACTATTGGGAGTGAACGGTGCAGGAAAAAGCACGCTACTTAAGGTGCTGAACGGTCTTCTCTTTCTTTCTGAGGGTGTATACCTTTACAAAGACAGAGAGATAAGCAAAAAAACCTTGAAGGACAAAAACTTTCTTAAGCTCTTTAGAAAAGAGACAGCTCTTCTTTTTCAAAATCCCGATAGTATGCTTTTTAACCCTACCGTCTATGATGAGCTTGCCTTCAACCTAAGGAGGCTTGGCTTTCCTGATAAGGAAATAAAGGAAAGGGTGCTATATTGGGCTGAAAAGTGCTCTCTTTTGCCTTTTCTTGAAAAACCTCCCTTTGAACTAAGTGGAGGACAAAGGCAAAAACTTGCTTTAGCTTGCCTCCTGCCTCAGGAACCCGAGCTTCTGCTTCTTGACGAGCCCACAGCCCATCTTGACCCAAGAAGCACAGGCTGGCTTATAGACCTTTTGTGGGAACTACCATGTACAATAGTAACTGCTACCCACAACCTCAGCCTTGCGATGGAACTTGGTAGTAGAGCTATAGTGCTTTCAGAAGACCACGGGCTTCTATATGATGGAGGTGTAGAAGATTTCTTAAAAAGCAAAGAGCTTCTCTTTAAGGCTGGCTTCGTGCATAAACACGGTAGAAGGGGTGAGCATTTTCACTTCTTCTGATAGAATGTCTTTATGGAGAAGATGGTAAGGCTATGTATTTCCCTGCCGGAGGCTCTTCTTGAAGAGTTAGACAAAAGGGTTATAAGCAAGGGATACGCCTCAAGGTCAGAGCTGGTAAGAGACCTCATAAGGGACCTTCTGGCTCAGGAAAGCTGGGAAGAAGATAAAGAAGTGCTGGCGGTTTTGAGCCTCATATACGACCACCACGATAAGGAGCTTGTCTACAGGCTTTTAGACCTTCAGCACAGACATCACCTTAGTGTTCTCTCCTCTACCCACCTTCATCTTGACCACCACCACTGCCTTGAGGTCCTTATACTCAGGGGCAGGGCTCAGGAGCTGGAGTCTCTATCAACCAGCATAGCAGGTCTAAGGGGCATAAAGCTTTCAAAGCTAAGCAGGCTTGCCCTTCCTGAGCTGTAGTCTCTTAAGGAGCTCCCAGAGCCTTTCTTCTATCTGGTCCCTTATCTTTCTGAAAAACTCAAGCCTTTCCTCCTCTGAGCCTTCAAAGCCTGCCGGGTCTGGAAGGTCCCAGTGTATATGCTTTGCGGAGGGAAGTACGGGACAGAACTGCCTTGCAGAGTCGCAGAGAGTTATTACAAGGTCAATGCTCTCGTAGGGTATTTCCTCAAGGGACTTAGGTCTTTGATGAGAAATGTCTATGCCCTTTTCCACCATCACCCTTATGGCAAAAGGGTTTATCTGGCTGGCGGGCTGTGAGCCCGCTGAATAGACCTCAAGGTCAAGACCCATCTCTTTTGCAAGCCTTCTGGCAAAGCCTTCTGCCATCTGGCTCCTTGCGGAGTTTCCTGTACATATGAAAGCCACCTTCATACCTAAAAATTTAGTACGGAAAGTTTAAGCTTCTGTTAAGGTGGGTTACTTTGTCCTAAAGTCAACAAAGCAACTTATGTTAAGATACCAAACCATGAAGAAAAGATGGAGCCAATATAACGAAGAACTCGTAAAAAGGGAGGAGATACTCATTGACCCCTCTATATTAGATTTTACAGAAGAACAGAAACAAGAGAAAAGAAGGGGCAGACCTCCCCCCACCCAGAAGCCCTGATAAGACTACTCCTCTTTATCAAATTTGCCCTGAGACTGCCATACAGACAAACAGAAGGATTTGCAAGAAAGCTTTTTAGCTCACTTGGTATAAAGGTGCCAAACTTCAGAACACTGCATTACAGGTTTAGCAAGACGAATATAGACCTCTCTCATTTTCCAAAGCCCGAGGAATTACCTCAAGACTTGGTGATAGTCCTTGATTCTACAGGGCTTAAGGTAAGCAACAGAGGAGAGTTGCTGAGGAAAAAGCATGGTAAGAAGGCAAGGAAAGGAGGGATAAAGCTACATGTGGCGTTTGAGCTAAACAGTGGGAGGGTGGTAGAGCTTGAAATTACAGACGAGAAGGTGCATGATAGTCAGAGGGCAACAGAGCTTGTATAGAGGTGCAGGGGGGAGACGGATAAAAAGGGATGGTATAGAGCCTGTGGTAATGGTCAGGAAAGGTGCTAAGGTAAGGGGGAACTCTATGAGAGACAAGGTGGTTAGGGCTGTAAGGAAGGGCAAGAGGAAATACAAGTCTGCTGTGGGTTATGGCAGGCGGTGGCTTGTGGAGAGTTTCTTTTCTGTGTTTAAGCGATGGTTTGGTGAGTATGTGTCAGGTGTTAAGTTTGAAAATATAAAGAAGGAGATTATGTATAAGGTTGGTATAATAAACACGCTACTGATGGCTGGGATGGTGTAGAGATGGGTATGGAGGAGGCTATGGTGGGGGACTGGGCATGGAGGAGGAGGGGTCTGATATATTTCTTGGACAGTGCAGAATTGGGGCGGAAGGCTCTCAGTCCTTCCTATCCCCAAAAAGGGAGGCTATGTTTTTTAAGAGAGTGAACATAAAGCCTAAGGCTATCTGAACCTGGGGATCCCTAAGCTCTCTGTAAATTCCGAGCAATCCTACCTTCTTTTTGTATTTCTTCATCTCTTCGTAAGCTCTGTAATTTGCTCTTGCAAAGTCTGCAAGATTACCAAGCTCAAGCACCCCAAATAGCTCTCTTACCATAAGATCCATCCTGCGTAAACCATCTGAGATGGCTCTCCTTCTCTCTTCTGTATCGGTTTCGTGAATGGATTTCCTAAGGTCCTCTCTACTTTCCACATATTCGTGCAGTATTTGTGCAAAGTAAGCAAGAGCATCCATGCTTGAAAGAAAGATAGTAAGATGTCTTATGTTTTCATCCTTTTTAAAGTAAGCCTCAACAAGTTCATCTTCAGGTCTTCGTAAAAAGACATATCCGTTGTTCATATCTTCACCTCATGGAAGACCCTATATTTTTGAGCGCAAGGAGGACAAAGGCTAAGGCTCTCTGTATGTCGGGATCTGTCATTGCTCTGACTATCCCAGTTATACTTGTCCGGTAATCGTGTTCTTTCACTTCTTTGTATGCTTCCAAAACCCCGTTTAAGGCTTTGCTTATATTTTCCTTACCCAATACATCTATAGCCGTATAAATAAGCTGAAGGATGCCCTTCATACCGTCTTCAGACTCTCTGAACTTTTCCCTAAAACGTATAACTTCTGAGCTTAAGGATTCCATAATAAAAGGAGTCCTCTGCATAAGCTCCTCAAGAGAGGAGAGTAAAAAGTTAATAACTTCCAGCTTATCTATCAGCTGACTAAGCTGTTCGTTAGCCTCACCTACCGTGAGACTTTCCATAAGGGTAGAGTTATGATAGCTCATGGCTTACCTCCTTACACGAATTTCCCCTTGAAATATATATGAATACTCGTTCGTTGTCTATAAGTTTTACTTATAAGAGGTATAAGAAAATTGAATGGACATTCATTTAATAGGATTTATTATTGTGGAGTAAATACCTTTGGAGGTGCGTATCATGGCTACGGTTCTTTGGCTGCACGGTGGTGCTTGTAATGGCAACACCATGTCCTTTTTAAATGCTGAATATCCTTCAGTTTGCGATCTCGTGACGGATTTTGGGATAGAGATACTATGGCATCCTTCTGCAGGGCTTGAGATGGGCAATCAGGTTCAGGCACTTCTCAGAGATATAGTTAATGAAAAGATACCTTTAGATATATTCGTCTTTGAGGGTACTGTAGTTCTTGGACCTAACGGGACTGGCAGATACAACATGTTTGCAGGAAGACCTATGAAGGACTGGGTATATGAGCTTGCTCACGTAGCAAAGTTTGTCGTTGCAGTAGGAAACTGTGCATGCCAGGGAAACATACCGGCTGTTCCCCCAAATCCCACAGAATCCACAGGGCTTCAGTTTCATAAGACAAAAAAGGGTGGATTTCTCGGTGAAAACTTCGTATCCAGAGGAGGACTTCCTGTTATAAATATCCCCGGCTGTCCTGCTCACTATGACTGGATAACTCAAGTGTTGGTTGCTTTGGCAGTTGGCAGAGCCGGGGATATAGAGCTTGACGAGTACAACAGACCGTTGACCTTCTTCAAAACCTTCTCACAAACAGGTTGTACGAGGGTTCAGTTCCATGAATGGAAGATATCCGCTGAAGAGTTCGGGCAAGGAACTAGGAAGGGCTGTCTCTTCTATGAATTAGGATGTAGGGGACCTCTTACCCACGCTCCTTGCAACAGGATCCTGTGGAACGGTGTAAGTTCAAAACAGAGGTCAGGACATCCTTGCATAGGTTGTACAGAATTCGCATTCCCATGGTTTGATCTTGCACCCGGTACCATATTCAAGACGCAGAAAGTTGCCGGAGTAATACCCAAGGAAGCTGTTTATGAATCTGATAAGCTCACTTATATGCTGCACGCTGTGACAGCAAGGATAGCAGCACCTAAATGGGCAACAGAAGACATGTTTGTAGTTTGAACTTTGAAAAAAATTTAAGGAGGTAAGCGCCATGGCTACAAAGCAACACTTAGTTATAGACCCTCTGGCGAGGCTGGAGGGTGATGTTAGAGCTGACGTGTTCGTGGAAGACGGACACGTCGTGGATGTTCAGGTGGAGGCTGTAATGTTCAGGGGCTTTGAGATCATACTGCGCGGGAAAGATCCTCTTGCAGGTCTCATTGTTACGCCTAGGGTGTGTGGTATATGCGGAGGAAGTCATTTATATAAAGCCTGTCAGGCTATTGATACTGCATGGAGGACGGAGGTTCCACCTAATGCTTGGCATATAAGGAATATAGCACAAGCTTGTGAGACACTTCAGTCCGTTCCGAGATGGTACTACGCTATATTCGCAATAGACTTCGTGAATAAGAACTATGCTAAAAGCAAGCTTTACGATGAGGTAGTAAAAAGGTGGGCACCTTTTGTGGGAACCTCTTATAAGATAGGACTTGAGATATCCGCCCTACCTGTAAAGATATACGCCATGTTCGGAGGTCAGTGGCCGCACTCGAGCTTTATGGTTCCCGGAGGTGTCATGTGTGCTCCTCAGCTTGACCATATAACTAGGGCTTATGCACTCCTTGAGCGTTATAGAACTGAGTGGCTTGAGAAAGTATGGCTCGGTTGCTCCGTGGACAGATGGCTCGAAAATAAAACCTGGGACGATGTTCTAAAGTGGCTTGACGAAAGTGAAAGTCATAGGAACTCTGATTGTGGTCTTTTCATAAGGTTCTGCCTTGAAAACGGGCTTGATAAGTACGGGGCTGGAGTAAATGCCTTTTTAGCCTGTGGTACTTACATAGATCCCGAATTCTATCCAGTATCCACCATAGAAGGCAGGAATCAAGCTCTACAAGCTCCTTCCGGTGTAGTATACAACGGTAAGTATTACGTCTTTGACCAAATGAATGTGAGAGAAGACATCACACATTCTTATTTTGAAGGTTCTTCCTTGCTCCATCCATGGGAAGGTGAGACTGTACCCCTCGATCCGGATGTAGCCAAAAAGCAGGGCAAGTATTCATGGGCAAAGTCTCCCAGATATCTCATAGATGGCAAACCTGTACCCCTTGAAGCAGGACCGTTGGCAAGGCAAGTGGTTGCCGGATATGAAGAGGCTAAATCCGCATGTAACGCGTCCGGATGTATAGAACACGCTATAGATCCCCTATTTAGGAACATAGTAAACAAGATAGGACCGAGCGTTATGGTTAGAGTACTTGCAAGAATGCACGAAGCGGTAAAGTATTACAAATGGGTAAAAGCCTGGCTTGCCAAGGTAAATTTTGACGATGATAGGTTCTACAAAAAGCCTAAAGAGCTTCCAGAGGGCAAAGGGTACGGAGGTACTGAAGCGGCAAGGGGAGCGCTTCAAGACTGGATAGTAATAGAGAACGGAAAGATAAAGAACTATCAAATAGTTACACCAACGGCGTGGAACATAGGACCGAAAGACTCTAAAGGTCAAATGGGTCCTATAGAGAAAGCTATCGTGGGTGCCCCCATAAAGAATCCAGAAGATCCAATAGAAGTGGCTCATGTGGCTAGAAGCTTTGACTCTTGTTTGGTCTGTACGGTTCATGTATATGACAAAAAGCGCGGGAAGGAGATAGCGAGATATAAACTGGGTACTTTCAAATGAGGAAAGTTGTTATAGTGGGGTGTGGAAACCCTTTACGCGGGGATGATGGGGTGGGTCCGCGCTTTGTAAGGTATCTTTGGGAGCGCGGGCTCCCTCCTAATGTAAAGCTCGTAGATGGCGGAACATCCGGTATAGATGTGATCTTTCATATGGAAAATGCCGATGAAGTAATAATAGTAGATGCATGCAGTACCGATCAAGAACCAGGTACGATTTTTTGCGTACCTTCGGAAGAAGTTGAAGAGCTTCCAACCATAGAGGAAGCAAACCTTCACTCAATAAAATGGTATCATGCCATAGCTTTAGCCAAATACCTCTTAAACGGGAAGTATCCTCGGAAGGTAAGCGTATACCTAATTGAAGGTAAAAACTTTGAGATAGGAGAGGATTTGTCATTGGAGGTGAAGAAAGCCATGGAAGAGCTTGCAGACTACGTAATGAAGATGCACGATATACAAGGGAATCATGCTGTAGAGGTGGAGCTTACAGAAGAAGGATACATAGTTATACCCTCTCACATAGCAAATAAGTACTTTAGCGATTGTATGAGCGTACTTGTAGTTCCTAAGGGTATGCAATTTACGATCATTCCATTACCTACCGACGTGCAGGGAGGCTTACTCTTAAAGAGGATAAACAAAGAAGGTTGCAAAGCAGTTCTTGTGTGGGAACTTCTGCCTGCGGGAATATCTCCGGGGAAGAAAAAAGCAGTTTGGGACGAAGAAGAAAGGGGGTTGGTAGTATCTCTCATGTAAGGAGGACCATCATGTTTAAAGAAAAGGCACTAATAGCTGAAACTTTTGTAGAAGAAAAAGATGGACAGTGGAGTGTTTTTATAGAAGTCCTTTTCAAAGATGAACTGGTAAAGTACGAAGTGGGAAGGTACTTTACTAAAGAGAAGGCGCAGATGGCGGCGAGCTATATAAAACGATGCGCTAACAGAGACATTCCGTATATTAACGACGGTTTAGGAGGGTGCTGTTAATGGACTGGAAAGGTGTGTTCCCTCAGCCTGTAGGCATCCTCCCTTATCCTTTCAATTTTCTCATACTTCCCTATTCAGAAAGATGGAAGAACTGTATCAATTCCGTTCTATTGCTAAAATTTGATGACATTCCACCAGAATGGGACTTTCTTCCTGCGGTTAAAAACGGCTTGTGGGAAACCGCCTTTCGCAAGCTCTCAGATTTACAGGAAGATGACTTGAAAAACTATAATCTATCTTTGCTAACTGGTGAAAGGAGAAAGATAAGAGATCAGGTGCTTGAATATATGCTAAACATTGCCTTTTTCAAGGATTTTGACATAAAAGATACGGGAAGGGATGACCTTAACGCTCTTATACTTTACAGTAAGGCACAGACTTTTGAAGAGCAGGGTAAAATAGAAGATGCCCTTTCACTCCTTGAGAGTGCATTAAAACTCGTCAAAAGCATATCTCCCATTTTTGAAGCCTTAATACTCTTTAAAAAGACGAAGCTTCTTATTGAACACAGAGGGGTAAGTTACGCTGCAGTTATGCTTTTTGAAGAATTGCAGAGAAAATTGTCAGATACAGGCGCTGACTATTTGAAAGCTGAGATTTCCTTCAATTTAGGAAATGCCTATTCCTCCTTAGGGAATTTAACCAACGCTGTAAAGTATTATTGGGAAGCTCTTGAATTTTTCACATACGAAGAAAACCCTTACATGTATGCTCTCATAAACAACAACATGGGGTTGGCTTATCTTTCCGTGGGTGCTGTAGATCTTGAGGACCAGGTAAGGTTAGCTTACGGTGTGCAGTGCCTGAAGAAAGCACTTAAGGTGTTTACCAAAGATGCCTATCCCAAAGAATGGGCAAGTACCACAATGAACTATGCTAATGCCCTCCAGCACCTACCAACAGGAGACCCTGTAAAAAACCTTCTCAAGGCTTTGGATCTTTACAGGGAGGTATTGGATCACCGCATGAAGATGGGGGATGAAGTAGGTTGTGCACGCACCTTAGCTAACATGGGTAACGCCCTCGCTCATCTTGGTAAACTTTCGGAAGCAAAGGAGCATCTTATCAAAGCTCTTGAGATCTTCAAAAAATACGGTATGGAAGAAGAGATAAGCGGTATTTTGGACATACTTGAGGAAATAGATACGCTTATGGAGGTACGTAATGACGGAAGATCTTAGATTTGAGAAGCTTGCTGAAAAAATAGACGATCTTATAAAGAAAGTGCGGGATTTTGACGATGAGAAAAGGGAAGTTGTTAGTGAACTTATAAATAGCATTGAGGAGTTTACGCGAATAGCCCTCCTAAAATTGGTAAAGCTACTCAAAGAAGATATAGTAGGCAAAGAGCTTCTCCTCAAAGCTGTAAAAGAGCCGGAGATTTACGCACTTCTTTTAAAGCACCGCATAATAAAGGAGGATGACAGAACAAAAGCGATAAAAGCTCTTGAGCTTATAAAACCTTATGTAAGGTCTCACGGTGGGGATGTGGAATTTGTGGACTTAAAAGATAGAACACTCTATGTAAGATTAAGGGGAGCATGCGTTGGTTGTTCGCAAGTTTCCTTCACGCTCCAACAGACAATTCTCGAGGCGGTACAGAGCTTTGTTCCGTACATTGAGAGGGTGGAGCTGGCAAAAGATACGCCATCCGAAGCTCTTTTTGATCTTTCAGACAAAAAGAGTAACTACGTTAGAGCCTTTGAAGTTCGGGAGCTAAAAGAAGGGCGGATGTGCAGATTTTTAAATGAAGAGCTTGATGCAGTTGTAGTGTTGTGGGAGGGTAGAGTTTATGCATACAAAAATTCCTGTGTCCATCAAGGACATCCTCTGCACGAAGGAGAGATAAAAGAAGACGGTGTATTGATCTGTCCATGGCACGGTTTTGAATACAGAATAACCTCTGGAGAATGTTTGAATTTACCTTACGTACAGTTAGAGCCTATACCTACGAAAATAGAAGGTGGTTACCTGTGGTTAAAGATACGCTAAAAATTGAACTCTTAAGTGTCATAGGTGCATCTTCAGAAAGAGGTATGCGCGTACCAGATGCCAAAGCTTCAGCGTACACTCTGTATGGTCCAAGGGGCGTATTCCTCAAAAACGATGTGCTTATAGTTTCGGATACTGGAAACCACAGGGTGCTTATATGGAAAGGTGTTCCGATTTCAAGTAAACCTGCGGATGTAGTGCTTGGACAGAGGGACTTTTACGGTGACTCCCCCAATGCATGTGGAGATGTAGAAAGGGGTCTTTTTATGCCAACTGGCGTTTTTTTATCTGATGATGGGAAGTTTTTCATAGCTGATGCGTGGAACCACAGGGTATTGATGTGGGAAAAGTTGCCGGAGGAGAATTTTTCAAAACCTCACCATGTAATAGGTCAGAGTAACCTCAAACAGGTTGACAGAGGTATGCTTTTTTGGTGCTTTGGCGTTTTTTATGATAGTAGCGGTTTTTATGTGTGTGATACGGGGAACAGGCGCATACTGCGATGGAAAGATATACCTGACAGTATGCAAATTCCTGACGATATTTACGAAGGATTTAGTTGGCCTCATTCAATTTGCAGGATGGATAATCGCTTTTTTGTGGCGGATGCTGGCACAGGCGTGAGTAAAGTTTATGTATTTGAAACCTCTTTAAAGGATGCATCACTTTGTAGCTTCTATATAGGACATAAGGAAGGGTGTGACGAATTCAGTCTGAATCTGCCTTATGGCGTAGGTGCAGACGATGACCTGCTTTTTGTTGCAGATACCTCCAATAACAGAGTGCTTATTTTTAAAGAGTTGGGGAAAGATGTAAAGCCTGTAGCGGTTGTCGGACAAAGGAATTTTTTTGAATGCGGAGAGAATCGTTGGGAAAGAGTTGATGAGTACTCCCTTTGCTGGCCTTACGCCGTTTTTGCAGTAGGTAAGATATTTCTTGTTGCTGATACAGGGAATAACAGGGTGCTTATTTATAAGCTTAGTATTTGAGTCTTATCTCAAAGACACATCTTTCCTTACCTTGTGCTTGGCACTCAATTTCCCTACAATCCCATTCTTTACCTGTTACTTCTTCAAACACACCTGCCATAGCACCGCTCAAAGGCATACAAACAGGCTTTTTGCTTTCCACACCTTGAGCAAATATAGAATCTCTTACCCTGAAAAGTATATGAGAATTGGATACATTATACTCCTCAACTTTACATATACCTGTCTCTTCAAGAAAGGCACACACGTAAGGTACAACCTTTTCTATAGTAGGATTTATCTCGCCGGCTATGTTCTTTATGTAAGCGCCTGCCATTTTACCCGCCTTTTTACCAGAAAATACGAGAAGTCCACCTATACCGAAACCGGACAACTTTATAAGCTGTGAATAAAACTCCTTTATAGGTCCCTTAGGGATTATGATGCCTTCTTCCCTCAAGAATATGCGCACTTTTGAAAGAACTTCCGCATCTTTCATTGGCACACCTCCTGCTTTATGGACATTATTTCGTTAATTATTTCCCCGTATGATGGGTGGGCAAGACAAAGGTATTCCTCTAAGTCCTTTCCAAGAAGTGTCGCACAGAGGTTTAATATTTCGCTCACCTCGTTACCTATAACACAACAGTAAACGAGCCTACCTGTATCATCAAAACCCACCTTAATGATACCGTTATTTTCCGTAACGTAATACTTAGGATTGATCCCGAGGGATTTGGTAATTAACACCCTGGCATCCTTAATGTCACCTACAAAACCTATTTGGTAAGCTGATGATATTATGACTGGTACTTTTCTGTGATCAAAGCTTTTCTCTTTACCTTGAAGGATATTATGGACCGCAACTTTCGCTTTTCAAAAGCGTAGCCCGCACCCATGGGTGATATTATATCACCTACCGCAAAGATCCCACATGCCGTAGTCTCCAAAAAAGCGTCACTCTTTACAAAGCCTTTTTCATCAACGCCTACAAAAGGAAATCTTTCCTGACAGAAGTTAGGAACTCTACCTGTAGCCCTTATTACAATATCCGCATTCACTTTCCTTAAGCTTTCTACTATTTCCACACCATGCTCTTCCAACTTATTTTCCAGCTTTTGAGCAAACTCTTCAGGTATATTTTCGTACCCCTTCAGAACCGTATCTCTCCTTACAAGATAAACCTTAAAACCGAAGGAGCGCAGTATAAAGGCAAGCTCGCATCCTGCCGCACCACCTCCAACTACACACACATTACCTTTTGGAAGAATCAGACCTCTAAGAATATCTTCTGGAGATATGCCAGGTTCCCTTTGTTTGGAACCACACGCAAGAATTATGTGCTGAGCTGTTAATCTTCTGCTCCCCACTTTTACCACACGTTCGTCTATGAGTTCACCTTCACCCTCAATGTAAGTTAATCCCTTTGAGACGAGACTTTTGAGCGCCGTATCCCTTATTTCTATCACCTTCCCCTGTATTCTTTGAACCGCTACCTTCCATTCTGGTTTGCTTTCACTGAGGGCGAGTTTATAAAGCCCCTCTTTTGGTATACATCCCGCATTCAGGCAGACACCTCCAAAAAGGGATTTTTCCACAAGGGCAACCCTTTTCCTCTTCTCAAGAAGTAGCTTTGCGCTCATATAACCTCCTGGACCGCTCCCTACAATTATCGTATCAAAATACTCCATAGGATAATTTTAAATTATGAATGAATATTCGTCAAGTTTTGTACATCCATTAGAAGGTGTGCTATATCTCTCCTTATCATTTCATCCGGAGGTAAAACACCTTTCCTAAGCATATCCCTTATCTTTGTCATGCTTACATATACCCTTTCCTCTTCACCATGGCCACAGCTCTTTTCTGATGCCATACAATCACAGTTCTTGCAATAAAAAACTGCTGAAACCCTTATTATTTCTATACCTATGTCTTTTGGAAGCCTGTCAAATATGCGATGGGCTTCATAAGGATCGTAAAAGTTCCCAACGCCGGCATGGTCCCTTCCCACTATGAAATGCGTACATCCAAAATTTTTCCTTACTAAGGCATGAAATACAGCTTCTCTCGGTCCAGCATACCTCATAGCTGTAGCGAGACCAGAAAGAAGAACCCTTTTCTTAGGGTAATAGTTGTTTATCAAATATTCGTAAGCTGTGAGTATCGTTTGTGGCTCAAAATCGTCTGACTTTCTCCAGCCTAAAACTGGGTTTATAAACAAACCGTCTGCCACTTCTAAGCCTATCCTCTGCAAATACTCGTGAGCTTTGTGGGGTGCGTTCCTTGTTTGGAAACCTACAACAGTTTTCCAACCCCTATACTCAAAAATCTTCCTAGTCTCCTCTGGTTCGAGTATCCAATCTCTTAAAGGGTGGTTTATCCTTTCCAATAGCCACACATCTCCCCCAACAGCCCACTCTCCCTTTGAGTAAAGGAGTTTAACCCCTGGATGCTCCTCACTTTCGGTTCCCCACACGAGCTTTGCTATAAGGGGAAGGTCTATTTTGTATACCTCTCTAATATCAACGACAGCCTTTGCCTTTCCCTCTTCATCCTGCAGGACTATTCTCTCTCCCACCTTTGGCTTTTCTTTAAATTGCAGTATTATGGGTATGGTCCATACAGTTCCGTCAGGCAGGCACATATTGTAACCTACAGAAAGTAGCTCCTCGCCTGTCATAAATCCTTTGATGGGAGAGAAAACACCAGTTGCTATATTTTCCACATCCAAAAGAGCATCCAAGCCTACGGTAATCTTAGGCAGGTCCCTTATCTCCTCAAGGATTTTGAGCTTTTCCTTTTCAGGTACAACCCTATTTACAAGCTCTCCACCGTGCGGTTCTATCATGTCTTTGCCTCCTCTAAATGTTTTTCAAAAAGCAAGTTTCTTGTCTTCACCACCTCACCCACCACCATAACAGCAGGGGGTTTCACCTCAGGTGGGTTCTCAGAAAGCTCCTTAAGGCTTGTAATAACTACCTTCTGCTCCTCTGTTGTCCCCCTCTCTATGAAGGCTACGGGTTCTTTCGGCTCTCTCCCCACGCTTATTAACCTCTTTGCTATCTCCTGCCTGTTTGAAACTGCCATCAAAAAGACAAGGGTGTTTATCCCCTTCAGGCTCTCCCAGTCTATGCTTGAACTTCCTTTCTTTGGGTCTTCATGCCCGGTTATGACAGCAAAGGAAGAAGATATGCCTCTAAAGGTCAAAGGAATGCCTGCATAGGCTGGCACCGCTATGGCTGAGCTTATACCCGGAACCACTTCAAACTCTATGCCATGCTGTGCTAAAAAGAGGGCTTCCTCTCCACCCCTTCCAAAGACGAAGGGGTCTCCACCTTTTAGCCTTACTACTACCTCTTTGCTATATGCATACTCAAGCAAAAGCTCGTTTATCCTTTCCTGCTCTATGAGATGTTTTCCATCCTCCTTTCCCACATAGACAAGCTCGCAGTCAGGCTTTGCGAGTAAAAGCACTTCTGGGTTTACGAGCCTGTCGTATAGGATAACATCTGCAGACCTTATGAGCCTGTAGGCTTTAAGTGTTAAAAGCTCCAGGTCTCCAGGTCCTGCCCCTACGAGATAGACCTTACCCATGGTTAATACCTCTGTTTATGAGGTTTATTGCCACCAAGAGCAGGAGGAAGGATATTAGAACTCTTATAGGCTTTGGATTTATCTTCCTTGTTAGGTGGGTGCCAAGCCACACACCAAGAAGACCACCAAAAGACATGGGAATAAAAACCTCTGGGTTTATGTTACTCCCAAGGAAGTGGAAAAGACTACCAAGAGAAGAACAAGCTAAGCCGAAAGCTATATCCACACCCACAGCCCTTGAAGGCTCAAGCCTTGTAAAGTAAAGAAGTAAGACCATGCCAAGGGCACCAGCACCCGCTGATGTAAAACCTACCTCAATCCCGATGAAAAAGCAGGCAAAGGGCAAAAGGAATCTATACCTTGTAAGGTCAAGCCTTTTATTTCTCAAGGTGGTAAAAAGGTTAAGGGCTATGCTAAGAAGGATAGTAAAGCCTATAATAAGGAAGAGGACATTTTTCAGACCCTTTTCATGAGAAAGGAAAGATAATAGAAAGGAGCCAAGAAGGACACCAGGCACACCGCCAGAAAGCATAAGGAAAAGGGTTTTGTAATCTATATTTTTATAGAGGGCATGAAAGACAAAGGCTGGAAACTTCACAAAAGCTGAAAAACTGAGGGCTGAGCCAACCGCCTTTGCCGGGTCAAGCCCCAGAAGGATTAAAAGCGGTGCGGTAAGCGTTCCAGCTCCTACACCTGTCAAGCCTATGGCTAAGGCTATAAAAAAGCCAGAGAGTGCATACTCAAACATTAGAACCTCCAAGTCTTATAGGTATTGTGAAGCCAAGAGCTTCAGATAACTCTTTTACCTCCTCCTGAAGCCTTCTCATGCCTTCCCTGTGAAGCTTTGAGTCTTCTTCGGAAGGTAGGGATATAAAACATGGCTTTTCTTCAAGTAAGGCTAACCAAAGGTATGAGCCAAGATCTTTTATCATGGCAGGCTTTTTGTTAAAACTGCCTTCCTTCCAGCCTCTTTTCTCAAGCTCCTCTTTGAGCAGGTTTATATCCACAACCTCAAGAACCCTTATCGCCATCTCTTGCCTCCCTTAAGAGTTTGTCCGCAATCTTTTCAAAGCCTCCCGTTTCTATACTGCAGTGCATTCCACACTCCTTTGGTGCGTCCTTTTCCCACCACCACCTTCCAGCCCTTGGGTCTTCAAAGGGTGCAACAGCCTTCGTACAAGGCTCACAACCTATGCTTCTATAACCCTTCTCGTAAAGTCTGTTGTAAGGAACATAGTTTCTCTTTATGTATTCCCAAACATCCCTTTCTGTCCAGTCAGCAAGGGGGTTTATCTTCACTATCTGCCCGTGGTCATGGTCCATCTCAATCTTCATTATGTTGTGCCTGCTTGCCCACTGCTCGCGCCTGAGACCCGTTACCCAAGCATCTATGCAGGACAAAGCTCTGATTAGAGGTCTTACCTTCCTCACATGACAGCAGAGGTGCCTCAACTCAACGGATTTATAAAAGCAGTTAATACCATGCTCACCCACGAGCTTCTCCACATCTTCCGCCTTAGGGAAATAAACCTCTATCCTTATGCAGTACCTCTCCTCCACCTCTTGGGCAAGCCTGTAAGTCTCTTCGTGGAGCCTGCCCGTATCCACCATAAAGACCCTCACCTCCGGGTTTATCCTCCAAGCCATATCTAAAAGCACCATATCCTCAACCTGACCGCTCCAAGCTATATAAAGCCTTGGATGGAAGTTTTCCAAAGCCCAGGCTATAAGTTCCTGAGGTGTCTTGTCCTCAAAGTCTATGGCAAGCTCGTGAAGCTCAAGCTCATCAAAGGAAGGGGCACCACCCGCCAGAGCTGGATAGAGCATAAGCTCATCGCCTTCTTTAAGTTTTGTTTCCAAACCCTGCAGGTAAGAGACATCTTCCTCGTTTAAAAAGACCTTTACAAAGGGCTTTAGCTCTCCCTTTTGGTCAAAAAGTCTTCCCTTAAAGCCTTCAAACTCCCTTTCAAGGCTTTCAAGGGCCTCCCTGACTGTTTTTGCGCTTAGCTCCACCTCCGAAAGACCTCCAGAAAAGCGTGTAAGAGGTCCAAATATACGCACCTTTACAAGCCTTTTTTCAACCTCCACCATGACATCCTTACCCTCCATAAGGCTTAAAAGCTCCTCATCGCTCTTTTTATTCAAAAACTCATGAAAGTCTTCAAACCCAGAGTTTTTAAAGGAAAGAAGAAGGTTTTTCAAATAGACCTTTACCCTTTCTAAGGGTAGCTTTTTGGCTATTATCTTTCCTATGTTTGCTCTTTTTCCATACCCACCCCTTAAAACAAGGTTGTAGGTGGTTTCCACCGAGCCATCTGGATGCCTTGTGTGTGTTGCCTGAATGCCTATATCGTTTAGCCAGTGGTGGGCACAGGCATGGGGGCATCCATCAACGCCTATGCTAATACCCTCAAGCCTTCCAAACTCACCTTCTAAGTAATCAAGTATCTCAAGTA
Organism: Aquificota bacterium; assembly: GCA_030549905.1. GTDB lineage: Bacteria > Aquificota > Aquificia > Aquificales > Aquificaceae > Pampinifervens. The sequence goes on along the minus strand of JAUQQK010000002.1, from coordinate 67,970 downwards.
GAGCATCCTTCGCAGGACCCACCGAGTAGTTGCAGAAAGGGTCGCTGGTGCAGGCTACGGATATAGCCCTTGTTTCGCTCACATCCACTTCAAAACCAAGCCCTTTTACCACTTCCTTAACCCTTTGCAGGTCTTCCTCCCTTATGTTTGCCAGCAGGATATTCTGCCTTTGAGAGAGCCTAACAGAGAGGTTAAGCTCTTGAGCAAGTTCTGAGAGGCTTAAAAGCTGGCTTCCCTTTACCCTTCCCGCCTGCACGGGAATGCCAAAGTAATAAAAACCTCCCTGCTTCTGCCTTCCTATGCCTGTATGGAAGTATCTTTTTACAGGTTCTGGCTCCTTTTCCAATTCCTCTGGTCTAAAGCTCAGCCTTTCCAAAAGCCTTTCCCTTATTCCTTCAACACCGAGCCTATCCACCATGTATTTAAACCTTGCCTTTACGAAGGATTTTCTGTTTTCATCCTCCTCGCTCCAGAGCTCTACCAAAGCCATCGCCACCTCACAGACCCTATCCTTTTCCACAAAAATACCAAGCTTTCTTGCAAGCCTTGGTGTAGAAGAAAGACCACCGCCAACCCAAACCGCAAAGCCCTCCTTACCCTTATGAATTGTTCCTACAAAGGCAAGGTCGTGCATCTCTGGCATGTTGCAGTGATAGGGACAGGCTGAAAGGGTTATCTTAAACTTTCTTGGAAGGTTAAAGTATTCTCTGTTTTCAGGGTCATGGAAGAAGTTTTCAAGCTCATAAAGGGTTTTTCTAACATCAAAAAGCTCCTTTTCTTCAAGCCCACATAAGGGGCAGGTGGTTATGTTCCTGACTGTGTCACCACAGGCACCTACAGGAAAGAGACCTGCTTCTCTTAGCCTTTCAAAAACCTCAGGAAGGTGTTCAAGCCTTATGTAATGAAGCTGTAGGTCCTGTCTTAAGGTTATTTCCGCATAGTCGTTAAACCTTTTTGCCAGCTCACCCAATACATGGAGCTGCCTTGGCTCTAAAATACCCCCAGGCACCTTTACCCTAAGAAGGAAGTATCCCATCCTTGGCTTGTCATGGTAAAGCCCATACCACTGGAGCCTTACAAGGTCCTCCTCCGGCGTGTTCTCATAGCCTTGCTTTATAATCTTGGGAAGCTCCTCAATTATATCCAAAGGATGCTTTTCAGCCTTTAGCTTCTCTCTTGGGTTCTTCTCAAGCACTTCCTGCTTCATCTCTTACCTCCTGCTCTCTGCTACGCAAACTTCGTGCCACCTGTTTATACCTTCCCAGGATAAGGAACCTCAAGGGGGTTATGAGAAAGCTCATGCATACTTTTTAAACATGCTGTATATTTGATAAACATGGCTAAAAGGGTTCTTTATACAAGGGATAGAGGTCTGAGGCTGGAAGGCTTTGTAAGCATTGAGGAAGTTCCCGAAGACCTGAGGGAAGCCATAGTTCTGGTAGATATAGACACGGTGGGCTTTTCTTCCCTTCCGGACCTGAAGGAGAACGGAAACATACTAATCGCATTAACTTCAAAGCACATACCGGGCTATGTGATAAAGCTTGTAAGCCTTGGCTTTTATGATGTGCTTAAAAAGCCTGTAGATACTGAAGGGCTGGAGAGGGTTGTGAGTTGTGCGGAGGAAGAGCTGGAGGAGGAGGGGAGCCTTCTTGTACCTTACATACCCTACGAGGATATGTCTGGAGAGCTTTGCGAAGAGCTGTGTGTTGTGATAGGAAACCCGGAAGGCAAGATGAAGGAAATTTTAAAGGTGGTGGGGAGGTCTGCCTCGGTGGATGTGCCGGTTCTGCTCTTAGGTGAGACGGGTGTAGGTAAGGAGGTTTTTGCAAAAGCCATATGGAAAGCTTCAAAAAGATGGAAGGGTCCCTTCGTGGCTATAAACTGCAGTGCCATACCTTCAGAACTGCTTGAGGTGGAACTTTTTGGCTATGAGAAGGGTGCATTCACAGGTGCTAACAGCCAGAAGGAAGGTCTTATTGAATCTGCAAGGGGTGGTATCCTCTTTATGGACGAGGTGGGAGACCTGCCCCTGCACCTCCAGCCTAAACTGCTCAGGGTGCTTCAGGAGAGGAAGGTAAGGAGAATAGGAAGCACGAAAGAAATACACTGTGATTTTAGGCTCATATGTGCCACCAACAGGGACATAAAGGGGCTTGTAAAGGAGGGTCTCTTTAGGGAAGACCTCTACCACCGTATAAGCACTATAGAGATACATATACCACCTTTGAGAGAAAGGAGGGAAGACATACCCTTCCTTGTCAACTGTCTTATCAGGAAGCTCTCCTCCGAGATGGGAAAAAGGATAGTAGGATACACGGAGGGCTTTCTGAGGAGGATAAGCTCTCTTCCCCTGCCCGGCAACGTGAGGGAGCTTGAGAACATAATAAGAAGGGCTATAGCCTTCAACTCCACGGGCGTGCTGAGGACAAGGGACCTGGAAGTGCTTTCTTGGCAGACATATGTGAAGAAGGAGGGCATTGAGGAGCCGTTGAGGGAAAGGATAAGGGAGATGGTAGAAAATGGTGAGAGGGAAATTTACAGAAGGCTTCTTTCTGAGGTTTCTTATGTTCTTGTGGATGAAGCTCTCAGACTATGCGGAGGAAACCAGTCAAAAACAGCCCGCACCCTTGGCATAAACAGGCTGACCCTCAGAAAGCTTCTGGAAAACTTGCCCGCAGGTCGGGTGTCAGATAATATAAAACTATGAAAAGGCAGAACCTTAAGGAAAGGAGGAGGCTTGAAATAATAAGAACCGCCTGCAGGCTCTTTGCTCAAAGGGGGTATTACAATACCACCATACCAGACATAGCAAATGCCTTAGGTATGAGTGTGGGAAATCTATACAACTACTTTGAGTCAAAGGAAGAGTTGGCAAAAGAAATTATGATAACTGTTTCCGAATGGGTTGCAGAGAGGCTTAGAAAAATAAACGAAATGGACGTAGACTTTAAGGAAAAGCTAAGACTCTTCGTGAAAAGCTTCTTTGAGATAGCTCTTGAGGAGCCGGAGCTCATAAATTACTTCCTGAGGGTTTTCCTTGTAAACAGGGAGGTTTTTGAAGGTGGGTGTGAAGGTTTTGCCTGCGTAGGAAGTGTAATAACGGAGGTAATGGTGCTTATGAGCGACGGTATAGAAAAGGGCGTCTTTAGGAATCAGAGCTTTTTCCCAGCCTTTACGCTTATCATGGGTCCATTGGGTGGCATGGTCTTCCTGCATACGGAAGGCTTATTAGACAGACCGCTTATGGATTATTTAGAGGAGGTTGTTGAAAATTTATGGAGGGCTCTTAAAGCTTAGCCTTCTGTGGACCGCAAGGTAGGGTGGTGTCCTGAAGGGCAGGAACCTTCTTACAAAGTAGTATCTGGCTATATGGTAGCTTGTATCAAAGCCGTAGAAGTTCATATACATTTTCTCAAGCTCTTCTTCTCTGTAAGCTTTCAAGGGCTTTATGCTCCAATCTTTTAGTCTTTCCTCTCTCTTCCTCTTTATAAACTCCTCGTAATCTGCAGAATTTATAAAATCAAAAATACGGGCTTTTAACTTTTCCACAAACTCGTAAGATGTTTTTCCAAAAACACCATCTATAAGCCCCAATTCGTAAGCTTTTTTTGCACTTATTGGCATCCTGTTTTCCATTATTTCTTTTCCCTTTTCCCATCCAACCCTTTTTGGTAATGTATAAGTCCAATATTCGGAGCCGTAAAGGTTTCCTATGTTCTTGTAATGAGGGTTTAAAACTATACCTTCTCTTGCAAACACAAAATCACAAGTAAGGGCAAGGAAAACACCTCCAGCTCCTGCATTTCCTCTCATACCGGCAACCGTAAGAAGGTCTAAAGATGTAAGAATTTCCTCACATACATCATCTATTGCATTTATATTCCTCCAGGATTCTTCCGCAGGGCTTTCGCTGGCTTCTATGGTGTTTAAATTCATACCATTAGAGAAAAAGTCCTCACCACCAAGAAGTATAAGGGCTTTTATAGGTCTTTTCTTTGCATACCTTACAGCCTCAAGCAACCTTTGACATTGTTCTGAGGACATAGCACCGTTGTAAAAGTTAAATTCTAAAAAGCCTACATCCCTTTCTTCATAATAGGAAATTTCCTTGTAGGTTTGAAAATCTACACTCTCCCATGGTTTTAACTCTTCTTCTTTTAGATTTTCTGATAACTTTTGGGGCAGGACTCGGACCGCAGGCAGTTTAATGGCATGTTTATCTTTCCTTCTTAAGTGCGTTATCCAAACAGCTCCGTCCAACGTGCCTATACATATGGCTTCGTTTCTTTTTGCTATTATTTGTCCAGGCTTACCCTTTAAGCATTCCTCGGGGAAAACGTTAAAAAGGTAATATTCTTCACCTTCGATGAAAACTAAAGCACCCGGTTGGCTGTCGGAAGCATAAACTTTTTTTAAAATAGCACACGTTCTGTCTTTATACCAATCTATTCTTCTCAAATTCTCTTCTACCTTTGGCTTAAAATAGCCTTTTTCCTGAGGTGTTCCTTTACCTTCGCTGGTGAGCTTTTCCATAAGCTCCCACAGACACTGAACAGCACCCTCCGTTATCTCTCCTCTGTATATGCTTGATTTTCTTGCCTTCCTCATAGGAAAGGTTCTATACGCCCAGACATTACCAGCATCATAGTCTTCTACTGCCTCCAGTATGCATACACCCCATTCTTTATGGTCTTCAAGAATAGCCCAGTCTAAAGCGTTTGGTCCCCTGTCGCCCGGTGGTCCCGGATGAACCACAAAGGTGGGTACCCTTTCATATACTTCTTTATACTTCTTTTGGAATTTTCCTCTTTAAAAAAGGAGCAATAACCACATGAGGTTTATACAGCTCCACCGCCTCTATCATAAGCTCTGGATGGACGTCAAGTTCTACAGAAACTTCGTAGCCTGCTTCTGACAGCTCGCAGTAAAATCTTTGAGAAAGGGAATTAAAACGATGACATAAGAGTAGAACCCTCACGAAAGCCTCCTGTATTTGTAATAGGCATTACAGGCTCCTTCGGAAGAAACCATACAGGAACCCAAAGGGTTTGAGGGATTACAGGGATTCCCAAAAAGCTTACAGTCGGTAGGCTCTGCCACACCTCTTATAACCTTACCGCATATACAGGCGGGATGTTCCTTGGGTGGCGGAAGTTGAACTTCAAAGTGCTTTTCCGCATCAAAGTCCGCATACTTAGAGTTTATCTTCAATGCACTGTAGGGAATTTTCCCAAGCCCTCTCCACTCAAACTCTTTCCTGAGCTCAAAAACCTCTGCGGTAAGCCTCTGAGCCTTCCGGTTGCCTTCCCTTGCGACAAACCTTACATACTGGTTCTCTACGCAAGCCCTTCTCTCAAGAAGCTGTTTTACTATCATATACACTGCCTGCATCACATCAAGAGGTTCAAAGCCCGATATGACTACAGGTTTTTGGAACTCCTCCGCAAAGTACTCGTAAGGTTTTGTCCCTATGATAGTGCTTACATGTCCGGGACCTATGAAAGCATCTATCTGCACTCTTCCGTAGTCTCTGAGTTCCGGTGCGTTCAATATGTGCTGTATAGCAGCAGGAGTTATTACATGGTTTGAGACTACAAAAAGGTTTTTAAGCCCAAAATCTCTTGCTTTGAGTATGAGAACAGCTGTCTGTGGCGTGGTGGTTTCAAAGCCTATGGCAAAGAAAATAACTTTTTTGTCAGGGTTTTCCAAAGCTATTTTGATGGCGTCAAGGCAAGAATAAAGCATTCTTATGTCTTTTCCTTCCGCTCTAAGGTCAAGAAGGCTTTTCCTGTTTGAACCCGGGACTCTGAGCACATCACCATAGGTGCAGAGTATTACATCATCCTTTCTTGCCAGCTCTACAGCCAAATCAACCCGGCTCATAGGAAGGACGCACACAGGACATCCGGGTCCATGCACGAATTTTACATAACCTTCCAAAAGCTGGTCTATACCGTGCTTCACTATGGTGTGGGTATGCCCTCCGCAGAACTCCATAATACGCACAAGCCTGCCAAATTTTTCCACAGCTCTTTTTATAGAAACCTCCAGCTCTTTTACCGGTTCTGCAGACCTTAAGGTTTCAAAGAGCTGAGCTTTCATCTTCTTCCTCCAGAAGTTCTTCAAAGAGCCTCAGGCTCTCTAAAGCGTATTCCTCCTGAAGCTTTTGTATGGCAAAACCCACATGTACCAGCACCCAGTCCCCTACCGAAACTTCTTCCTGAAGAAGGTCTAAAGAGACCACCCTCTTGACACCAAAGGCTTCCACCACAGCGGTATTGTCCTCCCTTACCTCCACCACCTTGGAAGGAACAGATAGACACATGCTTTCCTCCTGAATGAGTATTCACCATTAATATAGCTTTCCCTATATTCCTTTGCAAGCTTTATTACTCTTTGAAAATTCGTAATAAAAATAAGCAGAACTTATAAAGGCTATAAGAAATTTTTTCTTGACAGGTTGTATGATATGAGCTATAGTTTTGAATGAATATTCAGTTAGGAGGTTTGAGATGGAGACCTTCTGGGAAGCCTTTAGACGACATGGCGTAAGCAGGAGGGACTTTTTGAAGTTTGCCACCGCCATAACAGGCATTATGGGACTTTCTCCTTCCATGGTGCCGCAGGTGGTAAAAGCCCTTGAGACGAAGCCTCGAGTTCCAGTTTTGTGGATACACGGTCTTGAATGTACCTGCTGTTCTGAATCTTTTATAAGGTCTGCCACACCTTTGGCTTCTGACGTGCTACTTACCATGATTTCCCTCGAGTATGATGACACTCTATCCGCAGCAGCAGGAGAGGACTTGGAAAAGCATAGGAAGGAGATAATAAAGAAATACTGGGGCAATTATATACTTGCGGTGGAAGGAAACCCTCCCCTTGGTGAGGATGGTATGTATTGTATTATTAATGGTGAGTCCTTTTTGAAACACTTAAAAGAGTCCGCGGAGGGGGCAAAAGCAATAATCGCCTGGGGCTCCTGTGCAAGCTGGGGCTGTGTACAGGCAGCAAAACCAAATCCTACCACCGCAGTGCCCATAGATAAGGTGATAAAGGACAAACCCATCATAAAGGTGCCGGGTTGTCCGCCCATAGCGGAGGTGATGACGGGCGTTATCATGCATTTAGTGCTTTTTGATTCCATTCCTCCCCTCGATGCACAGGGAAGACCCAAGCAGTTTTATGGAAACCGCATACATGATACCTGCTACAGGAGAGCCTTCTTTAATGCAGGTCAGTTTGTGGAAAGGTTCGATGATGAGGGAGCCAAGAAGGGCTGGTGTCTTTACAAGGTGGGATGTAGGGGACCTACCACTTACAATTCCTGCGGAAACATACGCTGGTATAACGGACTTTCCTATCCCATACAGGCTGGACATGGTTGTATAGGCTGTTCTGAAGAGAACTTCTGGGACAGGGGACCCTTCTATCAAAGGCTTACCACCATACCCGTGCCAAATGTTGAAGCTAACGCAGATAAGGTGGGTATGGCAGTAGCCGCTGCTGCGGCGGCAGGAGCTATAGCCCACGGCGTTATATCAAAGCTAAGGTCAAAACCAAGCAAGGAGGGATAAGCCATGGCAAGGATAGTGGTAGACCCAGTAACAAGAATTGAGGGTCATTTGAGGGTTGAGCTTATAGTGGATGAAAAGTCTGGGAAAGTGGTGGATGCGGTTTCCTGCGGCACCATGTGGAGGGGTATTGAGCTTATACTTAGAGGAAGAGACCCACGGGACGCTTGGGCTTTTGCTCAGAGGATATGTGGCGTATGCACTTCCATTCATGCTCTGGCTTCTGTCAGGGCTGTGGAGGATGCCTTAGAGATAAAGATACCCAAAAATGCCAACTATATAAGAAACATCATGTATGGTTCCTTGCAGGTGCATGACCATGTGGTGCATTTTTACCACCTTCATGCCCTTGACTGGGTATCCCCATTAGAAGCCCTGAAGGCGGACCCCGTTCAGACCGCAGTGCTTCAGAACCAGCTTCTTGAAAAATACGGTGCCATAGCGGAGCTTATGCCGGACCCTATAGGCCACAGAGCTTATCCTAAGAAGTTTCCAAAGGCTACCCCCGGATACTTCAGAGCCTTTCAGGAGAAGATTAAAAAGATAGTGGAAAGCGGACAGCTTGGCATATTTGCCGCCCACTGGTGGGACCATCCAGACTACAAGCTTTTGCCTCCAGAGGTTCATCTGATGGCAGTAGCCCACTATCTTAACATGCTGGATGTGCAGAGAGAATTCTTTATACCTCAGGTGGTTTTTGGAGGTAAAAACCCCCACCCTCATTACATAGTGGGCGGTATGATGTGCTCCATTTCTCTGAACGACATGAACGCACCAATAAATGCTGAAAGGCTTGCGGTGGTGGAGGATGCCATATACACGCAGGCGGAGGCGGTAAATCTCTTTTACCTTATAGACCTTCTTGCCATAGGACACATATACGTGCAAAAGGGACAAACTTATGGGGGAGGTCTTGCAAAAAGGAGGGTCATAGGCTATGGAGAGTTTCCCGACGAGCCATACAGTGGCATAAAGAACGGAGACTATCACAGGCAGGTGCTATACCATTCTAACGGTGTGGTGGAGAACTTTGCAGAGGGTGTGGAAAAAGCCAAATATTACCCGCTTGCAGGAAAGGACTTTGCTGACCCGGAGGTTATTCAGGAGTTTGTAGCACACTCCTGGTATAAGTATCCTGATGAAAGTAAAGGACTTCATCCTTGGGATGGTATAACAGAGCCTTATTACACTGGTCCCAAGGAAGGAACAAAGACCCAGTGGAAATATCTAGATGAAAAAGGCAAGTATTCCTGGATAAAAGCTCCAAGATGGAGAGGAAAACCTTGCGAGGTAGGACCTCTTGCTAGATATATCATCACCTATACCGCAGTAAAGCAGGGACACATAAAGCCAAGCTGGATAGATGAGATGATAGTCAGGCAGGTTGATTTTGTCTCAAAGGTTTTAGAGCTTCCTCCACATGTGTGGCTTCCTACTACTGTAGGCAGAACTGCTGCGAGGGGGCTTGAAGCTCAGGTGGGTGCTGCAGCAAACCTTTACTTCCTTAAAAAACTCTACGATAACATAAAGGCAGGTGATACGGCGGTAGCAAATATGGAAAAATGGGAACCTTCCACATGGCCAAAAGAAGCTAAGGGTATAGGCCTTACAGAAGCACCAAGAGGTGCTCTTGGACATTGGGTAATAATAAAAGATGGCAGGACAGCTAACTATCAGTGTGTAGTACCTACCACATGGAACGGTGGCGCAAGGGACCCCATGGGCGGGCAGGGGGCTTTTGAAGAGTGCATGAAGGATACACCCCTTAAGGTAGTAAACAAACCCCTTGAGGTGTTGAGGGGCATACACTCCTTTGACCCGTGTCTTGCCTGTTCCACACACCTTTACGACATGGAAGGTAAAGAGATAGTGAGCGTAAAGGTGCAGGGTGCTCAACCTGTGTGCTACTAAAGGAGGTTTGCCATGAGGGAAGAAGTGGTAAAAAGACTATACATTTTTAGCCCATCGCTCAGGATATGGCACTGGGTCAATTTTTTGAGCATAACAGTGCTTTTTCTCACGGGCCTTTACATAGGAAGCCCCTTCTTTATAGGCTCTTCAGGATACGAAGCCACTTACGCCTATGCCCACAATCTCACCATGGACTTTATAAGGTTTATACATTTCAGCGCAGGTTATGTGCTTTTCTTTTCCTTCCTCTTCCGCCTTTATATTGCCTTCTTCAGAAAAGGGGACAGGCTCTTTATCCCTGCCGTGTGGAAGTCTGACTTCTGGAAAGGCGTCCTTGAAATGGTGCTTCACTACATCTTCATAAAGCCCTGGCACAGGACATACATAAGAAATCCCCTTGCCCGACTTGCCTATTTTATCTTCTACATGGCTCTTGCTCTTATGATTGCCACAGGCTTTGCCATGTACGGGCTTTCAAAACCTGACGGCTTCTGGGCAAAACTCTTTGGCTGGCTTGTGCCCCTGCTGGGTGGAGAGTTTATGGTACATATGTGGCACCACTGGCTTGCCTGGCTTATAGTTCTCTTTGTAATAGTGCATGTGTATATGGTTATAAGGTATGATGTGATTGAGAAGGAAGGGGAGGTTTCTTCCATGTTTAACGGTATGAAGAACTTTAAAGAAACACCTGTGGACGCGGAGGAGCTTTCTTGAGAGTGCTCGTGCTGGGTGTGGGCAACATACTCCTTTCTGATGAGGGGCTTGGTGTAAGGGCTGTAGAGGAACTAAGAAGGAGCTACAGATTTCCAGAAGATGTGGAGCTTATGGACGGTGGAACCTTGGGTATAGACCTCCTTTACTTTATGGAGGGCTTTGACAGGCTTTTGCTGGTGGATGCGGTGCTTGGGGGAAGCCCTCCTGGCACCCTTTTTAAGCTAAAAGGAGAGGAAGTAAAGGCATACTTTAGAAGGAAAGTTTCAGCCCATGAGCTCGGCATTCAGGAGGTTTTAGGCATAGCGGAGATTTTAGGAAAGAAGCCTGAAGAGATAGTTCTCATAGGTATGGAGCCAGAAAGCCTTGATATATCTCTTGAATTATCTCCCACCATAAAGGCACGTTTTCCCTATTTAATACAAGAAGTTTTAAAACAGCTTGAAGAATGGGGTATAAGCTATGAGAGAGCTGAACCTGCAAGAGCTTGAAAGCTTAAAGGAAAAGAAAAGGAGTTTTGCTCTTTATGTGCGGTCTGAACTTAAAAAAGATAAGATTAAGGAACTTTTTGATACGGAAATAGTGGTGCCAGAGTTAGAAAAAGCCTTTGGAGGAAGGCTTGAGTTTTACTCCATAGATGCAGACAGCCATAAAGATATACTCAGGGACTTTAGATTGCCTTCTCTGGTGCTTTTTAAAGAGGGCAGTGTTTTTAGGGTTTTTGAAGGGATTCAAGCCTGGAGCGAATACATGGAAGGTTTTTCAGAAATGCTTGGAGGCTAAATATGCTTATGAACGCACCTGCTCTTCTTTATGAAATACTTCAGGCTCTTAAAGACCTGTATGAGAGGGGAGAGGAACACATCATATACGCCAACAAGATACCCATCTCCGACGAGGACAGGGAAGCTCTGCTTGATATTCTGGGGGAAGGACAGGTAAAAATAAGGCTTGAGTCTAACACACAGCCTGTAGAATGGAGAGAGACAGGCATAAGCGGTGTCTGGATAGGTGTCTTTTACGACAGGGACAATAAGCCCATATTAGAAACTATTGAAATCACATACTTCCCAAAGCTTGCAATGGCTCAGAAGGAGGATGTGGAAGAGGCTATACAAAAACTAAAAGAAAGGATAGAAAACCTTTTAGACAAGCTTCCAAAGGAGTAAGTATATAAGCACCTGAAGAAGTAAAGAACTTAAAGCTAATACACCACCAAGAAGGATAAGCTCCATGCCTTCCACCTCCCTCTATATATGTCGTCAGGCTTATACCTCTTTTAAACCTCCATACACTGCCTGTCCTAAGCATATGCCTCCATCATTAGTGGGAACCTTCTGATGTAAAAACACTTTAAAGCCTTCAGCTTCAAGAAGCTCCTTAATTTTGCTTACAAGAGGGTCGTTCTGAAAGACACCGCCGGAAAGACATACTCTTTCCATGCCTGCTTCCTTTGCCACATGAGCACAGACATGAGCCAGCGTGTTTATAAACCTTGAGGGTATGCCTTCCTTATCCCTGTCCTTTATAAGAGCTTCAAAGGTTGGTCTCCAGTCTATCTGTAAATTGGAAACTTCAAAAGGATAGTAATCCTTCACCGAAGGCTTATACAGGTCTTCAAGAAGCATGGCGGACTGTCCTTCATAAGATATAACATGCCTTATATCAAGAAGAGAAGCCACCGCATCAAAGAGCCTGCCTGCAGAGGAACTATAAGGCGAGTTTATGCCTTCCTTCCAAGCCACATATAGGTTATGTAGTTCTCTTTCTGAGAAGGCTCTTACGGGTGGAAGTTCCAGCTCAAAGGCTTTATCCCCATAAAGCTCAAAGATAAGGGAAAGGGCTACCCTTCTTGGCTCTTTCACAGCCTTTTCACCACCTAAGAGCTTGAAAGGTTTTATATGGAAAAGTCTCTTATAGCCTTCATAAGACACTTCTAAAAACTCACCACCCCAGAGAGTTCCATCTTCTCCATAACCTGTACCATCCCAAGCTATACCAAGCACCTGAGCCTCTAAAGCATTCTCCGCCATGCAAGAGAGTATATGAGCAAAGTGATGCTGAACTTCCATAAGCTTCAGACCCTTTTCCTCCGCAAAGTGCCTTGCCCATCTTGAGGTTTCATATCGTGGATGCATATCGCATACCACAAGCTCTGGCTCAAATTCATAAAGTTCCATAAGGTCATAAACCATCTGCTCAAAGGCTCTAAGTGTTTCAAGGTTTTCCACATCACCCACATGCTGGCTTATGAAAACTTTGTCTTCAAAGGCTAAGGCAAAGGTGTTTTTTAGCATACCTCCCACAGCCAGCACCTTCCTTCTCAGTTTGAAGGGCAGCGTTATGGGCATGGGTGCGTAGCCCCTTGAACGCCTCACGGGAAGGGGAAAGCCTCCCACCACTTTGACTACAGAATCATCACATCTTCTTTTTATATCTCTATTGTGAGCCAATATAAAATCCGCAAGGCAATTAAGTTTTGTTAAGGCTTCTTCATTATCTTTAACTATGGGCTCTTCCGAGAAGTTTCCAGAAGTGGCAACTAAGGGAAAATCTAAAGCATTTAAAAGAAGGTAGTGAATGGGAGAATATGGTAGAAAGGCACCTACCCTTTTAAGACTGGGTGCCACCGAGGGTGCCAGCTTTTCCTTTGACCTTACAAGCACTATGGGTCTTTCTGGTGAAAGAAGAAGTGCTTTTTCAAGGCTTGTAGGTTCTGCATATTCTAAAAGCTGTTCTAAGTTTCTAAACATTACCGCAAAAGGCTTTTCCTTTCTCCTTTTCCTTTCTCTTAAGAGGCTAACCACCCTTTCCTCAAGGGCGTTGCACATAAGATGAAAGCCACCCACTCCCTTAACAGCCAGTATATGCCCTTCCTTTAAAAGCTCAGCCACAAGCTCTAAAGCTCCGTTTCTTTCTTCCAGAAGCTCACCTTTGCCTGAATATAGACTTAGCCATGGACCACATTCCGGACATGCGTTGGGCTGTGCATGAAAGCGTCTATCCTTAGGGTCGTGGTACTCTTTATCGCATTCGGGACACATCTGAAAGACCTTCATAGTAGTGTTTGGTCTGTCATAGGGAAGTCTTTCTATTATGGTAAAACGTGGTCCGCAGTTGGTGCAGTTAATAAAGGGATACATATACCTTCTGTTTGATGGGTCAAAGAGCTCTTTCAGGCAGTCTTCACAGACAGACATGTCAGGAAGAATAAAAACCTGTTTATTTCCTGCTCCTTGACTTTCCTTGATAGTAAAGTCCTCATAGCCTACAGGTTCAAGAAACTGACTTTCTATTGCATGTATCCTGGCAAGGGGAGGTTTTTCTGAGGTTAGTCTGTAGAAAAACTCCTCTAAAAGCTCCTTTTCACCCTCCACTTCAATCTCCACACCCCCCGTATCGTTAAGCACATAACCCATAAGCCCCATTTCCTTTGCAAGCCTGTATACAAAGGGTCTGAAACCCACACCCTGAACAGCACCCCTAACAAGGATTCTTAAACGCATTCTATCTGTAAGCATCTCTTCTATGCACTATGCTTAACATCGTTATCGTATCCTCCCTTAAACCTCCAGTTCAACGCTTTTAAGAAGAAGCTCCTGCCCGCCCACTATGCGAGTGTTCAATCCACCGCAGGAAGGACAGAGGGCATTTAGTTCTTCCTTTTCAAACTCCTTACCGCAGTCCTCACAAAAGATTTTAAGTTTTTCTATTTGAAGCACCAGCTCTGCTTTTTCCGCCACCGTTCCCTCTTTGAAAGTTTCAAAGGCAAGCTCTAAAAGATGAGGTTCTACACCCGAAAGAAGACCTACAAGCACTTCCACACGACAAACCCTTTTTGCCTTATGCTTTTCCACTTCCTCTTCAAGAAGCTCAAGAAGGTTTTGAACTATGGAAAATTCATGCATCAGCAAATCCTTGGTAGAAGCTCTCCAGCCGGTGGCTCCAGAAGCCTATGCGTGCCATAAGGGGTTTTTAGTATAACCTTAGGATAGCCCTGGGGCTTTATAGCATAGCCTATAAGGTTTGCAGAGCTTCCGAGTGGGTCGGAACGTAAAATATCTAAGGTTTTTTCCGCATCCTCAGGCTTTACCGCCAATACAAACCTCCCTTCACAGGCAAAATGATAAGGCTCAAGACCAAGAAACTCACAAAGACCCTTTACTTCTTCTTTTATAGGAATAGCTTCTTCTTCTATCAAAAAGGAAACTCCTGAGGAATTTGCCCACTCGTGTAAGACCGCTGAAAGTCCACCCCTTGTAGGGTCTCTCATGGCATGCACCTCCACTCCGGAAGATAGAAGCTTTTCCACAAGGTTCCAGAGAACTGCACAGTCGCTCTCAAGCTCTCCATAAAAGCCCTCTCTCTGGGCAAGTATGCAGGCTCCATGGTCTCCCACCGTGCCGGAAACTATTATGGCATCACCTTCTCTTATATTCCTGCATGAAAGCCCATCATATATCACTTTTCCTATACCTGAAGTGCATATAAAAAGCCCGTCCACCTGCCCCGAAGGAACCACTTTCGTATCACCTGCTACTACTTGGACGTTATATTCTCTTATGGTCTTTGCCATACTTTCTACTATCTTTTCAAGGTCTTCATAAGGAAAGCCTTCCTCAATAATAAAGCTAATTGAAAGGTATAAGGGTCTCGCACCCATTACTGCAAGATCGTTGAGCGTACCTGCAACTGCCAGCTTTCCTATATCACCGCCTGGAAAGAAAAGGGGCTTTACTGTAAAGGCATCTGTTGTAAAGGCAAGCTTTGAAGGAACCTCTAACAGGGCTGAGTCTTCAAGAGATGAAAGATGAGGATTATCAAAGTATTTGAGAAATAGCGCTTTAATCAACCTCCAGGTTTCCTCTCCGCCACCGCCTTCCGCAAGCTTTATCCTTTTCATGCTAAACCTCCTAACGGGTTGTGCATACAGAACAGAGGTCAAAGCTTCTGAGCACCAGCATCGCCTGCCTTTCGCTTTCAAGCCCCACAATAGCCCTTTCCGCCACGCCCAGAAACCTCTCACACCTTGGTCCCAAATTCCACTGAGAGGGTGTTATAATTCTGTACCTTTTTATAAGACCCTCCTCTATCTCCACCTCATGCATCAGGGTTCCCCTTGCAGCCTCCACGAAGGCATAACCGTAAGCCCTCTTTACATGAGGAGGTTTCTTTAAGGAGGTGGAAGGCTCATGAAGGCACTCGTAGAGCCTTTTTGTCCCTTCTTCTATGCGGGAAAGTATATGCCATATTTCAAGCACACGGGCAACCACCCTGACCATAAAGGAATCACCATACTCCCTGTGGAGGTTTTTTATAAACCTGTTTCCAGAAAGAAGCTGTCTTGAGAGAGGACCCGTCTCATAAGGAAAGGACCTGTATCTCAGAGGGCTTACAGTGGAGTAGGAAGGGGGGGTAAGCTCCTGAAGAGCAGAAGGCTTTATTCTTCCATGATAGGTTTTCTTACAGTAGAAACCAGAAGGATTGTAAAGTTCTCCACCGCTCAGAAGCCTGTTGTATGCTCTGCCGGCCCTGAAAAGACCTTCTTTATGTGCAAATTCAAGGAAAAGCCCAAGGTCGCCCTTCAGGAGGGAAAGGCTTCCTCCCTCTAAAAACCTTCTTAGCTCTTCCTCTTCAAGCCCAACCACCTGCTTTAGGAAAAAATCCCTTATCTGATGAGTTATTGCCTCAAGCTGTGCCAAATCCGAAGGCTTTGGGTTGGAGGTGATACCTCCGGGTACCGCGTAAGAAGAATGGGGCCACTGCCCAGAAAAAAGAGCTATAGCCTTAACCGCCTGAGCAGCCTGCCTTATGGCAAGAAACCACCTTCTACCCTTAAAGGGCTCATACAATTTCCTAAGCCCATTACTGTCTTGAAGAAACTCCGGAAGTATGAAGAGGTAAAACCACTTTATGTGGTTTTGAAGTATCTCAAAGCTTTGAGTGATATTTCTTACCAGCGAAGCCTTTAGTGTAGGTTCTATACCCATTGCCTTTTCAAGAGCCCTTACGCAAGCTATAAGATGAGCATGACCACATATACCGCATACCCTTGGCGTTATTACAAGGGCGTCCATGTAAGGTCTATCCTTTAAAACCCTTTCAATTCCTCGTGTATAGGGGAAGCTCACCCTTGCGTCTTCTATAAATCCATCCTTCCAGACCAGCTCAAGCCTTGCAGTGCCTTCTACCCTTTCAAGGTTTATGCTTTTAACCTTCATTCTTCAATCTTTCAGGGGCAAACATTTTTGCAATTCCGGATAGCATTATGTAACCTCTTTTGGAAACTCCTATTGGAAGCTCTGCAGGTATGCCCGCATACTGTCTTGTCTCCCACAGACCCCTCCTCGGAAAGTCATACTCTGTGCATCCAAAACAGGGGGTTCCAGCACGTGTCTTTGAGCTAACACCGTTCCATAAAATCCTGTTGCAGGAGCTGTAGGAGAGAGGACCTCTGCATCCAAAGTGGTAAAAAAGACAGCCCCTTTCAGAACCCAGCTCTTCCGCATCTACCTTCCACTCAAAATACTCGTTCCTTGTACATCCCCAGTGGGTAAGGGAAGAATAAAAGTCCTTAGGCCTTCCCAGCTGGTCAAGCTCGGGCTTTTTACCCTGCATCAACAGGAATATGGTATGTGCTATCCAGTAAGGGTGGGCAGGACAGCCCGGTAGGTTTATCACCTCAGGGTCCTCTAATAGCCCATCTCTTTCCTTAAACCTGTAGTTTAGCCCGCAGACCTCAGGGTCAGAAAGGGCTGGTATGTTTCCATAGACCGCACAGCTTCCTACTGCCACCACAAAGCGAGCCCTTTTAGAAAGCTCCTTTAGGACTACATCATCCCTCCTTACCGCACCCTCCACAAGAAGCAAGTCAAAATCTTCTTTTAAAAATCTTTCTACGACCTCTTCCTCACTTTCAAGAGACAGAGAGGGATGGTAGAAGTATTCAAACCTGCTAAAGAGATATTCAAGCCCCTCGTAATTCAAAAAGGAATGAGTATTTCCACAGCATGTAAGTCTTTGAAGCCAGAGTGCCTTCATATCAGGCTCCTTTTAAAGCTTCTTACCTTAAAGCGTAAATATTCAACCCATTCCTCAAGTCCTTCACCTGTTTTTGCGGAAAGCCTTATTACATCAATGCTCGGATTAACCTTTCTTGCTGACCTTACAGCCCTTTCCACGCTGAAATCCACATAAGGCAAAAGGTCTATCTTTGTTATCACAAGAAGCTGAGCCTGTCTGAACATGACGGGATACTTTTCAGGCTTGTCATCACCTTCCACTACGGAGAGAAGCACCACATTTAGATGAGCCCCCACATCGTAGCTGGCAGGACACACAAGGTTTCCCACGTTTTCTATAAAAACAAGGTCCAGCTCTTCCATGGGAAGCTCATGTATGCCTTCATGCACCATAAAGGCGTCAAGGTGGCAGGCACCTCCGGTGGTTATCTGACAGGCAGGTACACCCTTTGCCCTTAGCCTCTGTGCGTCTATTTCCGTTTCCAGGTCCCCCTCAATAACACCGATTTTAAACTCATTTAAAAGCTCCACCGTCCTTTCAAGAAGTGTGGTTTTACCCGCACCCGGTGATGACATGAGGTTTATGGCAAACACACCATGCTCCTCAAAATGCTCTCTGTTTTCCTGAGCCTGAAGGTCATTCTTTTCAAGCACTTTCTTAAAAAGGCTTACTTCCTTCGTCTCTTCCTTATGCATATGCCTGTGCCCGTCCGCACAACCACATTCTTTACACATGGCTTCCTCCTGAATGGTTGTTCATTAAAAATTTATCTCAAGTATAGCTCAATGACAACCTTTAAAATATCCACCATGAAGTTTGTAGAAGAACTACCCTTTCCTATATGGGAAGGCTTTTTTAGGCTCTTTCTTGCCTTTCTTTTAGGCTCTCTCATAGGCTTAGAAAGAGAAAGAAGAAAACAACCTGCAGGTTTTAGAACACACTCCATCATGGCTATAGGTTCAGCTCTCATGAGTATTTTAGCCTTTCATGTATCCGTACTTCATGGAGAAAACTCAGACCCATCAAGGATAATCTCTCAAGTAATAGCAGGCATAGGTTTTCTTGGTGCTGGTGCCATAATAAGGATAGGTGTATCTATAAAGGGTCTTACAACCGCTGCCAGTCTTTGGACTACCGCAGGCATAGGTCTTTCAGCAGGTG
Organism: Aquificota bacterium; assembly: GCA_030549905.1. Taxonomy (GTDB): domain Bacteria; phylum Aquificota; class Aquificia; order Aquificales; family Aquificaceae; genus Pampinifervens. The sequence goes on along the minus strand of JAUQQK010000002.1, from coordinate 49,590 downwards.
CAGGCATGTATGTACTATCCATATACACAACCATCATGCTACTGCTGGTTCTTTCTCTTATGAGCAGGATAGAAAGAGAGTTTATAAGCCTTGGCAAAAGAAGGGTGATAAGATTAATTTTTGAGGAAACAGAAGACCCAAATACATACATAAGCAAGATTTTCAAAGAATACAGGATACAAGCTATGAGAAGGGAAGAAGAAGGTATAAGCCTAAGCCTTGAAATAGACCTTTCAGAAGAAGAACTTCAAGAGCTTATTAGAAAACTCACCTCTGATAGCCGTGTAAAAGGTTTTGAAATTTTATAACTACTTTTTGTCCTCTTCTATGAGCTTCTTCGCCTCTTCTACTGCCCTGTCTATATCAAGGTCTATTCTCTCGCCTGTGTGCCTGTTTTGAAGCTCCACCTTTCCTTCTTTTACTTTCTTACCAACCACCAGCCTGTAGGGAAAGCCACATAAGTCCGCATCTGCAAACTTAAAGCCCGGACTTTCATCTCTATCATCGTATATAGTCTCTATGCCATGCTCCTGAGCAAGCATATAGAGTTTTTCCGAAACTTCCTTTTGTTCTTGGTCAGAAGGATTTACACATATGATATCTAACTCAAAAGGTGCTACCGTTGTAGGCCACTTTATACCTTTTTCATCATGATACTGCTCCACTACGGCAGACACACACCTTGATATGCCTATACCATAACAGCCCATTATTATTGGTTTTTCTTGACCTTGAGCGTCCTTATAGAAAGCTTTCATAGGTTCTGAATACCTTGTACCAAGGAGGAATATATGTCCCACCTCAAGACCTCTGCTAACCTTTAGGGGTGCTCCGCATTGAGGACATGGGTCTTTCTCTTCCACCTGACATACATCTACAAACTTCTCCTGTTTAAAATCTCTGCCTGGGTTTGCGTTTATGTAATGATAATCTGGCTTGTTAAAGGCTATTACCGCATTCTTTATACCGTAAGTGGAGTTATCCCAATAGACTTCCACAGAAGGAGGAAGGTTAAAAGGTCCTATAAATCCTTTTGTGGTCTTAAGAAGCTCATAGACTTCTTTGTCTTCTGCCAGTCTGAAGTTTTCTGTTCCAAGCACAGCCTCCACCTTGTTTTCATCTACAGCTCTATCTCCTCTTATGAGGAACATAACAGGCTTTGACTCATTCACTATGTGGAGAACAGCCTTTATTATCTTCCTTGCAGGCACGCCAAGATAAGAAGCGAGCTTTTCTATAGTATCTGTGCCGGGTGTATGCACTTCTTGAAGAAGCTTTTCTTCCTCTTGCTCCTCTTGAGGCTTTTTCAAACTCACTATTTCCGCATTGGCACAGTAGCCACAGCCTTCGCAGTAGGCAACCCTTGCCTCTCCATAGTCAGTTAAAACCACAAACTCATGTGAGCTTATACCACCTATCGCTCCTACGCTTGCCTGTGCCATAAGGGTTTTAAGCCTTAGCTTTTTAAAGATTCTTTCATAGGCAAACTTCACAGTCTCATATGAAAGCATGGCGGAAAATTCATCCGTGTCAAAAGAATAGGCATCCTTCATGATAAACTCTCTTGCTCTTATGAGACCAAACCTAGGACGTTTTTCGTCTCTGAACTTTACCTGAATCTGATAGAGTATAAGAGGAAGCTGTCTGTAGGAATTTACATAAGAACGCACAAGATCCGTTATCTCCTCCTCATGAGTAGGTCCAAGACAGTAGTCTCTACCATTTCTATCTTTGAGTGTAAATAATTCTCTACCATAAAGCTCCCACCTTCCTGTTTCCTTCCACAGCTCCGCGGGGTTTAAGACAGAAAGGAGCACTTCCTGAGCACCACTTCTGTCCATTTCTTTCCTTACTATGTTTTCTATCTTTCTCAGAACTCTCAACCCGGGTGGAGTAAATTCATATATTCCTGCTGAAACTTGCTTTATAAAACCACCCTTTAAAAGCAATCTGTGAGAAGGAGATTGAGCCTCTGCAGGTTCTTCCTTTGAAGTATACCAGAAATACCTGCTCCAACGCATGGAAGAATTATATCATTTGAGTAGGTCCATTACCTTCTTTATACTTACCCTCATTCTCTCAAAGGCTTCAGCGAGCTTGCCAATCTCGTCATCAGACTTTACTTCAATTGGTTCATCCACATTGCCCTTTGCAATTTCTTCCGCTTTCCTCTGTAGCTCTTCTATGGGTTTGAAAACAAGCCTGTCAAGGGCTAAGATTATAAAGAGGGTTATGGCTAAAAATATGCCAAAGACCCCAAGCCCTCTTACAAGACCGTTAAGTTGAGCCTTTAATATGATGGTTTCAAAAGGTACAGATACAATAACCGCACCCACCAGCTCACCCACCTTCCAGTTGGGGTCGTATTGAGGGTTATACTTTGCTACAAGGCTTTTTGGCATAGCCTCCCTTGTAGAATGGCACTGCATACAGCCCGCTTCTGCCACTTTACCAAAAGCACTTACAAAGTATCTTTGACCGTTTGATTCTATGACACCCGAATACTCCTTTGTGTTGCTTGCTCTCATAAAGTTTATTATTTTCGCTTCCTCGGGAGTAGGGTTGTTTTTGGGGTTAATGGGGTTGTATGCTACCTGTCTTAACTTGAAGTCTGGCATTTTTTCATTGACCATGTTGAAAATAGATGCTGTGAAGAAGCTAGAGGACTGAGCTTCAAGAATAAAATCCTCTTGCACGCATCCCTTGGCCCTCGCAAGGAAGTCGGAAATAATAGGCCTTAAAGTCTTTCTCACATACTCCCTTGAACTTTCGCTGAAGTTAATCGCTGTATCAACCTTCTCTTCTGTTGTCTTAATGGCAGTTTGAACCTCCGTGTGGTATGTATAATAACCCGTTCCTAAGCCCGCAATTATACCAAAGATAAGCACGGGCAGGCTAATCTTCCATCTTATGCTTTTGGGCAATAGCCTTTTCATGTAAGCCACCTCCTCGCTTTTTCTTCAAAGTTTTTTGCATGTTTTTCATCGGGTATTTCTTTGGCAAGCATATTTACCATGCTTCTCAACTCTTCCATGGTTATACTATCCTCCGTATAACCCAGGTCCTTTAAAACCTTATTCCACACAAGAGGACCGATAGGTCCAATTTCTTCAATAAAAGCCTGTTTTATACCCCTCAGGGTCTCTGGTTTTACAACCTCGCCACTCCTGGTGGTTTTGGCTTCCCTTTGAAGATTGAAGCTTATAGAAACAGGTTCGAAAGAGGTTTTAACATTTATGCTGTATATATTCACCTTGTAGCTTTTTCCTTCCTTTAGCTGTGGTTCTTCCCTCAAGAGGTCATTGACCTTTCTATAGAGCCTAAACAACTCCACACCAGAATATAAACCAGCAAAAAACCTGAAGCCCGGGGATATGGGCATATCAATAAGAAAGCTCATTCTATTGGCTTTTAGGTTATTTATCAACAGTTTTAATTCAGCGTTGCTTCTCACTCTTTGTGCCTCCTGTTTTCCAAACGAACCCATAGAAGCGAGAAAATAGACCAGCTCCGGCTCCGTGTATAAGAGGGAGATGTAAGTATTATCCGGGTCCAGCGTAAGTGTAATGGCTTTATCCGTAAAGGGATATGCCCTTATTGGCTCGCCGTTTGCTAAAAAGACCATGTATAAAAAGTCCTCCGTGTTAAAAAATACCGCGTAGCCATAAAAGTGGCTTCTTTTTGCCTGTTCAAAAACCTTCTCCGGGCTCGTGTGTGCTATGAGCATAGAAGGCAGAAACTCGTCCCCGTAAGGAACAAAATTAAAGGGTGTGAGTTCTTCCCTTTCTGTTCTCAATACAGATAACAAATCCAGTATAGATGTGGAATAGAAAGAAAAGGTTCCGCTTTTTTCAAGCCTTGTGTATCCAGACCTGCTAAGAAGCTCACTTCTTCCTTCCTCAAAAACCCTCAATGCATACTTGGGTGTGCCCTCCAGATAGAAGATGTAATCCTCTGTATCCCAGTAAACTATGCGGGCATAACCTGTTAGCCTTCTGTTTGATATATCCCTTAAAAGGCTATCAAGGTTTATGGTGTCAAGGTTTATATCCCTATATAAGGGCGCTCCTTGCATACTTCCTTACCAGTATGTTCTTTATAGCTTTCTCAAAGGTTTCAAGAACACCCACACCTTCAACGGCAACCGCCGGCACATAGTCGGTAGCCCATGGGTTAAATCTAACCTGCATATCCTCAATATCCATGGCATCTGGAAGGTCCCTCTTGTTATACTGCACAACAACGGGAAACCTCATTAAATCCTCACCCATTTCCTTAAGAACTGCCGCTGTCTCCCTCATAACTAAAAAGTTTATCTTCTCTCTTTCCTTTGAACTATCCACTACAAAAACAAGTCCATCAACACCTTTCATAATAACCTTTCTAAGGGGGTGCAGTCTGAACTGCCCTGGCGTGGTAAGTATCTTGAGCTCCAACTCAAAGCCTTCTATGTTTATAGAACTTATGAAAAACTCCATGAAAAGGGTTCTCTGCTCTTCCGTTTCCATTACCACCATATCGCCTTTGACAAGATTCTTTTCTTTAAGTATCTTATATAAGGTTTTCACATTAGTGCTTTTGCCCGCAAGGCTTGAACCGAAATAAACAAGCTTTAATTTCATTGTTAGCTCCCTAAAAGTTTATTGAGCTTCTCTTCGAGAGTTTTGACATCCATTTTAATTGTCTTAACGGGCACAAATTTAAGGTTTTCCATCTGACTTGATAGCTCTTCACTGGCTTCCCTCAGGAAAAGCCTTACCGTACCTAAGGATGTCCCCTTTCTAACGAGCACGCCCAGCAGAAATCTTGGAGGTATAAACTTTATAACCACATCCATATTTTTGCTCTCATACTGAAGAATGTCCAAATCCTCCATTGATAGTATCTTCCCCATCTCTAAAGCGGCGCCAAAAACACCACTTATTATACTTGCGAGAAATTCCGCAGCATAATCATTGCTTAGCTTATCACCGCACAGACACACAATCCTGCCAGCATCATCCGTTAGTAACACAAGCTCTGCTGAGGATTTATTGAATAAATTAGATATTATCCTGTCAATACCTTCTTTTATCTCTCGGTCTATTTCATACTGGACTATATCAAGCTCCATGAACCCCTCCTCTTTTATTATTATAGTATGAACCTTAAAGAAGGGTGGGTTGTCTTAGGTTTCGTCCTTGTGCTTGGCGCCATTATACTGCCAGTTCCTGCACTTCTTTTAGACCTTCTTTTAGCTCTAAGTATAAGCTTTGCCATGACCGTGCTTGTACTTACCACCTTTATAAAGGACCCCCTTGAGCTGTCTGCTTTTCCAAGCATACTGCTAATGGGAACCCTCTTCAGGCTTTCTTTAAACATTGCCGCGGCAAGGAGAATACTCCTTTATGGACATGAGGGTACCTCTGCTGCAGGTCATATCATAGAAGGTTTTGGCACTTTTGTAGTAGGGGGTAATGTGGTGGTGGGTCTTATCGTATTTTTGATATTCATCGTTATAAACTTCATAGTGATAACGAGGGGTGCGGAAAGAGTATCTGAAGTCGCCGCGCGCTTTACCCTTGATGCCATGCCCGGAAAGCAGATGAGCATAGACGCGGACCTCAACGCAGGTCTTATAACAGAAGAAGAGGCAAGGAGGAGAAGGGCTCAGCTTGAACAGGAGGCAAGCTTTTACGGAGCCATGGACGGCGCCAGCAAATTTATAAGAGGTGATGCCATTGCAGCGCTTATAATCCTCTTTCTAAGCCTTGTGGGTGGGCTTGTGGTGGGTCTGGTCTTTAAAGGCATGGGCTTTATGGATGCCCTGCAGACCTACACCTTGCTGACGGTTGGTGAAGGGCTTGCCTCTCAGATTCCTGCTTTGCTCCTCTCTACCTCAGCGGGCATAGTGGTCACCAAGTCCTCCTCAAAGGAGGAGCTTGGAAGGGTGCTCTACAAGGAGTTTTCAAAGGAACCAAGGGTTTTTCTATTCTCTTCGGCTCTCCTTGTGTTAGTGGGGCTTATCCCGGGTTTCCCAAAACTGCCTTTTTTCTTCATGGCTGGGCTTCTCGGTGGTTTATACTACGCCATAAACAAGGCTTTAAAGGAGGAGGAGCTTAGAAAACTGGAGCAAAAGCTGAAGGAACAGGTAAAATCCACGGGGGAGAAAAAGGAAGAGGAGCTTATAACACAGCCAGAGACTATAGCCCTTGAAATAGGCTATGGTCTCATACCCTATGTGGATGAGTCTCAGGGCGGTGATATACCAGACCGTATAAAGACCATAAGAAGACAGCTGGCAAGCGAGTATGGTGTGGTCATACCACTTGTGCATATAAGGGATAACCTGAAGCTAAGACCGCATCAATACAGGATACTCATAAGGGGCATAGAGGTGGATTCCTATGAGGTGGTGCCGGGGCACTGGCTTGCCATAGACCTTGGAAATGCCCGGGAGCCTCTGCAGGGTATAGAAACCAGAGACCCCTCTTTTAAGCTAAAAGCCTACTGGATAAGGGAAGAAATAAAGGACAGGGCTCAGAGGGCAGGCTATATGGTGGTGGATATACCTACAGTCATGATAACCCACATAAGCGAGATAATAAAGAGAAACCTGCATGAGATACTGGGAAGGGCGGAGGTTTCCGAGCTTGTGGAAAACCTGTCAAAAAAATATCCAAAGGCAGTTCAGGGACTTGTGCCGGATGTGGTGCCTCTTTCCGTGCTCCATAGAGTACTGCAGAACCTGCTTAGGGAAGGCATACCTATAAACGACCTTTTAACCATAATAGAAACCCTCGCGGACCACATAGAGCAGACGAGGGACCCGGAGCTTTTGACCGAGTATGTAAGACAGAGGCTTGCCAAGAGGATAACGAGGCTATACAGCACTAACGGAACCCTCTATGCCCTCGTGCTGTCGCCAAGAATGGAGGCTAAATTAACCGCCTATGTGCAGGAGGGCAAAGAGGAGGAGTTCCTTGACCTTGTTATAAACAGGCTATATCCAAAGCTAACGCAGGAGATTCCAAAGTTTAACCAGTATCAGGCGTTGCCCCTTCTTATAACTTCTTCAGGCATAAGGAGGCACTTGAGGAAGATTCTTGAAGCCTATGTGCCGAACCTTGTGGTCTTGTCCTATAATGAACTTGACAGGCAGTTGAACATGAAGGTGGTGGGCGTGATAGATGAAGATTAAAAAGCTTGTAGTTAACTCTTTGCAGGAGGCGGTGGAGGAAGTGAGAGCTCTGTACGGTTCTCAGGCGGTAATTCTGTCCACGAGGGTGGTAAGGCAGAAACTCCTGCCCTTCCTCCCCTTCCCTTCAAGGTCAAAGCTTGAGATAACGGTGGGAATTCCAGACACGGAGGATTTTGCTCAGGAGCTTAAAAAGGAAGAAAACCTCTATCAGGAAATAAACAGGCTAAAGGAAAATCTCAGAGAAGTGATGGAGCTCGTCAAAAAACAGAGGATTGAAAAGGAAGAGGTTAAAAAGGACGAGCTTGAGGGTGAGTATTCCATAAGAGCCCTTTATCTTATGAATAAGCTAATAAACAGGGGGGTTTCAAGGGATGTGGCTCAAAAGATAGTTGAATCCGCCTGCGGATATGACTTTGAGTTAAAGAGGCTTGACTTGAAAGGTGAAAACCTTGATTCTCTTGTGGAGGGTTTTGGCAAAAACATAAAGCTTATAGAAAACTTTGTAGAGGAGGAAGGCTTTAGAGTTATTACCCTCCTTGGTCCCACGGGGGTAGGTAAAACCACTACGGTGGCAAAGCTGGCACACCTTTTAAAAAGCAGGGGTAAAAAGGTAGGGCTAATAACCATAGACAGCTACAGAGTAGGGGCGGTGGAACAGCTGAAAACCTACGCCAGCATAATGGAACTACCCTTCAGAACTGCAGATACACCTTACAGGTTAAGAGAATGCATAGGTGAGCTATCTTCCATGGACCTGGTGCTGGTGGACACAGGAGGCAGGAGCCATTATAACGAGATAAAGGTAAAGGAACTGGTGCCCTTCTTCACAAAGCTTCCAGCCCTTGAGGCTTACATAACTTTGAGTGCCAACACGGAGGAAAGGGTGCTATATGAAGCCATAGAAAGCTTCAGCGTGGTGGAACCTGCAGGCTTGATATTCACAAAGCTTGATGAGACCAATTACTATGGCACTGTTATAAATGTAGCCTTTAGAACACAGCTTCCTCTGCTTTGCCTGACTACGGGTCAGAGGGTGCCGGAAGACCTTGTGATGGCAAGCCATGAATATCTGGCTAAGATATTCTTAGAGGGTTAAAAGATGCAGCAGCAGGCTCTTCATCTTATGAGCGTGGAAGGAAAAGAAAGAAGGACGGGCTACATAGCCATAGCAAGCGGAAAGGGTGGTGTTGGCAAGACCCTTATAACCATAAACGCGGGCAGGATTCTGAGCAAAAACCGCTACAGGGTTCTTATAGTGGATGGAGACCTTGGGCTTAGCAATGTGCATATAATGCTTGGCATAACACCTCCAAAAAACCTTTACAACTTCTTTATGGGAGAAGTACCCTTAGAAGAAGTGGTGGTACCTGTTGAGGAAAACCTTGCCTTCATATCAAGCGGTAGTGGTGTCAGGGAGCTTGTAAACCTACCGCCAGCCCAGTTAAAACATTTGATAATGAAGCTTCAGGAATATGCGGAAAGGAACTATGACTGGGTTATATTTGACACACCACCGGGCATACATTCAGATACAACCGCCTTAGTGTCCTCCTCACACATACCCATAGTTCTTACCACCCCAGAGCCTACCTCCATAGCGGATGCCTACGGGCTTATAAAGGTGCTAAATTTAGAAGAAAAGGTCCCGCAGTTTTACCTGCTTGTGAACAAGGTAAGCTCTCAGGAAGAGGGTAAAAGGGTTTTTGAAGGCATAAGGGTAGTGTGTGAAAAGTTTACCAATGCGGAGGTGCTTTATCTTGGCAGTATAAGATATGACCCAAAGATAATAAGGAAGATAATAAATCAGACACCCTTTAGCGATGAACTAACGCGAGAGCTAACGCAAGCTCTATCAAAACTGCCCCTTTCCATAAAGCCACCCTCCTACAGCTTCTGGGAAAAACTTCTATTAAAGTTAAGGAGGTCTTCATGAGACTTGGCATAATAGGCTATGGAAACATGGGAAGTAGCTTTGCAAAGGCTCTGAAGGATAAGGCTCATGTGCTTGTCTATGACATAAGCGAGGAAAAAAGGCGGAAGGCTTTGGAAGAGGGTTTTGGTGTAGCAAAGGAGATTGAGTTTCTGCTTGAAGGCTCTGACTGGCTTTTTCTTGCGGTAAAGCCAAAGGAAGTGCCTAAGGTTCTTTCCTTCATAAGGGAAGGTCTGAAAGACAAAATCCTTATAAGCACGGTGGCTGGGCTGAGCCTCAAAAGGCTCGAGGAACTTTCAAACACAAAAAGGCTCATAAGAATAATGCCCAACATAAACGCTCTTGTGGGCAGGGCGGTAATAGCCTATGCCTTCGGTGAAGGTGTATCTGAGGAAGAAAAAAAGACCTTCCTGTCCCTCTTTTCCTCCTGCGGAAGCCTTTTTGAGCTGGATGAACCCATGTTTGACAGCTTTACAGCCCTCGCTGGCTCTGGTCCTGCCTTTGTCTTTAAGTTCATCCATGCCCTTGCTCTGGCAGGTGTAAAGGAAGGTTTTCCATATGAGACTGCAAAGGCTATAGCCATACATACAGTTTTAGGCTCCTGCGAACTTCTTAAAGAGCTTGGAGGACATCCAGAAGAATGGATTGTCAAGGTTGCTTCTCCGGGAGGAACTACCATAGAAGGCATAAAGGTCTTGGAAGAGAAGGGTTTTGCTGGCATAATTATGGAATGCATAAGGCAAACCTCAGAGAAGGCAAAGAGGCTGAGCTGATATACTCCCTAAGGCTAAAGAGGGCTTTTGTTGGAATAAGGCTCTATGAAGGAAGGAAAGATGTTCTTACCCTAAGGCAGGTGCATTCAGCGGTTGTGCATTTTGTGGAGGAGCATGTGGAGGGTCTTGAGGGTGATGCCCTTATTACCCAGACGAGGGGCTTGAAGATAGGCGTAAGAACAGCAGACTGCGTGCCTGTGGTGCTTGTAGGAGAAAGGACCCTTGCAGTGGTGCATGCAGGCTGGAGAGGGCTAAAGGAGGGGATAATAGAAAACACCATAAAAACGCTCAAAGAGCTTGAAGACATAAAAAGCTTTTTAGCCTTTGTGGGTCCATCCGCAAAAGCCTGCTGTTATCAGGTGGGTGAAGAATTTAAAAAGCATTTTACCATGCTACACTATAGAAACTCTCACCTGTACATGGATACGCAAAGGGAAGCTCTCCTGAGGTTAAGGAAGGGAGGTCTGGAGAGACTTGTGCTTTATGGCGTATGCACCGTATGCTCTCAAAGACTTCCCTCTTACAGAAGAGACAGGACAGAGCGGAGGCTTCTGACCTTTGGAAAGCTTCTATAATATTTGCATGCAGAAAGAGGCAAGGGTAAGGCTTGAGCCTGAGGAAATAAGGAGAATAAAGGAAACAGCTCTTGAGGTCTTTGGGGAGGGTATAGATATATACATATTCGGAAGCAGGGCTGACCTTAGCAAAAAGGTGGGGATATTGACATATTCATAGAAAGCCCGAGAGAAGTAAGCGTGGAACACATGATAAAGTTTCTGAGCCCTCTGGAGCTAAGAGGTATAGAGAGGAAGGTAGATTTGGTGGTAAAGGACCCAACAGAGGAGGACAGGCTTATATATAGAATAGCAAAGGAGACGGGCGTGAAGATATGATTATAGGTGAAGCATCAGTTATGTGCCCGCCTCCAGAGGAGATGTTCCTTTGAAGCAGGAGGATTAAAATTATAAGCATGAGCGTGGAGCAGAAGCAAAAGGAATATGTGATAAAGAGCTTCTACGACCTTCTTCAGGCACTAAGAGAAAACCCGGACTGGCTTGATGAGCTGAGAAGTCTAATACTTACAAAAGACCTCCTGGAGCTACCGAAGAAGTTCAATGAGTTTGTAGAAAAGGAGTTTATACCCAGAATTAGCAAAGTTGAGGAAAAGGTCGGTAGTGTGGAAGAAGGAGTTGGCAGAGTTGAGGAGAGGGTTAGTCATGTAGAGGAAAGGGTTAGCAGAGTTGAGGAGAAGGTTGGTCGTGTAGAGGAGAGAGTGGGCAGGGTTGAAGAAAGAGTTGGCAGAGTTGAGGAAAAGGTCGGTCGTGTTGAAGAAAGAGTTGGCAGGCTTGAGATAGATGTGGGAAGTCTTAAGGGTGATAGCCTTGAGCGAAGAGTAAGAGAAAAAGCCCCGGCTTACTTTGGAAGATACTTCAGAAGGGTGAGGGTGGTGCCTGTGGAAAAGTGGGCTCAGGTTTTGGAAGATGCGGTGGAGGAGGGGCTTATAGGAGAGGATGAGAGGAAGGAGGCTCTGAACCTGGACCTTCTGCTTATTGCAAAGACTGCGGAAGGTAAGGATCTTCTGCTGGCGGTGGAAGTATCCTACACTGTTCAGGAAAAGGATGTTCAAAGAAGTTTGAAAAGGGCTGAGGTTTTCTCAAAGGCTTACAAATGTGAAACGCTTCCAGTGGTAGCTGGTGTAAATATACCCGAAGAGCTAAAGGGAAAATACAGAGAGGTTCTTTTTGTAGAGGTGGTTTATGACCACTAAGAGGGTGGTGGCAGAGGTCTTCTCGGCTGTAAGCAAAAAATACGACCTTTTCTTAAAGCTTATAACCTTTGGCGGGATTGACAGCTGGCAGAGGGACCTTCTTCAGATGCTCTCTCAAGAGGGCAACAGGCTTGATGTGGGTACGGGCACGGGCGAGGTGCTTCTAAAATCTCAAAACAGAGGCTTGAGGGTGGGCATGGACCTGTCTTTAGAAATGCTAAGAATAGCCAGAGGCAAATGCAAAGCCTGCAGGTTTCTGGCTGGCGATGCGGAAAACATGCCCTTTAAAGAGGGTGTCTTTGGATCCATTACCCTCTCTTTAGTCTACAGACATCTTCTAAACAGAAAAGCCTTTTTAAAGGAGGCTAAGAGGGTTTTAAAAGGGGGCGGAGAGCTGGGACTTCTGGATATAAACAGGTTCTTTTTAACGCCCCTTCTTATCTTCCTGATGAAATATCCTCTAAAGCCTTTTGGACTTATGCTCTTTGGAAAAGAAAAGTGGGACTTTTTCATTCATTCCTTAGAGAACTCCCTTAGCCTTGAGGAAGTCCAGAAGGAGCTTTCAGAGGAGGGCTTTAAGGTGGTGGAAGTGCAGAAAAGGCTCTTCGGGCTTGTCTATCTCTTATGCTGTCGCAAAGACTAAGAGAGGACCTCCTGCCCCTTGTTTTCTTTCTTCTGACTTTAGCCCTTGCCCTGTGGCGTGTGGAGAGGGAGCTTGCATACCTCTGGGAAGAAGACCTTGGTGAGGGCTATGTGCATGTAAGAATAGAGGGCGTCCCGCAGATAGAAGATGGTAGGCTAAAGACTACTGTTTTGATAAAGGGCGGAGACTTTCCTGAGCTGTATGATAAGAAAGCCCACCTTACCCTTTACGGAGCTGAAGACATACCTTCAAGGGAGTTTATCCTGCGGGCAAAGGCTAAGGTTTTTGAGGGAAGAGTTTTTTTGAGTGCCAGTTATAAGGATATAGAGAAGCCTGTGCCTGTGGAAAGCTTTAGAGACCACCTTATGCAAAAAGCTCAGGAAAAGATAAAAGACCCCGAGGTGGAAGCTCTGGTTTTAACTTACTTTTTTGGAGAAGCTCAGGACCTTCTTCCTTCAGACCTTCAGTATGCCTTCAGACAAACAGGGCTTGTTCATCTGCTGGTAATATCTGGCTCCCATATAGCTCTTGTCTTCTTGCTTTTGAGGTATATGCTTCCCTATCCCTACGGGCTTTATTTAGCCTTTGCAGGTGTTAGCCTGTATGTGCTTTTTGCAGTACCTCCTGAGCCACCCGTTTTGAGGGCATACCTTATGCTTTTCCTCTGGCTCTTGGTAAAGCTTTTTGAAGGAAGGGCAAACCCCTTAGGCATAACTCTCTATTCTGGTAGTCTTTTACTTCTCTACAAACCAGAATTCTTAACCTCTTATTCCTTCTGGCTTTCTCTTTTTGCCACCCTATACATAGTGCTATCTTTAGAAAATTTCAAAAAGGAAGGCTCTTACCTCTACCAAAACCTCTTCTTGCCCTTCTGGACTTCCCTTTTTGCCTTTCTTGGCGTGTCTCCACTTATCCTAACCTTTAGCAACACATCCGCAGGTAGTATAGTCTTTACACCTTTAGTGGCACCGCTTCTTTTTCCTTTCACCCTTTTTGGACTTTTAGAGCTTGCCACCTTCTTTAGCCTTCCTACCCTTCCCCTTGAAATTACCGGAAAGCTTCTTACAGGTTTTGTTTCTTTGCTTTCAAACTTTGACCTTCAGGTCAATAAAGGCTTTGACCTTATGCCTGCGGTTGCTGTGCTTTTGATGAATGCGCTACTTCTTTATTTTCTTAAAGGCTATTACAAACTCTTTACACTTCTGGTATTTCTTGTGTGGCTTGTGGTAGCTGTAATATAAAGCCCTCTTGAGACCTTCTCTTAAAGTCAAGGATTTCAACGCATACTGAGGTTTCTACAGGGGCTGGCTTTGACGCAAACCTGAGCTTTTTCTACAAGGTTATAAAAAATAAAAAAGCCCCGCGCAGGGCGAGGCTAAGCTTATGTAAAGCTTAGAACTGGGTTTGAAGAGCAAGCGTCCAGTCGGTGTAGTTCTTTTCGTTTGGAGTTTTGTTCTTAAGGCTTACGACGTCAGCACCGAGCTGGATTTTAGCACCTTGACCCTTTATGTAGTAGTTGAAGAAGACACCTGTTCTGTTGGTGTCCCTGTTGGCCGCTGTTCTGTCGTCCTGATTTTCATACCTTATAGCAAGAGCTGGTTTTCCTACACCAACCACCTGGTCATAGAGGAGCTGACCTTGAGCATACCATACTCTGTTCTTTGCTTTAAGAGGTGCAGTAGCAGGTAAATCTTTATTGTCCTGATAGCCAAGCTGCAGGTTGGGAACTATGTCGCCAAACTTTTGTTCCCACATGGCATCAACGGTCCATGCTTTTGCGGTGCCAGAATATCCTGAATTGTTATCCCACTTCTGGAAGTTATAACCGAGGCCTATGGTCAGGACATTTTGCTTTCCAAGGTATGTGTCCGCAAGGCCAAAGCCTTTTTCACCCTTATAGCCAAGCATCGTAGGTGTAAATTGTATTCTTCCTGCAAATGCAATATTGTCCTTGGTACCTAAAGCTCCAGATGCGTGGTCCCACCTTCCGTCAAATACACCGAGCTGATACTTGAGCATTCCATCCGCTATATTACCCCACAGTGTTACACCCGCATCCCTGTAAGGGTTCCGAACGTTAGCTCCTATTGTCAGGGGTGTAAAGTTATTGCCTCTTATGCTGTAGCCATAGCCTGTAGGTATTACATAAGTATAGCTGTCTGTCAGAGATGCCCTGCTGAAGGGTAGCCTGTAGAGACCTGCCATAAGCTGGACTTCTTCCATAGGTTTGAGGTTGATAAAGGCATCATTTACCCTTGATGTTCTAGTGCCTTGATGTGCCCTTCTACCAGCGGCACCGAGGTCATGAACTGCAAAGTCCAGGTTTGCACCAAACTGGACCATCTTGTTGACCTGACCGCTGAAGTAAATCCTGGCGTTGGCTATGGAGAAGTCTGTGAAGTCTTTACCACCTGGAGTAGTTTTGCCCAGTCTTTGTGCCCATATTTGGAGCTTTAGCCCCATGTTGGCATAGGTGTCTTCATCTACTCTGAACATGGCTGCCTTTGCAGGCATTAAGGCTCCTACACCCATCAGGGCTGCTACTGCAAGTAAGCTCTTCCTCATGTTGGTACCCTCCTTTAAAGGTTTTGATAACTATATAGTAGCAAAAAACTTTAAGCTTGTCAAGTCCTTTTTAACTTTTGCGAGCCTGCAAAGACCTTTAAAATGGCTCTGTAGATTTTTGCAATTTTTCAAAGGTAGAGGCTATTACATGCATGTATCTGTCAAGCTCTCTAAAGACCTCCTCCGCAAGCTCTTCATCGTATGTGTGTGAAGTCAGGTTGCGGTAATCCACAAGCTTTAAAAGTTCCCGTCTTTCCTCCTCAGAAAGTCCTAAAACTATACCAAGCTGGCGAAGGCATGTCCTTGGCGAGGAACAGTCTATGCCATGAAGCTTCAGGTATAGCCTTGAAAGATGCCAGAAAAGCTCATAGGTGAATTCAAAACGCTGTATGGTGGAATCCCTTAAAAAGGGATAAAGCTCTCTATCCGCCTGCTCCGCCCTGACTTTTGCCTCCCTTAGCCTTTCAAAAGCCTTCTGAAAGCTCTCTGTAAGCTCCTTCAGCCTATCCAGAGGATACCCTCCTCCATGACCTTTTTTCTCAGGTGCCTTCCTGCCTTTGAAAGGTCCACAAGTTCCACCCTGTATGGCAAAAGGGACTCTTCCAGGACTTCTGACAGATAAGATATATCTTCGCTTATGTCTTCTTGAGCCTCAAGGGCAAGGTCTATGTCGCTGGAGGGTGTTTCATCTCCCCTTGCCCTTGAGCCAAAAAGATAGAGCCTCACCTTCCTTCCAGCAAAGTAGTTTTTTAGAAATTCCCTCAGGCTCTCAAGGTCTTTTATTTGCTCAGCCTTCCACAAGCTCACACTCCATGTTAAAGGGCTTTGAGCTTACCACTTTAACCTTGACAAGGCTTCCGAGCAGACTCTCATCACCGCTGAGGCTTGCCCACCGGTTTGTCCTTGTCCTGCCTGTAAGCTTGCTCCCTTCACAGCCTTCAATGAGAACTTCCTGTATGGTGCCCTCATACTCTCTGGCTATCTCTGAAAGAATTCTTTTCTGAAGCTCCAAGAGTCTGCTCATCCTTTCTGTTTTAATGTGGTCTGGCACCTGACCCTCCATGGAGTAGGCAGGCGTGTCCGGTCTTGGAGAGTATTTGAAGGAAAAGACCTGTTCAAACCTGACCTTCCTTAGCACATCCAACGTTTCCTCAAAGTCCTCCTCCGTCTCTGTAGGAAAGCCCACGATGATGTCGGTGGAGAAGGTTATACCTTTTACATACTCCTTTAGCATATGCACCTTTTCAAGGTATTCTTCCTTTGTGTAGCCCCTGTCCATAAGTTTTAGAATTCTGTTAGAGCCTGCCTGCACGGGAAGGTGAAGGTGTTCGCAGACCTGAGGTATTTCACCCATGGCTTTCGCTATGCTTTCTGTAAGGTCCTTCGGATGTCCAGTGGTAAAGCGTATCCTTTCCACTCCCGGCACTTCAGCCACCCTGTATAGAAGCTCCTCAAAGGGTGTGCCTATGTCCTGACCCCAGGCGGTCACGTTCTGTCCTAAAAGGTGTATTTCCCTGACGCCATCCTCCACAAGGCTCTTTACTTCCTTAAGAATACTTTCAAGGCTTCTTGAACGTTGTCTCCCCCTTGTCTTTGGCACCACACAGTAGGTGCAGTTCTTGTCGCACCCCTTCATCACCGTCACATAGGCACAGTATTTGTTGTCCCTGACGGTTGGAAACTCCCAGAGCTTATCTTCGTCTGAGGGCGGGTTATCCAGTATGGCAATAGCCTTGTAGCCTGCCTGAGCCTGCTGTATAAGCTCTGGAAGCTGATGCATGTTAAAGCTGGAAAAGAGCAGGTCTATGACTGGAGCCTTCTGCACCAGCTCCTCCCCCATTCTCTGGGCAAGACATCCGCAGACTCCTATGAGGGCCTTCGGGTTTCTTTCTTTTATCTTCTTAAACTCTCCGAGGTGTGAATATACCTTCTGGTCTGGCTTTTCCCTTATGGTGCAGGTGTTTATAAGGATTAGGTCCGCCTCTTCCCAGCTCTGGGCAGGCTCATAGCCCATGGTCTTTAGAATACCTCTGAGCCTTTCCGAATCGTTAAAGTTCATCTGACATCCGAAGGTCTTTATAAAATACCGCATAGTGTTAAAATTTATACCGCAGGAAGCCAGTTGTGTAACAGGCTATTTATCTCAGTTTTCATTAGCTAATTCCATCACCTTAGGCACATTCTTAAGCTTAAAGCAAAAGACCCTCCTCGTATTGTAAAATTCAGGGAAACTCAAGCTCAGGATAAAAACTTCTTAAAGTCTCAAGAGGGTCTTTACTGATTACCAGTTCCCTGAGAAGATTTCTGAGTCTGTTCCTGTCTTTCTCAGACCTTATGAGCCTTTCCACCTCTTCTGGAACACCCCCAAGCCTTAATTCAATAACCTCAATAACCATTTCCTGTGCTTCTATCAAAAGACCTTTTTCTAAGCCTTTTTGTATACCTTCCTGCAGTCCTTTTTCCAAACCTTCCTCGTATTTCTTATCAGGATAAAGCTTTAACTCTTTCAGCACTTCCTGTCCTCCTCTCTCTATTATTTTATGCAGGACATTTTCTTCGTCAATTTTCTTAAAATGGGCTATAAACTTGACATAAAGCCAGAAAAAGTAGCCTCTTCTCTCACTTAACAGCGTGCCAAGGCTTATAAACCTTTCTACCACTTCAAGCAACTCCTCAAGGGGTGCATGAAGCTTCTTCTGTAAAAGCATAAAGGTATAGAGAATATCGTAGCTCTCTACCTTTTTAAGAAGCTCCTCATCTCTTAGCTTTAGCAAATCCACAAGCTCCACATAGAAGTCTAAAAAGTACTCTTTTATCTCTTCAGGAACTCTAAGAAACTCAGAAAACCTCACAGGATACAGCCATGGCTTTCTTCCATGGTAGTAGATAAGTGGCAATACGGGTGGATAGTCTCTGTTTTCTGAGAAGGACTTTTCGCATAAGGAGGTGATGTAGTTAAGGATTTGGAGGTATGCTCTTTTGTCTGGATAGGACTTGTGTTCAATGAGCATGTAAATATGGACTTTTCTTTTTGAGCCTTTTAGAGGCATTTCTATGCATATGTCTGGTATAAGTCTTTTTTCGTGAGAGAGGGTTATCTGTTCTTCTGGAACAAGTGTTAGCTTTGAGAGGTTGAGGTGTTTTGTGAGGTTTTTGGGTAAAAATTCAGATAGGAAGGCTTTTAGGTTTTCCTCGTCTTTTAGGACTGCTTTTGTAAAAAGGTCATGAGCTTTCATGTGTTTCATGGGCAGGATAATTTTAGCCTGTGGTGTTAAAATTTATACCGCCATGGATGAAAAGTTTGAAGAAAGACGTCCAGAAGTGGTAGAAGAAAGCATATGGGTAGCCGGTGAAGCCATAAAGAAGGCTCCAAAGCTGTACGGAATTCCTACTGGTGTGGAAGGTCTTGATGAGCTTTTTTTCACTGCGGAGGTGCAGGATAGTAAGGCAATTAAAAAGCCACTCGGTGGCATACCTTCCTATGCGGTGGTCAATATTACCGGAGTTTCTGATACGGGCAAAAGCCTTATGGTGGAGCAGTATGCGGTAAAGCAGGCAAGCAGGGGCGAAGCGGTAGCCTTCATAACGGTGGAAGCTCCGGCTCCCTTCGTGGTGGTAGGTCTCAGAGAAAGAGCAAAGGCGATGGGGATAGACTTTGAAAGCATAGAGGACAAGCTCATTCTAATTGATGCGGCAAGCCACGCAAGGCTCAGGGAAAACATGCCAGACCTTCTTGCCACCTTAGCTCATGTGATAAAGACTTACAAGGTCAGGCATACGGTAATAGACTCAGCAACAGGTCTTTATGAAGCCAAGGAGATGATGGCAAGGACTGTGGTGCGTCAGCTTTTTAATTTTATGAAGAAGTGGTATCAGACAGCCCTTTTTGTCTCTCAGAAAAGGAGCGGGCATGAGGAGCTTACTGCAGAGGCGGCAGGAGGCTATGCCATAAGCCATATAGTGGATTGTTCCATAGTGCTTTCCAAAGACCTTGTCCTTACACCCACACAGTCCAAACTTTACAAAAAACCCATAGGTGAAATAGTAAGGCTCTTAAGGATTGATGGCTGCAGGCTGTGCGGGCATGATACAAAGACACACTTTATGGAGATAACAGAAACAGGTCTTGTAAAGGTGGGACCACCACTTTCAGGAGGTTGATATGGAATACCATGTAAAGGACTTATCGCTGGCGGAGCTTGGAAAGAACCGTATTGAGTGGGCTGAAAGGGATATGCCCGTTTTGGGGCTCATAAGGGAGCGTTTTTCTAAGGAAAAGCCCTTTAAGGGCATAAGGATCTCCGCCTGCCTTCATATTACCACTGAGACCGCAAACCTTGCCATAACGTTGAAGGAAGGCGGTGCAGAGGTCTTTTTAACAGCCTCCAATCCCTTATCCACACAGGATGACACGGCTGCAGCCCTGGTCAAATATTATGACATTCCTGTCTTTGCCATAAAGGGAGAGGACACAGACACCTATTACATGCACCTGAGAGAGGTAATAAGAAGAGAACCTCATATTGTGATAGATGACGGTGCGGACCTAATATCCACCTTGCACAGGGAGTTTCCTCAGCTGGCGGAGAAGGTTCTGGGTGGTATGGAGGAGACCACCACTGGCGTGATAAGGCTCAGGGCTATGGCTAATCAGGGGGTTTTAAAATTTCCTGTGATTGCGGTCAACGATGCCTACACAAAGCACATGTTTGACAACCGCTACGGCACGGGTCAATCCACCATAGATGCCATAATGAGGGCTACCAACAGGCTTCTGGCAGGCTCTTACTTTGTGGTGGCAGGCTATGGCTGGTGTGGGAAGGGGGTGGCTCAGAGGGCGAGGGGCATGGGTGCCACTGTAATCGTGTGCGAGGTGGACCCTATCAAGGCTCTTGAAGCAAAGATGGACGGCTTTTTGGTGATGCCCATGTCAGAAGCCTGCAGGCTGGGGGACTTTTTCGTAACAGTAACTGGCAACACCTCTGTAATAAGAGAGGAACACTTCCTTAGCATGAAGGAGGGAGCTGTTATATCCAACTCGGGACACTTTAACGTGGAGATAGACATAGAGGCTCTGGAAAGGCTCAGCACGGGCAAGAGGGAAATAAGACCCTTCGTGGAAGAATACACTTTAAAGGATGGAAAAAGGATATACCTTCTTGCTCAGGGAAGGCTTGTAAACCTTGCAGCGGCGGAAGGGCACCCTGCCTCTGTGATGGACATGAGCTTTGCCAATCAGGCACTTTCTGCAGAATATATTCTCAAAAACCCTTCAAACCTTGAAAGGCAGGTCTACAGGGTGCCGGAAGAGATTGACAGGCAGGTGGCTTCTTTAAAGCTCAAAAGCATGGGTGTGGAAATTGACCAGCTGACACCTGAGCAGGTAAAATACTTAAGCTCTTGGGAGTTCGGAACCTGATATAATATTTAGTTTTCTAAGGAGGTTTGAAGATGGCAAGGTGCTATGTTTGTGGAAAGACTACAAGGTTTGGAAAGAGCGTGACCTTCTCAGCGGAGCAGAACTCAAGAACCTTCAAGCCAAACCTTCAGAGAGTCAGGATAGTGCTTGAGGATGGCTCTGTAAGAAGGGTCCATGTATGCACCAAGTGCCTGAAGGCGGGCAAGGTGGTAAAGGCGGTTAGCGTGCGATAATGTCCATAAGGTTCTTAACAGCGGGTGAGTCTCATGGAAAAGCTTTAGTCTGCATCCTTGAGGGACTGCCCGCAAACCTTGAGCTATCCTCTGAATACATAAACGGAGAATTAGAAAGAAGGCAGAGGGGTTATGGCAGGGGCGGGAGGATGAAGATAGAAAAGGATAGGGTGGAGTTTCTGGCTGGTCTCCGTTTTGGCAAAACCATAGGAAGTCCTATAGCTATGGCTATTTATAACAGAGATTGGGAAAACTGGCAAGAAAAAATGGCTTATGAAGGAGAAGCTCCACCAGGCGTGGTGCCTTTTACAAGACCAAGACCCGGACATGCGGACCTGTCAGGAGGCATAAAGTATAATCAGAGAGACCTCAGAAATATTCTTGAGAGAGCTTCTGCAAGGGAGACAGCGGCAAGGGTAGCAGTAGGTGCTGTCTGTAAAAGGTTTCTTGAAGAGTTTGGGATAAAAATAGGTAGTTATGTGGTTAGCATAGGAAGGCTTTCACCACCTATAGAAGAAAAAGACTTGCTTAAAAGACACCAGCTGGCTGAAAGCTCTATAGTAAGATTTCCAGACCCATCAAAGGACGAGGAGTTTATAAAACTTATAGATGAGGCAAAAGAAAGGGGAGAAAGTCTTGGTGGTATCTTTGAAGTTTTTGCAGTGGGAGTGCCACCGGGATTGGGAAGTCATATTCAGTGGGATAAGCGGATAGATGGAAGGATAGGTCAGGCTATGCTAAGCATTCAGGCTATAAAGGGTGTGGAGATAGGCTTGGGTTTTGAGTCCGCAAGAAGGTTCGGCTCAGAGGTACATGATGAAATAGGCTGGTCTGAAGAGGAAGGATATTTCAGATACTCTAACAACCTTGGTGGAACAGAGGGAGGTATTACCAACGGCATGCCTATCCTTGTAAGATGTGCTATGAAACCTATTCCAACTCTTACAAAGCCGTTAAGAAGCGTTGATATTCAAACAAAGGAAGAAGTAAAGGCTGGCAAAGAAAGAAGCGATGTGGTGGCAGTGCCTGCCGCTTCTGTAGTGGCGGAAGCCATGCTTGCTATAGTGTTAGCGGATGCTCTTCTTGAAAAGCTGGGTGGGGATTTTATGGAAGAACTAAAGGAACGCTTCAGGCTATATATGGAATATGTGAGGGGGTTTTGAGTGCTCAAGGTAGCTGAAGAGGTAGGTAGAGCAACCCTTTTAACTCTCTGGGGACTATACTTTATCTTCAAAAAACCTCCAAAACTCAAGCATTTTATAAAACAACTTGCCTATGTGGCTTCCGAAACGGTGCCTGTGGTAGTTATAACTTCCATATTTTCTGGTGGCGTTATCGCCCTGCAGACTTACAGCACTTTCCATCGCTTTAACGCGGAGTTTTTAATAGGTGCTGTGGTAGCCATATCTATGGGAAGAGAGCTTGGTCCTGTGCTGGCATCTTTGATGGTGGTAGCTCGGGTGGGTTCTGCCATGACAGCCAACATAGGCACCATGAGGATAACGGAGCAGATTGACGCCCTTGAGGTGATGGGTATAAACCCTGTGAGCTATCTGGTAAGCCCGAGGCTCTTTGCGGGCATTGTGGGGGTTCCTATGCTCGTGCTTATTGCAGATATATCCGGCATTTTTGGAGGGTGGTTCGTGGCAGTCAAGCTTTTTGGAGTCAACGAATACCTTTTCTGGGAGAAGATGAAAGACCTCACAGAACTTTATGACTTTATAGGAGGTCTTTACAAGGCGGTCTTCTTTGGCTTTATCATATCCGCGGTAAGTTGCTACTTTGGATACTACACGAAGGGTGGCACGGAGGGTGTGGGCAGGGCTACCACCAACAGCGTGGTGGCTTCTTCCATGCTGATTCTTATATCGGACTACTTTTTAACTGCTATAATTTTCTGAGGGGAATATATGAAGAGGTTTGTGCTATTTTTAGCTCTTGTGAGCCTAACAGCCTGCGACAAATTTATGTTTTCAAACCCTTGCAAAGCGGATAAGGCTCAGGAATTGGTAAAACAAGCGATAGGCATAGAAGCATGGGCTGAAGACAATCCACGGGAAGCAGTAGGAGAAGCCTTTAAGGCGGTTTTTTCCTTTTTAGACCCAGAAAATACACTTATGCAGTCTGTGGCAAAGAAGGCAGAGCCTTACATACAGGAAGTAAGGCTTGTGGATTTTGGAAAGCCAGAAAAGACAGAAAAAGACACCTACAGGTGCAGTGCGGTGGGTGAGGTGAAAGGCGGGAAATATGTGGTAGTTTATACCGCCACGCTTAAGCATTCTGGCAGTAAAGAGGACGTATATCTCTTTGAAGTGCAGGAAATTCGGAAGGTTGAATGAGCCAGCTCGGTCTTTGGAAAAAAAGGCTTGAAGAAAAACTCCGCCAGCTCGTCCCGCCCTTTGAGCCTCAGCTCCTTTATGAAGCCACCACTTACTACCTTTTTCAGGAGGGCAAAAGGCTCAGACCTCTTATTGTGTGTGCTGTCTCTCAGGCTCTGGGTGGAGATTTAGAAGATGCCCTTGTAGTGGGTTGTGCGGTGGAAATGGTGCATAACTATTCTCTGATTCACGATGACCTCCCCGCTTTGGATAACGACAGCATAAGACGTGGAAAACCCACCTGTCATATAGTTTTCGGTGAGGATATTGCCCTTCTGGCGGGCGATGCCCTGCTTACCCTTGCCTTTGAAGTCTTATCAGATAAGGAAAACTTTAGAAGTATGAATGAAAAGGAAATTTTGCTTCTCATTAGAGAGCTTGCTCATAGGTCTGGCTACAGTGGTATGGTGGGCGGGCAGGTGCTTGATGTAAGAAAACTCTCAACTCAGGAAGAGATAAGCCTTAAAAAAACAGCACAGCTTTTTGCCTTCTGCTTTGTGGCGGGTGGTATTGTATCAAAAAGAATAGAAATATTAAGGGATCTTGAGGAGATTGGGCTTTCTTATGGACTTTTATTCCAAGTTTGCGATGATTACAGGGATAAGGATGGCTTCTATGAAATATATGGGGAGGGCTTAAGGGAAAAGATAAAAGAAACCTACGAGAGGACTTACGAAAGGGTGAAAAAGCTGGGACTACTTACGGAAGAGATAAAAAGCCTCTTTGACCATGTTAGGCTTGAGACTTCACAACCACATTAACTATTTTATCGCCCTCAAGGTGCCACCTTAACTTAGCCCTCTGGTCCACCCTGCTGAGGGGAACCTCTTCTTCCCTGATGCGGTCATAAAAGACCTTACCACCCTCGGTGGCAAGCATAAGCTCCACTTCCTTCTGAAGGGGTATTACATCCACAAGCCTTTCCTTAGAAGAGCCAAGCACCTCCACACCCTTTGTATTTCTTCCTCGTCTGGGCACCTCAAGGGAAGATATCTTCTTTACGCCACCCTCCTTGGTTATCACAAGAAGATATTTTTCATCCCTAAGAGCCCTTACGCCCGCAAGGGTGTCTCCTTTTTCTAACCTTATGCCCTGCACACCCTTTGAACCTACGCCCGCCGGAGGCACCTCACCAACCGCAAACCTCAAAAGCCTGCCCGCATGCGTAAAGAGAAGGAGGTCTCCATCCTCGGGTGCCTGTATGACCTTGACCACCCTGTCTTTTTCCTCAGAAAACTTTATAACCTGCATGCCCTGAGCCCTATACTCAAAATCTACAAGGGGGATTTTCTTTACATAACCGCTTGCGGTGGCAAGTATTACCCTACCTTCTATATCAGACCTTATAAAGGCACCCACTATCCTTTCATCAGGCTCCTTCAAAGATAGGTTTGAACCTCTAAGGGCTTGAGAGCCCGCTATCCAGTAGACCCTTCCCCTGTCAGAGACCATAAAGAGACCGTCTGTGAAGGGCACTTCCAGCACATTAACTACCTCTTCCTCCTCAAGCTCTTCAATGGGTGCCACCTTGCCCTTGGCATATATGGCAACGGTAAGAGAGCCCTCTTCAATGGTCTGAAGACCCTCTATGTAAGTTTTTCTCGGTGTATTAAAGGTCTTTATGAGCTCCTGCATTTCTTCCACAAAAACCTTTAGCCTTTCTTCCTCCTTTTCTACCAGCCTTGTGTAGTAGGCTATCTTTTCTCTGAGCTCCCTTTCCTCCTCCTCAAGCCTGCTCCTTTCTAAGGAAGTAAGCCTTTGAAGTCTCATATCAAGCACCGCATTGGCTTGAGCCTGAGTGAGACCAAAGCTTTTTATAAGCCCCTCCCTGGCACTTGCCATGTCCTGTGAGTTTCTTATCAGCCCTATTACTTCATCTATGTTTTTTAAGGCTATGAGCAAGCCCTCCACTATGTGAAGCCTTTCCCTTGCCTTGCTCAGGTAATACTTTGACCTTCTCAGTATAACCTCCAGTCTGTGGAGCATGAACTCCTGTAGCAGGGTCTTTATACCCACCTGCTTTGGCTCACCCCTTATAAGCACCACAAAGTTAAGAGGGAAGTTTTTCCTCAGAGCTGTTAGTTTGTATAGCTTTTCCAGAACTTTTTCACCGCTTGCGTCCCTTTTTAGTTCCACTACAATTCTTATGCCTTCCTTGTCCGATTCGTCTCTTATGTCCGAAATCTCCTTGAGCCTGCCTTCCCTTGCCAGTTCCGCCATGCGTCTGATGAGCTCCGCCTTGTTGACCTGATAGGGCAGCTCTGTTATTACGACCTGCTCCCTTCCACCCTGAAGCCTTTCCACATGAGCCTTCGCCCTTATTCTCACCTGACCCCTGCCCTTTTCGTAAAATTCCATCAGCTCTTGCGGGTTTTCAATAATTCCGCCTGTGGGAAAGTCGGGACCCTTTATGTATTTCATTATTTGTTCCGTGCTGAGCTCGGGGTTCTTTGCAAGTTCTATGAGAGCCTGACACACCTCTTTCAGATTGTGGGGTGGTATGGAGGTGGCAAGTCCCACAGCTATTCCGCTGGTTCCGTTGCATAGAAGGTTTGGTAGTTTTGAGGGAAGCACAGAAGGCTCCAGCTTTGAGCCATCAAAGTTTGGTACAAAGTCCACCGTATCCTTATCTATGTCCTCAAGAAGCTTCAGGGCAAACTTAGAGAGCTTCGCCTCAGTATAACGCATAGCTGCTGGTGGGTCCCCGTCCACAGAGCCAAAATTGCCCTGACCTACTATCAGGGGATAGTTCATGTTAAAGTCCTGAGCCATACGCACAAGGGCTTCATAGACGGCCTGGTCTCCGTGAGGATGGTAGTATCCGAGCACCGCACCCACTATCCTTGCACTTTTGACAAAGGGCTTTTCCGGCAAAAGCCCCATTTCATACATGGCATAAAGGATACGCCTCTGGACGGGCTTTAGACCATCCCTCACGTCAGGGATAGCCCTGCCCACTATGACGGACATGGCATAGTCTATGTAAGACTGCTTTACCTCTTCCTCTATGGGGACTTCTATAATTTCCATGGGGTTTTAAAATTATACCATGCTTGAAGAATGGGCAAAAAGGCTAAGGGAGGCTTCTCAGACAAGGGCTGTTCTTGTAGAAGGGAAAAGGGACAGGGAAGCCCTAAAAAGGTTAGGTATAAAAAATATCTTTACCCTTGAAGGTAAAAGGTTTGCGGACCTTCCAGACTTACTTGAGGGTTTTCAGGAGGTCATACTTTTATTTGACCTTGACCCTCATGGTGAGAGAATAAACTCGAAGGTAAAGGAAATTCTGGCTCGTGAGGGATATATTTTAATAGAGGAGTTTAGGGAAGACCTAAGAAACACTGGAATAAACTTTGTGGAGGAGCTGTATGGAAAAGGCTGTGGTGCTGAACGCCCTTCTGGTTCAGGACAGGATGATAAGGCTAAACCTTGACATACTTGAGGGGCTGTTAAGAGAAATAAAGGCGGACGTGGAAGAGCTAAACCTTCTGGCTGAATCCTGTCTTGATGAAGAGGAGCTAAAACTATACAGGAATGTGATGCTTAAGGCGGAGGCTGAACTTCTGGCAAAGCTTGGAGAAGTAATTGACCATGTTTATGATATATACGAGGTTTTCAACTTTGACGCCACCTTTTTGGCCACCATACCAGAGGAGCTAAGGAGGGAAATAGAAAGGCTTGATGCGGTAAACGCCATAAACTCAAGGCTTGAGCTACTTTCAACACTTATCGAGGAAATGCTTCTTCTGGGGGAAAACAGCTACAAACTGCAGACACTCCTTGCACCCTTTAAGGTCTATAAGGAGGTGCTAAGGCACAGCATAGAGTTTAACAAAAGACTTCAGGAGCTTACTTTTCAGAGGACTGGATAAGTTCAAGCACCTTCTTTGCGGCAAGCTGCTGAGCGGATTTTTTACTTCTTCCCTTTGCTGTTGCCCTGAACTCTCTAATACTGCACTCTATCTCAAAGACCCTGTTATGATGAGGTCCTTCTATGCTTACTACTCTATAAGTGGGTCTTTCCTTCCACCTTCTCTGGGTCTCCTCCTGAAGGAGGGTCTTGTAGTCCTTTTTGTATTCTCCAGCTCCTACCGCAGACAGTATCCTTTCCTTATACAAGCCCTCATACAGCTTCTTAACAAAGTCTGCGGACTTTCCGCAATCAAGGTATATGCTTGCCCACAGGGCTTCAAAGGTATCCGCCAGCAGGGAAGGGCTTATGTGATTGTTCCTCCTCTTACCACCCACAAATATGTATGCGTCAAGGGAAAGTTCCTCCGCCAGCTCTGAGAGATACTCTTCACTGACAAAATAGGACTTCATGCTTGCCAGTTCCCCTTCAGAAGCCTGAGGAAACTCAGAAAGGAGTATATCTACCACGAAGAAGTTGATGAGGGAATCCCCAAGAAACTCAAGGGTCTCATAGCTTTTAAGTCCATGCTCGCCCGCATAAGACTTATGAGTTAAAGCCTGAATTAAAAGCTCCTGATTTTTAAAGGTATAGCCAATGGCTTTTTGGAGTTCTTCAAGGCTTTTTGAAGAGGAGGCATGCATTCGTTCCACCAAAGCCAAAGGAGTTGGAAAGGGCATATTCAACAGGATACTCTACAGCCTTGTTTGGCACATAGTCCAGGTCGCACTCTGGGTCTGGGTTTTCAAGGTTTATGGTGGGGGGTATTATACCCGTCTCTATGGTCTTGACGGTTGCCACCGCCTCCACCGCCCCCGCGGCACCTAAAAGATGCCCTATCATGGATTTGTTGGAGCTAACCTTTAGTCTGTAGGCATGCTCTCCGAAAAGCCTCTTTATGGCAAGGGTTTCAGCTTTGTCGTTTAGAGGAGTAGAAGTGCCGTGGGCGTTTATGTAATCTATCCGCTCAGGACTGATGCCTGCATCCTCAAGGGCTAACTTCATACACATGTAGGCACCCTCACCATCACCGCAGGGTGCGGTTATATGATAGGCATCATCTGTAGCACCATAGCCCACAAGCTCCGCATATATCTTTGCACCTCTTGCCTTTGCATGCTCATATTCTTCCAGCACCAGAATGCCCGCACCCTCACCCATTACAAAACCATCCCTGTCTCTATCAAAGGGTCTTGAAGCCTTCTGAGGCTCGTCATTCCTCGTAGATAGAGCTCTCATGGAAGCAAAGCCTGCCACACCGAGGGGAGTTATGGCACTTTCACAGCCTCCCGCTATTGCCACATCTATGTCACCCTTCTGTATAAGCCTCATGGCATCACCTATAGAGTGGTTGCCAGTGGCACAGGCGGAGACCACGCAATAGTTAGGTCCCTTAAAGCCAAACCTTATGGCTACAAGACCGCTTGCCATGTTGGAAATGCCGTAAGGTATGAAGAAGGGGGAGACCCTTCTGGGTCCCTTTTCCATCAAAACCTTCTGCTGTTCTTCTATGTCTCTAAGCCCTCCTATGCCCGTACCTATTATGACACCAACCCTGTAGGGGTCAAATTTAGTCTCTAAGAGCCCGCTGTCCTTAAGAGCTTCGTCGGTGGCAGCAACTGCAAACTTGATAAAATCTGACACTTTCTGTACATCCTTTTTATCAAAGTATTTCTCCGGCTCAAAGTCCTTGACCTCACCCGCTATATGCACCGACAGACCTATCTCTACAGGGTCAAACCTCTTTATCCTGTCAATACCGCTGACACCTGCCACCAAATTTTTCCAGAACTTATCCACACCGGTGCCTATGGGAGAAACTACCCCCAGGCCCGTTATTACCACACGGCGCATCAGGACTTCACTCTTCCCTTTAGATAATCAATAACATCGCCCACAGTTCTAATCTTTTCCGCATCCTCATCGGGTATTTCAATACCAAACTCTTCTTCAAAAGCCATAACAAGCTCCACCACATCAAGGGAGTCCGCACCCAAATCTTCCACAAACTTAGCATTTGGGTTTAGCTTATCCACTTCCACACCCAGCTGGTCTGCTATTATCTCCTTTATCCTCTGCTCTAAGTCCATTTTCTACCTCCTCTTTCTGCGTGGTTTTCTATATTATA
The DNA here is from genome assembly GCA_030549905.1 of Aquificota bacterium. Taxonomy (GTDB): domain Bacteria; phylum Aquificota; class Aquificia; order Aquificales; family Aquificaceae; genus Pampinifervens. The sequence goes on along the minus strand of JAUQQK010000002.1, from coordinate 20,666 downwards.
GCATAAAAAGGTGCTATAATTATTCCCATGGCAGGACACAGCCACTGGGCTCAGATAAAGCATAAGAAGGCTAAAATAGACGCTCAAAGGGGTAAGGTCTTTACAAGGATAATAAGGGAAATTACTGTGGCTGTCAGAGAGGGCGGACCAAATCCAGAAACAAATCCAAGGCTAAGGACTGCCATAGAGAACGCCAGAAAGGTAAACATGCCCTCGGAGACCATTGAGAGGGCGATAAAGAAGGGCACGGGCGAGCTTGGCGGAGAAAATTACGAGGAGGTGCTGTATGAGGGCTATGCACCTGGCGGTGTGGCTCTTATGATAGTAGCCCAGACGGATAACAGAAACAGGACTACGGGCGAGATAAGGCATATTCTGACAAAGCACGGGGGGAACTTAGGGACTTCTGGCTGTGTATCCTTCATGTTTGACAGGGTGGGAATAATTGAGCTACCAAAAGAAGCCCTTTCTGAAGAGGAGCTTTATGAAAAAGCCATTGAGGCGGGTGCTGAGGATGTGGAGGTGGGCGAGGTGGCCTATACGGTTTATACCGCACCTGAAGACCTCTATAAGGTTAAGGAAGCCTTTGAAAGAATGGGACTTAACATAGAGAGGGCTGAGGTGGCTTACAAGCCAAACACCACCGTCCAGGTGCAGGACTTGGAGACCGCAAGAAAGGTGCTAAAACTCCTTGATGCCCTTGAAGAGCTTGATGATGTTAAGGAAGTGGTGGCTAACTTTGACATTCCACAGGAGCTTATGGAAAAGTTAAGTGCTTAAAGGAGCCTGTCGGCAAGCACCACAAATAAAAAGACTAAACTTATATAGCCGTTTATAGTGAAGAAGGCTTTATTTACCTTTGAAAGGTCGTGTGGCTTTATCAAAGTATGCTCATAGTACAGGAAAAGACCCACCGCAAGAAGACCCAGGAGGTATATAATGCCAAGAAACTCAACCCGGAAAAGCAAAGATAGCATGAAGATAAAGGTCAGAAGATGAAAGGCTCTTGCAAAGAGCAGGGCTCCCTCTATGCCATGCTTTACAGGTATGGATTTTAGCCCGTGCTTTATGTCAAAATCATAATCCTGAAGAGCATACAGGATATCAAAACCTGCCACCCAAAAGCCCATGGCAAGCCCCAGAAGCACCGCATTTAAAGAAAGGTGCTCGTTTAGAGAGACATCAACCGCAAGGGGAACAAGAAAATAGACCGCTCCAAGCACCAGGTGAGGATAGTAGGTTATCCTCTTGGCGTAGGGATAAAGCCACAGGAGGAAGAGAACAACTGGTGATAGCAAAAAGGCATACAGGTTTATCATAAGACAGGAAAAAACAAAGACAGAAGAAGAAAGAATAATTAGCCTTTTTATCTGAGCTTCAGAGACATCACCCCTCGCATGCACCCACCCAGCGGTTCTTGGGTTAAGCCTGTCGTAAGGCAGGTCTATAAGCCTGTTAAGAGCCATGCCGGCAGTCCTTGCGCTGATAAAGGCAAGAAGTATCCAGAAGAGTCTCCAGAGGGAAGGAAAGCCCTCATACAGAAGTACTACGCTGGCAAGGGCAAAGGGCAGGGCAAAAAGGGTATGCTCAAACTTAGTAAGGGACAGGTATTTTTCAAGCTCCTTCTTATCCATGGTGTTAAATATCAAATATTACCTCCGCAAGCCAACCCTCTTCGCTCTTTTGTGCTTTCAGGTCATGGTAGGTGGCCGCCTTTATCACAAGCTTTGGTTCGTGCCTCTGAGGGTCAAACCTGCCTCCAAAAAGCTTTACCTTTGCATACCTTTCAGAGACCTCTTCCGGCTCGCACCTTTTTGCCACAAAGCCATAAGTTTCGTGAAGCACAAGGGCCTGATTTATTATATCCGCCAGCAAAAAGGGAAGTTCAGAAGAAACTTCAAGAGTAAAGCTTAGCTCCTCTTCCACCTTTTCTATGTCCGTTATCTCGTTAAAAGTGGCAAGAAGGGACTTGCATACAAGCTCTTCAAGGCTTTTAGCCCTCACGCGAATGCCCGCGTCCGCCGTTATCCTGTCTATGGTTTCATAAAAGCTCATAACCCCAGAACATCAAACATGGAATACCAGCCGGGTTCTCTGCCCTTTATCCACCTCCCGGCCTCTATGGCACCTCTTGCGAAAATGTCCCGCGAGGTTGCCCTGTGGGTAAGTTCAAGCCTTTCCCCAAAGCCCAGAAAATATACCGTATGCTCACCCACCACATCACCACCTCTAATTGCCATCGTACCTATCTCCCCTTCCTGCCTCGGGCATATACCATCCCTACCATGAACCCTTCTGCCAAGCCCCATCACCTGCACCAGTATCTCTTCCAGCTTTAGAGCGGTTCCGCTTGGTGCGTCTTTCTTGAAGCGGTGGTGAAGCTCCAGAATTTCCACATCAAAGCCCCTCTTGCTCAGGACCCTGCCGGCTATCTCCGCAAGCTTAAATAGCAGGTTCACACCAAGGCTCATGTTGGGCGAAAGAAGTATGGGTGCATTTTCAGAATAGCTTTTTATTTCCTCCACCTCCTGAGAGCTGAAGCCTGTGGTGCCTATAACAACACCCTTGCCTGCAAGGGCTGAAAGCTTTGCATGAGAAACCGCTGCGGTAGTATTGCCGGAAAACTCAATGACCACATCACATAAAGGCAGAACTTCTTCAAGCCTTGAAGTAAGGGCAAGACCTTTTAGCTCTTCAATACCGCTTGCGGTCCCAAGGTCTGGGCTTCTGATACAGTCAGGATGTTCTACACCTGCCACCACCTGGAAGTCTGAATATTCAAGAGAAAGCCTGAGTATGGCTTTCCCCATTCTTCCAAGGGCGCCGCAGACCACTGCTCTTGTCATTCCTCCTCCTCTCCAAATATCATATCCTCAAGTTCTTCCACCGCTTCCTCAGCCTGGTCAGGAGGTACTACTGAGGGGTACAGGGCTACTTGAATACCTTCCGTGAAGAGAAATTTGCTTATTATCTCCTGAAGCTTTTCCAGTTCTTCTGGTGTTAGGTCTCCTCTTATGCTCTCCTCTACTGGCTTGCTTGTGAAGAAAAAGCCCACAAGACTGAAGGGCACCGCATAAAGTTGCTCTTCCATGACACGCTCCTTTTTAAAGTTTTGAAGACAATTATAATATGTTTTATGGAATACAAGCCTCAGGAAATAGAGGAGAAGTGGCAGAAGGTCTGGGAAGAAGAAAAGGTTTTTAGTGCAAAGGAAGAAGGCAGGAAGGTCTATGTGCTTGAGATGTTTCCTTACCCATCTGGAAGGATACATATGGGGCATGTGAGAAACTACACCATAGGCGATGCCTTAGCAAGGTTTATGCACTTTAAAGGCTACAGCGTGATGCATCCGATGGGGTGGGATGCCTTTGGGCTGCCGGCGGAAAACGCAGCCATAAAACATGGGGTTCATCCCGCCGACTGGACCTATGAAAACATAGCCTACATGAAAAGACAGCTCAAAAGCCTTGGTTTTTCTTATGACTGGGATAGAGAGATAGCCACATGCGACCCGGAGTATTACAGGTGGAACCAGTGGCTCTTTCTGAAATTTTTAGAGCATGGTCTTGCTTACAGGAGGTCTGCGGAGGTAAACTGGTGTCCCAACGACCAGACGGTCTTGGCTAACGAGCAGGTAATAGAAGGAAGGTGCTGGAGATGTGGAACACCCATAGAAAGAAGAGAGGTGCCCTCCTGGTATCTGAGGATAACCGCCTATGCGGAAAGGCTTTTAGAGGACCTTAAAGACCTGGAGGGTAAATGGCCCGAAAGGGTTATAGCCCAGCAGAGGAACTGGATTGGAAGGTCTGAGGGTGCTTTGATAAAGTTCTATGTGGAGGATATACCCATAGAAGTTTTTACCACAAGACCGGACACGGTCTTCGGAGCAACCTTTGTAGTTCTTGCACCGGAGCATCCTCTTACCCTTGAGCTGGCAAAGAGGGGAGGAAGGTATGAAGAGGTTTATGCCTTTGTGGAAAGCCTCAAACGCAAATCTACGAGAGAGAGGGGCATTGAAGAGGAAAAGAGGGGTGTATTTCTTGGACTTTACGCCACAAACCCGGCAACCGGTGAGAAGATACCCGTATGGACCGCCAACTATGTGCTTTATGAGTATGGCACTGGTGCCATCATGTGCGTGCCAGCCCACGACCAGAGGGACTATGATTTTGCGGTCAAATACGGACTTCCAATAAGGCATGTTATAAAGCCACCTGATGGAGAGCCTCCACAGGATAAAGCCTATGAGGAGGCGGGAGTGCTTATAAACTCGGGAGCCTTTGACGGCATGCCTTCTGAGGAGGCAAAAAGGGCAATAACCCAGTGGCTAAAGGAAAAGGGTTTTGCGGACTTTAAGGTCTCCTACAGGCTCAGGGACTGGAACATATCAAGGCAGAGATACTGGGGCACACCCATACCAGTGGTGCATTGCGAATATTGTGGAATAGTGCCGGTGCGGGAAGAAGAGCTTCCCGTTTTACTTCCAAGGCATGTGAAAATAACAGGGCACGGAAACCCCCTTGAGGGTGCAGAAGACTTTGTGAAAACCACATGTCCCCAGTGCGGAAGACCCGCAAGGAGGGAAACGGATACGATGGATACCTTCTTTGATTCCAGCTGGTATTTCCTCAGGTTCTGCGACCCTAAAAACCACAAAGCACCCTTCAGTCCAGAGAGGGTAGAGTTCTGGATGCCAGTGGATTATTACATAGGCGGTATTGAGCATGCGGTACTGCACCTTCTTTATGCACGCTTTTTCCAGAAGTTCCTGTATGACCTTGGGCTTGTAAAGGATAAGGAGCCTTTCCTGAGGCTTATCACGCAGGGCATGGTGCTCAAAAGGTGGGTAAGCGTGGAGAAATATCTCAAATACTTAGGCATCAATGAAGAGGAGCCTTTAGAGAAGCTTGTGGAAAGGATAAAAGAAGATATGAAGGGAAGCTGAGGCTATACATACAGGGCTGGAAACTCTCCCTTCTTTACAGAAGCCCTCAGAAGCACAAGACAGCAGTAAAAGGCTATCAGATGAAAGCAGATAAAACTGAGAAGTTTAAGCTCAGCCATTCCAGAAGAAGTATATAAGATTAAAATACTTGAAAGGTTGTCAATAGACGAGAAAGTAAAGAGCAGTATGCCCAGGTAAAAGCCTGTTTTCTGTCTTAGGCCCGCAAAGGGCAAAAGATGAGCAAGGGTAAGACAATATATAGACATGGCTAAAAGATGTGGATAAAAAACTTTAAATACACCTTCAAAAGTCTTTTTCTTGATAAAAAGCTGTGGGTTTCCAAGATAATAATTTCTTATACCCTCTGGGTTCAAACCCATCTTTGAATAAAAATTTAAAAAGTTTGAAAGAAAAAAGATAAGTGAAAATATAGAAAACAAAAACACAAGAAGACGTAAAGAACTGTTGGAAGGAGGCTTGGCGTTTAGAATTTTGAATAAGGTATATAACCAAACTATTATGAAAGATGTTTGGTAGATTATAAAGGAAGCAAATTTTAACCATACAAAGGCAGGTTGATTTAGAAAATAAATAAGAAGGTCAGACAATATGTAGAATGTAGCTAACGAAAAGACCAGCACTACCGAAAAACTTTTTAATTTGCTGTCCTTGGCTACGAGATTGAAAAGGGAAAAAAGCACAAGAAGTATAAAACTGTGAAGAAAGAGGCTTACATGCAAGTCTTCCGAAAGCTGGCTTATGGATATGCGTTCAGGATATTCAGGGTCTGTGAAAAAGTATTTGACTAAACCTTCGTAAGAGAAGGTGTATTTTGCATAAAAATGAAGCCATGAAGAAAGCCAAAAGAGAAAAGAAAAAACCATAAAGAAAAGCACAGCAAAATAAAGGGTTCTGTTCTTTTTTATGTCAGAGGATATGAAAAACCTCATTTAGAGCCTCCAAAAAGCACCTGCCACAAGGCTAAAACTTTCCTTGTGTTGTCTGTTATTGCTCTTGCAGTAAGGGTAGCACCTGTAATGTTTGGTATATCTCTTTTTAGACGTATAGAGTCTTTTGAAAGGCTTTTCCCTGCAAAAAGCCTAAGCCACTCTTCCTCTGGCATATATTCCAAAGGTTCATTAAAGGCGAGCACTTCTATCACATCAATGGAACCGTTTGGCTTTATTGTGTATAGCACTACTTCCGAATGTGTTCTTACCGTATGCACATCTACATAGCCGTAGGCTACTATCTGTCCTGCCTTTTTGACGATATACCACGATACCAATCTGTCGCGGAGTTTTACTCCTGAGAGCTTTTCCACCTGTTCTATCTGTTCTTTTGTAAGGGCTATGTTTTTTACCTCTATTTGAGAGCCAGGATATATTTGAGCGAGAGCTTGTTCTGGTTTTTTAAACTCCCTTGAACCTGCCAGACTGAGGGTTATCAAAATTAAAAGCAAGATAAAACATTTTCTACACATGGCTTACCTCTTTTAATCTAAAAATAGAAAAGTTTTTATTATAAGCCAGAGTTTTGAAAGGCTTATGCCTGTATCTTCTACGTCCTTTAAGTTTTCTAAAGAGTTTCCACCAGAAGAAACACCGAAGGGTCTGTCAAACACGTCTCTTCCAAACCTAAAAGCCTGAGCCTGCACAACTCTAAAATACTGCTTATCTATAGCGTAGGCTCGCTCCGCAGAAGGTAAAAACAGGTCGGGTTTTATGTATCCTTCCTCGTCAAGGTAATTAATAAGACTTGGATTTGTGAGTATGTTGTACTCTGGTGAAAGTACGAAAGATATTTTGTTTGGGTCTTTGCTTATTCTTGAGCGCACTTCTTGATTGCTTCTAAAGTGGTCTCCTCCATCTGTCATAGCAAAGTAGAGCTGATATTCTCCTCTTACAAGGTTTATAAGCCCTTTTAGACTTTCACCTATCTGTCCTTCGTAGCTTGCATAATTCCAGTCCTTTATGTTTTTAACAGTAAGGTTATAATCCTGCTCCATCCAACCACCCGCACCCGGCGCTTTGCGCCAGTAAGTAAAAGTAGCATCTACCGACCCACCTATACCACCATGACAAGAGATACAGAACTTCATCTCTTCCGCGCTTTGAGGTCTAAGGCTTCCATCTTTGTTTTCAATAAAACCTACCATAAGCCAGTTTTTGCTAAGGTTAAAAACTAAACCCTTGTCCCAGAAGAATTTATCCTCTTCTTCCTCCTCTTCGCCACCCTGCGACAAGTCCGCGTAAGAAATTTTCTTCATATATCTCATCTCTTTTAGTCTTAAAGATTTGAAAGAGTAAGTATTTTGAGGGTCAAGGTAGTATATAGGGTGAGCAAATTCGGTACCGGGTGGATACTGATAGGCAACAACTCGCACATGCTTTGCACCACCTTCATAATACTCTGGCATCACAAAATCTCCTACCTCTGTGTTCTTACAGATTTCTCCGGGTTTTATGCCTTTTACTGCGCATTCTACAATGGCAAGGTTTTTCTTGTAAGTATTTATATCGGTTCTAAATTCCTCAGGAAGTCTTATGAGAGTGGAGTCTATCCTGCCATTGGTAGGGAAAAAGCCGGGAAAAGGTTTCCACTTGAAAACTCTCCAGCCTGTAAGCTGACCTGTCTGTGGGTCATGTATAAAACCTTCCTCATCCACCACTTGAGGGTTTAGTTTGTAGCCTTGGTTAGAATACACATATAAGGGTGGCACGTCTGGAAAGTATTTGTAGGCTCCTTGCCCTCTTGAAATGTAAGCAGGCGTCCAGTTGTCCTGTCTTATCCACGCTTGAATTTCTGAATCTGAAGGCATGGGTATATTTGCGAGGGTGAGGTCTGGTCTGATGGCATTAAGCCATGGATTTCCTCTTTTCTTTATTTCTTCAGGGAAAGAGTATTTAAAGGTAAGCTCCAAATCTGTAGTTTCATTAGCATACGGAGTATTTGCCTGCGTGTGGCACACATAACAAGGATTTGCTACAGCTTTTCCATACCTTACTACAAGCATATAAAGTAAAAACTTTTCCATGACAGTTCTCTAGAGCAGGTTTAATACCCCCTCCCCGAAGGGAGGGCAAACATGAAGAAGAGCCTCAGAACATAAAGCTAAGGGTGAGCCTGTATTCATCTTCGTCCCTTGCAGGCTTGCTATAGTTTAGCCTTGCGTAGTCCGCCTTTATAGCTACAAGGGGGTGAGGTTTGTAAGATATGCCAAAGTTATAAACCTTTAGTTTGTGTCCTGCAGGCTTTGTAAAACCAGAAGGTACTTCCTTGTGGGTGTCTATATCCTCATACATGCCAAATACATAAAGCTCCTGATTTTCAGGACCGAAGAGCCTAAAGAGGTCATAAGCCACCTGTAGATAGTAGCCTTGTTGTTTTGAAGGGAAGGTATTCACGTTTAGGTCCTGTCCTATCCTTTTTGCATCCTTTATGTCTGTGTATACACCTACAAGCCTTATATCAAAGCCCATGTGTTGCCACCAGATATGGGGTGAAAGCATAGTCAGAGAGCCCACCTTTGTACCTCTTCCAAGACCAAGAGCTGAATCGCCACCTCCCTTACTCTGCACTCCACCCGTCCAGAAGGAACCACCTACTTTTATATTCATAGGAAGGTTTATATCCACCCTACCAGTAAAACCTATCTCATCAAAGGTAGCCCTTGCACCTCTTTGCTTTACACTTTGCAGGGGTGCGGTAGCACTGTAGGTTCCGTTACCTTTTAACATAAGTCCGTTGGTTATGTAAAATCTGTAATCCACCATGCCCACACTTCCGTAAGCTCCTATGCCCATCTCCTCCCAGGTGGTTGGTATAAGTCTCCTCTCAAGGAAGGGTCTTTCTGCAGTTGGAAAGGTGGGTGGCTCATGCACTTCGTTGATTATGCCTAATGGCATAAGTAGAAGCCCTCCCCTTAATCCAAACTCAGGTCTAAACTGATAGTCAAGGTAGGCAAGCTCAGCCTTGAAGTATCCTCCACCCGTACCATGAGCGCTTGAAGTGGAAGCATGCTCTAACTCCAACTCTGAATTAAACTTGAGCTTTTCGCTGAAGGCATAGCCAAGATAAATGATAATTCTCTGCGTGTCCGCAATGTTTTTGGCTCCACCCTGTTGATTGCCCGGACTGTTTCTATTGAAATTGCTGTTGCGTGTAAAGGTTAGCTCACCATATCCACCTATGGAAACACCCTTTGGATTGAAATGTACCTTTGAAGCGGAAGGTCCAAGTCCAGAATAAGACTTAATCTCAACCATTGGTATGGCAATATCAAGCCTAAGCTTCCTGACCTCTTCTTTGACAGCTTCCACTTCCTTCTGGACTTCTTGGGCTTTCTTCTGCTCTTCTTTTATCTTCTGTAGCTCCTGCTGTAAAGCTCTTATCTGTTCCTCAAGCTGTCTTATGCGCTCTTCTTGGTTCTGAGCAAAAGCTACCGTTGAAAAAAGTGCTGTAAATAGAAGTGCCTTCCTCATTTCTTACCTCCTAATACAAATATTGAGATTTCATTGCAATTAGTTTATCAAAATTGAGACCTGTTGTCAATATGATTTTTCTCATAGCCCAAAAGCCTCTTTATCTCCCTCTCTAGAGCACATACACCATGAGACCTACAGAATATGCATCTTTCCTTAGCATAATCTTTAGCCAGCTTTACCATGTTATGACCCACAAGACTTGTAAAAACTATGACCCAATCCGCACAGGCTAAAGCACTATCTATATTTTGCTGAGTTTCCTGATTTATGAACTTTATCTCCACTCTGTAACGTTTTGAAAACTCTCTTACCTTAGACTTAAGCCTGTCGTGTCCGCCGAGCACGAGCAGTTTCATGCTTCTCCTCCTTTATTGAGATTGAATTTCTATTATAAAATTCCCCCTCCTTCGGGTCAAGCTGACCTACATCATCATACCTATATGCTTTAAAATTCTTTATCATGTTCAAACCCAACACACCATACATTGCAGTAGATGCGGTTTTGAGATTGTGGGAGGGTGAAAAGCTAAAAGGCATAGTGCTCGTAGAAAGGAAATATCCTCCTCTTGGCTTTGCCCTTCCGGGTGGTTTTGTAGAAGTAGGCGAAACAGTAGAAGATGCAGTTATAAGAGAAGTCGGAGAAGAAACTGGACTTTCCGCAAAAATAGTAAGACTGTTGGGTGTTTATTCAGACCCTCAAAGGGACCCCCGCTTTCATGTGGTGTCTGTGGTTTTTGTCTGCGATGCGGAAGGGAAGCCACAGGCTGGAGACGATGCAAAGGAAGTGAAAATATTTTCTCTTGAAGAACTTCCCCTTGAGCGTATGTGCTTTGACCATGGCAGGATATTGAAAGATTTCCTAAGAAGTTGATATAAAATTTTTAGCATAAACTTATGGCTGGAGGTATCAATGAGTAAGGAGTTTGAGATAGGCATAAACCTGATAAGGCGTGTGCAGAAGGAGCTGGAAGAGCTCTTAGAGGTGGAGGATAGGCTAAGTGCCAGAAAAATTGCAAATGCCATCATAAATCCTATAACCGCCTCCGCCTATCAGATAAGGGTGGGCGAAGGACCAAATAAGGAGGAGCTACTTAATACTCTTATCCCACTTGTAAAAGAAATGCGGGAACTCTCCGATATTGATAAGTTAAAAGAGCATGTAAAAAACCTCATATCCTTACTTAAGGAAGTAGAGGAGGCGGTTTCAGAGAAAAAGGAAGGCTGACATGGATGGTATAACCATAAGGAGCCTCTTTAAGAAGAAGGAGGAGGGGAGAAGGATAACGATGGTCTCCACCTACGATTATCTGAGTGCCAGACTGTGTGAAGAGGTAGGTATAGACTGCATACTTGTAGGGGATTCCTTAGGTATGGTATTTCAGGGGCTTGAATCCACACTGCCCGTAAGCCTTGAAGAGATGATATACCATACAAAGGCTGTCAGGCGCGGTGCAAAAAGGAGTTTTATTATAGTGGATATGCCTTTCCTCAGCTATCAAGTAAGCCTTGAGGAAGCAATAAAAAACTGTGGCAGGGTTATGAAAGAAACGGGAGCTAACGCTGTAAAGCTGGAGGGTGGAGAAGAGATAGCGGAGCTTGTACATAAGCTCGTAAATATAGGCATACCAGTGGTGGGACATATAGGCTTTACACCTCAAAGCGTGCATGCCCTTGGTGGCTACAGGGTGGTGGGGAGGGTTGAGGAAGAAGCTCAGAGGGTTAGAAGGGATTTTAAAGCCCTTGAGTCCGCCGGAGCCTTCATGGTGGTGCTTGAGAGCATGCCCACCTCCTTAGCAAAGGAGCTTACAGAAAATTCAAAAGCCATCACCATAGGCATAGGAGCTGGTCCTTACTGCCACGGGCAGGTGCTCGTTTTTTATGACCTTGTGGGGCTTGTGGAAGATATAAAGCCCAAGTTTGTAAAAAGGTATGTAGAGGGTGGGAAGCTTTTTAAAGAGGCATTAAAGAGGTTTAAAGAAGAAGTAGAGGAAGGGCTTTTCCCTTCATGGGAGGAAAGCTATGGATGAGGCGAGGCTTTTAGAGCTTTTGGTGAAGCTGGGCTACATAAGCAGGGAACAGGCACTTCAGGCTCAAAAGGAAAAGGGAAAAGAAGAGGACGTAATAAGCACGCTTTTAAGGCTTGGCTTTATAGATGATGTAAAGCTGATAGACTTTTATCAAAAGTACACGCCACAGAAACTATGGAGAGGAGCCCTTGAAGATGTAAGCATATCCGACGAAATAAAAAATAAACTGCCAGAAGACTTTCTGAGAAAGTATTACATAGCACCCGTAAAATATGAAGATGGCAAACTGTATGTGCTTACCATAAACCCTTATAACCAGGCACTTGTAAACGAACTGAGGTTTAAAACAAAGATTAACACAATAATTCCGTATGCCAGTACAAAACAGTCCATTGAAAGCATACTGGATAAGCTCTTTCCTACGGTTGATAAGCTTGTAGAATCCCTCGACGTGGGCGAAGAGATAGAAATAGAGGCGGAGGAAGGGGAGCTTCCACTTCAAGAGGTGGTTGCTGAAGCCGGTGAGGGACCCATAGTTAAACTTGCCAACTTTTTAATAGCGGAGGCTGTTAAGTTAGGAGCTTCCGATATACATGTAGAACCACAGGAAAAAAAGGTGGTAATAAGATACAGAGTGGATGGTGTTTTAAGGGTTTACCATGAACTTCAGGCGAGGGTAAAAGATGCCTTAGTGGCAAGGCTAAAGATTATGTCAAAGCTTGATATCGCAGAGAAAAGAAAACCTCAGGATGGAAGGATAAGAACAAATTATAAAGGTAAAAAAATAGACTTGAGGGTATCCACGGTACCTACCGTGTATGGGGAGAAGGTGGTCATGAGGATACAGGAGGCTGAAAAGTATCTTAATGTTAAACTTGACGACCTGGGCTTTGAGCCTGACGACCTTGAAAAGTTCAGAAGAGCCATATGGACACCCTGGGGCATGATACTGGTTACTGGTCCTACAGGTTCTGGCAAGACCACAACCCTGTATGCGGCCCTTATGGAAAGGAATACGCCCGATGTGAACATAATGACTGCGGAGGACCCTGTGGAGGTTTCCATACCTGGCTTGAACCAGGTGCAGATAAATGAACGTATTGGTCTGGACTTTGCCAGCGTGCTTAGAGCTTTCCTAAGACAGGACCCGGATATTATACTCATAGGTGAAATAAGGGACACGGAAACGGCGGAGATAGGCATAAAGGCAGCCCTTACGGGGCACCTCGTCTTTTCTACACTTCACACAAACGACGCACCAAGCTCCATAACGAGGCTTGTGGATATGGGTATAGAGCCTTTCCTTGTTGGCTCTTCCGTCATATTGATAGTAGCCCAGAGGCTTGTAAGAAAGTTATGCCCAAGGTGTAGGCTCGTAGATGATACACCAAAGGAAGCCCTCTTAAGGCTTGGTGTGCTTAAAAACCCAAACGAAGATATAACCATCTTCAAGGCAAACCCTAAGGGCTGTGAGCATTGCAACGGAACAGGATATAAGGGTAGAACAGCGGTGCATGAGATATTAGAGGTAGATGAAGAACTAAGAAAGCTTATTGTCAAGGGTGCTACCGCAGAAGACATAAGAGACCTTGCCAGAAAGAAGGGTATGAGAACCCTTTACGAGGCGGGCATTATCAAGGTGAGGAAGGGAATAACCTCCTTGGCGGAGGTGGAGAGGGTTCTTGCAAAGTAAGGCAGAAGGTTTATAATTATTGGTTCTATGGAAGTGCGGAAGTATGATAGGGAGCTAGATATAAGAGGTGATGTGTGTCCTTTTACCTTTGTCAAAAGCAAGCTGGTTCTTGAGCAGATGGAAGAGGGTCAGGTGCTCAGGGTCATAGTGGATTACAAACCCTCCGCGGAAAACGTACCTAAAAGCATGAGAGAAGAAGGGCAGGAGGTTTTGGCGGTTAATCAGATAGGCGAGAACACTTGGGAAATCATAGTGAGAAAGAAGAGATGAAGTTTCTCCTCATAATAACAAGCAACCCCTTTGCGAAGGATTTCAGCACTGTAGTAAACCTTACAAGGGAGCTTGTAAAAAGGGGTGAGGTAGCCATTTTCTTCTCAGGAAATGGAGCCTATTACACAATAAGACCTGAGACGAAAGAGCTAAAAGAACTGGGGGCAAGGCTTTTATACTGTGCCCACTCCGCACATCAGAGGGGCATAGAAAAACCTTTGGAGTTCTTTGAGAGCAGCTCCACCTATAACCTGTCAAGGTTTATAAAAGACTACGATAAGGTGATAAACTTTAACTGAGATGAAGGTGGCTTTTATAATAAAGGGCGACCCCTTTTCCTGGAAGTGCCATGAAGCCCTGAGGGTAGCCATGGCTCTTGGCATAAGCTGTGAGGTGAGTTTAATACTCATAAAGGACGGCGTTTACGCTTTGACGAAATGGAACCCTGAAGCCTTGGGTATCCAGGGTTTTGAAAGGCTTTTAGAAAACATGGAATATGTAAACATAAAACTTTTTGTGGAAGACCTGTCCCTTGAGGAAAGGGGGCTAAAGGCAGAAGACCTGCTCCTTCAAGCCCATATTAAAAGCATGGAGGATATAAAAAAGCTTATAGATAGCTCGGAGGCTGTTTTGGTATGGTGAAGACCCTCTGGCTGGTTAGAAAGTTAGGCGATTTTAGCTCTGACTTAGTGGATGAGGAAGATATAGTCGTTTTGATTCAGGACGGCGTTTTGAGGTTTCCCACAAGGAAGGGCTGGTATGCCTGCAGGGAGGATGCTCAGGCAAGGGGTATAAAACTGCCGGAGAACCTCACGCTTACCTACGAGCAGATTGCGGACCTTATAGTAAAGGCACAGAGGGTGGTGGTCTGGTGATGAAGTGGCTTATAAGCAAAACCTTCAGGTTTGAGGCAGGGCACAGGGTCTGGAAGCAGAACCTCACCCATGGCAGGGGTGCGGAGCTAACCCTTGGCAAAGAAGTGCCTGTTAATAAATGTATCAACCTGCACGGACACAGCTATGTGCTTGAGGTGGTGCTTGGGTCAAATACTCTGTCAGAACAGGAGATGGTGATGGACTTCTACCATGTGAAGAACGCCCTTAAAGACCTCATAGAAACCATAGACCACAGCTTTATAATAGACAAAAAAGACCCTATGTATGGAGAGCTAAAGGAAGTGGCGGAAAAATATGGTGCCATGAAGCTCTTCCCCGTGGATTTCTGTCCAACCGCGGAGGCTTTAGCTAAATTCTTCTATGACTTTCTCACAGAAAAGCTCTCTGAAGTGGGACTTCTGGGCGAGGTAAGGGTGGTTAAAGTGGTGCTATGGGAGACTGCCACCTCAAAGGCAGAGTACTGCGGTGAATGTTCTTAAAGCTTGCCCTTTCAAACGGTAAAAGCCTAAAGGTCAAAGGGGATTTTCCATATAAGACAAGTCCTGTGGGCTTTAGAGTGCTTTATGGCTCACCAAAAAGAACAGCTGTAGTGGTAGGGACGGCACAGGATGGTGTGGAGCTTGAGCTTGAATTTCCTGATGAAAAGCCCATAACTGGAGACAAACAAATAAGGGCTGTTATTGACACGGCAAATTACTATGCCCTCCTGCCCTGGCAGTTGCTCTTTGAACTTTTGCCAGCAGTTTTTGACTGGAGGGAGGAGGAATATATAACCCTTTCAAAAAAACCATGGCTTTACTTAGACAGGAAAAGCCTTGAAGTCCTTGAATATGTGAAAAAGAAAAGGATGGTTAAAGAAGAAGCCCTTGAAAAAGCCTTTGGAAGAGAGGCGGTCAAACTTCTCTTTGAGCTTGGTTTCCTTGAAAGGACAAGGTCTATAAGGGCTGTGGAAGTAAAAGACAAATTTTACAGGCTTAGCGTGGGTAGGGAGGAAGCCCTTGAGAGCATAAAAAGGTTTAAAAACAGGACAGAACTTGTAGAGCTTATAAACCTTCTAAGCGAAAGGCGGGTTGTGGCTTTGGAAGAGCTTATAAAGGAGGGCTTTGACAGGGAAGACATAAAAAAACTTCTCCGTAAGGGAATCTTAGAGGAGTTTGAAGAAAGTCCCCCCTATTTTAAAAAAGGACAGAGCCTAAGACAAGAAGGAGCCCCATACCTTAAACCCCTTGGTAAAAAAAGCCTTATATTCGGAAGCTGGGAAAAGACCCTTAACAGGCTTCTGTCGGTGGTGGAAGGCGTGCTGTCAGAAAGGGGCTGTGCCTACATATTCTGCGATAGCCTTGAGCTTTTAGAGGTGCTTTATGAAGCCTCAGAGCCTTACCTTGGCGACAGGCTAATAGGTCTTAGCTCTCTGCAAAGCCAGAAGGAGTTTATAAAAAACTGGTTCAGGGTTCAGGAGGAGGAGGGCTTTGTAGCCCTTGGTAGCAGGCTTTCACTGCTTGCCCCCTTTAAAAGTCTAAACCTTCTTATGGTGGTGGGCGATACAGAGCCAAAGCTTTATAACGGCGTTGATTTGAGGTATTACCTTTTTGAACTTTCTAAGTATTACGGAGCAAATTTTTCTATCCTTTGCAGTTTTCCGCCACTTTCCCTATGCCTTCAAAAGGACTGGCAGGTAGAATACTATCCTCCGGAGGTGGAGGTTTTTGCCTTTAAGAGGAAAGCTCATGAGGTTTTCACGGAAAAACTCCTGAAAAAGGTAGAAGAATGCCTTGAAGAGGAAAACCTTTTTCTCGTTCATAAAAAGGGCTATTCCTATGCCTATTGTCCAAAATGCCAGTGGCTTTTAGAGTGTCCTGAGTGCGGTACCCTTTTGAGCCTCAGCAAAAGCCGAAGGCTCATATGCACTTCCTGCAAATACAGCTCGGAGGCGGTATGTCATGAGTGTGGAACAGCCCTTCAGGAGCTTGGCTTTGGCATAGACAGGATTGTTGAAGAGCTATACAAAACTTTCGGAGAAAGGGGAAACTTCAGGTTTGATACGGTGCCGCGCTCCGGAAGGGCCTATGACAACGTGTTTGTAATACATGCGGACAACATACTTTCCGTGCCATGGTTTGACTCGGGCGAGAGGTATTTTTCCTACCTCTGGAGAGCCATGTGCATAGCTAAAAAGAGGCTCGTGCTTCAGACAGTGCTTAAAGAGAATCCATTCCTTAAGTTTTTAGAAGAAAAGGACTGGGAAGGCTTCTGTAAGGAGGAGCTTGAAAAAAGGCAGGAGGAAGCTCTTCCCCCATACGTGAGGCTGATAAGGGCAAAGACAGACAGAAAGCCGGATTTAGAGGGGCTTCCACTAAATATAGAGAAGAGAAGGGTTGGTAAATTATGGGACATGCTCATAAAGGTTGATAGAAAACACTTTTCACAGGTCCTTAGACTGCTAAGAGCCGTAAAACCTATAGAGCTTGAGGTGGTATAATTTTTACCTTAATAGGGGACGTAGCTCAGTGGGAGAGCGCCTGCATCGCAAGCAGGAGGTCGGGGGTTCAACTCCCCTCGTCTCCATATCAAAGGAGCATATAATAGGCTCCGTTCTTCGTCAGTCTGCCCTCCAGCTGTAGCTCAAAGAGCCTTTTGTTTAGCTCCTCTCTTCCCATACCAGACAGCTCTAAAAGCTCGTCATAGGTCTTTGGCGTGGAAAGAAGGTCAAGTAGCGGGTCTCCTTTTGCTGGGGCTTTTGGAAGGCTCTCGAGCAAAAGCTCAGGCTGGGCAAGCAGTTTGGCTTTTCCTTCATTTACAAGCTTTACGCATCCGAGCCATCTATTGCTCGCACCCATGCCTATGAAGACCCAGAGGGGTCTGCCCTGCCTTATGGCATAGTCCGCCGTTATGAGGGCTCCGCTCTTTATGCCTGCCTCTACCACCACCACAGCCCTTGAAAGACCGCTTATGAGCCTGTTCCTTCTTGGAAAGGTGTATTCGTCAGCCCTTGCCTCTGGCAAAAACTCAGAGAGAAACAGCACACCCTCCGATGGCAGCCCTTTTAGATAAGAAGGCACATGGAGTATGCCCATGCCCAGCACGCAGACCGTATAGCCTGCATGCTCAAGGCTTACTTTATGAGATTGAAAATCAATTCCAAAAGCTCCACCGGAGACAATTGCGTATCCCTGCTCTGAAAGAAAACTTACAAGCCTCTTTGTGTAATTTAGGCTTATTATGTCTGGCTTTCTTGTACCCACGACCGCCACGAGGGGCATATCCTTTGGCTTTCCCCGGTAGAAGAGGACCGGGGGAGGGTCTTCTATCTCTTTGAGCAGGGCAGGATATTTCTCATCCTCAAGGGTAAGAGAGCCTATACCTTCCCTTTCAACCACTTTTAGCACCTGCTCCGGGTCAAACTTCAGCCTCCTTTCAAAAATGCTCTTAGCTTTTGAAGTTCCTATTAGAGCCTCAAGCTCTTCAAAAGAAGCTTTCAAAATGTCCTCCGCCCTTCTATACCTTAGCCATAGCTTCTTTATGGAGGCTTCCCCCAGACCTCTTATGCTTGAAAGCAATAGCCAGCCATACAGCCTATCCATGAAGCCAGTTGCCCATAAGCATGCCAAAGTTTTCAAAGAAAGCCCTTATTATATCCTCATCCTCCTGCAGGCACACGCATAGCACACCACCCCGCATGCCCACCTTTACACCCTCCTTAAACCTTGAAGGGAAAAGGCTAAAAAGCTGCTGGTTTATCACATGGCTTATACCCCAGGGTTCAAAGGGCTCGCAGGCACCCACCTTTATAAACATTGAAAAGTCCTCTTCTACCAGCTCTGCCCCAAAGGCTTTTAAATATCCCTCCAAAACTCCCCTCAGCTCCTGTCCTGCCTCCACCTTAACCTTTATACCTCCTAAGGAATGTCCCCACTGGGATTTACCTCCTTCCTTTTCCAGAAGCCTTACTTCCTCTATCAGCATGCTGTCGTCCATTCCCTTACACATATCATATATGGTCAGAAGTGCAACGCACACAGCGGTCAGCGCTTCCATCTCGTAGCCTGTCCTTTCTATGCCCTTCACAAGGGAAAAGACCTCAATGGTATCCTCACCCACCTTGAGGTTTATCTCCGCATGCTCAAGGCTTATGGGATGGCAAAAGGGTAAAAGCTGTGAGGTCTTCTTGGTAGCCATAATGCCCGCCAGCCTGCAGGCGGAAAGCACATCTCCCTTAGGAACGCGACCCTCCAAGATAGCCCTAATTGTCTCCTGCCTTAGCCTTATGCGTCCGTAAGCCCTCGCACTCCTCAGAGTTTTTGGTTTGTTGCTTACATCTACAGTTCTCATGGCTTTTATTCTACCATGGAGCAAACTTCCACATGGATAAACATCTCGCCTACAAACATCTTCTATTAGTGCCTTACTCCTCAGGCACTTTACTTACCCAGTAAGTACGGCTTACCAGATTTTCCGCCCCGCCCATATCAGCACTGATACTATACAATAGCTTCACAGGAAGTTGTCAATAAAAGCTGGAGCCAGTCCATAAGACTTGAAAGACAAAAAGAAAAGGGTAAATTATTAAATGGAGGCGGAAAGATGATTGAGATGGTGGTGCATGGAGTCACCCTGGACCCCGTATCTCAGATGCCCATAGTGGTTCTCAGGGCAAAGGATGCGGAAGAGCCCATACTCCCCATATGGATAGGTATATTTGAGGCGGATAGCATCGTCAGGCAACTGCAAAACGTAGAACCACCAAGACCTATGACCTACGAGCTTACCAAAAATATTATTGAAAGCCTTGGTGGCGTGTTGGAAAGAGTAGTTATAAATGACCTCAGAGACAGCACCTACTATGCGGAGCTTCACATCTTAGCGGGTGGAAACCTTTTAACCATTGACTCAAGACCAAGCGATGCCATCAACTTAGCCTTACGCTTTGAAGCCCCTATATTTGTGGAGGAGTCCGTGTTAGAAAAGTCTAAGGTGCCAAAGCCCGAAGAGGAAGATGAGAAGGAAAAGCTAAGAGAGTGGCTTGAAAACATAAAACCAGAAGACTTTGAAAAGGGTCTTTGAAACCAGTTCCAATTTTTATTGACAAATCTACCTAAGCATACTATATTATTCCACATGAAGCTGTCGGATTATGCTAAAAAGCTTGGCATCAGTTATAAGACAGCTTGGAGATTGTTTAAGGAAGGAAAAATAAAAGGTTTTCAGTTGCCTACAGGAACTATCATAGTTGAAGAGAAGCAAGAGTATGAAGGTGGAAACAGGTGTATTATCTATGCAAGAGTTTCTAACAATGCAAGTAAAGACAACCTTGAAAGACAAGCCCAGAGGCTGAAAGAGTATGCTATTGCCAGAGGCTATAAGATAGTTGATATTGTCAAAGAAGTGGGTTCAGGGGTTAATGACAGGAGAGCTAAACTTAGCAAGATTTTTGAGAGAGATGATTATGATATACTGCTGGTGGAACGCAAAGACAGATTAACAAGGTTTGGTTTCAATTACATAGAGAAGCTTCTTTCCAAGCAAGGCAAAAGGATAGAGGTTGTTAATAACAGCATGGACGATAAGCAAGATTTGTTGCAGGATTTTATCTCCATCATTTATTCTTTTTCCGCAAAGATATACGGAGTGAGAAGAGGAAGAGAGAAAGCCAAAAGACTAAAAGAGGAACTTGTCAAAGATGCATAGAGCCCTTCAGGTTTCATGCCCTCTGACAAAAAGGAAAAAGGACATCATAAGGAGGATACTCACAGAATACAGAAAAACAGCAAAAGAAATAGCCAGTTATCAGTGGTTTCTGTTTTTTAACACAGGCTCTTTCAACAGAAAGGCAAATATAAAACATTTAAAATCTAACCTCTCTGAAAGATACAAATACACAATACAGTATCATGTGGTAGTACCTGTTTTAGAAAGCTTTATCTCCAACCTCAAAAACAGATTTGCTGAAATTGTCAAAAACTCTAACCTGTCAGAAAAAACTAAGAGGGTCTTGCTATACCTTAACAAAAATAACGAATGGCTCATAAGAAAGTCTGAAAAAGCTATTTATGTGGATTACAAAAACAAGGCTGTTTTTGAATACGACATAACAGAAGAAGAAAGACTTTTAGCCAAGAAGATTTTCAAGCATATCCTGAGTAGCTGGAGAAAGCCAAGGTTTAACAAAATCTCTCTCATACTTGACAGTAAGACCGCCCTGATGGAAGAGCCAAAGAAAGCTGAACACTTTGACAGGTGGATAAGACTATCTACTTTTGAGAAAGGAAAACCCATTTATCTACCTGTTAAATTGCATGGCTACTTTGAAAAAAGAGGAGGTAAAGCAACTCAGCTTATTCAGATAGGAGA
>JAUQQK010000013.1 GCA_030549905.1 Aquificota bacterium | reverse complement strand
GTATGTTGAGAAATATAAAAATATAATATATGCTCACACACGGGAGGTGGAAGGCATGAAGGAACTTATCCAACTGACAGAAGACCTTTTAACGGGCGTGGAAGAAATGGATAAAGACCATGCTGAGCTTGTAAGTATGCTAAATCACACCTACCAGCTCCTATACGAAGGTAAAAAACAGGAAGCAGAAGAATTCTTTCAGAAAAAAATCCTCTGGTATGTGGATTATCATCTTACGAGGGAAGAAAAATTCATGGAGTCTATCGGCTATCCAGAGCGTGAAAGGCACAGGAAGGCTCATGAAAACTTTAGAAGGGTTATAACTGACCTCGCAAAGCACATAGAAACGGGAAACCCTAATGCTTTTAAAGAAGCTTTAGCTCTTGCATGGGGCTGGCTTGCAGGACATATAGGAAAGGTGGATAAAAGGTACGGTGAGTATGCAAGAGAGAAAGGTCTTATCTAAAAAGCCACTTTCTCAGCTCTACAGCAAAAAAAGTCAAAGCAGGCACAAAAAGAAGGTAGGGTATATGCTCCACAGAAAGCCTTACCGCATGCAGATAGTGAGGGACTAAGGTAATGACCATAAGGTGCAGGAGCAATCCCACGCTTATTCCAAGATATAGGTAAGGGTTTAGTTTTATGTATTCTATGGGGTTTTTGAAGAAAGGTCTTTCCCCAACCTCCTGAATGCCTACAGACCACTGGCTTATGACCGCAGAGGTAAAGCTTATGGTGAGGGCTACCTCGTAAGGGTATAGCTTAAGAAGGTGCAGAAAGAGAAAGTAGTGTGCTATGCCCATCAGAAGACCGTTATAAGCCACTTTAATAAACTGGTCTCTATCTGTAAAGACCTGAGCAGGATGCCTTGGCTTTTCCTTCATTGGGTCTCCTTCATACTTGGTGAAGGGATAGGCTTTGTCCTGAACGCCGTCCGTCGCAAGATTTATCCAGAGTATCTGGGTAGCATAGAGGGGTAGAGGAAGACCGCTCAGTATGGCAAGGGAGTTGTATATTATCTCAAAGGCGTTGGTGGAAAGCAGGTATCTTATCACTTTGGCTATATTCTTGGTTATAAGCCTTCCCCTTCTTACGGCATTGACTATAACCGCTAAATTGTTATCCAGTATTACCATCTTGCTGGCTTCTTTGGCTGACTGAGAGCCTGAACCCATGGCAATACCAAGGTCTGCCACCCTCAAAGCGGGTGCGTCGTTAGCACCATCGCCCGTGACAGCCACCACCTCACCTTTTGATTGAAGCACCTTCACTATCCTGTATTTGTCCTCGGGTGTAGCCCTTGCCACCACGGAAACCCTTTTTAGAAGCTGGTAGAGTTCTTCGTCTGAATACCTTTCTAAATCTTTTCCTTCTACAGCTATATCTCCCTTTTGGTATATGCCTACCATTTTAGCCACCGCTTTTGCAGTAAGCAGGTTATCTCCTGTTATCATTATCACCCTTATGCCCGCAGACCTTGCCTGCTTTACCGCCTCCTTTACTCCTTCCTTAGGTGGGTCCAGAAAGCCCACAAAACCCATAAGCTGAACCTTTACTTTTTCTATAGCGGTTGGTACTTCTTCAACCCTTGCATATGCAAAGGCAAGAACACGAAGACCTTCTTCAGCCATGTAGTCATGCGTCTCATGAACCCCTTCAGGAAGTTCCCCACACAAGCCCACTATGCTCTCAAAGGCTCCCTTTACATATAACTCTAAATGACTTCCATCGGACACCACTACCGCCATCAGCCTTCTTTTAGTATCAAAAGGATGTTCCCAGACCCTTTCATAGGCTTTTCTCAAGGCAGACCAATTTACTTTCTGTGTCTCGAGCCACCTTAAAAGAGCTACCTCAAGCGGGTCTCCCTTCTCAACGTCCGCATCGTTGCATAGAGCGGAAGCTAAAAAGAGTCTTTTTTTATCGTAGGCTACGTAATCTTTTACTGTGAGTTTGCCTTCCGTTATGGTTCCTGTCTTATCGGTGCATATGTAGGTAGCACTTCCCAAGGTCTCAACCGCAGGCAGGTATTTAACAAGCACTTTTTCCCTTGATAGCCTTATAGCTCCCACCACAAGGGCTATAGTTGCCACTATGGGAAGCCCTTCTGGAACTGCAGAGACCAGCTGTGCCACCACGAAAAAGGCAAGGCTTTTGAGGTCCCTCCCCTGCCAGACACCCACAAGCAAAAGGATTGACAAAACAAGCACAAGCACTCCCACCCACCTTTTACCAAAGGAGCTTAAAGCCTTAGTAAGAGGGCTTTCTGGCGTCTTTTCCTGAATCCTTCTTGCTATCTTCCCAAGCTCCGTGTTTCTACCTACCGCATAAACCACACCCATAGCCTTACCCCTTACCACCACCGTCCCTTTAAACAGACAATTTACACGTTCATATATAGGTGCATCTTCAAAAAGCACCCTGCCCGCATCTTTCTCCACAGGCAGAGACTCACCAGTAAGAAGCGACTCGTCCACCAGAAGACCCCACGCTTCCAGAAGCCTTATGTCCGCCGGCACCACATCTCCCTCTCTCAGAAGCACTATGTCTCCCACCGTAAGAAATCTACTATCTATTTCCTTTTCCTTTCTTTCCCTTATTACTCTGCTTTTTAAAGCTGTCAGAGACTTTAAAGCTTCTATAGAAGTTATAGCTTTCATCTCTTGATAAAAGCCTATAAGACCATTTATCAGTATAAGTCCATATACAACAAGTGCATCCTGTGGGTCTCCTAAGAGCAGAGCTAAAAAACCTGCCACCATCAGTATAAGCACAAATGGGTTTGTAAATTGTCTTACAAACACCTTTATGGTGCTTTCCTTTTCCTCCTCTACAGTATTTTCACCGTAGAGTTTTAGCCTTACCGTAGCTTCTTCCTCACCTATGCCCTCGTAAGAGCTTTTTAGCTCCTTGAGGGCTTCCTCCGGGCTTTTGTAGTGCATAAGCATATTTTAATGTGCTGTTATGCTATAATAGTTTTCACCATGGAAGTAAGCCTTATGCATGTGTATCTTGGTGTGGTGGCAATGCTTATAGCCCTCGGACTAATTACTCTTGCCGGCAAGCCTTCCGTAAAACCTACTAGGTTTCAGGCTCTCTGGGAAGGCTATGTGAGGTTTGTGCGTTCTATGGTGTTGGAAAACATGGGTCATGAAGGTCTTCGGTATGTGCCTTTAATCGCCAGCATAGGGCTTTTTGTGTTTTTCTCAAACCTTCTGGGTATGGTGCCGGGCTTGGAAGCGCCAACCGCCAACGTAAATACCAACTTAGCCCTTGCCCTTATCGTTTTTCTCTTTTACAACATAGAAGGCTTTAGGCTCCATGGCATAGGGTATCTGAAGCACTTTATGGGACCAAGCCCATACTTAGCGCCTGTCTTTTTCATAATAGAGATAATCTCTCACCTGGCAAGACCCATCACCCTCACCTTGAGGCTTTTTGCCAACATGAAGGGGGGAGCCATGCTCCTTGCCACGCTTGTGGGTCTTGTGGTGGAGTATAAGATGGTTATGCCTGTATCTCCTGTATTTCTCATTTTCATAATAGCCATAAAGTTTCTGGCAGTTTTTATACAAACATACATATTTATGATACTTTCCACCGTCTATCTTGCCGGTGCGGTAGCTCATGAAGAACATTGAAATAAAAGAAGGAGGTTGGCTATGAAAAAGCACCTTATCGCCATCTTAGCACTGGTTCTACCAGCCCTTGCCATGGCAGCGGAGGCTGGGCAAGGGGAGACCCTCAAGCAAGGGCTCATGTATCTTGGTGCAGGGCTTGCCATAGGACTTGCAGCCCTTGGAACGGGCGTAGGTATGGGGCATGCGGTCAGAGGCACTCAGGAAGGTGTTGCCAGGAACCCCACTGTGGGTGGAAGGCTCCAGACCATAATGTTTATAGGTCTTGCTTTTATTGAAACGCTTGCCCTGTATGCCCTGCTTGTAGCTATAATACTGCTCTTTGTGAAGTAATAGTGGGGGCTTTTGCCCCTTTTATTTCTGGAGGTAAAGGATGGCAACGCAGAGGAACATAACAAGGCTTTCAAACCTTAAAAGGAAACGCAAAAGCGGTTTTCTTGCACGAATGGCAACAAAAAGCGGAAGGAAGATAATAAAGAGAAGAAGGCAGAAGGGCAGGAAGAGGCTTGCACCTTGAGGTGGTTTGTGGTAAAGCTTCTGAGAGGCTGGCAGGTCTTTATCTCGCCCCTGTATCCTCCTTCCTGCAGGTATTATCCCACCTGCTCTGAATATGCGGTGCTGGCCGTTCAGAAGCATGGACCTTTGAAGGGTTTGATAAAGGCCTTCTGGAGAATCCTTAGATGCAACCCACTCTCTAAAGGCGGCGTGGATTACCCATAATGGAAAGAAAGGACTTAGATATAAAGGGACTTTTGATAATATTTTTAGCTACTACCCTTTTCTTTTTCGGCTATCAGGCATACCTTATCCTGTTTGCTCCAAAAGAAACACCGAAGCAGGCTCAACAGCAAACACAGGAGCTTCCCAAGGAAGTGCCAAACCTCCTTTTAGGCTCAGGCAGGGAGGCTCAAAAGCCTCAGCATATAAAGACCTACGACTTTGAAAAATTCAGGATATCTGTTTCTGAAGAAGGTGCAAGGCTTGTAAGCATATACGACAAAAAATACAAAAGGGAGTTGATAACAGAAGAAGAGAAGAAGTATGGTATATACCCCCTTGAGCTTTTTACCGGAGACCCAAGCACAGACCAGCTTCTCAACTTCTCAAGGTATGAAATCCTTCAGGAAGGAAACAGGATAAGGGCTACTCTTAAAGGGGAAAAGCTTCAGGTGGTGAAGACCCTTGAGTATAAGGGAGACTACTTTAAGCTGGAGCTTAGGGTGGAAGGTATTCCAAAACCCTTTGTGCTTGCGGGCATGAGGGTAAAGGAAGATGAATTCTACACGCATGCGGGACCTGTTTTAAAGATAGGTGATGAGGTTCAGAGGCTTGAGGTGAAGGACCTGAAGGGCAAGGAGCTTATCACAGGCGATATAAAGTTTGCAGGAGAGGAAAGCAGGTACTTCTTTAAGGGCTTTGCAGGAAGCCTTCAGGCGGTTGCCATATACAGGGTCGGAGAAGGTCAGGACAGCCTTATGGCAGTAAAGGGTGAAAACCTTCTTTTCTATGCAGGTGCAAAAGAGTACGCAAGGCTAAGGAATATAGGTCTTTCTGATGTGTTAGACTATGGGAGCCTGAAACTCTTGGTAAAACCTCTATTTATTTTCATGCACTGGATATACGAACACCTTCACTCATGGGTAATTTCTATCTTCGTGCTTACGCTCTTGGTGAGGCTCCTTATGTTCCCTCTCACCTACAAAAGCACGGTAGCCATGTCCAAGATGTCTGAGCTTGCTCCTAAGATGCAGGAGCTAAAAGAAAAATACAAGGATGACCCTGTCAAATTTCAAGAAGAGATGATGAAGCTCTATGCGGAGGCTGGCTTTAACCCTATGTCTGGCTGTCTTCCCATACTTTTGCAAATTCCTGTCTTCTTTGCCCTCTATAAGGTTTTAACCATCACTGCAGACCTGCAGCTGGCAGGCTTTTTATGGGTTCATAGCCTGGCAGAAAAGGACCCCTATTACATACTTCCCCTTCTCATGGGTGCCACCATGATAGCCCAGCAGTTTATAAGCCCAAGTCCTGAAAGGACGCAGAACTATATGATGATAATAACCTCTGTGGTATTTACCTTCCTCTTTGCCAACTTCCCGGCGGGTCTTGTGCTATACTGGACTTTGAACAACATATTCAACCTCGGACAGACCTATGTGATAAAGAGGCTCACCGGCACAGGCAAAAAACCTCAACCACAGAAAAAGAAGGACAAGAAGAAATGAGATTTTTAATAACGGGCGGTGCGGGCTTTATAGGTTCTAATTTAGCAAAGGCTTTAGAAAGGTTTTATCCAGAGGCTAAGGTTTATGTGCTTGACGACTTTTCTTCAGGACACTTTAAAAACCTGATAGGCTTTAAGGGTCAGGTGATAACGGGAGACCTCTCAGACCCAAGCCTATGGGAGTGGCTGAAGGAGAAGTTTCACTTTGATGCGGTCTTTCATCAAGGTGCCATCACAGACACAACAGTTCAGGACCAGAAGAGAATGCTCCTTGTAAACTCAGACAGCATGAGGTATATTCTTGACGCCTGCCTCTACTGGAGGGCAAAGCTCATATACGCCTCTTCTGCAGGAGTTTATGGAAACAGCCCACCCCCCATGAGGGAGGAGGAAGGACTTGTGCCAGAAAATGTTTATGGTTTTTCCAAACTTATGATGGACCACATAGCCTTAGATTTCATAAAAGAGCATTCGGAAATAAAGGTTATAGGCTTCAGATACTTCAACGTATATGGACAGGGTGAGCATTACAAGGGAAAAACTGCCAGCATGGTCTATCAGCTATACAGGCAAATAAAAGAGGGCAGGAGACCAAGGCTCTTCAAGTGGGGGGAGCAGAAAAGAGACTGGGTTTATATAGAGGATGTAATAAGGGCAAACCTGCTCGCTCTTGAAAAGGACCTTTCTGGCGTATTCAACATAGCCACAGGTCAGGCAAGGAGCTTCAACGAGATAGTTGATATTCTGAACAGATACTTAGGCACCAGCTACGAGCCCGAATACTTTGACTGTCCCTATGACTTTTATCAGAGTTTTACGC
Source organism: Aquificota bacterium (assembly GCA_030549905.1). Lineage (GTDB taxonomy): Bacteria > Aquificota > Aquificia > Aquificales > Aquificaceae > Pampinifervens. The sequence goes on along the minus strand of JAUQQK010000013.1, from coordinate 35,870 downwards.
AGGCGGATATAAGCAGGGCAAAAGAACTTCTGGGCTATGAGCCTCAGTATAGCCTTGAGGAAGGCATAAGAGAATACCTTGAAAGGCTTGGAGAAGATATTAGGGCTTGACCTGGCAGGAAGCGAAAAAAGACCTACAGGGTATGCGTATTTTCACGGAGAAAAGCTGAAAGTGGGAGTTCTATACAAAGATACGGAAATATTAGAGCTTGCGGAGGGTTTTAGCCTTATCATGATGGATGCTCCCCTTTCCCTGCCAGAAGGCAGAAAGAGCATAGAAGAGATGGGACCCCATTTCAGAGAGTGCGACCTCATGCTCAGAAAACTTGGCTATAAGTTCTTTCCCATAAGCCTTGGACCCATGAGGAAGCTAACAGAGAGGGGCATGAGGCTTGCGAGGATGCTGAGGCAGAAGGGTAAGCATGTCCTTGAAACCTTTCCCGGTGCCTTCTACGATAGGCGTGGCGTTAGGAGAAAGGATAAGAAGGTACTTCTTGAGCTATACAGAAGCCTGGGGCTAAGGCTTGAGGACAGAGAATACCTTCAGGATGAGCTGGATGCCATTGCATGCCTTCTTTCTGGAATGGCATACATGGAGGGAAGGGCTCTTTTGCTTGAAGGTAAAGATGGGCTCATAGTGGTGGGTTAGGGCTTGACTTTTTAGGAATTGCAAACTATTATCATTTACATGGAGGCAGGAGAGATGGAAAAGGTTTATATCTTTGACACCACCTTGAGAGATGGTGAGCAGGCACCGGGCTTTTCCATGACCACAGAGGAAAAGCTGCAGATGGCACACCAGCTGGCAAAGCTGGGAGTGGATGTGATAGAGGCGGGCTTTGCAGCCGCTTCTAAGGGAGACTTTGAGGCGGTAAATCTGATAGCACAGGAGGTAAAAGGCCCCGTCATATGCTCCCTTGCAAGGGCATTAGAAAAAGACATAGAGCTGGCGGGTCAGGCACTTGCTCCTGCGGAAAGGAAAAGAATTCACACCTTTATAGCCACTTCTGAGATACACATGAAGTATAAACTCCGCATGTCTCCGGAGGAAGTCTTAGAAAGGACAAAGAAAGCGGTAGAGTTTGCAAGGCGTTTCACCGACGATGTGGAATTTTCTTGCGAGGATGCTACACGCTCCCAGAGAGACTTTCTCTACAAGGTAATAGAAACCGCCATAAAGGCTGGTGCTACTGTTATAAACATTCCCGACACGGTAGGCTATACGGTTCCAGAGGAGTTTGCTGACCTTATAGAGGGCATAAGGAACAAGGTGCCCAACATTGACAGGGCTATAATAAGCGTTCATTGTCATGATGACCTTGGTATGGCGGTGGCAAACTCTCTGATGGCGGTAAAGCATGGGGCAAGGCAGGTAGAATGCACCATAAACGGCATAGGCGAAAGGGCGGGCAACGCAGCTCTTGAAGAGATAGTAATGGCACTAAGGGTTAGAAAGGACTTTTTTGGAGGACTATACACCACCATAAACACGAAGGAGCTATACAGAACCAGCAGACTGCTCTGCAGGATAACGGGCTCCTTTGTTCAACCCAATAAGGCTGTAGTAGGAGACAACGCCTTTGCTCACGAGTCTGGCATACACCAGCATGGAGTTCTGGCAAATCCCCTCACTTACGAGATAATGTCTCCAGAGGACGTGGGCTTTCCCTCTACACGCATAATACTTGGTAAGCACTCAGGCAGGCATGCCCTGAAGTCTAAACTCAAAGAGATGGGTTTTGACTTTTCAGAAGAAGACTTAGACAGACTTTTTGAAAAGTTTAAGGCTTTAGCAGACAAAAAGAAGGAAGTTTATGAAGAGGATTTGGAAGCTCTTGTGTATGAGGAGTTCGCAAGGCATGAACTGGAAGAGCCGATAAAAATCCTTCACTATCAGGTGCAGACAGGAGACAAACTCCTGCCCACTGCCACAGTGGTTTTGATCTTCAGGGGTGAAGAAAGAACCGCCACAGCCACAGGGAACGGTCCAGTAGATGCGGTAATAAAAGCCATACAGAAAGCCCTTGGCATTGAGCCAAAGCTCCTTGACTTTTCCATAAAGGCTCTTACACCCAACACAGATGCACAGGCGGAATCAAGGCTTGTGATAGAGCTGGATGGTGTAAAGGCAAGCGGTAGGGGTGTGGATGTGGATATAATAAAGGCAAGCGTGGCGGGTTTTGTGGATGCTCTCAACAGAGCCATTCTGAGGAAAAACTACATACTCTCAAGAGAAGAGCTCAGAAGGGAAGGCACCGTCTAACATACCCGGAGCCCTTCCCCTTCCTCCACCCTGCCTATTACCCACACATTAATGCCAAGCTCCTGAGCCTTTTTATCAAGCTCCTGCCTTTTTTCCTCTGAGAAGGTAAAAAGAAGACCTCCAGAGGTTATGGGGTCTGTAAGCAAAAGAAGTTGCCACCAGTCAAGTCCCTCGTTTATCAGATTTTCCTTTATAAAGTTGTAATTTTCCATCGCACCCTTTGGATAAAGCTTCCGCTTCACAAAAAACACAGACTCCTCATAAACGGGCACCTTTGAAAACTTTATGGAAAGCCTGACCTTTGACCTTCTGGCTATGTTATAGGCATGCCCGAGAAGACCAAAGCCTGTTGTATCTGTGCAGGCACTTGCCTCTACGTGAAGGGCAAGCTCGGAGGCTCTATCGTTTAACATGAGCATATAGCCTACAGCATCCTGTATGTCCCTTTCTGTTAGCATGCCCTCCTTTATAGCCTTTGTTAGTATGCCCACGCCTACGGGCTTTGTTATGGCTAAAAGCTCGCCAGGCTTTGCTCCTTCTTGCGATAAGAACTTGCCAGAGGGACAAACACCCATTACCGCAAGACCAAACTTGGGCTCTTTGTCATCTACCGTATGCCCGCCCAGCAGAACAGTTTTTGCCTCCCGCAGTTTATCCGCACAGCCTCTCATTACTTCCCTTAAAAGGCCCACATCAAGCTCGCAGTTGTTAAAGCCCACTATGGCAAGGGCATTAAGGGGCTTTCCTCCCATGGCATAAACATCGCTGAGGGAGTTGGCGGTAGATATGGCTCCCCAGAGGTATGGGTCGTTCACCACGGGTGTTATAAAATCCACCGTATGCACAAACACATGCCCGCCGTAGACATAGACTCCCGCATCATCACCCACACCCAGAAGGGTCCTCTCGTCCGTATATAGGTCCAGACCCTTAACAAGCCTCTCCAGGTCCGCCGGACCCAACTTGCTTGCTCAACCTGAAGCTCTTACAAGTTTCAGAAGTTCCATAATTTTTCATTATTAGGGGTATGCCCTTGTTATATTCTTTGATTTTTTCAAATTTATTCTTGAATAACTTCTATAGTTTCAAACATATGACTGGCGCAAGCCACTCCATGCTGTATAGAGTATCTATAGACAGGGTTTCCTCCCATTCATAAACTCAGACAGTTTCCACCTTACCCTTGTTAAAATTTTAACCCATGAAGGAAGTCTTAAAAAAACTCTCCGAGCTTCAAAACCTCACTGCGGAGGAAATGGAGCAGGCTCTTGAAGACATAGTGGAGGGCAGAGCAACAGATGCTCAGATAGGTGCCTTTATTATGGGAACAAAGATTAAGGGTGAAACGCCGGAAGAAATATTTGGTGCTGCACGTTTTTTCAGGGAAAGGGCAACGCATGTTGAGGTAAAAGATCCTGAAAATTTAGTAGATACCTGCGGTACCGGCGGCGACATGGCGGAAACCTTTAATGTATCTACTACCGTTGCCTTTGTGCTTGCTGGAGCTGGCATAAAGGTGGCAAAGCATGGGAACCGTTCCGTCTCCTCTAAAAGCGGAAGTGCGGACCTCCTGGAATTCTTAGGGGCAAAGATAGACCTCGCCCCTGAAAAGGTAAGCCTGATGATTGAAGAGGTGGGCATTGGCTTCATGTTTGCACCCCTCTTTCACCCTGCCATGAAGAGGGTTATAGGTCCCAGGCGGGAGGTGGGCATAAGGTCCATATTCAACCTTGTAGGACCTCTTTCTAACCCGGCGGGCGCTCGCAGGCAGTTGCTTGGGGTTTTTTCCGACCATCTTGTGGATAAGGTGGCTGTGGCTCTTAAAAAGATGGATATTAAAAGAGCCTTTGTGGTGCATGGTAAAGATGGCATTGATGAGGTTTCCATATCCGCACCCACCCGCATAGCGGAGCTTAAAGATAAGGAGGTAATCCTCTACGATTTCCATCCAGAGGAGGTGGGCTTTAAAACCTACCCCGTGGAGTATATTAGAGTCTCATCGGTGGAAGAAAGCGCAAAAATGGTTCTTGATGTGTTAAAGGGAGAGGTTTCACCCGCTTACTACATGGTTTTAATAAATGCCATGTTTGGCGTGCTTGCTTCAGGCATCACAGAGGATAGAACTGCAGCCCTTGAAATAGCAAAGGATTCCATACATTCGGGTAAAGCCTACAAGAAGCTTCAGGAGTTTATAGAGCTGTCCAACAAGGTCTGATGGTGAAAATCGGCAGGGTAAGGTATTTAAATACGCTACCCTTATTCTACGCATGGGATGAAAGCAGGGTTAAACTTGTAGAAGGCGTTCCTTCAGAGCTTGTGAAGATGCTTAGAGAAAACCTAATACAGGGTGGGATAGTTTCTTCAATTGAGTATCTATTAAAGGAGGAAGAATACAGGCTTGTTCCAAACATATCCATATCTTCAAGGATAAAAGCCTGTTCTGTAGTTATACTTTCGAAGAAACCTATTCATAGTATAAATAAACTTTACCTAACACAGGATTCTATGACCTCCCAGGCTTTAGCTCTATATATAGTCAGAAGAGTGTATAAAGCAAACCCTGATATTGTGAAAACAAGAGAGGAGGCGGACGCGGTCCTGCTTATTGGAGATGAAGCTCTAAAGGAAGCAAACAGGTGGCCCTATTTATACGACCTTGGAGAAGAGTGGTATAAGCTTTATAAACTACCCTTTGTCTTTGCACTTTTCATAGTTAAAAAGTGGGCTCCACAGTGGCTTGATGAATATATAGAAGGACAATGTAAAGCTTCTAAGGAAAAGTTCTTTAAAGACCTAGAGGAAGGCAAGCTACACATAGAGGGTTATACGGACACATTCTTAAAACAATATTTTTATGAGTGCCTGCATTATGAGCTCAATACAGCGGAAAGAGAAAGTTTGAAACTTTTTAAGGAAATTTTAATAAAGGAGAATATATTATAAACATAAGGAGGTAAGAGGATGAGAAGGAAACCCTTGGTTTTGCTTGCAGTTTTTTGCACAGGCTTAGTTTTTTCCTGCGGTCAGGTAACAACTCAAAGAACCTATGAAGGTGCCACGGTAGGTGGTGTGGGCGGTGCTATTGCCGGAGCCTTGATTGATAAAAACAACAGGTGGCGAGGAGCTGTAATAGGTGGAGTGCTTGGTGCAGTTATAGGTGGCACAATAACTGAAATAGCCAGCAGGGCATCCAGGGAAGCTGCTATGCAAAACAAGCCTGTGGAATACAGGTCAGAAGATGGTAGAGAAAAAGTTTATGCGGAGCCTGTGGCATCAAAGGGCAACTGTAAAATAGTGAAGACCACCTACTATCAAGATGGAAAGGTAGTAAAGGTGGAAGAGAAGGAGGTATGCCCCTAAGGGGGCTACCCCTTTTTTAAAAGCCTTTGCATTTTGTGTTTATCACTCCAAAATTGCCTCCCCTTTTTCTATAGGCTATCTTAAGCGTTCCTGTTTCTACATCAATAAAGGGTAAGAAGTAAACGCCAGAGTTTTGAAGCTCAAAAACCGCATCCTCCACGCTCATAGGTTTTTCTATTACCAGCTCCTCATCTACTATAAGGGGTCTTTCTCTCTCTTCGTGTGGCAATATCTCTTCCATTATGAGTTCCTCTTTTATTTTGTGTCCCTTCCTTCTTAATTCATGCCTTCTCTGCTTTAGCTTTATAAGCTGTCTTTCTATCTCGTCCATAACCCTGTCAAGGGCTGAAAAGGTATCTGTATCTTCTTCCCAAGCGTGCAAAGCACCACCACCCCAGGTTTTCAGGTATATGTCTATGTCTACCCTGTAAAGGGTAGGCCTGCTATCACCCGCATAATCCTTTTGTTTAGCCCTGGAAGTGGACAAAGTGACCACTACCTCCACCTGGTCTTCTTCTGCATCCTTTAAAAACCTGCTTAAACGTTCAAGCTTGCCTTCCACAAAGGCTTTCATTGCTTCCGTCCATTCAATACCCTTTCCGATGAACTCTATGTTCATCCTATGCCTCCTTTAACCTGTTTTCAGAGTAAAATATGATAGCATGAATTTAGGTATTCTTGTATCGGGTAGGGGTTCTAACCTTCAAGCTATAATTGACGCAGTTAGGTTTGGAAAGCTAAAGGACAGAATATCTCTTGTAATATCAGACAGAGAAGGTGTTCAGGCTATAGAAAGGTGCAAAAGGCATGCGGTTCCATATAAGGTCATCAAGAGAAGGGATTATGCATCAAAGGAGGATTTTGAAAGAGCCATGGTTTCCGCCCTGAAGGCGGAGGGTGTAGAGCTGGTGGTTCTCGCAGGTTTTATGCGTGTTCTCACAAAAACTTTCCTGTCCGCCTTTCCCATGAAAGTCATAAACATACACCCATCTTTAATACCAGCCTTTCAGGGACTCAGGGCCCAAAAGCAGGCAGTTGAATACGGAGTGCTCTATAGTGGTTGCACTGTTCATTTTGTCGCGGAGGAGGTAGATAATGGGCCTGTAATCATTCAGGCATGCGTGCCTGTAATTCCTGGAGATACGGAAGAAAGCCTGTCAGAAAGGATACTGAGATATGAGCACAGAATCCTGCCACAGGCTATAAAATGGATATCGGAGGGCAGGGTAAAGGTCTATGGAAGAAAAGTGATAGTAGAAGGCGCCAGATACGGGCAGCTGCCCTTTAACCCTGACCTTGAAGATTTTTGATATAATTGTTAAGCATAACTTAAGTTATAGGAGGTGGAGATATGTTGAGGAAGCTAAGAAAACCTGCAGTGGCCTTGGCGGTTGCAGGATGGTTCTTCACCTTTAACTCAGCTCCAGCCATTGCTGGGCTTGTATCTTCCAAGCCAGCCAGCGAGGAATTGTCTATGAAAAGAGATGAGGAAGTTGCAAAGATAAAAAGAGCCCTTGAAAACAAACTGGTAGAAGAGAAGCTAAAAGCCTATGGGCTTACAAAGGAAGAAATAGAAAAGAAGCTTTCTGAGATGAACGATGAGCAGATACATATGCTTGCAAAAGCCTCCGACAAAGTTTTGGCAGGAGGAGATGGGCTTGGATTGTTAATAGGGGTGCTTATAGTAGCCATACTGCTTGTTATACTTCTAAAACTGCTCAATAAGGAGATAATAATAAGATAAATTGATTTTAATTTTCCTTCTCCTGCCCTTTCTTTTATCTTTTAAGCTGATTGACGTGCCATTTGTCCAGCAAAGAGACCATTTTTGCGGTCCAGCTTCTTTAAGTTCCCTTCTAAAATATTATGGGCTTGATGTATCACAGGAAGAGATAGCTAAGAGCGTTTATAACCCAAAACTCAAAGGGGCATTGATAACAGACTTAGAAAATTATGCCAGGAAAAAGGGATTTAAAACAGAGCTGAAACAGGGCAGTCTTGAAGAAGTCAAAGCACTGATAGATAGAGGTATTCCACCCATATTACTGATAGATATGGGGAAGCTGTGGGTAAGCGTGCCACATTATATAGTAATAGTAGGCTACGAGGGAAGGGTCTTTTATGCCCATACGGGCTATGAAGCTAAAAAAGCCTTTGAAGAAGAAAAGCTTGAGGGCATGTGGTCAAAGATGGGGAAGGTCATGCTTATTGTCTACCCGCCCTGAAGACGCTCAAGCACCTTTTTGTAGCCTTCAAGTAGGTCTCCAAGGTCAAACCTGAAGCGGTCCTTATCTAACTTTTCCCCCGTTTTTGCATCCCAAAGCCTGCATGTATCTGGGGATATCTCATCAATAACCGCAAGGGTGCCATCTGGCAAAAAACCAAACTCTAACTTAAAATCCACCAGCAAAAGCCCATGTTCCCTGAAGAAGTTCTTAAGAATGCTGTTAACCTTAAGAGCTGTTCTTCTTATCGCCCTGAGACTTTTTGCGTCTGTTAGCCCCATCATTAGAATATGTTCCGCGCATATAAGCGGGTCATGAAGCTCGTCCTTCTTGTAGAACAACTCAACAAGGGGCTTTTTTAGCCTTTCACCTTCCTTTAGACCAAGCCTTTTGCACAGGCTTCCAGCGGTGATGTTTCTAACCACTACCTCTATGTCAAGCCTTTTAGCCTTCCACACGAGCATTTCTCTATCTGAAAGTTTTTTAATAAAGTGGGTTCTTATTCCCCTTTCCTCTAAGAGAGCAAAGAGCAGGCTGGAAATGGCATTGTTAATAATACCCTTACCCTCCACTTCAGCCCTCTTTGTGGCGTCAAAGGCTGTGGCAGTGTCTTTAAAATATATCACGCATGTCCTTTCGTCCAGTTCATAAACCTTCTTTGCCTTGCCTTCGTACAAAAATTTCATATAATAATTATAGAGGAGGGAAGGAATTGACACCCACAGTAGGCGGTACTGCGGATGTAAAGCTTATTGACATAGTGCAAAAGGCTGTTCAATTAAACGCTTCGGATATTCACATCACCGCGGGAGCAAAGCCCTGCCTGCGTATAGATGGAAAGATAACACCCTTGATAGAATATCCTACCTTAACTCCAGAGATGACTCAAAGGATAGCGTACTCGGTTATGTCAGAAAAGCATAGGAAGGTACTTGAAGAAAGGGGGCAGGTAGATTTTTCCTTTGGAGTTAAAGACATAGGCAGGTTCAGGGCAAATGTTTTTGTGCAGAGGGGTTCTATATCTTCTGTCTTCCGACGGTTGCCCAATAAGATAATGAGCGTGCGAGAGCTGGGTCTTACAGAAAAAGTGCTTGAATTATGTCATAAAAGCATGGGTCTTGTGCTAGTGACGGGTCCCACTGGTTCTGGTAAAACAACCACCTTAGCGGCAATGATAAACTACATAAACGAAACCTTTCCACATCACATAATCACCATAGAAGACCCTATTGAGTACGTGTTTTACCACAGAAAGAGCATAGTCAATCAGAGGGAGATAGGTGAGGATGTGCATAGCTTCGCTGATGCACTCAGGGCGGCCCTCAGGGAAGACCCTGATGTTATCCTTGTGGGCGAGATGAGGGATTTGGAAACCATTGAGATTGCATTAAGAGCTGCGGAAACAGGACACCTGGTCTTTGGAACCCTTCATACAAACACGGCCATCTCCACTATAACAAGGATTATAGATGTATTTCCTCCAGAACAGCAGGAGCAGATACGTATACAGCTTTCCTTTGTGCTTCAGGGTGTTATATCTCAAAGGTTAGTGCCCAAGATTGGGGGAGGTAGAGTGCTTGCCTATGAGCTTATGGTGCCTAATACAGCCATAAGGAACCTGATAAGGGAAAATAAGCTTCAGCAAATATATTCTATAATGCAGAGCGGACAGGCTCAGACGGGTATGCAGACCATGAACCAGTCCTTATACGGACACTACAGGGCTGGGTTGATAAGCCTTGAGGACGCCTATAAGTACTCGCCAGACCCTAAGGAGCTTGAAAAAATGTTAGAGAGGAAGATTTAAAATGGCAAGGTTCAGATACAGGGCCTTCGATGAAAATGGTGCTTTGATAGAAAGTGAGGAAAGCTATCCTACACAGGAAGCCCTTATAGCTGAGCTTCAGCGAAGAGGCCTGAACCTTGTAGAAGTTGTAAAAGTGGATAGGGAAGAAAAGGAAAAAAAGGCATTTAGCTTACCCTTCAAACTTGGCGGTGGTGTCAGCGATAGAGACATATCCATCTTCTGTAGACAACTTGGCACCATGGTGAACGCAGGACTGCCCATAATAGATGCTTTAAACATCCTTAGCGAGCAGTTGCCGAATAAAAATCTTGCGGAGGCTTCAAAGAAGGTAGCCCAGATGGTAAGCGAAGGAAGGCCCATATCCAGCTCCATGGCTGAGTTTCCGAAGGTTTTTCCCGAATTTGTTATAAATCTTGTAAGGGTGGGTGAAGAAACGGGCAGTCTTGATGTGGCTCTTATAAGGGCTGCGGACTACTATGAAAAGCTTGCAATGATTAAAAGCAAGATAAAAAGCGCAGCCTTTTACCCCACCTTTGTGGTTATAGTGGCAACTGCCATAGTCTCAGGCATACTCTACTTTCTTGTGCCTACCTTTGCGGAGATATACGCAAGCCTGGGCGGTCAGCTTCCAGCACCGACCCAGATGCTGATAGCCGCCTCAAATGCATTAAGAAATAACCTGCTCTTCATCATACTTTTTATAGTAGGTTTTACCCTTATATTCAGATTCCTTATGGCTCAAAGCTATCAGTTTAGAAAGTCTGTGCACAGCTTTATGTTAAGGGCTCCCAAGATGGGTGAGCTGGTCATGAAAAGCACCATGGCAAAGTTTGCAAGGACTATGGCAACCCTTTTCTCAAGCGGTGTGGCTCTGGAAAAGGCTTTTGAAATAGCAGGACAGGTTACGGGTAATGTGGTCATAAAGGAAGCCCTTGAATCGGCTAAGAAGGCGGTCATAGAAGGTGAACCAATGCACAGAGCTCTGGAAAAGACCGGCATGTTTCCGAAGCTGGTTATAGCAATGGTAAGGGTGGGAGAGGACACGGGTCGCCTTGATGAAATGCTTGACACAATAGCTCGCTTTTACGAAGACGAGTTTGATAAGGCGGTGGAGGGTATGATAAAGCTGATAGAGCCCATGCTTATAGTGTTTATAGGTGGCATAGTGGGTGCTATACTTATTGCCCTCTACATGCCCATCTTTAAGCTGGGAGAGTTGATAAAGTAAGCTCTGAGGAATATAATTAATAGCTTATGGCTTTAAGCGTAGGCATCGTAGGTCTTCCCAATGTGGGCAAATCCACCCTGTTTAACGCCTTACTGCAATCTGCAAAGGCAGCCGCCGCCAACTACCCCTTCTGTACCATAGAGCCCAATGTGGGCACAGTAGAGGTACCGGACAAAAGGCTCTATGAGATAGCAAGGCTTGAAAAGTCAAAAAAAATAACGCCCACTTTCATAGAGTTTGTAGATATTGCAGGACTTGTAAGAAACGCCAGCAAAGGTGAGGGTCTTGGCAATCAGTTCTTAGCCCATATAAGGGAGGTGGATGCCATTGCCATGGTACTAAGGTGTTTTGAAGACCCCAATGTGGTGCATGTGGAAGGCTTTGTGGACCCCATAAGAGATGCTCAGATTATAGACCTGGAGCTTATAGCAAAGGATTTGGAAACCGTCAAAAAAAGGTTTGAGAAGGTGGAAAAGATGGCAAGGCTCGGAGACAAAAAAGCTAAGGAGGAGCTTGAATGGCTTGAGTTTCTTAACTCTTCCCTTGAGAGCATGGAGCCTTTAAGAAGGCACGTGAGGAAAATGCCTCCGGAGGTACTGGAATATGCCTTAAGAAACCTGTTCCTGCTTACCCTTAAGCCTCTCATGTATGTAGCTAATGTGAGCGAGAAGGACCTTCCGGAGGGGAATGCGCTGAGCAAGAAGGTTTTTGAGTACGCCAAAGAGGAGGGGGCTCCGGCGGTTCTTGTCTGTGCAAAGTTAGAGGAAGAGTTCATAGGGCTTGAAAAGGAGGAAAAGGAAGAGCTTTTAAAGTCATACGGTCTTGAAGAACCTGGACTTAATAAACTCATAAGGTCTGCCTACGAGCTTCTTGGACTTATAACCTTCTTCACAGCTGGTGAGAAGGAGGCAAGAGCCTGGACGGTTAAAAGAGGTACAAAGGCACCTCAGGCGGCGGGAAAGATACACTCGGACTTTGAAAGGGGTTTCATAGCTGCGGAGGTGATAAACTATGAGGACTACATAAGGGTAGGTTCTATGGGAAAGGCTAAGGAGCTTGGTATGGTAAGGCTTGAAGGTAAGGAATATGAGATAAAAGATGGAGATATTGTGTATTTCAGGTTTAATGTATAAGTTTATAAGAGATGTATAGAGAGCTTGACAACAGAACAGAAAAGGAGCTGGCTGAGTACTTTCAGGACAGGGATTATATGGTGGTAGCTGTTCCAAAAGACGAGCTTATAAGAGTATATTCCCTTAGGGCTACAAGAACGGTGGAGACTGCCAGACGCCTGCACCACCTTGAAGGCAGGTCCGCTCACACCATGGGTCAGGCGGTAATGTCCGCTCTACTTTTGACCTCCTTGGTAAAGCATGCCACAGAACAGAAGGTGCTTCTTAAGGTGGAAACACCCTGCGGTGTGGTGGCAGTGGAAGCGGACGGCAAGGGCAGGGTAAGGGGCTTTATTGAAGGAGAACCCACCGATTGTATGGAAGATGGAACCCTTATGGTGGTCAAAGAATTAAGACTTGGCACTCCATATACAAGCATAGTGCCCCTTGTGGGTCTTGACCTCAAGGATAGTCTTTCCTTCTACTTTGAACAGTCAGAACAGACAAGAAGCTATCTGGACCTTTACCTTTCCTTTGATGAGGAAGGTAAAACCCTGCAGGCAAGCGGCTACCTTGTGCAGGTGCTCACAAGCGTCTCACAAAAGAGCATAGAAAAGGTGGAAGAAAACATTAAAAATCTTAGCCTTGAAAATAAAAGACCTGAGGAAGTGGCTACAGAGATACTGAAGGGAATGGAACCAAGACTGATAGGGCTTAAAGAGGTAGAATACTACTGCCCCTGCAACGAGGATATAGCTAAGGCAAGCCTTTTATTGCTTGAGGAGGAAGAGCTTGAAGATATACTGAGGGAGGGACCTGCGGAAGTGGTTTGCAAGTTCTGTAAAAGGGTTTATCGCTTTAGCAGAGACCAGCTTATGTTATAATATTACCAAGACCGCACCTTTCCCAGAAGGGTTGCCCTTTCAAGGGTTAGGGAAAGGGTGGCAAAACCCAAGGAGGTAAATATGGCAGTAGTTTCCATGAGAGACCTGCTGGAAGCAGGAGTGCATTTTGGACATTCCAAAGGTAGATGGAACCCCAAAATGGCACCCTACCTGTATGGGGTGCGCAACGGTATCCACATAATAGATCTCAACAAAACGGTTGTATATTTGGAGCAAGCCTATCATTACGTGGCTGATAGCGTGGCTCAGGGAGCGGAGGTGCTTTTTGTAGGCACCAAAAAGCAGGCTAAGGATGTTATAAGGGAAGAGGCAGAAAGGGCTGGAGTGCCTTATGTAAATGAAAGATGGGTTGGAGGACTTCTTACCAACTTCAGGACCGTCCGTAAAAGCCTGCTAAAACTACAAACCTTAGAGAGGATGGAGGCGGAAGGCGTTTTTGATGTGCTTCCCAAGAAGGAAGTAAGAACCCTGAGAAGAAAGATGGAAAGGCTAAGAAAGTTGTACGGCGGTATAAGAAACATGGACAGGCTTCCTTCTATACTGTGGGTTGTGGATACAGTTCGGGAAGCCATAGCGGTTCAGGAGGCAAAAAAGCTTGGCATAACTGTGGTTGCCATAGCGGACTCTAACTGCGACCCTGACCTTATTGACTATCCTGTGCCTGGCAACGACGATGCGATAAAGTCTATAAAACTTCTCACTTCCAAGATAGCGGATGCCGTGTTAGAAGGCAAGCAAAGAAGAGAGAGCATAGGCGAGCTTGCGCAGGTAGAAGTGCCAAAGAGAAGGGTCATAACGGTAGAAGAGGAGGAAAAGGTGCTCTTTGAAAAGGCTATGGAGATGTCTGAAAAATACGAATACATTGACAAGGGCGCAGAAGAAGAATAAGGAGGTAAAAGTATGGTAAGCGCTGAGATGGTAAAACAGCTGAGAGAAATGACTGGTGCTGGCATGTTAGAATGCAAGAAAGCCCTTGAGGAGGCTGGAGGCGATATAGAAAAGGCAAAGGAAATTCTTAGGATAAGAGGGCTGGCAAAGGCGGATAAAAAGGCTGGAAGAGAAACAAAGGAAGGCATTATATACGCCTATGTTTCAGAAGACAGGAAGAGAGGTGTTATCATAGAACTTAACTGTGAAACGGACTTTGTGGCTAAGAACGAGCAGTTTACAGAGCTTGCCCTCAAGCTTGCGAAGCATATTGCAAACACGCCAGAAAATGCCAACAGGACTGGTTCTGGAGAAGACATAGCAGGTCAAATCACGGAAGAGGGTGTAAGCGTGGCGGACCTTATAAAGTCCGCAATAGCTAAGATAGGCGAAAATATTCAGCTGCGCAGGTTTGCTCGCTTTGACACGGAGGGTTTTGTACATGCCTATGTGCATGGTATTGGCAGGGTGGGCGTGCTTTTGGAGTATATATATCCAAAAGGGGTAGATGAGCAGGTCCTGAGGGTGGTCCAAGACATAGTGATGCAGGTGGCAGCCATGAAGCCAGAGTTTGTAAGCATAGAAAGCATAGAGCCTCAAGCCCTTGAAAGAGAGAAAAGGATACTGACCGAGCAAGCCCGTCAGGAAGGAAAGCCAGAAAACATAATAGAAAAGGTGGTGGAAGGAAGGCTTAGAAAGTTTTACCAAGAAAAGGTTCTTCTTGAGCAGACTTTTATAAAGGATGAGAAGAAAACGGTAAAACAGTATATACAGGAAAGCGCTCCCGGCTTAGAAATAAGAAGGTTTGTGAGGTTTGAGGTGGGCGGTGCCTGATGGAGGACAGCCCTCTATATAAAAGGGTGCTTATTAAGCTCTCCGGCGAAGCCTTTGCCGGGGAGCAGGATTTTGGTATAGACCCTTCCTTTCTTGAATACATAAGCGGTGAGATAAAAAAGCTCATAGAGGTGGGTGTTCAGACGGCGGTAGTCATCGGAGGAGGCAACATATTCAGGGGTGTGGAAGGGTTAGAAATAGGCATTGACAGGGCTACTGGAGACTACATGGGCATGCTTGCCACCGTAATAAATGCTTTAGCCCTCCAGTCCGCCATAGAAAGAATTACAGGAGTTCCTACGAGGGTCCTCTCAGCCATAGAAATGAGGCAGGTGGCGGAACCATACATAAGAAGAAGGGCAATAAGGCATCTTGAAAAGGGAAGAGTGGTCATATTTGCGGCAGGCACGGGCAATCCCTTCTTTTCCACAGACACGGCAGGTGCCTTAAGAGCCATAGAGATAGGTGCGGAGCTACTTATAAAGGCTACCAAGGTGGATGGCATATATACAGAAGACCCAGTTAAGAACCCCAAGGCGGAGTTCATTGAAGAGATTTCCTACCTTGAGGCTATAAATATGGGTATAAAGGTGATGGACCACACAGCCATGACCCTCTGCATGGAAAATAAACTACCCATATTGGTTTTAAACATAAACAAACCGGGGAACCTGCTGAGGGCGGTTATGGGTGAAAGGGTGGGTTCTCTGGTAAGGTAGGAGGTGGCAAGATGTTAGAGGAGATTTTCAAAAGCACAGAGGAAGACATGAAGAAGGCAGTAAGCTATTTCAAAGGTGAAATAGCAGGACTAAGAACAGGAAGAGCAAGCACATCATTGGTAGAAGAGCTTAAGGTAGATTATTATGGCTCAAAGGTGCCCCTCAAACAGCTCGGAAACATAACCGTGTCAGATATTAATCAGCTCACCATACAGCTGTGGGATGCCAACGCAGTCTCAAGCGTAGAAAAGGCAATAATGGAGAACCTGAACCTCACACCGCAGAGGCAGGGCAATATAATAAGGCTCAACCTTCCGCCCCTCACAGAGGAAAGAAGAAGGGAGCTGGTAAGGATGCTGCATAAGATGGCTGAAGAAGCAAGGGTAGCCATAAGAAACATAAGAAGGGACGCAAAGGAAATGCTCGAAGAGCTTGAAGGAGTATCCGAAGATGAAATAAAGAGGGCTCTTGAAAGACTTCAAAAGCTAACGGACAAATACATAGAAGAGATAAACAAACTGACGGAGGCGAAGGAAAAGGAGATAATGGGAGGATGATTGGTGTATATTTAATATCATGGATTTCCCCGAACTTATTTTAATACTGGCTGTTGCCTTTATATTCCTCGGTCCTGAGAAGATGGTAGAGGTGGCTACAAAGCTCGGTGAGTTTTTGCGTAAAATAAGAGAAACATGGGATGAACTAAGGTATCAGATGTACTTAGAGAGTATTAATAAAAAAATCATGGAAGAGAGCAAAGAAGTCCAGCCTCAGGAGGATTTGTCCATAAAGGAAGAGGAGGGGGTGTATGACCTTGTTGAAAAAGAAAAGGTTGAGGAGGTAGATAAGGAAGATGGAGCAGCAGGAGCTTCCCAAGATGCCCCTGACGGAGCATCTGAGGGAACTAAGAAGCAGGCTGATTAAATCCATAGTAGCCTTCCTGATAGGCACCGGGCTGGCTTTCTATTTCGCTTCCTACATATTTGAAATTTTAAAAGAGCCAGTAAAAAGGTCTTACCCAAAGGTAGAACTAATTACCCTATCACCTACCGAACCCCTTTTTATACTCCTGAAGATATCTATAGTCTTTGGCTTTATAATTTCACTGCCTGTCATACTTTACCAGACATGGCGTTTTGTAGAGCCTGCTCTTTATCCCAATGAAAAAAGGCTCGTCCTACCCCTTACCCTCTTTTCCATACTTTTATTCTTAACGGGCGGAGCCTTCTCCTATTTTGTTGTCCTTCCAATGGCTTTAAAATTTCTTCTTGGTATAGGACTCTCCCAGCTACAAGCCACACCCTTTTTATCTGTGGACCTCTACATATCCTTCCTGCTAAAGATGATTATTGGTTTTGGTATAGCCTTTGAGCTTCCGGTGATAATGTTTCTACTTCTGAGGGCTGGGGTGGTAAGCGAAGAACAGCTAAAAGCCTTCAGGAAATACTTTGTAGTTATAGCCTTTGTGGCGGGAGCCTTAATTGCGCCAGACGTCACTACTCAGGTGCTCATGGCTATTCCTCTGATACTCCTGTATGAGGCTTCCCTGCTGGCGGGCAGGCTGGCTAAGAGAAAAAGCAAGGAAAAGGCTATAGAGGTGGCACAGGAATGAGGGTAGCTATAACGGGCGGGACTGGTTTTGTGGGAAGGTATCTGGTAATGGGACTGCTTGATAAGGGCTATGAGGTTGCCTGCCTTGTTAGAAATTCTGCAAAGGCTCAAAAGTTCTTCGGACCTTCTGTAAAGACCTATGAATTAAGCCTTGAAGACAAAAACAGTCTTCTTAAAGCCTTTGAAGACTTCAAGCCTGAAGTTCTTGTGCATCTTGTTGGAATTCTGGTAGAAGATAAAAGGAACGGACAGACCTTTATAAGGGTTCATTACCTTTACTCAAAAAACCTTTATGAAACCGCGGTAGCATATGGAAACATAAAACATGTGCTTCACATGAGCTCTTTGGGCACCCACAGGGATGCCCCCTCCATGTGTCACCGCACAAAGTATATGGCGGAGGAGGAGCTAAAAAGGAGCGGTCTTACATACACCATTTTTAGACCTTCTGTCATACTTGGACCAGAACAGAGGCTTTTTTACGATATGTGGAAAATAACGAGGTTTATAAGGGTTGTGGCACTTCCGGGCGGAGGTGGATACCTCTTTCAGCCGGTGGATGTGAGAGACGTGGTTTGCTCCTTCTTAAAGGCTATTGAGAAGGAAGAGGCTAAAAACCAAACCTACGAGCTTTGTGGAAACAAAAAAGTGAGCTTTAAAGAGCTTCTTGAGGATATATTTGGCTACTGGAATAGAAAGGTTTTACTCCTGCCCATGCCCAAAGCTCTTATGTATTTTTCCGGTCTTGTGGTGGAAAGGCTCCTGCAACCTCCACCCTTTAGTTCTGACCAGCTTCTTATGATGTGGAGGGACAATATATGCGGGCTTGATGGAGATGTAGAAGGTGATGGAGTGAGGAAACTCTGCGGTAGAGAGCCGATAGATTACGAAGAATCTTTAAGATGGAGTTTGGAAGAGTTTGGTAGGAGAGTAAAGGCATGATGGACCTCTCTGTGGAGCTTTTAGGTATAAGGTTTAAAAACCCCGTGTGGGTGGCTTCTGGCACCTTTGGCTATGGTATAGAGGCTGTGGAGATATACGATATTTCAAGGCTCGGTGCGGTAGTCACCAAGGGTATATCTCTAAAGCCAAGAGAAGGAAACATGCCAGAGAGAATTGCGGAGACACCCTGCGGTATGCTTAACTCCATAGGTCTTCAAAACCCGGGTGTGGAGGGCTTTTTGAAAAAAATATACCCGCAGATTGAGCATATAGATACCCACTTCATAGCCAACGTGTTTGGAGAAACAGAAGAAGAGTATGTAGAGGTTTGCCTTGCCTTGGAGCATGCAAAGAAGATAGTAGCCTATGAGCTAAATGTCTCCTGTCCAAATGTAAAAAAGGGAGGCATGCTCTTTGGACACGACCCCCTTGTTCTTTCAAGACTTGTGGAGAGGGTAAAGGCAAAGGTAAAAAAGCCTGTGCTTGTCAAACTTTCACCCAATACGGGCGACGTTAAGAGTTTTGCAAAAGTTTGCGTGGAATCTGGTGCTGATGGACTTGTGCTGATAAATACATTGCTTGGTATGAAAATTGACGTGTGGTCTGAAAAGCCAGAGCTTTCCACCATAATGGGAGGTCTTTCTGGTCCTGCCATCTTGCCAGTTGCTGTTAGAATGGTCTGGGAAGCCTTTTCAGAATTGGGGCATTCGGTGCCCATAATAGGCGTGGGGGGTATCTACGATACGGACTCAGCCCTGCAGCACATACTGGCTGGTGCTGTCTGCGTGCAGGTGGGAACCGCCAACTTCTTTGACCCGACCGCACCGCTTAAGATAATAGAGGGAATAGGTGAGTATATGGAGAGAAAATCAATAGAAAGCTTTAAGGAGCTTGTGGGTCGTGCCCACCGCCTGCTTGTGAAGAGCTGAAGGCTTCCGCAAGCCTGAAATAGACAAGGTAAAGAGGAAGCATGGCATCCCAGAAAAAGGTAAATACAGAGCCTACAAGGTGGGCACCAAGCATAAGGAGGAAGGGCAGAAGAAGGTAGTCCTTCTGGTCTTCAACCTTGAACCTAAGAAGAAATCTAAAATAGGCAATAAATACCCACAACACCGCCACAAGCCCCACCAGACCCTTCTCTATAAGCTCTGAAAGGATAAAAACAGATTCATATACACCTCCCGTAGGGCTTTTAGGTTCCAAATACAAGCCTGAGTTTATGCCATGACCTATAAGCAGGGGTAGAATATGCCCTTCTTTGACGTCCTTACTTAACACTTCAATGCCTGCCTTGGCTATCTGCCACCTTAAGCTTGATATGGTGTTGAGAGCCTCTTCAGTAAGAGCTTGTCTTCCTGTAAGTACCTGCCAGAAGGTGGCATACCGTGGGTCCTTATGCACGAGCAGGTAAGTGCTTACTGTGAAAGCAAGCACAACAAGAAACAGGAGGCTCATTCTGAACTTGAAAGAAAGTCTTCTTCTTAGCAGGTATAACAATGCCAGCAGGGCAAAGGCAAAGCCCAGCATGGCAGACCTTCTCATGGTAAAAAAGACGGTAATAGTAAAGGTAAGTAAAGGC
This sequence comes from Aquificota bacterium, assembly GCA_030549905.1. Lineage (GTDB taxonomy): Bacteria > Aquificota > Aquificia > Aquificales > Aquificaceae > Pampinifervens. The sequence continues at coordinate 16,359 of JAUQQK010000013.1, read as the reverse complement.
AATATGTAAAACCATCGTCTGGAAAACAGAAGAAGAGATACAGCGCTTAACGCAAAGAGGGTATAAAAAGCTCCCACCTCAAACCACCCACCCCATAACATGGCTGGCTGTCCCGTTTTATAAAATCTGTAAAAAACCACAGGAAGTAATAGCAAGCCTGCCCAGACAAGCAAGAGGTTAAGCCTGTATAGGGTATGATGGCTGACTTTCCACATGCCCCCAAGAGGATAAAGTAGTAAAAAGAGACCTCTTTCCACCGCCTTACCAATCTGCGAAGGAAAGTAAAGAAGGGTTGATAGAAGGACTGCAAAGGCATGTATCAAAAGTGGTGGAAATAAACTTCCATAAACCCTGAGTTTATATATCCTATAAAAAGTATAGGGAAGAAGCAAAATAACTACTGCCTCAAAGAGGCTTATAGAAAGCAAGGCGCATAGAGTAAGTATAAACAGCACACAAAATATTATAATTATCCTTTAAGGCGAGGTGCCGGAGTGGTCGAACGGGGCGGTCTCGAAAATCGCTGTGGGTCCTTGGGGCCCACCGGGGGTTCGAATCCCTCCCTCGCCGTAAGGAGTATAGAATGAGCTACATAGCAAGAGAGCTGAAACCCACCTTTGAACGGCTGATAGAACCTTTGGTCATGCTACTCAAAAAACTGGGTGCCACGCCAAACGCAATAACCGTAGCTGGTCTGGTTTTTGTTGTAATAGGCTCCTACTTTCTATACCTGCAGGAATATTTTCTGAGCTTTATTTTCCTGCTTGTGGGCGCCTTGTCAGACGCCATAGACGGTTCTCTGGCAAGGCGGGCTGGTAAAAGCTCGGACTTCGGAGCCTTTCTTGACTCGCTTTTAGACAGGGTTTCAGATGCTATACCCTTCATTGCCATAGCCCTTTCCGCTCAGGATAAGCTACTCTCTTTACTTGCCCTCACTTCTCTGGTCTTTTCTTACACGGTGAGCTATTCAAGGGCGAGGGCTGAGGGTCTGGGCTACGAGCTAAAGGTGGGGCTTTTTGAAAGACCCGAAAGGTGGACTATCCTGCTTGTGGGTATTATTCTTCAACAGCTGCTTATAACCCTGAGCATAATCACGATTGGTTCCTTGATAACCACACTACAAAGGGCTTATACTTTTAAAAAACTTCAGAGGAGGTAGCAGATGCTTCCGAAGGACCTTGCGGACCTCATGAGAGATGTGGGTGTTTTCCCTGCTGTGCTTGCCACCACCGACAAGGAGGGTGAGGTCCACCTTACCTTCATAACCTGGATATATCCGGTTGATGATAGAACCCTAAGGGTAGCAGTTAGCTCCAATGCAAAGAGCGCAAAAAATATGCTTCAAACAAACGCCGCATGCCTATTCCTGATAGCACCCGGTAAGGCTCTTGCCTGTTATGGCGATGCCCAGCTTGTGCTTGAGAGAATTGAAGAAGTGAAATTTCCCGTCTCCGTTTTTGAGATAAAACTTAACAGGGTTGAGAACAATCTGTTCCCCGGTGGAACCATAACGGGCACCATACCCTTCATGCATACTGGAGACCTTCAGAAGGCTGGAGAGTTAGACCAGCTTGTGCTTGATGCCCTCAAACTCTGATGGAATACATAATAAGGGTTGAGGGTCTAAACTTACACCTTCAGGGCAGGCATATACTCAAGGATATAAGCTTTAATGTTAAACGCGGTGAGATATTTACCATACTTGGCGGGAGCGGGAGCGGGAAAACCACCATAACAAAGTGCCTCGTTGGGCTGTATAAACCCACCTCCGGCAGGGTTGAGGTGTTTGGCAAGGACCTGAGCACTTTGAGACTGCTGGAGCTGGACGAGGTGAGAAGGAAAATAGGCTATGTTTTTCAGGGTGCTGCCCTCTTTGACAGTCTGAGGGTGTGGGAGAATGTAGTCTTCTACCACCTTGAGCACGATAATATGAAGGAAGAAGAGCTAAGACAGAAGGCTTTAAAATACCTGCAGATGGTAGGACTGTCTGAAGAGGTGCTTGACCTCTATCCTTCTGAACTTTCCGGTGGCATGAAGAAAAGGGTAGGCATAGCAAGGGCAATAGCCACCAACCCAGAGCTTATAATCTACGATGAGCCTACCTCTGGGCTTGACCCCATTACCAGCAGGCTCATAGATGAGCTTATCATAAGCCTTAGAGACAAAACAAACTCTACCGCCATTGTGGTATCTCACGATATGGTTTCAGCCTTTACCATATCCGACCGCATAATGGTGTTAAAAGAAGGTCAGGTGGTGCAGGTAGGCAGTAAGGAGGAGATTCTAAACTCAAATATACCCTTTGTAAGGGAGTTTTTAAAGAAGGGTTTGGGCAACTTTCAAGCCCTCAGCAGAGGCTGACCAAGGCTCCTTCTCATGACAGGATAGTCGTTCAGCACACCCTTGGAAAAAAGAAACTGGAACAAATGATTACTGCCTATATAGAAGGAGACCGCAGAGGCTGTTAGGTAAAGCTCCCACATTCTAAAGAACTCTTCACCATAGGTGCTAATAACCCAGTCTCTATGCATGAAGAACCTTCTTTTCCACTCCTTTAAAGTGTAATAGTAATGTAGCCTCCAGTCATCAAGGTCTATAAATTCAAGACCCAAGTCCCTGCTGGCTTTTAAGACCTCTTCTATGGAGGGCAAATAACCTCCGGGAAATATATACTTTCTAATCCACCTGCTCTGGCTTGAGGGATGCACCTTGCCTATAGTATGAAGTAAAAACAGACCCCCTTTATCAAGAAGGCTCGCCACCGTCTCAAAAAACCTTCTGTGCCTTCCCTTACCCACATGTTCATACATGCCTACGGAAACTATCTTATTAAAGGTCATACCAAGCTTTGGTAAGTCTTCATAGTGCATGAAGTAGACTTCCGTGCTTTTTCCAAGCCCAGCTCCCTTATTTTAGCCTTCACATACTCATACTGGTTCTTCGACAGCGTTATACCTACCGCCTTAACGCCATAGTCTAAAACAGCTTCTATAATAAGCGAACCCCATCCACAGCCTATGTCTAAAAGCCTGTCACCCTCTTTGAGCTGAAGCTTTTCGTATATTATCCTTCTCTTTTCCCTCTGAGCCTCTTCAAGGTTCATCTCTGGGCTTGTGAAAAAGGCACAGGAATAGGTCATGGAGCTGTCCAACCACTTTTCATAAAAGTCGTTTCCCAGGTCATAATGCCTTCTTACTTCCCTGCCCTCAAGAAGTTTTAAAAGACCAAAGGGTTTTAAAAACATCCTCAAAAGATACACAAATGCATCCTTTAGACTCCTTCTTTTCTTTGAATCTACATATTCCATACAAACCAATAGAACCTTCTCTAAATCACCATCAATCCTTATATCTCCCCTCATGTAAGCTTCACAAAAACCCATCTCATGGTCTCTCATTATCTCAGCAACCACACTCTTTTTAATAACCTTGATGCGATGTAAACCCTTCCCAATACAAAGACCATCGGGAAGTTCAACGCATATACCCTCGGGAAAGTTTCTGTTTATATCTTCAATGATTTTCTCTACCATTTGATAGCCCTCCTCATCTATATACTACTCCGCACCCACAACCAAGTCAAGAGTTTATAATATTTACTGTGCTAAGGCGTTCTGTTCTTGTGCTTAATTTTGGTTCCCAGTATGTTCAGCTTATAGCGAGGAGGATAAGGGAGCTTGGAGTATACAGTGAAATAGTGCCTTATCATATCAGCATAGAAGAAATAAAGAAGAAAAACCCTTTTGCTCTTGTTCTGTCTGGAGGTCCAGCCTCCGTGTATGAAGAAAAGGCTCCACTTCCAGACATACGTATATACGAGCTTGGCATACCCATACTTGGCATATGCTACGGGCTACAGGCTATGGCACATCAGCTAAGAGGGAAGGTAGAAAGGGCAACAAAGCAGGAATACGGAAGGGCAAGGCTAAAGGTATTGAAGGATGACCCCCTGTTCAACGGCTTGCCAAGAGAGTTTGACGTGTGGATGAGCCATGCGGACAAGGTGGTTGATATGCCAGAGGATTTTGAAGTTATAGCCAGCTCAGAAAACTCGCCCTATGCTGCCATAAGGCACGTCAAAAAGCCCTTTTACGGCGTCCAGTTCCATCCTGAGGTAGCACACACCAGTTATGGAATGGAGCTTTTTGCCAATTTCCTTTTTCTTATAGCAAAGGCTGAGAAAAACTGGGACATGGGGGACTTTATAAAGGAGAAGGTGGAAGAAATCAAGACTCAGGTAGGTGATGGCAGGGTTGTGTGTGCCCTTTCTGGTGGAGTGGATTCTACCGTATCCGCAGTGCTCACCTACAGAGCTATAGGAGACAGGCTAACATGCATCTTTGTTAACCACGGGCTTCTTAGAGAAGGGGAGGTAGAAGAGGTGGAAGGATATTTCAGGAAAATGGGGCTTCCCTTCTACACAGTCCATGCGGAAGAGCTCTTCCTTGAGCGATTGAAGGGCGTGGAAGACCCTGAGGAAAAGAGAAGGATAATAGGCAGGACCTTTATAGAAGTTTTTGAGGAAGAGGCAAAGAAGATAAAAGCGGATTTCCTGCTTCAGGGAACCCTATATCCAGACGTGGTGGAAAGCGCAGGCATAGCTGGAGCAAAGGTGATAAAAACCCACCATAACGTGGGTGGCCTGCCAGAAAGGATGAACTTAAAACTTGTGGAGCCCTTAAGGGAGCTCTTCAAAGATGAGGTGCGTAAGGTGGGAAGGCTCTTAGGCGTGCCGGAAGAAGTCCTGAACCGGCATCCCTTTCCGGGACCCGGGCTCGCCATAAGGATACTGGGCGAGGTAAAGAGGGAGGACCTGGAGCTCCTAAGAAGGGCAGATGCCATCTTCATTGAGGAGCTTAAAAAATGGGGGCTTTATGAGAAGGTATGGCAGGCTTTTGCGGTGCTTTTGCCCGTTAAAAGCGTGGGTGTGATGGGAGATGTGAGAACTTACGAAAGGGTGGTGGGTCTTAGAGCTGTTGACAGTGTGGATGGTATGACGGCGGACTGGTCAAGGCTACCTTATGAGTTCCTTGACCATGTGATGAGAAGGATAATAAACGAGGTAGTGGGCATAAACAGGGTGGTTTATGACATATCATCTAAACCACCGGCAACTATAGAATGGGAGTAAAATATAATAACTATGTTTGAACTGAGATATCTTAAAGAGACGGACCCAGAAATTTATCAGGCGGTTGTGGACGAGTATGCAAGGCAGTTTTACCACCTTGAGCTTATAGCCTCTGAAAACTTCACTTCCCCGGCAGTAATGTGTGCTCAGGGTTCTGTGCTTACCAACAAGTATGCGGAAGGATTGCCGGGAAAGAGATACTACGGAGGATGTGAGTTTGTGGACGTGGCGGAAAGCCTTGCCATAGAGAGGGTTAAAAAGCTCTTCGGTGCGGAGCATGCCAACGTGCAACCCCATTCGGGCTCTCAGGCAAACATGGCGGTTTATATGGCTTTTCTAAAGCCGGGAGACACCATAATGGGCATGGACTTAGCCCACGGCGGACACCTGACGCACGGCTCTAAGGTAAACTTTTCCGGAAAGGTTTATAATGTGGTCTATTACGGACTTAACCCACATACGGAGCTTATAGACTACGACAGGCTCTACGAGCTTGCAAAGGAGCATAAGCCTAAGCTTATAGTGGCTGGTGCCTCCGCCTATCCAAGGGTAATTGACTGGGCAAGGCTTGCAGAAATTGCTGAGGAGGTTAAAGCCTATCTTATGGTGGACATGGCTCACTATGCGGGTCTTATTGCAGGTGGCATCTATCCTAACCCGGTACCCTATGCTCATTTTGTTACCTCGACCACCCACAAAACTTTGCGTGGTCCAAGGGGTGGCTTTATACTCTGCAAGGCAGAGTTTGCCAAAGACATAGACAAAAGCGTATTTCCCGGCATACAGGGTGGTCCCCTCATGCATGTAATTGCTGCAAAGGCGGTTGCCTTCAAAGAGGCTATGAGCGAGGAGTTTAAAGCCTACGCAAAGCAGGTGGTAGCAAACGCCAAGGCTATGGCTGAGGAGTTTATAAGGCTTGGCTACAAGGTGGTGTCCGGAGGCACAGACAGCCACATAGTGCTTCTTGACCTAAGAGACAAGGGACTTACAGGAAAGCAGGTGGAGGAGGCTCTTGGAAAGGCTAACATAACGGTTAATAAAAACGCAGTCCCCTTTGACCCGCTACCACCCACAAAAACGAGCGGTATAAGGATAGGAACACCAGCCATGACCACAAGGGGTATGAAGGAAGAAGAAATGAAGCATATAGCAAGACTTATAGATACGGTGATTAGAAACATGGGAGATGAAAAGGTCATAAGTGGTGTTAGAGAGCAGGTCAAAGAGCTCTGTGAGCAGTTCCCCCTATATCCAGAAATAAGGGAGGTGCTTAATGAGTTTTCTCATAGCCAAACAGCCCATATTTAATAAAGAGGGGAAAAGAATAGCCTTTGAAGTGTTTCTCAGAAAAAAAGATAATATGTATGAGTACCCAAAGGAAGTACCCTATAGCAGAGCTACCTACATAATTATAGAAATACTGTTGGAGCAGAGCATAGATAGGGTTGGCGAGGGAAAAAGGGTTATGATAAACGTGTCTTTTGATTCTATCGTTAACAAAGCGCTAACAGCTCTGGACCCAAAGAAACTCATAATAGACATAATAGAACCGCAGGTTCCGGTGGGTGATATAGTCTACAGGCAGGTTCTAAGTACCATTGATAAATACACGGAAAGTGGTGTTTTGTTTAGCATAGATGAATCTGTGTTAAAAAAGGAAAAGATGCAGGATTTACTGAGTAAGGTGCACATAGTCTCCGTTGATGTAAGAAGATTGAATAGCTCCTTAGTAAACATGGTCAAAGCCAACGGTAAAACACTTCTAATAACCCGAATTGAAAAGGAAGAGGACTACAAAAAAGCCCTTTCCGAGGGTGGAGACCTCTTTCAAGGCATGTTCTTAGAAAAGCCTTTTATTCTTAAAGAATTCCAGATAGCACCTTATTTAAAAAATACCCTGCTGAAACTAATGGCTCTAATTCATACAGCTCAGAGCCCAAAGGAGATAGCAAATGTTATATCTACAGATGTGGGTATGTCCGCCAAAATTCTCAGGCTCGTCAATTCAGCCTACTACTCTCCTATAAAGGAAATAAGCAGTATTGAGCAGGCGTGTGCTATGTTGGGATTAAAAAACCTTAAAAACATATTTCTTGTTCTTGCTATGAACGATTATATATCCGTTGAAAACCCACAGTTATGGAAAAAATCCTTAGCAAGGGCAATTATTGCTCAAAAAATAGCTGAAATAATCAATCCAAAGTATGAATCTGAGGCATATTTAATGGGTTTATTCTCATTAATAGATGAAATTTTAGGTGTAGATAAGATATCATTTCTTAAGTATGTAAAAATAGAACAGATAATAATAGATGGTTTTACTGGACGTAATAAGGAATTGAGAAGCATACTTGACTATGCTATTACCTTAGAGGAAAAATACTCGGAAGCTATAGGCATGCAGGACCCGGCTAAGCACGATGCTATTATACAATTAGAAAAACTCAGTGGTATTAACAGAGAAGTTCTTGTATCCATAGCAAGAGATGCCTTCAATCTTGTAGAGCATATAATCAAGGTCTGATATAATTTTTGCCATGAACCAGATACGTCTACAGCTTATATATCCTGAGGAAAAGGTAAAGGAGCCAGTAATATGTATAGTGTGTAAAAACTTTCAGGTGGTTATAAACATAAGAACTGCTAAGGTGACCAAAGATACGGGCATATTAACTGTAGAACTGGACGGTCCTGAGGAAGAAATAGAAAAGGCAATAAGGTTTATGGAAGAGTTTGGAGTAATAGTTCAGCCCATAGAAGGACAGATATTTACAGAATGAAACTTTCTGAAATCGGCGAGTTTGGATTAATAGAAAGGTTAAAGGAGCTTTTAAACAGCTCCATCATAGGAGACGATACGGCTCCCCTTTCTGTTGGAAACACTACGGTTTTGCTAACCTGTGATATTCTGGTGCAGGACAGGCATTTTAAACTGAGCTATCCGGCTTCAGCCATAGGCTGGAAGGCTATATCGGTAAATGTGAGCGATGTGGTAGCCAATGGAGGGCTTCCTAAGTATGCCTTGGTGTCCCTGGTGCTTCCTGATATGGAGCTCAAGTACGTGGAGGAGCTTTACGAGGGTATCAAAAAAGCCTGTGAGTTTTATGGCTGTGAGGTGGTGGGTGGTAATGTGAGCGGGGGTGAAAGGCTAATCGTTGATGTCTTTATGCTGGGTCAGGCAGAAAGGTTTGTAGGCAGAAGGTCTGCAAGGGTGGGCGAGACGGTTTTTGTATCCGGAACCTTAGGTGATGCGAGGGCTGGTCTTGAACTGCTTTTGATGGAAAAAAGGAGCTACGAAGACTTTGAATTAAGGCTTATTGAAAGACACCTGAGACCAACAGCACGGATAGACCTTGCCCGGCATGTTTCTAAGTATGCCAGTGCAAGCATGGATATAAGCGATGGTCTGTCTTCCGACGCCCTCAAAATGGCAAAGGCAAGCGGCGTGGCTATAAAGCTATACTCAGAAAAGGTTCCTGTATCCTTAGAGCTTAGAGAATTCTGTAAGAGGCATGGAAAAGACCCCTTAGAATATGCCCTTGCGGGGGGTGAAGACTACGAGCTTTTATTTACCCACGTCTTTGAAAGACTAAACCCCTTCCTTAGCATGATACCCGTAGGTGTAGTTATTGAAGGGGAAGGTCTATACCTTGACGAGATACCGGTAGAGCCTAAGGGCTTTGACCACTTTAGGTTATAATCTTTCCCATGAGAGAGATACTTATAACAGATGTCTCGCTCAGGGACGGTATTCAATCTTTGCTTGCCACGAGGGTTCGCACGGAGGATATGCTTCCCATCATAGAGGTACTTGACAAATGTGGTTTTTGGTCCTTAGAAGTATGGGGAGGAGCCACCTTTGATGTGTGTCTTAGATACCTCAAAGAAGACCCGTGGGAGAGGTTGAGAAAGTTTAAAGAGCATGCTCCCAATACCAAGCTGGAGATGCTCCTGCGCGGGCAGAATGTGGTAGGATACAGGCATTACCCGGACGATGTGGTGTCCGCCTTTGTGGAAAGAGCCTTTGATAATGGTATAGAGGTTTTCAGGATATTTGACGCTCTTAATGATACAAGGAATATGAGAAAGTCTATTGAGACTGCCAAGAGGGTGGGTGCCATCGTAAAGGGTGTGCTTTCTTATACCATAAGCCCCGTGCATACGGTGGAGTATTATGTGAAGATAGCAAGAGAGCTTGTGGATATGGGTATAGACATAATATCCATAAAAGACCAGGCGGGGCTTCTTTCTCCAAAAATGGCTCATGACCTTGTAAGTGCCTTAAAGGCTGAGTTTCCCAATTATCCAGTTCATCTTCATACACAGACCACAGCAGACCTTGCGGAGATGGCTCAGCTCAAGGGCATAGAGGCGGGTGCGGATATGATAGATACGGTCTTTTACTCCCTCTCCTGCCAGACCTCGCACCCACCGGGGGAAACCATGATATACGTGCTGAGGGAATTTGGCTATGAGGTAAAGGTGGACGAAAAACTCTATCAAAGGGCTGGAGACCTGTTTGTCTCCGTAAGGAAGAAGTATAAAAAGTTTGATGTGCTACCTCCATACCCGGATGTGGGAGTGCTTATACATCAGGTACCGGGCGGTATGATTTCCAACTTTATAAGTCAGCTAAGAGAACAGGGCATGGAGGACAGGCTTCCTCAGGTGCTTGAAGAGGTGGCAAGGGTCAGGGAAGACCTTGGCTATCCACCCCTTGTAACCCCCACAAGCCAGATAGTGGGTTCGCAGGCTTTCCTGAACGTGCTTCACGGAGAAAGATACAAGGTGGCGACGAAGGAAACAAAGGATTATGTAAAGGGTCTGTATGGAAGACCGCCCGCACCTATAAAGGAGGAGGTCATAAAGAAGATACTTGGAGATGAAGAGCCTGTTTATCATATAAGACCTGCTGACCTTTTGGAGCCTGAGCTGGAAAAGATAAGGGAAGAAGCCTTTAAGGCTGGTGCAAAAAGCGAAGAAGATGTGCTTTCCTATGCCCTGTTTCCCTTAGTGGCTAAAGAATTTTTTGAGTTTAGAGAAAGGGGTGAAAAGCTCCCACCGGAAGAAGAGCTTTTGGAGGAAAAGAAGGAAAACATTCCTGTTGAATTTATAATAACGGTGCACGGCGAACAATACCATGTGCAGATAGCGGGAAGAGGGGAACCCACCGCGGAAGGAAAGCCCTTCTTTATAAGGCTTGACGGAAAGCTGGAAGAGGTCCTTTTAAAGCCTCTTAAGGAGGTGGAAAGTGTCTCTTCACCCTACGGGGAAATAACCGCCGGCATGGAGGTAAAACCCAGAAGACCAAAGCCGGTGGGTGTGGGAGATGTGGCATCACCCATATCCGGTAAAGTGGTAAATATAAAGGTAAACGTAGGACAGGAAGTAAAGGAAGGGGATGTGCTTTTTGTGGTGGAAGCCATGAAGATGGAAAATGAAGTACATAGCCCCGTAAGTGGTACGGTGGAAGAGATATTCATCTCCGTAGGCGATGTGATAAACCCGGACGAGGTGGCTGTCAGGATAAAACCATCTCGCATATGAGCCTGAAGGTGCTTATAGTAGAAGATGACAGGGACCTTTTAGAGCTTTTAAGTTATAACCTTTCAAAGGAAGGCTATGAGGTGAGTGCTGTACTGCGAGGTAAGGATGCCATAAAAACCCTTGAGGAGGAAAAGCCAGACCTCATCATACTTGACGTGATGCTCCCAGACTTAGACGGCTTTAGGATAGCCCAGTATGTTAAAAACAGCGAAGAGCTAAAGGAAGTGCCTATTATATTCCTTACCGCCAAGGATATGGAGAGGGACAAGCTAAAAGGCTTTTCCATCGGTGCGGATGATTACATTACCAAGCCCTTTTCCATGAGAGAGCTTTTAGCCCGTGTGAGGGCAGTCTTAAGGCGTGTAAAGAAGGAAAGGAGCATGGAAAGGCTCACCATCGGGAGCATAACAGTGGATTTTGAAAAGAAGGAAGTAAGGAGGGGCGATGAGCTTATAGAGCTTACACCCACCGAGTTTCTGATACTTCAGGCTCTGGCAGAAAACTACGGAAGACCTGTAAGCAGGGAATACATAGTAGAAAGGGTGCTAAGAAGGGAGGTCTTTGACCGCACGGTAGATGTGCATATAAAAAAGCTCAGGGAAAAGCTGGGAGAGGAGGGAAAAGCCATACAGACGGTCAGGGGATTTGGTTATAAGCTAAGCCTATGAGGTGGTTCATACCCTTATTCTTTTTTGTGTTTTTACTGATGCATCTTTATGCATACCTGAGGCTCATAAGAGCATCGGTAAAAAGCCTTTACCTTAAGAGGTTTCTGCTGGTGCTGTTTGCTGTGGGCTTTTTCTCACCCCTCGTATGGAGGTATGCGGACCTTCACTGGCATCCTGTCCTTGCCTACTGGCTTGCCCTCTCGGGTCTTCTCTGGATAGGCTTTCTCTTTTACATGGTGGTCTTTGGGCTTTTTACAGACCTGTACCTGCTTTTTGTTTTTCTTTCAAAAAGCCTTCTTGGTATAAACCCACTGCCCACCCCCTCAAGAAGGGCAGTGCTTTCTTTTGTGCTTGCCTTATCTCTGAGCCTTTCCGCTTACGGCTACTATGAGACTTTAAACCTGAGGGTGGAGAGGTTTTCTCTACACAGCGAAAAGCTCAAAAGAAGGGTTAAGGTGCTTCATATATCAGACCTTCATCTGGGACCTGTCATGGGCATGGATAAGGTGAGGGCTGTGTTAGAGGTGTATGAAAGAGAAAAGCCAGACCTGGTGGTAAGCACGGGGGACCTGGTGGACGGAAACATGAGAAATAAGCTATATCTTGCGGAGGCTTTAGCTTCCATGAAGCCTCCTCTGGGCAAGTATGCAGTACTGGGAAACCATGAGTATTACAGGGGCGTGGAGCAGGCTTTAGAGTTTACAAAGAGGGCAGGCTTTAAGGTCCTTAGAGGAAGAGCCTTATACCTGCCAGAGCCAAACATGAGCCTTGTGGGTATAGATGACGACGACTGCAGGTTTTTTGAGGCTTGCGAGGGCAGTCTGTCTGATGAGGAGGTATTAACTCAGGCAAGAAGGGACAGCTTTATCCTATACCTCAAGCATAAGCCAAGGCTTGAAGGCTCTTCTGAGAAGCTTTTTGACCTTATGCTCTCAGGACACACGCACGGCGGTGTTTATTATCCAGTAGGTAGGTTTATACTCACTCACCTTTTTATCTCAGACAGGGGTCTCCACAGGCTTGGAAGCTCATACATCTACATAAGCAAGGGCGTAGGCACGGGCGGACCTCCCATAAGGCTCTTCTCTCCTCCCGACGTGGCTATTATTGAGCTTTTGCCTTCAGACAGGCACCGATAAAGGATACAAAGAGGGGGTGCGGTTCAAAGGGCTTGCTCTTGAACTCGGGATGAAACTGGCAGCCCATATACCAGGGATGGTCCTTTAGCTCCATTATCTCCACCAGCCTGCCATCTGGAGACAGACCAGAAAAGACTGCCCCATTAGCTTCAAAGGCTTCCCTGTAGGTGTTGTTAAACTCATACCGGTGCCTGTGCCTTTCATAGACCACCTCCCTTCCGTATATTTCCCTCGCCTTAGTGCCTTCACGGAGGACGCAGGCATAAGAGCCAAGCCTCATGGTACCGCCAAGCTCCTTTATATTCTTCTGGTTTTCCATAATGTCTATCACCGGGTGGGGTGTAAAGGGGTCAAACTCTGTGGAATTTGCCCTTTCAAGTCCAAGCACATTTCTTGCAAACTCCACGCACATGAGCTGCATGCCAAGACATATGCCAAAGGTGGGCTTTTTTGAGAGCCTTCCGTAGCTTAAAGCCTTCACCTTACCCTCTGTTCCCCTCTCTCCAAAGCCACCGGGCACCAGTATGCCGCTTGCCTCTTCAAGAAGCTCTTCCTCACACCTTTCTGAGTCCACCCAGATTATCCTGACCCTGACGCCGTTGGCTATACCACCGTGGTTCAGAGCTTCCACTACGCTCTTGTAGGCATCTTTGAGGCTCACATACTTGCCCACAAGGGCAACCTTTACCTCCTCCCTTGCGGACTTTAAGATATGCACCACCTTTTCCCACTTGCTTTCCACATGCCTGTAGGGTATGGAAAAACGTTCGCATATGAGCCTGTCAAGACCCTGCTCTTTGAAAAGCAGAGGGACTTCGTAGATATACTCCACATCTTTTGCAGATATTACTGCGGACTTATCCACGTTGGTAAAGAGGGCTATCTTTTCCTTTATACCTTCTGGCAGTTCAAACTCAGACCTGCACAGTATTATATCCGGCTGTATGCCTATAGCTCTTAGCTCCTTTACAGAGTGCTGTGTGGGTTTTGTCTTTAATTCCCCTGCTGTCTTCACGTAAGGCACGTAGGTGGTGTGAATGAAAAGCACTCTATTTTTACCTACCTCCATGGAGAGTTGACGGACAGCCTCAAGAAAGGGAAGCCCCTCAATATCGCCCACCGTTCCACCCACCTCCACCACAAGCACATCGCAGTCCCTGTCCAGCTCCCTTATTAGGGATTTAATCTCATCGGTGATATGCGGTATCACCTGAACGGTGGCACCCAAGTATCCTCCTTCTCTTTCCCTCTTTATCACGTTGTAATAGACCTTGCCGGCGGTTATGTTGTTTCTTTTCGTCATCACCACAGAAGTAAAACGTTCATAATGTCCAAGGTCAAGGTCTGTCTCCGCACCGTCTTCTGTCACATAAACCTCTCCGTGCTGGTAGGGGCTCATGGTGCCCGGGTCCACGTTCAGGTATGGGTCAAGCTTCTGAAGATTTACCCTAAGTCCCTGCTCTTCAAGAAGAGAAGCCACTGAGGCGGAAGCCACACCCTTGCCGAGGGAAGAGAGAACACCCCCAGTGACGAAGATGTAATATGCCATGTGTTAATATTTTACACTAAGGCATAGGTATATGCCTCCTCACCTTTTCCACCTCCTTTAGCTCCACCCTTGCATGCAGAAGGCTGTCTCCTTCCTCACAGAAGGCTAAAAGCTCACCCCAGGGACCGTATATGGCGGAAGAGCCTGCATACTCTTCCTCCCCCACCTTGCCCCAGACGTTGGCACAAAGAAGAAAAGACTGAAGCTCTATAGCCCTTGCCCTGCACAGGGTGGTGAAATGCTCTTTCCTTTTCCTGCCCCACATGGCTGGCACGAGAACTATATGCACCTTAGCTCTTCTTAGTTCAAAAGAAAGCTCGGGAAACCTCAGCTCAAAGCATACAAGAAAGCCAAGCCTCCCGAAAGGGCTTTCAAAAACAGCCTTCTCTTTGCCGGGGCTAAAGTGCTTCTGCTCTTCATAGAGGGGGAAGAGCTTTATCTTGGCACGTCTTCCAAGCTCTTTGCCCTTATGAGCAAGGATAGCCATGTTGTATAGCCTACCACTTTCCTGTACAGGATAGGTGCCTGCCACCGTCAGAGACTTCTGCACAGAAACCCTTTTTATCTCTTCCAGAACCTCTCCCGTAGCCTGTGCATGCTTTTTCATGTTTTCATAGTCAAAACCACACTGCCACATCTCAGGAAGAAGTACAAGAGAGTCTTCTTTTACCTCTTTGAGGTATTCAAGGACAGAAGACAGGTTTCTTTCCACCGCTCCAAACTGAGGTCTGAACTGAAGGGCATACAGGTGGAGCATACAAACATTATACGATTGCCTGCCACCTTGAGGGCTTTGCTATAATGCTTTATGTGAGGAGTTTTGCCCGTCCGAGGCTTGTTCTGAGTGCCTGCCTTAATTTAAAGCCCGTCAGATACAACGGACTTTTTGTAAGAGATGAGTTTGTTCTAAAGCTCACGCCATATTGTGAGCTAATAGAGGTCTGCCCTGAGGTAGCCATTGGTCTGGGAGTGCCAAGGGAGAAGGTGATAGTCTATCTAAAAGACGGTCAATACAGGCTATTTCAACCTGCCACGGGTCTTGAGCTAACTGAAAGAATGCTTTCCTTTGCAGAGGAGTTCATAGGCTCTCTTTCAGAGATAGATGGTTTTATCCTCAAGAGCAAATCCCCTTCCTGCGGTGTTTCTAACACGATGGTATATAAGGACGAGGAAGGAAAGGAGTTTTTGAAAAAGGGTAAGGGTCTTTTTGCCATGGAGGTGCTGAAGCGGTTTGAAGACCTGCCGGTAGAAGACGAAGGAAGGCTTAAAAACAAAGAAATAAGAGAACACTTTCTTAGCAGGCTCTTTGCAGTGGCAGACCTGAGAGAGAGCCTCAAGAATATAGAGAAAGTAAGCCAGCTCATGGAGTTTCACAAGCGGTATAAATACTTCCTCATGGCACACTCTCAGGTAAGGCTAAAGGCTATGGGCAAAAAGGTGGCTGAAGCCAGCAAGGGCAATTTAAAGGAAGCTCTTGAAGAATACCGCCAGCTCTTCCTTCAAGCCATAAAAAGAAAGCCCTCAAGAGGACAGCATGCAAACACCATACTCCACATTTTTGGACACCTTTCAAGGAACCTAAACAAAGGCGAAAAGGCTCACTTTTTAAAGCTTGTGGAGGACTATAAGCACGGAAGGGTGGAAAGAAAGCTTCTTATTGAGTTTTTAAAGAGCTACGCCTACAGGTTTGAAAACACATACCTCATTAGCCAGACATACCTTGAGCCTTATCCAGAGGAGCTGGAAGGGTAGGATAAAAATTAAGGGTAAGGCTTTTGGTTTCTGAGGGTAATAAAGCTGTTTTCTTTGTTATGTAAGTTTGGTGATTCAAAGGGTTTGAAAAAGTCCCTTAGGGTGGGCTTAAAAACTATCTATATTGATGGAGGTCCTCACATTACAGCGTCGCCATCCCTCATAGTGGGCTTAAAACATATATAGACAGCCTGCCTAAAAAACACCGTGCAGTGTTGTCGCCATCCCTCATAGTGGGCTTAAAACGAAGTAAAATTCAGGAAATAAGAAGCCTCGTAGAAAGGTCGTCATCCCTCATAGTGGGCTTAAAACTGGATGGATTTAAGTTTCTGTGTGAATTAGAAGCCAGTCGCCATCCCTCATAGTGGGCTTAAAACAGTTTCCAAAACAGGAGGGTAATCATCTTCATGAAATGTCGCCATCCCTCATAGTGGGCTTAAAACAGCAACAAGCAGGTCAAAAAAGAGCAGTGCATTTGACGTCGCCATCCCTCATAGTGGGCTTAAAACTGAGATGGGACACATAAGGTTTAAAGACTACATGGGGTCGCCATCCCTCATAGTGGGCTTAAAAC
>JAUQQK010000025.1 GCA_030549905.1 Aquificota bacterium | reverse complement strand
ATGATACTTTTTAACGAAAAGTGATATAATTGAAGCCATGAAAGTCTCTATGCTTTTTATAGCAGCCCTTTTATTCATAGGAAGCTGTGGTGGAATAACAAAGGAGGAGTTTGAAAGGAGAGTCTCAGGGCTTGAAAGCAGAATGGCACAGCTTGAGGAAAGGCAGAAGGTTCTTGAAGAGAGGAACCTCAGAACAGAGTCTCGTGTTGATAACCTTGCTGAGAACATAGCTTCCCTAAGGCTGGAAGTGGAAAAGCTTAAGCTAAGCAAAAGCATGCCTCCCCCACCCATAAAGGTTCCCCAAAAGGAGGAAGAAAAGCCCGCACCAGCTGAAACGAAAAAACAGGAAGCTAAGAATCCTACACCGGTAGAGGCTAAACCTGTGGAAGCTAACAAGCCAGCCCTTTCTGAGGAGCAGAGTAAGGCATACGAGGAAGCTCTTAAACTATATAATCTGAAACAGCTTCATCAGGCGCGGGACAAATTCGTAGATTACATTAAGAAATATCCACAGACACCGCTTACAGACAATGCCTATCTGTGGCTTGGAATCATATACAGAGACTTAGGTGAGCTTAATAAGGCGGAGGCTGTCTGGCTTACCTTAGTGGAAAGGTGCAGAAGGAAGGAGATGGTGGATTGTAATAAGGCACCCTCCGCCCTCCTACAGCTTGCAAGGCTTTATGAGCAGAAAGGCGACCATAAAAAGGCAATGGAGTTCTATGAAGCTATATTGAAAGAATACCCCCTATCGGAAGAGGCTGGGCTGGCTAAGACGAAGCTTGGCAGGTGATATGAAAATACCAAGGCATTTGGCGGTTATAATGGATGGCAACGGACGGTGGGCACGGGAAAGAGACCTTCCTCGCATAGCAGGACACTATGAGGGGGTAAAGAGGGCTGAAGAGCTGGTGGATGCCTGCATAGAACTGGGTATCGGCTGGCTTACTCTTTTTGTATTCTCTACGGAAAACTGGAAAAGACCAGCCAGTGAAGTTAGAGCCCTCTTTTCCCTCCTTGAAGGCTATCTGAGGGAAAACAGGGAAAGGCTGAAAGAAAAGGGTATAGAGCTTCGTTTCATAGGACGGAGGAGCAGGCTTCCAAAAAGCCTGATGAGAGAAATGGAATGTGCTGAAAACACAAAGCCTGAAGCGGTTAGAATAAGAGTTCTTCTTGCGGTAGATTATGGGGGCAGGGACGAGATAGTTCGTTCTGTAAAGAGGCTACTTGAGAAGGGGCAGGATATAAGCGAAGATAGTATAAAAGCCTTTTCTGACTTAGAGGGTGCGCCAGAACCAGACCTTCTTATAAGAACGGGTGGCGAGAAACGTATATCAAACTTCCTTCTGTGGCATATCGCCTATACGGAGCTATATTTTTCAGAGGTTTACTGGCCAGACTTTAACAGAGAAGAACTACTAAAAGCAATTGAAGATTATTCCAAGAGGGAAAGGAGGTTTGGTGCAGTTTACGAGAGGTAGAGAGGGTATAGGCTTAGTAATAGGTTTAACATCTCTCTTTTTTGCCTTTGCACCCTATGGGGTTTTTTACATTGCTGTTTTAATTTTGACCCTTTTCCTGTCCTACGAGCTATGCAAGACCCTTAGCATCCGTGAGTTTTATCTTTTTCCAGCACTTTTTTGCATCATGTCCCTCTGGCTGGAAATAGGACTTCTTGCTATCTTTCTAACTTCCTTCTACATAGGCTGGAAGTACTGGAACATGGCGCAGTTTCTGAAGGCTTTCCTTATAGGTTTTTACTCCTCCTTACTGCCCGTATACCTGCTTGCACTGAAAAAATACGAGCCCTATGCGGTTGTTAAACTTCTGCTTTTTGTATGGAGTATGGATGTGCTTTCCTATTATGTGGGTAAAACCTATGGCAAACATGCCCTTGCGCCAAGGCTTTCACCCCAAAAAACCTGGGAAGGTCTCTTGGGGGGTTATGCGGGTGGAACGTTGATTCTCGTGCTTTTACATGGCTACAGGGGTCTTATCTTTTCACTTCCTATGGTCTTTTTTGCCCTCATGGGCGACCTTTTCAAAAGCTTTATAAAAAGACAGCTTGGTATTAAGGACTTTTCCAACATACTGGGAGAGCATGGTGGTTTTGTGGATAGGTTTGATTCCACACTTTTTACCGCACCCATTTACCTTTTTCTTTTAAAATTGTGAAGCATGAACAGGATAGAGGAATGGGTCAAAGAAGCCATAGGAAAAGGCTATGAGTATGAAATATACGTAGAGAACAGAAAAAAGAAAACAGTGGAAACCGCCAATGAGAAACTGGAGAATATACTGAAGGCTCAGGAAGTGGGCGTTGGCATAAGGGTCTTTAAAAACAAACGCATGGGCTTTTCTTACACGACGGAGTTAAAGGAAGAGGCAATTAAGGAATGTGTAAGGAAGGCTGTAGAGGTGTGTGAGCTCACACCAGAGGACGAAGGCTTTGAACTGCGCGCGCATAAAAACTACGGAGAGCTGGAAACCTACTATGACCCCGAGGGGCTGTCCCTTTCTCTTGATGATAGAATTGAGCTTTTGATAGAGCTGGAAAGGAAGGCAAAAGCAAGGGATGGAAGGATAAAGGGGGTCAGGAAGGTTAGTCTAAAGGAGACGGAACTGGAGGTCTCCTGCATAAACTCGCTGGGGCTTGAATACAGCTACAGGGGCACGTGGTTTTCTACCCTGATGGCTGTTGTGGCAGAGGAGGAAACAGACAACTCCATATCTTACAGCTATGCAGGCTCAAGAAGGCTCTCCAGGTTGCCCTTTGACAATATGTTAGAGGAGGCAATCTTTAAGGCAACTGCAGTCCTAAAGCCCGATGCATTAGAACCAACCCTTATGCCTGTGGTACTTTTTAGAGAAGCCTCCGCCATGCTTCTTGAAGCCTTCAGCCCCATATTCCTCGGAGATGCACTGATAAAAGGCAAGACCTTTCTGAAGGGAATGGAGGGACAAAGGGTCTTTTCAGAAAAGTTAAGCATTATAGATGATGGACTGCTTTCAGAGGGCTTTATGAGCCTTCCCGTTGATGTGGAGGGAAATCCCACAAACACCTTCTCCTTGGTGGATAAGGGTATATTTAAAGGCTTTTTACATAACACCTACACAGGCATAAAGTCAGGTCAGGCTTCTACGGGTAATGCGATCAGGGAAAGTTTTAGAAGCTTGCCAAATGTGGGTATAAGGAACCTGTATATAGAAGCCGGCACAAGAAGTTTTGAGGAACTTATAAGCCTGGAGGAAAGGGTATTCCTTGCTACCGATCTCATGGGGCTTCACACGGTGGACCCTGTTTCTGGTGATTTTTCCCTGGGTGTATCTGGTATAATTTACAGGGGAGGAAGGGTAGAAAAAAGGGTAAGGGGAGCTGTTATGGCTGGTAATATAAAGAAGGTATGGGGCTCTGTGGTGGAAGTGGGGAAGGATTTACGCTTTTATGCAAATGTGGGTTCTCCTTCCATACTTATAGAAGCCATCACCCTGGGAGGCTAATATGAGGAGAGTCTGGATACCTTTAATGTTTATACTTGGACTAATTCTAATTGTGGTGGGTATGTGGATGTCCTTTGAACTGTATGCAAGGAAAAAGCTTTCAAAAGTCAACGAGAACATGGCACAGATACTTTACGAACTGCAGGCAGGTAACAATAGAATAAGGCTGAAAAATCTGGAAGAAAACCTTGTAGTCATATGGCTTAAAGATGGAAAGCTCATTACCACTGCAAACTTTACAAAGCCTGTAGATTTCAACGGTTATGTCTCGGGCTATTATGAGGGAACCCTGGGACGGGTCTATACATACACGAAGGACCCAAATCTTGGTGATTATTTAATCGCTATCTATGAGAACCCTGCATATTTAGGTCTTACAGCCGCGGGCCTTGTGCTTTTCCTTCTGGCTACCTTGCTTATGATAAGAGGGTCAGAGCTTACCCCTGCACCTGCACAGGAAGATGTTAAGAACAAAGTTATAGACCAGGAATTTATAAAACGGTTAAAGGCTTTGAGACTGACCATTGCAACGGCAGGCATAATTCCAAAGGAAAGTTCTGAAGAAGCCAAAAAAATACTTGACGATATAATAAAAGAGATGGAGGGTAAACCATGAACATACTTATAGTTTCCTTTGACAGAAATTTAGTCAAGAAGCTTAGAGATGTGCTAAGCCAGTATAATGTGATTGATGTTAAAAACGGTGAGGAGGCGATTAATACAACTTCTTCTTATGTGGATGTAATCGTGTATGATGCAATATCTGGTTCTATATCTGAAGATGACATCAATAACATGTATAAGCAAAAATTTAAAGATTCCAAGTACATAGTGCTTGTGGATGACCTTTTCCCTGTGGATATGAATAACATACTGCCTCCTCGTAAGATAAAACTGGCACGAGACGAGGCTGTAGATAAAATACTAAGCGTATTACAGACTGAAATAACGGAAATACAGGAGGTAATACCAGAGGAGATCTTACAGGTGGAAACCTCAGCAGGAGTCCAAAAGCCTAATAAACTACCAGAGGGAGAGATTATTTTAGAGAAATTGCCCTTTATAGGTGAAGAAGAGTTGTCAAAGGAAATGGCAGAGGTAGACAAGACAAAGCAAAAAGAAAGACTGGAGGAGGTTGAAGTAGAAGGTGCCTCTATGCAAACTCAAAAACCACCCAGCATGAGGAAACTTTTGATAGTTTCCTTTGATAATGCACTAATAAATAGCGTTAAGGAACGGCTTGGAGATCTGTTCCAGATAGAGGAAGCAAGAAACATGAAAGAGGCTACCACAAAAGCATACGATGCGGACATTATTCTCTTTGATACCATTTCTGGCATGTTAGCACAGAAAACTCTGATGGAGATGTCGAAGGAAGAAGGACTATCCTCAAAACCCTTTATTCTTTTGATAGATGAGCTTTTTACCATAGATGTGGATAATATACCTTTGCCTAGGAAGTATGCATACGGTAGAGAGGCGGAGCTTAGCAAGGCTATAGATAAAGTAATAGAGCTTTCAAGAGAGGTTCAGGAAGTTCAGCCGCTTATGGAAAAGCCAGCCTCTGAAGAAGTTGCTGAGCTACCACCTCCCGAAGAGGAGGTGAGTATTATGGAGCTACTTGAAGGCTTGATGAGTTCAGTAAAGGAAGAAAAGGTGGAAGAAGTCATAGAAAAACAACCTGTAATGGAAGCTCCTAAGGAAGAAGAGCATGTTGAAAAACCGCAGGAAAAAATCCTTCCATCTTTACCCCTTGAAAACGTGGCACAAGATCTTGCAAATGTGCTAAAAAGTGCATTAAGCGAGCACTTCTCACCGTCAACCATGCAATCTATCATAAGCTCCATGTTAGATAAGGAGGAACTGCGCAGAAGCATAATATCCTCCATAGAAGGCGTAGTGGAGGAGGTAATAAGAGAACAGGTAGCCAGATACCTATCAGCAGTGAATGTGGAGCAGATACTCAGAGAAGAGACCTATAAGGCTTTGAAGGAACGGTTGAGCGAGCTTATCTCTTAAAAAGGTATTCTTCCTTATACCAACCCCACACGGTAGGGAAGAGGTTCTCAAAACCATCTTTTACTGCAAGCATACTTTTGGGCGTTGTTAAGAAAATCATAGGCTGTTGCTCTGCTATTATCCTGTAGGCCTGTCTGTATATTTCAAGCCGTTTTTTAAAGTCTATTTCTGTGGCACCTCTATCAAAAAGCTCATCTACTTTTCTTTCCCACTCGGTCTGCGGTGTCTTCTGCCTTGGGTTCCACATATGAAGCGTGCCAGAAGAATGCCACACGTTCCTTCCGAAGTGGGGGTCCATGCTTCCTGTAAGACCTATTATCACAGCTTCCCAATCATAGGGAGGTGATGTGAGCCTGCTCACCAAAGTGTTAAAGTCTATGGGTCTGAATATGACCTTCACGCCTATTTTCTCCAAGTCCTCCTTTATGATATTACCTATAGCTTCCCTTTCCTTGTTTCCTGCGTTGGTCAGAAGGACAAACTCAAGCCTGTTGCCCTCCTGGTCCTCCAGCCATCCATCTCCGTTCCTGTCTTTAAAGCCAATGCTTTCAAGTAGATCTCTTGCCTTCTTCAGGTTGTATTCATAGACGGGGAAAAGACCCTCCTCGTAGTAGGGTCTGTTGGCGGGCGTTATGGGGCTGTATAGGGGGCTTGCAAGGGAGTTATAGACAAGGTAGCACATGCCCTCCCTGTCTATGGCGTGAGATATGGCTCTTCTGAAGGTGGGGTTTGAGAACCATTTTAATTTATACTTAGCAAGGCTTGAGTTGGGGTTCTGGTTAAAGACAAGGAAGGTGGTGGAGGGTGTGGCACCGAGGTCATAAAGAAGCGTGCCCTTTAGACGGCTGAGGAACAGAACATCCTGCGGTCTAACACCCATGTAGTCGGTCTCTCCGAGTGAAAACTTGAGCAGAGCTGTGTCCGGGTCCTGCACTATGTAGCCAATCTTCCTTTTTATGTAAGGCAGTTGCCTTCCAGAGGCGTCAAACTCATAATAGTATGGATTCGCCTCGTATTCCACAAGCACACCCTTTATATACCTTTTGAGCCTGTAAGGTCCTGTTCCCACAAGCTCCTCTACGGGCGTATTTACGTTCCACGCAGTCATAAAGGTACCTTCCCTTACATACCTTTCAAGCCTGTGCTTTGGCAGGATGCCTGCGGACAGAGCCTGCAGGAAGGGGGCAAAAGGTTCTGGAAGTCTAAACTCCACCGTGTAGTCGTCTAATTTCCTCACAAAGTTTTTAATATCCTCAGGACTTTTCAAAACCCCCCTGAACATATCACCCGTAGAATTGGGTATGTTTGGGTTCAGATACACATCTCTGTAGGTAAAAACCACGTCCTCCGCAGTAAAGGGCTTACCATCACTCCATCTTACGCCCTTCTTCAGGTAAAAGATATACACCCTGCCACCCTCCTTTACCTCCCATCGCTCCGCAAGGTCTGGTACAACCTGCATGGTTTTCAGGTCCACTTTGGTAAGTCCTGTAAATAGGTCTGATAGTACCGCCGTTGAGGAAGTTTCCTGCGCCACTGCAGGGTTAAGGGTTTTTGGGTCCGAGCTAAGTATGAACCTAAGCTCTCCGCCCTCCTTTCCTTCCTTTACCCGAAAGCTTTCCGGGTCTGAGGTCCGGAAGGATATACTGCTACTCTTCGGTGATGAAAAGAGATAAAAGGGTAAAAAGGAGAAGAAAATAAAGGCTATCGCAAGTGTAAAGCCCTTCAACTTAGAACCTCCGCAAGCTCTCTACCCTTTCTGTAAGCCCAGTCTATGGCTTCAAGGATGTCTTCTAACTTTTTTGGTTCTGGCAGACTAACCTGTGAAAGCACCTCTTCCACAAGGCTCACTATATCCAGAAAGCCAATCCTGCCCTCAAGAAACAGCTCAACCGCCGCCTGGTCCGCTCCCACAAGAACGGCCGGATACACGCCACCCATAAGAGCCACCCATTTGCATAAGGATACGCTTCTGAACTTTTCCCTGTCAAGGGCTTCAAAAGTTATCGGAGAAAGCTCTAAAAGGCTCTTCTTCTCAAAGGGAAAGCTTCTTCTCTCAGGATAGAAGAGACTGTGCAGGATAGGAATTCTCATGTCCGTCTGAGAGGTGTGAAAAAGGAAGCTTCCGTCCTTTAACTCCACTATGCAATGCACCACGCTTTGAGGATGCACAACCACCTCAATGGATTCAACGGGCAAGCCAAAAAGGTTCACTGCCTCGATAAGCTCCATGCCCTTGTTCATGAGGGTGGCTGAATCCACCGTTATTTTAGCCCCCATGTTCCACGTAGGATGCCTTAAAGCCTCCTCTATGCTCACATTCTTTAACTCTTCAAGGCTTTTATTCCTGAAAGGTCCGCCGGAGGCAGTCAGATAGACCTTCTTTATATCTTCTCTTTCCACGAAGGAAAGTAGCTGGAAGAGGGCATTGTGCTCGCTGTCCACAGGCACGATAAGGTCTCTATGCCTTTCCACAATTTCTTTAAGGCAGACTAAAGATTCCTTGTTGGAGGCGAGCAATCTTTTACCCTTCTGGAGTGTGTGGTAAGTGGGCAGGATACCATCTATGCCAGATATGGCGTTCATCACAAGGTCGGCTTCTTCAATGGCTCTTAAAAGCCCCTCTTCACCCTTTATAAAGGTGGTCTTCTCCGGAAGTGCCGAAAGCCAGTCCTTGGAAGGCTCCTCGTAGCACACCACATACCTGGGAGACAGCTCCACTGCCTGTTTTAGGAGTTTTTCTGAGGCTCTTTTAGCCACCAGACCCACAAGCTCAAACTCCTCCCTGTAGGCTTTGACCACCTGAAGGGTCTGACTGCCCACGGAGCCCGTTGAGCCAAGGACTGAAAGCCTTTTCATACCACACCCGCCCTGAGTATATCATGCATATGTATGATACCGATGGGTTTTTCTTCCTTATCCACCACTATGAGAACAGTAATCTTATGCTCTTCCATCTTCCTTAAAGCCTCTGCGGCGAGGCTTTCCATATCTATGGTTTTTGGGTTTCTTGTCATGGCGTCTTTTGCCTTGTCCCTTTCAAAGCTGCCACCTCTGTTGGCAAACCTTCTCAGGTCCCCGTCCGTTATTATCCCCACAAGCCTGCCCTGTTCATTTACCACCGCGGTGGCTCCAAAGCCTTTGGCGGACATCTCAATAACCACCTCCTTCATGGATGTGTCCTCACGCACCACCGGCACCTCTTCACCCGTATGGCAAAGGTCCCTAACCTTTCTTAACCTCCTTCCCAGAGAGCCTGCCGGGTGTCTGAGGGCAAAGTCCTTTTCTGTAAAGCCTTTAAGCTCCAAAAGCACCATGGCAAGAGCATCTCCAAGCACGAGGGATGCGGTGGAGGAGCTTGTGGGTGCAAGCTGTAGAGGACAAGCTTCCCTATCCACCCCTAAGAATATATGTATGTCCGCATGCTTTGCTAAGGTGGAGTTGGGGTTGTTGGTGATGGCTATCAGCTTCACTCCTAAAAGTTTTATATAGGGAATCAAAGACAATACCTCAGGAGACTCTCCGCTGTTGGAGAAGGCAAGCACTATATCCTTTTCGTCTATAACTCCAAGGTCTCCGTGGAGAGCCTCCGCCGGGTGCAGGAAGTGAGCGGGCGTGCCTGTACTGGACAGGGTAGAAGCCACCTTCTGAGCCACGTGCCCGGACTTACCTATGCCCGTGGTTATAACCTTGCCCTCGCAGGCGTTTATAAGCTCCACCGCCCTCACAAAGGACTCATCTAAGGAATCCCTTAGCTTTATCAGGCTCTGTATCTCAAGGTCAAAGACCCTTTTAGCCTTTTGCAAAACCTCTTCATACATTCTTCTTGTAGTTCTCTATACCCTTTTTAATCTCCTCAAGGGCAAAATCCATGCCCTTAAAGCCTTCCACCTTTACCCACTTGCCCGGTTCAAGCTCCTTGTAATGTTCAAAGAAGTGCTTTATTTTGCTAAGAAGTGCCTGAGGCAGGTCCTCAACACTCTTTATATGGTCGTAGGTGGGGTCAAGCTTGGAATGGGGCACCGCTATAAGCTTGGTGTCCAGTCCTTCCTCATCTCTCATCTCAAGGGCACCTATGGGTCTACACCTTATTACAGAACCCGGAACCACAGGATACTGAGATATTACCAAAACGTCCACCGGGTCTCCATCGTCTGCAAGAGTTTGAGGGATAAAGCCGTAGTTGAAAGGGTAGTGCATGGCGGTAAAGAGGAACCTGTCCACAAAGACAGCACCGCTTTCCTTATCAAGTTCATACTTTATGGGGCTGTCCTGTGGAATCTCCACCACCACATAGATGTCCTCGGGTGGGTTTTTACCTGCTGGAATTTTCTTAAAGTCCATGTAGAACCTCCTTCTATTTTATTCTACACCTGCACGTTGCAGAAGTTCATGCTTTCTTCTATTCCAAACTCCACACATCTTAAAAGGCATTCGCTTGCCCTTTCCAGAACCCTTGAGATAACCTCCCATTCTTCCTTCTCAAAGGGCGATAGCACGTATTCCACCACCTTATTCTTATCCTTTGGTCTTCCAATGCCCACCTTTAGCCTGGGGAACTTTTCCGTCCTTACCTCTCTTATGATGGATTCAATTCCGTGATGTCCTCCACTACTGCCCTCAAGCCTTAGCCTTAACTTGCCAAGGGGAAGGTCAAGGTCATCATAAACCACTAACATCTCCTCCGGCTCTATATGGTATTCTTCAAGCAGGTTTATTACCGCCAGCCCAGAATTGTTCATAAAGGTTTGAGGTTTTGCTATGAGCAGTTCTCTTCCGGCAAGGTTGGTTTTGTACAGGTGAGACAGGCATTCCTCTTTGTATCCCTTTATCCTGAGCCTCCGGACAAGCTCATCCACCACCATAAAGCCCACATTGTGCCTTGTCCTTTCATATTTCTTGCCCGGGTTTCCCAGCCCTACTATGAGCCTTATCATTCAGTGGCTTCAGCAGTAGTCTCTTCCACCTCCGGCTCAAGCACCACCGCCACAGTCTCTTCTGGAGAATCCATAATTACACAGCCCTCTGGTGGCACTATATCCCTCACATGCAAGGCTTCGCCCAGTCCAAGACTGCTCACATCTACTACTATCTTATCAGGAAGGTTATCTATATTAGCTTTAACTGTCAGCGTGTGCATAAGAACCTCAAAGGTTCCACCAAGACCAACACCAGCAGGTGTGCCCACAAACTCTATGGGAACCTCTAACTCTATCTCCCTTGTCTGGCTTATGTCCTGAAGGTCCGCATGCAAGGGATTATCACCGAGCCAGCCATACTGTATCTCCTTGAGAAGGCAGAGCCTTTTTTCTCCATCTATCTCGGCTTCTATCAAAAAGGTTTCACCGTGGGGCAAGGACTTTAAATCTTTCAGGCTCATGTAGGCGTGTATGTTTTCCACGCCCTTACCGTATATTTCCACCGGCACATAGCCTTCCCTTCTTAGCCTTTTGAGCTCGCTCTTCCTTCCGAGCCTTCTTGGCATGAGTTTTAAGGATACCCTCTTCATCTTTTAACCTCCTTTATGCAAACAATGAGCTTATTGATTCACCTTCATGGGCCCTCCTTATGGCTTCGCCCACAAGGGGTGCTATGGAAACTACCCTAAGCTTTTCAAGCTTTTTGCCCTCCATATTAAGGCTGTTAGTGACTATAACCTCTTCAATAGGAGATTCTTTTAGCCTTTCAATAGCAGGACCTGAAAAAACACCATGAGTGGCACATACAAAAACAGATTTAGCACCTTTTGAAAGTAGCATGTGTGTGGCGGCCACAACGGTTCCGGCCGTGTCTATGATATCGTCGATTATTACCGCGGTCTTATTCTTCACATCACCTATGAGGTCAAGCACCTCCGCCACGTTTGGTTCTGGTCTGCGTTTGTATATGATGGCTATTGAAGAGCCAAGCCTGTTTGCCAGAAGCCTTGCCCTTTCCACACCCCCCGCATCAGGAGAAACCACCACCACATCACCCTCAAGCCTTTTGCTCAGGTATTCATACAGAACGCCGAGGGCATAAAGGTTATCCACCGGTATGTTAAAAAAGCCCTGTATCTGTGGCGAATGAAGGTCCACTATAATAAGCCTCTGGGCTCCTGCGGTGGTGATAAGGTCCGCTAAAAGCCTTGCACTTATGGGCACCCTTGGTTTGTCCTTTCTGTCCTGCCTTGCGTAGGCAAAGTAGGGAATAACTGCGGTTATCCTGCCTGCGGAGGCCCTTTTGAGGGCATCAAGCAAAAGCAAAAGCTCCATTATGCTGTCATTAACTGGATGCCCGAGGGACTGAATTACAAAAACATCCTCACCCCTCATGGATTCGTTTATCTTTACTCTCACCTCACCGTCGCTAAACCGCCCCACAAGGGCATCAGAAAGGGGAATGCCTAAATACTCTCCTATCTCCTGAGCAAGCCTTGGATTGCTTGTTCCTGTAAGGAGCTTTATAGAACCGAGCATGACACACTCCTTTTAAGTTTGTGGAAAGCTGGGGTGCCTGGATTCGAACCAGGAGCCCCCGGATCCAAAGTCCGGTGCTCTGCCAGTTGAGCTACACCCCAAGCTCTCCACTCTAAATAACTTCCAACCTCTCAGCCTGCAAGCCTGCTCCAGCCAAGCAGTGGGCTCTCCCACATAAAACACGCAGGACCCGCTTCCGCTAACCCAGCTCCTTATACCCAGGCTCCTTAGGAACCTGAGCACTTCGCCCACCTGAGGGTAAAGCTCCGCAGAGAGCTCACCCAGCCTGTTCTCAAGCAGGCTAAAATCTCCAGCCCTCAGGCAATCTATTATTTTATCTTCATCTAAGTTGTCTGTCAAGTCCTCTGCCCTTACACAGCTATAGACCCGTGAGGTGGAAGCTCTGACCCCTGGATATACCACCGTAAAGGTCCTATGCGGAAGCTCAACCCACTCAAGCCTTTCACCTCTACCTCTTCCAACAGCAGAGCCACCCCTTATGAAAAAGGGAGCATCCGAGGATATACTACCAGCAAGCTCAATAAGCTCCTCCTCCGATAGGGGCTTACCGTATAGCTCATTAATGGCTGTCAAAAGAGTGGCAAGGTTCGAGGAGCCTCCTCCAAGACCTCCACCCTCTGGTATGTTTTTCTGTATGAATATGCTAAGCTCCACAGCCTTGCCCGTGTATTTCTCAAAGGCTCTTATACCTTTATAAACAAGATTTTCCTCCATGGGTATGCCTGTGCTTGTCTCAACCCTTAAGGGACCTTCCTCTATAAAAATCTCATCAAAAAGGGATATGGACTGATATATGGTAAATACCTCATGATAACCATCTGACCTTTTGCCCAAAAGCCAGAGCCCAAGGTTTAGCTTTGCGGGGGAGAGAAGCCTCAGCATAGAAATAAGATTATAGGTGGAAGGGGGTATAATTTCAATTAAAATTAGCGGTCAGGCATCTGTTAATTACACGCCGACTAATATTTGCACAAGTGGGGGTGGAACATATACCTTCGAAACGATTACCCCATATAAGTGGAGCAACGACACTCTGACCGAAGGACATATAACTATCAATAATAGAATACTT
>JAUQQK010000001.1 GCA_030549905.1 Aquificota bacterium | reverse complement strand
GCCTCACCACTTCACCCACCACCATAACAGCAGGGGGTTTCACCTCAGGTGGGTTCTCAGCAAGCTCCTTAAGGCTTGTAATAACTACCTTCTGCTCCTCTGTTGTCCCCCTCTCTATAAAGGCTACAGGTTCATTCGGCTTTCTTCCCACGCTTATTAACCTCTTTGCTATCTCCTGCCTGTTGGAAACCGCCATCAAAAAGACAAGGGTGTTTATCCCCTTCAGGCTCTCCCAGTCTATGCTTGAACTTCCTTTCTTCGGGTCCTCATGCCCGGTTATGACGGCAAAGGAAGAAGATATGCCTCTAAAGGTTAAAGGAATACCTGCATAAGCTGGCACCGCTATAGCTGAGCTTATACCCGGCACCACTTCAAACTCTATACCATGCTGTGCTAAAAAGAGGGCTTCCTCTCCACCCCTTCCAAAGACGAAGGGGTCTCCACCTTTTAGCCTTACTACTACCTCTTTGCTATACGCATACTCAAGCAAAAGCTCGTTTATCCTCTCCTGCTCTATGAGATGTTTTCCATCCTCCTTTCCCACATAAACAAGCTCGCAGTCAGGTTTTGCAAGTAAAAGCACTTCTGGGTTTACGAGTCTGTCGTATAGGATAACATCTGCAGACCTTATGAGCCTGTAGGCTTTAAGTGTTAAAAGCTCCAAATCTCCTGGACCTGCTCCTACAAGATAGACCTTACCCATGGCTAAAAATCTTTTCAAGTTCTTTTATTGCAAGAGTTAGTCTTTCCTTTTCAGGGTATAAGACCCTTAGCACTCCTCTTTCAAAAAGGCTTCTGGCTGTTTTTTGCCCCACCGCGATGGCTATGGTGTTCTTATTCAAAGCCTTACAGAGCTTCTTGCTAAGGTTTAGCTCCTTTGCCCTTTCAAAGAGGTATTCCACCTGATAGGCGGAGGTAAAGAGCACTGCACCATAAAAACCCTTCAAAAGCCTTTTTATAAAAGCGTCCAGGCTCTCTTGAAGCACCTCATACCTATATACCCATATTTTGAGCATCCTAGCAGACCTCTCTTTCAGAAACTCTTCAAGCTGAGGCATTTCCTTCCCATACATCTGCACTAAGAGCTTTTTACCGGCTAATGGCGTGTCCTCAATTGCTTTTATAAGGGCTTCTGTGTTTTCTACACTTCTGAAGTTTTTAAAACCATGATGTATCATTTCAGCCCTTGCCTTGTAGCCCCTCACGAACACCTCTCCCCTTTCCAGAAAGGACGACAGCTCATTGAAAAGCTTGCCCTTCTCGGCTGTTTCAAAAAGAACCTTTAGCCCCTCGCCTGTGGTGAAGTAAAAAAGCTCAGGCTCTTCTTCTATGGCATTTTTGAGCCCCTCAAATACCTCCTCAAAGGTCAAAAAGGTCATCCTTACCCAGTTTTCCACAAAGGGCATGCCTCCAAGCCTTTCTATACCTTCTACTGCCTCCTGCACCCTTCTTGTGCCACAAATAGCAACCTTCTTATTCTTTAAGCTCATAGCTAACAAACCTCCTGACCCTTATGCTAACTGAAGTAAACTTAAGCTCAGGCTCTTTTGAAATAGGGTCTGTCAAATCCCTGGTAAGGGTGTTTATGAGGCATTCGTAAGCAAAGCCGTAGCCAAAGGGTGCAAAAAGGTGCCTTCTCTTTATATCTCCAAATTTGACCTTTAGCCTTACACTAACACGGTTTGAGAGTATTTCCACATAATCGCCCTCAACTATACCAAGTTCATGGGCATCCTCTGGGTTCATTAAAAGGTAGGGTTCTTCCTCTCCCTTCAGAAGCTCTGAGCTTTTCCCAGTCCTTGTCATGGTATGCCACTGGTTTTTTGTCCTGCCTGTTATGAGTATAAAGTCGGCTGGCTTGTGATTATAAGGAGTGGGATGCATCTTTGACTTCCCGCTTTTAGTAGGAAACTCAAGCCCCTCATACAGCCATCTACTTCCCCATCTTCTTGGCAGGTCTTGGTAAGAAAGAGATGAAAGGTCGCAAAGTCTTCCTTCTGTTGTCTTTTTTAACTCTTCAAAAACCTCCCCTGAAGAGCTATAAGAAAAATGCTCGCCATAGCCCATTCTTTTCGCAAGCTCTGTGAATATAAACCAGTCGGGTTTTGCCTCACCAGGTGGCTCTGTAAACTTTCCACAGTAAGAGACTGTCCTGTCAGAGCCTGTCATTGTTCCTTCCTTCTCACCCATCTGAGCTGCAGGCAGCAAGAGGTTTGCAAACTGGCACGTGTCATTCCAGTAGGCATCTTGAACCACCAGAAAGACCTTTTCAAAAGCCTTCCATACCTTTTGAAGGTTTGGCAGTGTTATGGCGGGGTTTGTGCATACAATCCATAGCAGTTTTATCCTGTCTTCCAGTATAAGGTCTATGGCTTCTGTTATGGTATGTCCAGGTTTTGGCTTTATGCTTCCTCTTGGTATTCTCCAAAAGTCTTCCATAAAAGTCCTATCCTCCTCCCTTCTTACATCTCTATAACCCGGAAGTCCGTTGGAGAGGTATCCCATCTCCCTACCACCCATAGCGTTTGGTTGTCCAGTTAAGGCAAAGGGGCATCCCCTCTCATTGAGCCTTCCCGTTGCTAAGTGTAGGTTTATGAGAGCTAAGTTTTTTATAACCCCCTGAGAGGATTGGTTTAAGCCCTGACACCACAAGGATATCAGTTTTTTGCTGTGGGCGAAAAGCTCCGCAAATTGGTATATTTGACCTTCAGGTATCTGGCATATGCGTGAAGCCAATTCTGGAGGATATTTTAAAGCCTCCCTGATAGCCTCCTCAAAGCCTTCCACATAGTTTTCCACAAAGGAATGGTTTATAAGACCTTCCTTGTAAAGGATGTACAGGACCGCATTAAACAGCACTGTATCTGTGTCAGCCCTGAGCTGTATATGTAGGTCTGCCCTCTTAGCGGTTTCTGTTCTTACAGGGTCAATTACCACAATGTTTATACTTTCCCCTTCTAACTTTCTTTTAAGTATTCTCTTAAATAGGACGGGGTGCGTCCACAGGGCGTTTGAGCCAGCAAATACAAAGGTATCCGCATCTTCAAGGTCTTCGTAGGTGCAGGGTGGTCCGTCAGAGCCAAAGGCGAGCTTATAGGCGGATACGGGCGTTGCCATACAGAGCCTTGAGTTGGCGTCTATGTTGTTTGTTTTCAAAAAGCCCTTTACAAACTTGTTTATCACATATATGTCTTCCGTCATAAGCTGTCCAGAAATGTAAAAGTATAGCTCCTCCTCAGATAGGCTTTTTAGCTTCCTGGTAAGTATTTCATAGGCAGTATCCCAGTCAATCTCTCTAAAAGGCTCTTCCTTTGAGTCTCTGAACATGGGCTTTAAGAGTCTTCCCTTTTTCATTACCTTAGGGTAATAAAGAGGCTTTTGGCATAGTTCTCCCTTTGTAGCTGTGTGGTTTTTATCCCCCCTCACCCTCCCTTCCACCCAAAGGAGGCCACACCCAACCCCGCAGTAAGGACATTGGAAGGGTACCATATCAATCCCCCTTATATACAAGCTCCATAGCTATCCTGCCGTTTGGAGCTATGCCTGTAAGCATGTCCTTTTCATAGTCATACCTAACATAAGCCCACTCCATCCACTGACTATGCACCAGCTTAAGAAGGGCAAGAGCTGTAAGGGCTATCATGCTAAAGAGGAAAAAGCCAGCACTGTAAGAGCCTGTGGCTTCTTTTACCATACCAAGCACAGTAGGAAGGTAAAAGCCACCAAAACCACCCGCTGCTCCTATAAGACCAGCCATTATGCCCCTTGCCTTGGGCCACCTTTGTGGAACAAGCTGAAAGGTTGCACCATTTCCAAGCCCAAAGAAGGCAAATATGACAAGAAGGGCAAGGATTCCCAAGAAGGGAGGAAGGCTTAACAAGGAAAGTAGCATATAAACTCCAGATATACCAGCAAGTATGAAAAGTAAAGCCCTTACACCGCTTATCCTGTCCGCTATATATCCACCGAAGGGTCTTATAAAGGCACCAGTAAAGGCAAAGAGGGACATCAAAGCTCCTGCGGATAGCTTTGAGAAGGCATACTGGTCAATAAGGTAAAGGCTCACATAGGATGACATACCAACAAAGCCACCAAAGGTTATGCTGTATATGAGTATCATCAGCCATGTATCCCTTTCAAGAAGCACTTTTCTATATTTGTTGGGTAAGAAAGCAAATACAAAGGAGCTACCTATTAGCGGAAGTAAAAGGAGAGCCTCCTTCCCTTTTATGCCAAACCATCCATTGTAAAGACCTGGTATAAGGATAAGGAGGAAAAGCTGGGTAGCAAAGAAAAGACCTAAGGCGTGATAAGGTGAGCCTTCTTTTTCACCCTTGTCCTTTGCCCAGAGGAAAACCACAAAGAAGGTGATTATGAGTAAAATACCCGCCATAGCCATTGTTTCCTTCCAACCAAAGACCTTTGCCAAGGGTGGGAAAAGGATACCGTCTAAAACAGCCCCTATGTTTCCTGCTGCGGCAAGACCCAGCACAAGACCTTGCACCTCCCTGGGATAGTTGCTTCCTGCCATAGGAAGAGCCACAGCAAAACTGGCACCACCAAGCCCAAGAATAACACCTAAGAGCAAAAGCACCGTGTAATTTGAAAGGAGCTGAGGGAAAAGCAAAGCAAAGAGGGAAGGAATGCCAGAGAGGATTATGCCCATAAGGGCAATCCTTTTACCATCTATAGACTGATACATATGCCCAAAGTTGAGCCTGAAAACGGCTGCGGAAAGCACAGGCACAGCCACCATAAAGCCCTTCTGAGCTGGGCTGAGGTTTAGCTCTTGAACTATAAATGGTGCAAGGGCTCCAAGCAAGAGCCATATACTAAAGCCCGTATCAAAGTATAAAAAGGAAGCAAAGAGAGCCTTAGGATTTCCAGAACGCAAAGCCTTTATCACCTGTCTCATGTTAGACTACCTCCAGCTCCCTTTTCTTTGTCCTTATAGTCCATACCTCCTCCAGCTGGCACACAAAGACCTTTCCATCACCAAACATACCTGTGTTTGCATGCTTTGTGATTATTTCCACCACCTTTCGTGAATGCTCGTCTTCAACCGCCACCATTATGAGGGTTTTTGCAAGCTCGTCGTATGTTTTTTCTCCCACCTGAACACCACCTTCCTTTCCCCTTCCCACCACATCCATAACCGTAATGCCCTTAAAACCTTCCTTCTCCAAAGCTCTCATAACCTCATAAAGCTTTTCTGGTCTTATTACAGCCTTTACAAGCCTCATGACCAACCTCCTATCACAAAGATTTTTCCATCCCCGTAAAAGCCCGTATGGGCTATGTCCATAATTTTCTGCACTACTTCCTCATATAGGGCTTCTTCAACCCATGTGATTATCATGGTCTTTGGCAGCAAAGATATTATCAGCCCCTTGTTGGTCTTATATCCCAGACCCCCCTCCTTTCCCCTTCCCTTAACGGTTTTTGACACATACTCAAGCCCAAGGCTTGAAAGGAAATTTTTAACTTCATAAGCCTTTTCCCTTCTCACAATGGCAATAAGTTCCTTCATGGCAAGCTCCTTAAATTTTTACGGTGAGGCATTCGTAAAGCCTCTTTTCCTTGTTTACAAGCACCTGAGCAAGAAACCAGTAAGCCTCTTCCCATCCTTTTATGATGTCCTCCGGTATGTTCATTTCCCTCATAGCCTCATAAAGAGCCTTCCAAACCTTCTGGTAGTGTTCCGGTTTCACTCCAGCTTTGACATGTGCCAAAGCCATATTGTTTAATGCTGGTTCAAGGATTTCCAGCCTTTCCAGGTTCTGGGCATAGGCAAGCAAGGCACCTGCCAGCTTTTTGGAGTTGTCGCTTTCAAACATACCCTTGAGTTCTGGATTTTCCTCAAAAAGTATCTCGTACATACGTGCGGTGAGTTTCTCACCTTGAGACTGCAAAAAGGGAACACTTTTAAGTATGGCTGACTTAGTTTCTCCTCTCATCTTAGCACCTCCTACCCTTAACTACGCAAACTCCATGCCATGTGCTTCGCCCTTTTACAATCCTTGTAGAGTAAGCCTTTTAGTTAAGTGATGGTTTTCCTCTTTTTTGTAGAAATGTTAACATAAATGTAAAATTGTAAACATAAGAGTGGGAGCCAGCATAAGAGAAAGGTACTAAACAAGCATCTTTGAAAGGGTTTAAAGATGGCATCTTCTTTGCAACTATATATGGGTGAGATAGTAGGTTTTAGGAGGCTTAAAGATGCGTGTGGCTATAGTGGGTGCAGGCATGGCTGGGTATGCTATGGTGGAAGAACTTTTAAAACTGGACCCTTCCTTTGAAATACACGTCTTTGGTGCTGAGAAAAGCCTTCCCTATAACAGGATATACATAACAGACATAATAGCTGGTAGAAAGCTACCGAGCCAGTTAATTCTAAAAAGACACCTCCAGTATGAGGAGGAAGGCGTAAAACTGCATTTGGGTGTGCATATAGAGAGGATATTCCCCGATAAAAAGCTCATAGTTAGCTCAGATGGTGAGTTCTATAGCTACGATAAACTGGTTTTGGCTACAGGAAGCCTTCCAAACATGCCACCTGTAAAGGGGTTAGATAAGAGAGGCGTTTTTGCTATAAGGACTTTGAAGGATGCATTAGATATACTTGAATATGCACGAGTATATAAGAGGGTGGCTGTTATAGGCGGAGGTCTTTTGGGTATAGAAAGTGCATGTGCTTTGAGGGAGGCTGGTCTTGAGGTTTATCTTGTGCATATCATTGACATACTTATGGAAAGACAGCTTGACAGACAGGCAAGCCATATGCTTAAGAGAAGGTTAGAAGGAATGGGCGTAAAACTTCTTCTTGGAAGGCAGGTGGTGGATATACTGGGGGAAAGGAAGGTAGAAGGAATAGCCTTTTCCAGCGGAGACACTTTAGATGTGGATTTTGTCCTTGTAGCAACCGGCATAAAACCGAATGCGGAGCTTGCTAAAAGAAGCGGGCTTGCGGTCGGAAGGGGCATCCTTGTCAATGATTATTTAGAGACCTCAAGACAGGATGTGTATGCGGTGGGTGAATGCATAGAACACAGGGGGAAGACCTACGGCTTACTCGCACCTATCATGGAGCAGGTAAAGGTATGTGCGAAGAATATAGCCTTCGGTAACGTGGAGAGGTATGAGGGCTCTACGGAATACGCCATGCTCAAGGTAGCTGGTATAAAGCTTCTATCTGCAGGAAGGGTGCAGGAAGAGGATGGGGAAGAGGTGGTGCTTTACATGGATATGGAAAACTACAGAAAGGCGGTGTTAAAGGATAGAAGGCTTGTAGGTGTGCTCTTATACGGAAACCTTGCAGGAAGTGAGCGCATGCTCAGCATGTTGAAAAGGCAGGAGGTGGTCAAAGATGGAAGCTTTTTGATAAAGGACCTAATAGTGGAAGAAGAAAGGGAGCTGAGAGAAGAGGACCTTGTATGCAACTGTAATGTAGTGTCCTACGGAGATATAGTAAAGGTTATAAAGGCTGGAGCAAAGAACCTTGAAGAGGTGCAAAGGGCAACGAGGGCTGGCACTTCCTGCGGAAGCTGTATGGGGCTTCTTGAAGGCATACTTACAAAGCATGTTAAGGGGAAGCCAAAAAGGGTCAATAAGGTAGAGGAGTATAAGAAACAAAGGCATCCTTTTGATACCAACCTACTCAAAAAACTGGAGCTCTGGGCTATGGCAGGTGATTGGCAGAGGGTTCCAGAAGAAGATAGAGAAATAGGCTTAAAGTGGTATGGAATTTTTTACAGAAAGGCGACGCCAGGCTACTTTATGGTTAGGGTCAGGGTAACCCACGGCAAGCTTACCTCCGAACAAGCCTTTGTCCTTGCTCATATTTCAAAAAAGTTTGGCAGAAACCACATAGACCTTACCTCAAGACAGCAGGTACAACTAAGATGGATAGAGCTAAAAGACCTCCCTGAGGTGCTTCATGCCCTTCATGCGGTGGGGCTCACCACATTACAGACGGGTATGGACAACATAAGAAACATAACAGGCGACCCTCTTTCTGGGCTTGTAGAGGAGAGCCTCATAGACACGGTGCCCATAGCAAAGAGGATAAGCGAGGTTTTTCTTGGTAAAAGGCAGTATGCAGACTTACCGAGGAAGTTTAACCTTGCCCTTCTTGGCTCTAAGAGAGATGCCATAAACTGTAAATACAACGACCTTTGCTTTTACCTTGCAGAAAAAGAAGGTATATTGGGCTTTAATGTATATGCGGGTGGTAAGATAGGTTCCGGAGGTCCTCAAGAAGCTTTAGATATTGATATATTCGTAAGACCCTATGAGGCGGTGGAACTTTCAAAGGCAGTTTTTGAACTCTACGCAGATTTGGGAAATAGAGAAGACAGAAGCAAAAACAGGCTATACTTCCTTATCAAGGAATTAGGTCAAGAGGGCTTTAGGGCTGAACTTGAAAGGAGGCTTTTGAGAAATCTATGGAGGCGTGGCGAAGATTTGGTGGAAGGCAGTGGTGAAAGGTATGGGCTTATAAGGCAGAAGAACGGGCTTTATGCGGTTAGTCTTCTTGTGCCTGCAGGCAACTTCAGCGGAGAAGACCTTGAAAGGGTGGCATATCTGGCAAGGAAATACGGCAGTGGTGAGCTAAGACTCAGCGTATATCAAAACCTATACATAATAAATGTGCCTGAAGAGAACCTATCGGAGCTGTTAAATGATCCCATATTTGATAAATATTCCATCTCCTCCTCTACATACTTTCAGGGGCTTATGGCTTGTCAGGGTAGTAAAACCTGTGCATTTGGTGTTATAGAAAACAAACCAGATGCCATAAGACTTGCCACATACCTCTCTGAAAGGTTGCCTACAGAAAAGCCCATAAGGATGCACTGGTCTGGCTGTGCAAAGGGCTGTGGTCAGCATGGGGCAGGAGATTTGGGTTTTGTAGGTACAAAAATAAGGGTGGATGGAAGGGTAAAGTTGGCAGTGGATGTGTTTGTAAGGGATAAGAAGGTGGATACGGTTCCCCTTGAAGTGCTTGAAGGTTATGTGGAGGCTCTACTTTTAGGTTTAAAATGGTTATAGTGATAAGGGTTAAGCGTGTTTATGAGCCACCATCTGAAGAGGATGGTATAAGGGTGTTGGTGGATAGGCTATGGCCTAGGGGTGTTAAAAAGGGGGACCTTCGTATTGACTTATGGCTAAAGGAAGTAGCACCTTCCCATGATTTAAGAAAATGGTTTTGCCACAGACCTGAGAAGTTTGAGGAGTTCAAGAGGAGGTATATGGAAGAGTTGAAGGAAAAAGGTGAAACTATTTTAAAGCTGGTTGAATTGGCAACTAAGGGAAACCTTACTTTGCTTTACTCTTCAAAGGATGAAGTGCATAACAATGCAATGGTTTTAAAGGAATTTATTGAAAAGATTCTGGAGGCTAAAGATGAGAGCTTTGGCAGTTAGGCATGTTAGGATTGAACATCTGGGTCTTCTGGAACCCCTTCTGAAGGAGTTTGGTTTTAAGGTGGAATACCTTGACACTGCAGAAGGTCAGACCTTAAAAAGACCTCTTGAAGAATACGCTTTGGTAGTGGTGCTGGGCGGGTATATGGGTGCATACGAAGAAAACACATATCCCTTCCTCTCTTACGAATACAGACTTATAGAAAAAGCCTTAAGGGAAAAAATTCCCTTGATAGGTATAT
Organism: Aquificota bacterium; assembly: GCA_030549905.1. GTDB lineage: Bacteria > Aquificota > Aquificia > Aquificales > Aquificaceae > Pampinifervens. The sequence continues at coordinate 217,663 of JAUQQK010000001.1, read as the reverse complement.
GTCTTGGTGCTCAGATGCTGGCAAAGGTGCTTGGGGCAAGTGTCTATAAAGGAGGCAAGGGTAAGGAAATAGGTTGGTTTGAAGTCTATAAGGTGGGTGAGCATCCATACTTTTCAGATTTTCCACAGCGTTTGACGGTTTTTCAATGGCACGGAGATACCTTTGACCTTCCAAAGGAAGCCCTCAGGATATATTCATCAGAAAAGTATGAAAATCAAGCCTTTGTCTATGAAAGGGCTGTGGGCTTGCAGTTTCATATAGAGGTGGATAGAAAAATGGCTCAAGAATGGGCTCAGGAATATATGGACGAGCTTATGAAAGAAGGTATATCAGCTGAAGAACTGTTAAAATACGATGGAGCGGAGCATAAAAACCTACTCCGCTCTCTTATAAAAAGGCTTTTAAACATTTAGCAAAATACTTCGCAATTCCTGCTCCTCGGACTGTCCCACCAAGCCCCTCTCATGCACCTGCTTGTCCACCCTTGTGGGCTCAAGGGTAGAGATGATGTAATCCATAGCCCTGTAGGCCTTGCTGGGGTCTCCGCAGGTATATACATCCACAGTAGCAAGTCCATGCTCCGGCCATGTGTGAATGGAGATGTGAGATTCTGCCAGCAGGACCACGCCCGTGGCACCATGAGGCTGGAACTGGAAGTAGTGAGAGGAAATCTTGGTGAGGTCTGCAACCTTTACGGCGCTCTCGAGGAGCTGACGCACATCCTCCACCCTGTCAATCAGGTCAGGGTGGACACCATAAAGGTCTGCTATGATATGCAGTCCGAGGGCTTTTGCCATTTGTTCTCCTCCTTTTCAAGTTTTCTTGCAAGGGCTAAAAGCCACCTCATAACAAAACCTCCTTCAAAACAGAAGGATAAATTATAATACTTTTTGTGAGAAAAGCAAGCAAAAAACAAAAAATTAGACCCACCTCTAACCTTGTCCTGCAGGCTATCTTTAACATGCTCGGAGACGTTGAAGGTTTAAGTTTCTTAGACCTGTTTGCCGGGACGGGTCAGGTGGGTTTGTCTGCTCAAGAGAGGGGAGCTCATGTGGTTTTTGTGGAATTAAATCCTAAGCTGGCAGGTAAAATAAGGGAGTTGGGAGGACAAAAGGTGGTAGTTTCTGACGCACTTAAGTTTTTAGCATCAACAGAAGATAGCTGGGATGTAATCTTTGCTGACCCTCCTTATTCCTTTGAAGATTATCAAAAATTGATTGAACTTGCATTAAAAAGGCTAAACAGTGGGGGAATTTTTATATTAGAACATAGCAGTAAATTAGACTTTTCCGCAGATAAGAAAAAGGTTTACGGTGATACCGCCCTGTCCATATGGAGGAAGGAAGAATGAAGAAGGCTGTATATCCCGGCACCTTTGACCCACCTCACCTTGGACACCTTGACATAGTAAAAAGGGCAAGTAGGCTCTTTGACAGGCTTGTGGTGGCTGTGGCAAAAAACCCGAGGAAAAACCTGCTTTTTACCATGGAGGAGAGGGTGGATATGTTCAGCAAGATGGTGGAGGGTGCGGAAGGAGTGGAAGTTAAGGGTTTTGATGGGCTACTGGTGGATTTTATGAAGTCAGAGGGTATTGAGGTAATAGTGCGTGGGGTAAGGCTCTTTACAGACTTTGAGTATGAGCTTCAGATAGCCTTAAACAATTTCAAGCTGGCAAAGGTGGAAACGGTTTTTATGATGCCCTCTCAGGACTACATACATATCAGCTCCACTATAGTAAGGGACATAGCAAGCTACTGCGGTTGTTTGAAGGGCTTGGTACATCCTTATGTGGAGGGAAAACTTAAGGAAAAGTTCAGGTGTCCTTAGCCTACGTTCCACACTCCACACCTTCCCTTTCTATGTATTCTTTCATCTTCTGGACGGCTTCCGCACCCGTAGTCAAGTCCTTTAAATCTCTTTCCAGATTGGTGGGTTTTATCCTTGCAATCCAGCCTCTTCCGTAAGGGTCATCGTTTATCAGGTCTGGTGTGTCAAAAAGTTCTTCATTTCTTTCCACCACTTCCCCTTCAATCACCGCCGGTACAGGACCTGTCCATTTGCCGCTTTCAAGGCTGGCAATAGGTTTTCCTTTTGGCACATGCTTGCCGGGAGGTTTTATACGCACATTTACCATCCTTCCCGCCCTTGTCTGACCTATGTCTGTGGCACCAACCACCACAGTTCCATCGGGTTCAAGTCTATACCAGACCTGATTTTCTATATCGTAATAAAGGTTCTCAGGGATTTTACAGCCTCTGTATGCTACCTCTCCCATGGTGAGTATTTTAAGGGAAATCCTGTGTGCGGTTTTATGAGAAGGAGCATAATTTGAGAATTATACTGCAGGAGCGCTCAAGCACTGATATGTGGCTGTAGGCTTTGAAGGGGTCTTTGTCTGCGGAAAAAACACCATGAGAACGCACCACTACAAGGTTTTTTTCCTTGAGGGCTTCAGATACTGCCTTTGCAAGCTCTTCGGAGCCAGAAGGCAGGTGGGGTATCACTTTTACATATCCGAGAAGCTCTCTACCCTCTGAATCTGCAGGTTCAATAAGGTCTGTGTGAAAAGAAAGAAGAATCGCACTTATAGGGTGTGCATGCACTACGCTTCTATGGTCCGTATGCAGGTATATGAGCCTGTGGACCACAAGTTCAGAAGAAGCCCTCTCTTCAAGAGGGCTTTTACCTTCTACAGGAACCTCTATAAAATCCCATTCCTGAAGAAGACCAAGATGAGAGCCTCTTCTGGTAATAAGCATATGCTCGCCAAGCCTGTAAGATAGATTTCCAGCCCTTGCATCCACCAGCTCTTCTTGATAGAGAAGCCTTCCCACCTCTATAAGCCTCTTCAACGCATATACTTCCATAGAAGGCTCACCAGCACGTAGGTTAATATGCTTCCTGTAAAGCCCACAAGCAGGGCGAACTCATTGTGAAATGCATATTCAAACACAGCCCACAAAGAGAACCCTGTTAGCATGGAGGCTATGGCAGAAGCTGGGTTTGCACCTTTAAAGTAAAGGCCAGCTACAAGAGGAACAAAAAGGGAAACAAGGCTCAGGGCTGAGGAGCTTCCCACCAGGCGGTATATGGACTCACCGGAAAGGGCAAAGGCAAGGGACACAAGAGCTATCAGAAGCACGCAGAGCCTTGTAAGCCATAGAAAGCCTCTATCTGAAAGGTTTTTGAGGTGGGGTCTTATGAGGTTTTCGCTTAGCACGGAGGCGGGGGCAAGCACTGCAGCGCTGGCGGTGCTCATGATGGCAGAAAGCAAAGCACCAAAAAAAAGCACCTTTGTAAGCAGGCTTGCATGCTCCAGTATCATGGTGGGAAGCATAAGCTGTGGGTCAGTTTCCAAAAGTTCTGGATATTTAGTTCTTGCAAAGAGGGCAAGCATTAGGGGAATGAGGGCAACTGTCAGATACATAAAACCACCCAGTATGGTAGAAAGCACTGCGACCCTCTCGCTTCTTGAGGACATCACCCTTTGAAAGACATCCTGCTGGGGAATGGAGCCAAGCCCTATGGTAATCCAGGCGGAAATATACAAAAGAATATCCTTTAGCGAAGCCTCTGGTAAAAAGCGGTAAAAATCTGGAGGCTGAGCCTTTATGGTGGGCAAAAGCTCAGAAAAGCCTGAAGAGACCTCAAAAAGTGCTACAGAAAGACCAAGGATTATCATTATTGTCTGAAGGAAATCTGTAAGAGATACAGCCCACATACCACCTAAAAAGGTATATAAAAGCACTACAAGGAAGCCCACCACAATTCCCACATACTGAGGAATACCTAACACTACCTTAAGTATCACACCTATAGCTACAAACTGGGCTGCCACCCAGCCAAAGTAAGAGGCTACCATCATAAGGCTTGCTACCACCTCAGTCCTTCTATCGTAAACGAGCCTGTAAAAGTCTCCAATTGTAAGAAGGTTAAGCCTATAAAGCGGTCTGGCAAAGAAGAGGCCTATGAGTATAAGGCACAGGCTTGCCCCAAAGGGGTCTTCTATAACACCTAAAAGTCCCTCCCTTGCAAAGACAGAAGATGCGCCCAGAACTGTTTCTGAGCCAAACCAGGTGGCAAAGGTGACAAAGGTTGCCATATAAAGAGGAAGGCTTTTGCCTGCCAGCAGGTAATCTTTTGAGTTTTTCACAAAGGTGCTGGCAATAAAACCAAGAAGCAAAACCCCAAGCATGTAGAGGATTATGAAGGCAAGAAGCATAGGGATATTTTATGAAATTTCTTCAAGGGGCTTGCCCTTTGTTTCCATACCCCTTATAGACCACAAAAGGAAGGCAAAAAAGCCCACAAGCCAGAAGGAAGCGAGCCCAACGATGGCGTAAACAAATCCCAGCTTTGAAAGGCTCACCAGAAGAAGAGGTGATAGAGCACCTGAAAGCCTGCCCACTACCGAAAGAAGCCCTATGGCATAAGCCCTGAGGTATGAGGGATATATCTCGGTGGCAATCACATAAGCCACAGAGGCAAAGGAAAAGGCAACAAAAGAATAAACAAAAAAGACCAGCTTTAAGTGAAAGCCTGAAAGGAAGAGAAAGCAGAGCATTGCAGAAAGCAGGCTTATGGAAAGACCAAGGGGAATCCTTCCAAACCTGTCCACAAGATAAGCCACTAAAAGACCACCCAAAAGACCACCAAGACTTCCCATAAGTAAGACCTTAGGCACCTCCTGACTGCTCAGAGAATAAACTTCAGAGAGTATTACAGGGAGCAGAGTTATAACACCATAATAGGTGGTAAGTATGGTAAAGCTCATACTGGCGCTGAAGAGAAACCTCCAGCCATATTTAGAGAGGATGACCTTTGAAGCATCAAATATACTTCCATCAAAGACGGGCACGTCGCACCTATCGTAGCTCCTTCTTCCACCTGCCAGCTTTTCCACTTTACTAACTATGGATTCTGCCTCCTCAAGTCTTCCTTTGGAGAGAAGCCACCTTGGAGACTCTGGCACATAAAGTCTCACAAAGACTACCATAAGAGCAAGAAGACCTCCCAAGAAGTAGGCAAGCCTCCAAGAGAGCTCCTCACCAAGAGCCTTTATAAGCCCCACAGCACTCAAAGAGGCAAGAAGGCTTCCTAAGTTCCAGAGGGCTGTTATGGTGCCGTCCACCTTCCCCCTGTGGCGTGAGGGCACGAACTCGTCTATGGCGGACTGGATTGCTGCAAACTCTCCACCCAGGCCTGCTCCAGCCAGAAGCCTGAAAAAAAGAGCCATTTCAAAGCTGCTGGCAAAGCCCGTTAAAAAAGTGCCGCCAGAATAAAGAAGAAGCGTGATAAGAAAGAGCTTTTTCCTGCCGTGTTTGTCCGCAAGATAGCCAAATACCAGAGAGCCTATTATAGCCCCCAGCAAGAAACCGCTCACCATCAAGGAGCTCTGCTCTGGAGAAAAGTTTAAGCTCTTTGCCATGGGCTTTAGAACCGCACTAACTATGACCACTTCGAAGGCATCTAAGACCCAGGTGATGCCAAGGGCTAATACAAACCTTGTATGAAAGGAAGTCCAGGGCAGGCTATCCAGCCTGCAGGTAATGTCCGTTTGAATAAAACGCATGCATTAAAATATAAAGCAAGATGATTGCCTATTTTGTGATGGAGCTTGCCGTAGAGGAGGAAATACCTACATACAGTGGCGGGCTGGGTGTTCTGGCGGGGGACACCCTGTATTCTTTTGCGGACATGGATGTGCCTGCTGTGTGCGTCACATTGCTTTATAGAAAAGGATACACATTGCAAAAAATAACCCCCCATGGTATGCAGTTAGACTTTGACAGCCCCTGGGACTACAAGAAAAAGCTAAAAAAACTTGACCTTGAGATAGAGCTTTACTTTGGCGACAGGCTACAAAGAATAACCTGCTGGGAATACGCCATAAGGTCCAAGTCTGAGGTAAAGGTGCTTTTCCTTGATGGGGGGCTTGAGGGCAACGACCCTGAGATAAGAAAGCTGAACGAAAAGCTCTACTTTGATGATGGAATATACAGGCTCAGGCAGGAGATACTTCTCGGTATAGGAGGTTATAGAGTTCTAAAAGCTTTGGGCTACAACGTGCATGTTTATCACATAAATGAGAGCCACTCAGCCCTTCTTGTGCTTGAACTACTCAAAGAGCTTGGGAGCAGGGAAAAGGTAAGAGAAAAGTGCGTCTTTACCACCCACACACCCGTCCCTGCAGGACATGATAAATTTCCCATAGATATGGTGCTTGGAGAGCTAAAAAACTACGGATATGAGCTGAACTGGGAGGAAGAGCTTGAAAACGGACACCTTAACCTCTCGCACCTTGCCATGAGATACTCAGGCAAAGTTAATGCGGTTTCATACAAGCATCTTTTTGTTTCCTCCCACATATTCCCCGAATGTTCGGTGGGAAATCCTGATGGATTATGCGATATTGAGTATGTAACAAACGGCGTCTATCACAAAAGGTGGGTTCATGAGGAAATTAAGGAGCTTTTTAACGAATACATGATTGGCTGGGATGAAAGCCCCATACTGCTTCAAAGGGCTTATGAAATACCTTCAGAATTACTTTTAAAGAGGCACAACAAGGTAAAATCTGAGCTTATAAACTTCATAAACAAACAGACAGACGCCAGCTTTGCGGACGATGTTCTAACAATAGGCATAGCAAGGAGGGTGACCCCCTACAAAAGGAATGACCTCATACTGAGAGATATTGATAGGCTCATTCACATAGCGGAGAGCTTTGGAGAGCTTCAGCTGGTTTTTGCCGGGAAAGCCCATCCAAAGGATACTGCGGGTAAGGAGATGATAAAGAACATCTTTGAGAAGATGGATTTAATAAAACAGAGAACTAAGGCTTTAAAAATCACCTTCCTTGAAAATTACGATATAAACTTAGCAAAACTGCTCGTGGCTGGCTGTGATGTCTGGCTAAACAATCCAAAAAGACCTTACGAAGCCTGCGGAACCAGCGGTATGAAGGCAGCCATAAATGGTGTTATAAACTTCTCCACCTGGGACGGCTGGTGGCTGGAAGGGGGCATAGAAGGTGTGAATGGCTGGGGAATAGGTCCAAAGCCCACATGGCAGGACCTTTCTGAAAGCAAGGATGAGGAGGACCTTGAAGATATATACGGAAAGCTTGCCTACATAATACTGCCCACCTACTACACCCGTAAGGACGAATGGGTAAGACTGATGAAGAACAGCATAGCCACTGTGGGACCCTTTTTTAACACCTACCGCATGGTAAGTGAGTATATTAGTAAGGTGTATAAAATTGGATTGAGGTGACCTAATGGATAAAAGAGAGCTTATAAGCCTCCTGCTTTACGATGTAGCCTTAGAGCATTCTGCCATAGTCCAGTATCTTTATCACATATTCCTTATCACAGATGCCAACATTACCTCTGAGATAGAAGAAATTGCCCGTCAGGAGATGAGGCATTTAAAGTGGTTTGCCCAGAAGGTGGTTCAGCTGGGTGGACAGGTGGTCCTTGACAGGATTGAGGATATGATAAGTGTGGGCGGTCCAGATTGGGCGGACATGCTCTCAAAAGACGTGTGGGCGGAGGAGGAGGCTATTAGAATATACAGCCAGCAACTGGAAATAGTAAAAGACGATTCGGTAAAAAGGCTCTTAGAGAGGGTTATAAAGGATGAGCAGGACCACAGAATAGAGTTCTCAGAACTTGCGGAAAAGGCAAGGGAGGGTTTGGTCTGCCTTCCCTTAGAGGAGCAAAAGCCTGACCCTAAGACCCTTGAGGTGCTAAACAGGTTCCTTAAAGAAGAGTATCAGACCATAATAAACTACCTCTATCAGTTCTTCCATGCAAAGGATTGCAGCTATAAGGACATAATGTTTGACCTTGCCATAGAAAGCATGGTGCATATGGGCAAGCTGGGTGAAAAGATAGGTGAGCTGGGTGGTATGCCAGACTTATCAAGGGTGGATTTTTCTCAAAAACCCTTAAAGAGCCTGCAAGAACAGGTAAGGGGTGAAATACTATATGAGCAGGAAACGGGCGGAGAGTATAAGAAGTCTGCAGAAAGCCTGCAGGACCCAGATCTAAAGAGGCTTTTTACCTTCATAGAGAATCAGGAAGAATATCATAAACAGAAGCTCCTTGAGTTCTTCAGGCTTATGAACAGGCTGACGGTGGGAGATTTGCGTAAGAGAAATGCTTGACCTTGTGATAAACTCCTTCAGAGAAAGTGCGGAGCTAAAGCTGGCTTTTGTGGAGCTTTATGCGGAGCGCATACTGGAGGTGGGACAGCTTATAGCTCAGGCTATAAAGGATGGAAACAAGGTTTTGCTCTTTGGCAACGGAGGCTCTGCGGCAGACGCCCAGCACATAGCGGCGGAGATGGTGGGAAGGTTCAAGAAAGAAAGAAAAGCGCTTCCTGCCATAGCTCTCACAACGGATACTTCCATACTTACTGCGGTTGGAAATGACTACGGCTTTGAAACAATCTTTGAAAGGCAGGTAGAAGCTCTCTGCATGCCCGGTGATATTGCCATAGGCATAACCACATCGGGTAATTCTCCCAATGTGGTCAGGGGGATTGCAAAGGCTCATGACCTCGGTGCCACTACCGTAGCCTTCACTGGAAGGAACGGTGGAAAAGTGGTGGAAGTGGCTCACTACAGCTTTGTGGTTCCTTCTTATGATACCGCACGCATACAGGAATGCCACATAACCCTCGGGCATGTGCTCTGTGAGATAATTGACAGGCTTTTATGAAGGTACTCCTTTTTATAAAGGATAGTCCTTCCGCAAAGGAGACGGCGGAAAGGGTGGAGGAGTTTCTAAAAGGTAAAGGTGTCTATGTCAAAAGCCACATAAACCTGAGGGGAGGAAAGCCTGTAAATTTTGAAGGCTTCCAGCTGGCGGTGGTTGTAGGGGGAGATGGCACGTTTCTTGCCTGTGCAAGGCTTGCATGCAGGTATGGAGTTCCTCTCCTTGGTATAAACGAGGGAAGGTTTGGCTTTCTTACTGAAGTGGAAAAGGAGGAGTTTGAAGAGGTTCTTGTAAGGGTTTTAAAGGGTGAGATAAAGCCCCAGAAGAGAATGATGCTCTGTGCAAACCTTTTAAGAGACGGGAAGGAGTTGCATCTCGGAGACTACCTGAACGATGTGGTGCTTTCGAAGGCAAGCCTTGCGAGGATGGTGGAGGTAGAGGTGGGAACTAAGGAGGAAAGCATACTGAAGGTCTACGGCGATGGCGTTATTGTTTCCTCTCCTACGGGTTCAACCGCCTATGCCCTTTCTGCGGGTGGTCCCATACTCTACCCTGTTTCCGAAGCCCTACTTTTCGTGCCCATATGCCCCCATACCCTTTCTAACAGACCCTTAGTCCTGCCACCGGACTTTGAGCTAAGGCTATTAAACCATTCGGAAGACAGCATGGCATACCTGACCCTTGACGGACAGGAGGGTATGGAGCTAAGAAGGGGGGATGTGGTTATGGTAAAAAGGTCTTCACATTACTGCCTCATGTATCCAAACCCCAAAAGGAGCTTTTTTAACATTCTTAAGGAGAAGTTAAGATGGGGATAAATCCTTCTTGTTTGGCTTACCGTTTCAGGAACGGAACCCTACAGGCTATTAAATACCCTCACATTCCAGACTTTCACGACCTTTTACATATAGAAAGGCAGAAGGAACTCATATACAGAAACACATTACAGTTTGTAAAGGGCTTGCCTGCCAACGATGTGCTTTTGTGGGGAGACAGAGGCACCGGAAAGTCCTCTCTGGTTAAGTCCATGCTGGGATTGTTTGGCGGTCAGGGTCTTAGGCTCATTCAGGTGTATGCTATGGAAGTCCTTCATATTTCTGACCTTTATGAGCTTTTGAGGGAAAGGGAAGAAAAGTTTATCCTTTTCTTTGATGACCTTTCCTTTGAAGCCCACGAGGAGAGGGCAAGGGTGCTAAAGTCTTTGATGGATGGCGATATAGAAGAAAGACCTCCCAATGTGCTAATCTACGCCACCTCCAACAGAAGACAGCTCATGCCCGTAAAGGAAGAGGAAGAGAAGTTCCCAGAGGAGAGCTACATAGAGAGAGTTTCTTTGGTGGAGCGCTTTGGCATAAGGCTTGGTTTCTTTTCCTTCGGAAAGAGAGAATACCTGAGCATTGTAAAACACCTTGCGGAAAAGAGGGGTTTAGAGCTTCCACAGGAAGAGCTCGAAAGGCTCGCCCTTGACTGGGCTCTGCATGGGGGCTTTTCCGGAAGAAGCGCCCAACAGTTTATAAAGGATCTGGAGGGCAGGATAAGGCTGGAAGGGTATAAAATTTAGTTATGAAATTCTTTGAACTTTCTGAGTATTTTCAAAGGATTGAGCAGACAACCAGCAGGCTTGAGATGGCTGACCTCTTACACAGTCTTTTTGAAAGGGCAGGTGCGGACGAGATGGACAAGATAGTGTATTTAACCTTAGGTGAGATCCTTCCTCCCTTCAGGGGTGTGGAGATGGGTGTTTCAGAAAGGCTAATGCTTGAGGCACTATCCAAGGCTACGGGTATAAAGCTCAAGGATTTGGAGACCGCTTATAAGAAGACGGGGGACCTTGGCGAATTAGCCTTTGAGAGCATAAGGTGGCAGGGCAGGTCCCTTGAGGTTTCTCAGGTTTATAAAGAACTGCTTGATATAGCTCAAAGCAGAGGAACGCTTGATAAGGTGATGAAGCTTATAAGCCTTCTTAAGGGGCTATCCCCCTTAGAAGCCAGGTATGCGGTAAGAGTCGTTATTGGAAGGCTGAGGCTGGGTGTGGGTGAAGCCACGATAATAGATGCCCTTTCTTTGCTGTCTGGGGGAAGGAGTGCAAAGGAATTGATAGAGAGGGCTTATAACCTCTGTTCTGATTTAGGTCTTGTAGCAAAGAGGCTAAAGGAGGGTGGGCTTTCAGCCCTTGAACATTTTAAAATTCAGGTGGGCTATCCCATCAGGATGGCTCTTGCGGAAAGGGTCAGCAGTGTGGAAGAGATAATAAGAAGGCTTGGCAGGTGTGCGGTAGAAGCCAAATATGATGGCTTCAGGCTTCAAATACACAAGGAGGGCAATAGAGTAGAGATATACTCAAGAAACCTTGAACGTATGACGGAGATGTTTCCTGAAATACTGTCCGCAGTTCAGAAGGATATAAGGTTCAACAGCGTGATATTTGAGGGCGAAGCCCTGGCAGTCAACGAAGAAACAGGAGAGTTCTATCCTTTTCAAGTGACTATCCAGAGAAAAAGAAAGTATGGAGTCCATGAATATGCAAAGGAATATCCTCTCGTGCTTTTTAGCTTTGACCTGCTCTACCTTGAAGGAGAAGATTTTACAGTAAAACCTTTCATAGAGAGAAGGAGAAAGCTTGAAGAAGTAATACCCAATAGCAATACCTTAAGGCTTTCAGAAATGATAATCACAGACAGTGCCAAGGAGGTAGAAAACTTTTTTGAAGATGCCATAACACGCGGGCTTGAAGGTATCATGGCAAAGAGGCTTGATGCCCCGTACACGGCTGGCTCAAGGAACTTTAACTGGATAAAGTTAAAAAGAAGCTATAAGGGTGCCTTGGCGGATACGATAGATGTGGTTATTGTAGGCTATTACTATGGCAAGGGGGCAAGGGCAAAGCTTGGCATAGGTGGTGTTTTGGTGGCGGTATATGACCCTCAAACGGATACCTTCAAGACAGTAAGCAAGGTGGGTTCAGGCTTTACAGAAGAGGAATGGGTCAGGTTAAAACATATGCTTGATGAGATAAGGTTAGACCACAGACCCGCAAGGGTAGATAGCATCCTTGAGCCGGATGTATGGGTGGAGCCAAGGTATGTGATAACGGTGAATGCGGATGAAATAACACGCTCACCCCTACACACCGCCGGAAGAACCTTAGAAGAACCTGGCTATGCCCTGCGTTTTCCAAGAGCTGTTAGCTTTATAAGGGAGGACAAGAAGGCAGAAGATGCCAACACGGTGGAAGAGATTATAAGACTCTATCAGCTACAGAAAAAGGTATCTGTTGAATAATGGCGGCGGGAGGACTCGAACCTCCGACCTGAGACTTATGAGATCTCCGCTCTAACCAGCTGAGCTACGCCGCCTACGGGGTATATATTATAACTTATGCTTTTGTTTCTTATGTGCATCATAATAATGCTATCCTCCTGTGGCAAAAATGAGGGTAGGATGAAATTAGCTCTTTTCATATCAGGGGAAGGAAGGATGAGCAAGGTGGAGGGTTTTAAAGCAGGGTTGAAATCCTTGGGACTTAACAAGGTAGAGTATGTGCTTTTTAACGGCGAGAATAGTCTGAAAGGTGTGGAGGAAAGAGCTATAGAAATTGCTGGTAGGGAAGAAGAGTTTGACCTTATAGCAGTAGGTGGAAGCTTAGAAGCTTATTATCTAAAGAAGGTGAAACCAAATCTTAAGGCGCCTATTGTCATTATGGGAGGCACTGCTATTAAAACCTGGGGTTTTACGAATGATTTTCAAAAGCCTGACAAAAATATAACTGGGGTGGACAATCTTAACACGGAGCTTATGGAAAAGAGGGTTGAATTCATGAAGAGGTTCTTTCCAGACATTAAAAAAGCGGTTGTTTTTTGCACACCACAGTTTGAAGCCTCAAAAGTAGCCACAAGGTTGACGAGGGAAGCTGGTTTAAAGTATGGAATAAACGTGGTGCCAGTGAGTGTTAGGGATGTGCAGGACCTTGAATATGTTATGAGCCACATGAAGGAGGATGGCTTCAGTGCTGTTATAATAACGCCCTGTTTCTACACTGAGAATTTTCTAACTTCTTACATACTGCACTACGCAAACTTTTACGGGATAGTGGTGGTATGTCTATCACCTGAGCAGGCGATGAAGGGTTGTGCTATTGCCTATGGTAGTTCTGGATATGACCAAGGCTATCAGTCCGCTTATCTTGCTTACAAAATACTTATGGGGGAAAGGGTAGAAAACGTACCCTTTCAAAGGGTAAGCAAGATAAAGTTGGTTGTGAATCAGAGAACGATAAGGGAACTTGGTTATGAGCTGAAGGAGCAGGCGATTGCCCTTGCGGACCAGGTAGCAAGATGAGATGGAGTATAAAGAAGAGGATATTGCTAATAATAGGTTTAATAGTGCTGAGTCAGCTCAGTTTTAGCCTGCTTTATTTTCGTATTTTAAAGGAACAACTTTTTAACCAGTGGTATGAAAACAGAACTACTGTATTAAAAGCCCTATCCGACAAACTGCTTAGTGTTATAGCTACCACATCAAGCACTATAGCTTCAAAGGCTATAAAGTATGAAAAACTTGGACTTGAGTTAGAACAGGTATTGTGGAGGCTCACTGGTGATGTGGAATATCTGCATGCCTGTGCTTACTATGATAATCAGGGTAAACTTATGTTCTGGACGAGTAGGTCAAAGGGTCTTTCTTTTCCAAACAATATAAGCGGAGTTGATAAGGAAGGTGAGGTAGTGAGATTGCACAGGGATGACTATGGCACCCTTTATGCAGATATAAAAACCACAAGGCTTAGAGAAAATGTAAATTTGGGTTTTATAGTATGTAAGCTGAGCTTAACGGAGATTGTGGATAGTCTGCTACCCTTTTATGGTATAAAGAATGTTGGTATTTTAGAGGCTGGTGTGGAAGGACTTCCTAAAGATAGAGGCTGGCATATAGCTGTTCAACCTATAAAGGAGCTTAACCTTCAACTTATTATAAAAGAACCCTACGATAAGGTTTATGGCATAGCTAATACTTTTATAAAGGCTTCCCTTTTGGCTGGTTTGCCACTTTCCATAGGTCTGTTTTTGATAAGCTTCTTGGTTGTTAAACGTATATTTAAGCCTTTAGAGGAACTCAAAAGGTCGGTGCTGGAATGGCATAAGGATAAGAATATATCTGTGGAAGGGCAGGGTGAGGTTCAGATTTTGGCAGAGACCTTTAGGAGCTTGCTTGAAGACATACAGAGGGAAAAGAATGTTTACATGGATATGTTTAATCATATCGGCGACGGTTTGCTCCTTGTAAACAGGAAAACCGGAAGGGTGCACATGGTTAACAGAAGGTTTCTTGAGCTCTTTAATGTATCGGAGGATGATATTTTGGGTTTGAATATAAAGGTGTTAAACCCGGATATAACCCATGATACACCGTCCTTCGTTCCGGAAATATACATAAAGCTCAAGGACAGGATTAGGACGGTGGTGCTTCAATCAATCCCGTTGAAGATTGAAGATGAAGAGTATCTGCTTTTCCACTTCAAAGATATCACAGATAGGAGGGAGCTTGAATTGCTTTTGGAAAGAAATTCAAAATTAGCTATAGCTGGGGAAATAGCATGCTCGCTTGCCCATCAGCTTAATAACCCCCTTGCCTCTATAATGGTGTATGCGGAATACCTTAGGAACATAGCCAGTGATAGAGAGTTAGAAAAAATGGCTGATGTTATTATAAAACAGGCAGGGAGGGCAAAGGAAACAGTCAAGAAATTACTTGACATGTCTAAGTCTTATGACGGCTCTCCTAAGGTTATAGACCCAGTAGAGTTTACAAAAGAGTTAATAGAGCTCTTATCTCACAAGGCCAGGTGTAAAAACATAACCATGGAGCTTTTCTCAGATATCGCTAATGTAAGAATAGTGGCTTATCCTTGGAAGATAGAGCAAATAATAATAAACCTTATAGATAACGCCATAGAAGCCTCGCCTGAGGGTTCAAAGGTATCCGTATATGTTGGTTCCCAGAACGGGCATATTACATGGAGGGTGAGGGACAGGGGTCCAGGTGTGCGGTCAGATAAGGTCTTTATGCCCTTTTATACCACTAAGCAGGATGGTTATGGTCTGGGGTTATCCTTGGCTAAAAGGCTAACGGATGAGCTTGGTGGTAGGTTGGAATACAGAAACCTGGAGGAGGGCTGTGAATTTATTTTTATGCTTGGGGTGGAGGTTAATAGATGAAGGTCCTGATAGTGGAGGATGAGATAGATTTTGGTGAACTTTTATCAAGGTTTCTCAGTGATAAGGGTTATACGGTAAAGCATGCTACAAAAGGCTTAGAGGCTATAGAACTTATAGAAAAGGAGCAGTTTGACATTATACTTCTGGACCTTTTCTTACCTGATGTAAATGGTATGGAACTTCTCCGCAGTATAAAGGGAGAGGGGCAATTGCAGGAGGTTATAGTTATAACGGGGCATGGCACTGTGAAAACGGCAGTCGAAGCTATGAAACTGGGAGCCTTTGATTTTTTAACAAAGCCTTGCACCTTGTTGGAGATTGAAACAGTGATAAGGAACGCTCAGGAATTAATAAATTTGAAGAGGGAAAACTATCTATTCAAAAGCGAGAGAAGGCTTAAGGGTTTTCAGTTTATATACAAAAGCCAGCGGATGAGAGATGTGGTGGAGAAGATTAGCAAGATTGCTTGTAGTGATTGTAATGTGATGGTGCTTGGCGAGAGTGGTGTTGGGAAAGAGTTTGTAGCAAGGTTTATTCACGAGCTTAGCAACCGCAAGGATAAGCCCTTTGTTGCTGTTAACCTTCCGGCCATACCGGAAGAGCTTATGGAAGCTGAACTTTTTGGATATGAGAAGGGGGCTTTTACCGGTGCTTCAAGTGCGAGAATAGGTTTTTTTGAGCTTGCAAAGGGTGGGACTATTTTCCTTGATGAGATAACGGAGATGAGCATAAGCGCACAGGCAAAGCTTCTTAGGGTCATAGAGAATAAACGGTTTTACCGAGTTGGTGGCAGGAAGGAAATAGAAAGTGATGTAAGAATTATATGTGCCACAAACAGGGACATAAAGAGATTGGTAGAGGAAGGGCTTTTTAGAGAGGACCTGTATTATAGGCTAAACGTGGTTGAGATATACGTGCCGCCTTTAAGGGAAAGGCACGAGGATATTTTGCCCCTTGCGGAACACTTTCTTGACCACTTTAAAGTGAAGTACAATAAAGATATTAAAGGTTTTTCAAGAGAAGCCCGAGACCTATTACTTTCCTACCATTATCCGGGCAACATAAGGGAGCTTAAAAATATAATAGAAAGGGCTGTCCTTTTCTGTGATAGCGACTATATAGAACCCGTTGACATTGACCTACCAAAAACAGATAGAAGGCATACCCTTAGGGATATAGAAAGGGAACGCATAGAAGAGGTTTTAAAAAGCGTAGGTTATAACAAAAGGAGGGCTTCGGAGATTTTAGGCATACCACTAAGGACCCTATACAGGAAGCTTGAAAAATACGGACTTCTTTAATTGACATATTGGCATACTCTTTGCCATAATGGCATAGGTATAAAGAACACACCCTCAAAAAATCGTTGATAGTATTGGATTTCTAAAGGGGGGGCTGTTGGCATCTTATTTGCATATTAAGTGGTTGCAAGGAGGTAATAAAAATGGATAGGAGAGGGCTTTTTAAATGGCTCACCGTATTAGCGTCTCTGCCCTTTGCCCAGAAGGTTGCAGGCGCTGCACCGCCCAGACTGAAAATGGAAGATGTCAAAAAGGAGGCTCAGCTTGGGGTAGTTTACCACTGCGACTTTCCTCAAGAGGCCAGGTTTAAGGCTATGCTTGGCAATATAAGAAACCATCTTTCTGTTTACGACAACGACCCCTTCAAGATAAAAATAGCTGTTGTTGCCCACGGACACGGCGTAAAGTTCTTTATGAAGGACCTCTCTGGAAGTCCTTGGGAGAACGAGCCGATTAAAATTGAAGAACTGTATAGCACAGAGAAGGACTTGCTGGCCTATGGTGTGGATTTTTACATATGCAACATAACCCTTCAAAGGTTAAGATTAGACCCCAACAAGCTTCACGAGTTTACAAAAATAATACCTTCAGGTGTGGGCATGATAGGACATCTGCAATCTCAGGGTTTTGCCTACATAAAAGTCCAATAAAGGAGGTTTGATATGAGGAAAAAGCTTGTGGCTGGAGGCTCCTTAGCTATATTAGCTATCTTATCGCCAGATGTAGCTCATGCTATAAGAATCTCTGGTCCTGCGGAAGACCAGTATATGGATGTAAACGTGCTCATGCAATTGTGGTTTAGGCATCAAGACATAAGCTCGCAGAACAGACCAAACTTTATAGGTGCAAGTTCAAGAGATGATGCCTTTTTTAGAAGACTGAGGCTGAGGTTTTTTGGAAGTGTGAACCCCTGGTTTAAGTTCAATTTTGTTTTAAGGGATAACGACTTTGGAAGGGACCCTTATGACGCTCCCTTTGGAGGACAGCCCACGCACAGAGGAAGGCAAAGTAACAGAAATACGGGCTATGTACATGAACTGGATGCTACGCTCGTGCCGAGCGCTGCGGTAGATATGAAAGGCATTACCCTTGACTTACACCTTGGCTATCCAAGGGTTCCATTGGGTAGGGAGCAGTTCCAGAGAGCCTATGATAATGTGGATTTGGATAGAACAAATGCTACGCTTAGGTGGACGCATTTGACGGTTGGCGATGTGACTGGCAGGTCCTTTGGAGGTTATGTGCATGCGCGAGCTTCAAACAAGGCACAGGGATACAGAAAGCTAACCGTAGATGGCTTTTTTGGTATCTTTGGGGGGTTCAAGCAGATAATAAATCCGTGGGATGATACGGTTGTGGGTGTTTCTTCTTCTTCAACATTATGTGGATACACCGCTCCAAATCAAGGAATAGCCAACTGTCTTTCAAAAGCTCGTGGCAATTCTTCCAATAACCCTCTTTATACCTTTAGGGCTACCTTGAGCCTCGGGGACCCTGAGGGTAGACCTGCCATATACAACTGGCTTTATAGGGATACATACTTGGGCAATAGGAAAGGTATTACGGTTGGTGTTTCTTACGCCTTCCAGAATAAGATTGACCAGCATATCATCACAGACACACAAGGTATATCACCTGGTTATTTAGGCACTGGTGCGCCTCAGAACGGTGCAGGCACGGTAAATGTGAGAATACCTTACCTGCTTTTACCAAATCCCCTTTCAGCCCCAACATCAACACTTGCTAACCAACTTTTGGACAATAAGGTTGATATGAAGTTCTATGGCTTTGATGTGGCCTGGCATCATGGTCCCTTATCCTTTGTGGCAGAGATGGGGCAAGTAAAGTTTAGCAATTTACTGCTTACAGATGGAGCTAACAACACCTACCCGGGCAGGAGCATAAAGAACGACTTTTGGCTTGCAAAGGTAGCTTACATGATAAACCCTAAGGCAATCCATAAATTTGAACCTTACATAAGCTACTCTGAGTATAAGCCTCAGATAGTTCAGGTGGGAACTGGCACAAATGCAAGGTTTTATGGAGATGCCACCAACTTTGTAGGGGCGAATAATAACATCAACAATAGCCTTGGAAAGATAAAGCAAACTGGCATTGGTATAAACTACTATTACAAGAACGAAAACTTCCGTTGGACCATAGAATATACAAAATTTGACGAACAAAGAAGTGATATAAAGAATGACGCCATAACCGTGCAGTTTCAATGGATATTCTGAGGGGAGAAGGTGGGGCTGTTACTGCCTTTTTATAAACTATCAAGCCCCTACTCACCTCCCTTCTCTTCCTCCCCTTTTTTTACTATTAAGCACTTCCTCCACAAAAATGCCTTCTTTTAGCCCCCAGTCGCTCACAAGTATTTCTTTTTTTCCAAAAAGCACCATAGCCCTGTAGAAAATAACAAGACCGGGTATTATAACCTTTGCCCTTTTAGGTTCTATGTGTGGAAAGGTGGCTATTCTTTGAGATTCTTTCATACCGCTTAAGGTTTCAAGCCAGAGCATGAGCCTGTCAAGGCTTAGGGTCTTTCCATGCACCTCTTCTCCTTTATAGGGATAAATGTTGTATTCTATGGCGGTAATAGTGGTTATGGTGCCCCCAAGCCCCACAAGATGGTGGCAGGGCTGGACTACTTCCTTTATATGCTCATCAAGAAAGTTTTTTAAAGACTCAAGCTCATAGGTGGTGGGAGGGTCGTTGTGTATGAATTCCTCTGTGAGGCTTACTATACCGAAGGGAAAGGACTTTAAATACTCTACCTGATAGCCCCTTCCACACACAAACTCGGTAGAGCCTCCCCCTTGGTCTATTATGCAAAACCTTCCTTCAGGTTTAAGAGAGTATGCCACTGACAGGAAGGCATACCTGCCCTCCTCCTCTGGCTCTATTACTTTAAGCTCAAGTCCTGTGGCTTCCTTTACCCTTTTTATAAAATCTTGAGCATTTTGAGCCTTCCTGAGGGCTTCTGTACCCACTATTTTTACTCTTTGGGCTCCAAGCTCCTTTGCCTTGAGGAGAAACTCTTCTATTACCCTAAGGGTCTCCTCCATTCTGTTTTCGCTAAGCATGTGGCTTTCTTTCAGCCCTGTGGCTAAGGAGGTAATCCTTCCCTCCTCGTGCAGGATATGAATTCCTGTATTTACGTCCGCCACGCTTAGCCTTACAGAGTATGAACCCACATCAATGCTTGCCATCCTCATGGTTCAAAGTATTATAATTATTCTTGCTAAGGAGAGGTGGCCGAGTGGTCGAAGGCGCAGCACTGGAAATGCTGTGTACGGGCAAACCCCGTACCGCGGGTTCGAATCCCGCCCTCTCCGTTTAGGCTTTCCTTACCTTCAGGATCATGCCCTTTACGCCTTCCACCACCACCTTCTGACCCTTTTTTATCTCCTCCTCAGCTTCCGCGTTCCATATCTCTCCATGAATGAAAACCTTGCCCTTGCCTTCCACAAAGTCTGTGTAGGCTTCTCCTTCTTCGCCTATTAACTCATCTGTGCCGAGCATTTTCTTTAGCTTCTGAGCCTTTAGCCCGAGCCTGCCAGCAAAGAGGAAAAAGGCTACTGTGGTACCCACCATGACTGCAATGATGCTGAGGGGTATGTCTCCATAAGGCGATTCGGGGCTTATGAGAACTACGGAGCCGAGGGCTAAGGCTATGGCACCTGCAAGGGCGAGCCCGCCAAAGGTGGGTGTGATAAGCTCTAACACTAAAAGCAGAAGACCAGCCAGTATGAGTAGAAGCCCCAGCCAGTTTATACCTATTATGCCAAGACCATATAGACCAAGAAGGAGACATATAACACCAACCGCACCTGGGATTATACTACCCGGGTTGTAAAGCTCAAAGAAGATACCGTAAAAACCTATAAGAAGGAGCATATAGGCTAAGGTGGGGTTTGTTATAACCTTGAGAAGCTCTTCTCTTAGGCTTTTGCCTACTTCCACCACCTCAAGTCCCTGAGTTTTTATAACTACTTCCATACCATGCTTTTTTACCTTCCTGCCCTCTAACTTCTTAAGAAGTTCCTGCCTGTCGCCGGCAATCAGGTCTATAACGCCTTCTTTCAAAGCTTCCTCCGGCGTAAGAGATATGCTTTCTTTTACCATTCTCTCAAGTACTTTGGGGTTTCTTCCCTTTTCCTTGGCTATGCTCCGGACAAAGGCGAGCATGTCCTGAAGCACCTTCTCCTTCATAGCTTCTTCCATCTTCTCACCGCCCATCTGCACAGGGTGTGCTGCTCCTATATTGGTACCTGGAGCCATCACTGCAATGTCAGCACTTGCGGTTATTATGGCACCCGCTGAAGCTGCCCGACCCCCCGGCGGATACACATAGACCACTACGGGCAAAGGTGTCCTCTGAAACTCCTGAACCACTTCTCTCATGGAACTTTCTAGCCCACCGGGTGTATTTAACTCAAGTATAAACAGGTTTCCACCCTCCTTCTCCGCTCTTTCAAGACTTCTTTTTATGTGCTCCACCATAAGGGGTGTGACCGCATCCGCCCACTTGGAGACAAAGACCTTTGCAAAGGATAGGCTAAACAGGAGCAAAAGCAAAGAGAAAAACCTCATCAGATAAGATATTAAGCCTATTTGAGCCTGCTTGCAAGCTCTTGGAGGACTTCTTCTACGCCCATGCCTCTTACTGTAAGCATAAGCACCAGATGGTATAGCATGTCAGAAACTTCCGCTTTAATCTCCTCCTTATCTCCCCTTTTCATGGCAAGCAGAGCTTCTATGGCTTCCTCTCCAAACTTCTGAAGGATTCTGTCTTCACCCTCTTTGTAAAGTTTGACCGTGTAGGAATTTTCTGGCATCTCCTGAAGCCTCTGTCTTATTACCTCCTGCAGGCGAGCTAAGGCTTCGAAGGGAAGAACCTTTACCCTTTTACCCTCTATGTCCTCAAAAAAACAGTTTCTTTCACCTGTGTGGCAGGCTTTGTTTTTTTCTTGTTCCACTATATAAAGAAGCGTATCACCGTCGCAATCTACCCTTATCTCCAATACCCTTTGAAGCTCTCCTGAGGTTTCTCCCTTTTTCCAGAGGCTTTGTCTGGACCTTGAATAGTAGTGGGCATAACCTGTTTCTAAAGTCTTTCTTATGGCTTCTTCATTTGCCCAGGCAAGCATTCTCACTTCACCTGTCCTGTAGTCCTGAGCTACCACGGGCACCAGACCTTCCTGGTTAAAGTTTAGCTTCATAGAAGCTAATATAACACAGGCACTATCATAATATCCTCGTAAGGTGCCTCCTGATATAACTCTACAAAACCGTCCTGATAAAGAACAAGCAGAGCCATAAGGTAAGGCACGAGGCTTTTACCCTCTACTAGCCTTGAGAGGAAAAGGTTAATGCCTGTCTCTTTTAAGATATGTCTTAGCTCTTCTAAGGCGTCTTCAAACCTTGATATGTGTATAGGTATTTTTCTTTCCTTCCTTTCCTTTTTTATCCTTTTAGTGCTTACCTTGCTGATAACTCTTTTCACCTTTTCAACCCTATGAAACACTTCCTCTTGAAGACCCGCTTCCTGCTCCTGAAACTGCTCTACTATTTCCTGAAGGCTTATTCTTTTTCTCTCTCTCTTTTGCTTTGGGGTAGGAAATAGTACCTCCGCCTGTTTTTTCAGCAAGAAGGAGGCAGCAAGGACAGCCCTTGCGGGAACTCTAAGGTCTAAAAGCTCAAGTCTCCTTATTTCTTCCACATAGGCTTTTGCAAGGGCGGATATATCCACATCCCATGGGTCAATCTTACCCTCTTCCACAAGCCTGTAGGCAAGAGCAAAGGGGTGGTCCTCCTCAAACTTCCACATACCTTTTCCAGTAGGTAGCCATATGGAGCAGTCGATGGAGAGTTTCCTTTAGCTCCTTTCTATGTACCACCATATCCACCATACCCTTTTCAAGCAGGAACTCCGCTCTCTGAAAGCCTTCTGGAAGCTTCTGCTTTATCGTCTGCTCTATAACCCTTGGACCTGCAAAGCCTATTAGAGCCCCTGGCTCTGCGATGATAATGTCTCCAAGGAAGGCAAAGCTGGCGGAAACTCCACCAGTTGTTGGGTCTGTTAGGACTGTAATGTAGGGTATGCCCTTTTCCTTGAGGTAGCCCACGCCCATGGAGGTTTTTGCCATCTGCATAAGGGAGAGTATGCCCTCCTGCATCCTTGCACCGCCCGAGGTTATCACCGCCACCAAAGGAAGCCCCTTCTGACTTGCATACTTACAGGCTCTGTAAAAACGTTCTCCCACCACAGAGCCCATACTGCCACCTATAAAGCCAAAGTCCATAACCGCTATAAGTACTTGAAGGTCTTTCAGCAGTCCTTCCGCAACCAGCATAGCTTCTGTAAGACCTGTCTGCTCCTGAGCCTGCTTTAACCTTTCCTTATAAGGTTTTGTGTCCTTGAAGTTGAGAGGGTCCGCAGGCTTTATATCCTCAAAGAGAAGCTTGTAGCCTTCCTCTAATAGCGAGCCAAGCCTTTCCTTTGCTGGCAGGTTAAAGTGATACTGGCACTTGGGGCATACATTTAGGTTTGCTCTCAGCTCAGGAATGTAGAGGATGGACTTACAATTCTCGCACTTGGTCCACAGGGCTTCTTTCTCTTCTCTTTTTCTAAACCTATCTAACAGACCCATCTTAGGCTATTTTACCTTAAAATACTACTATGAGCCTGAGGATATACAACACCCTCACCGGCAGGGTGGAGGAGTTCGTGCCTGTAGACCCTCCGAAGGTGCTCATATACACATGTGGGGTTACTGTTTACGATGACTCCCATGTGGGTCATGGAAGAAGCCTTATAGTCTTTGATGTGCTAAGGCGTTTCCTTGAGCATCTTGGCTATAAGGTAAGGTTTGTTCGCAACTTTACCGATGTGGATGACAAGATAATAAACAGGGCAAGGCAGGAATGCACCGACTTTATGACCATAGCAAACAGGTATATAGCCCGCTACTATGAGGACATGGAAAGGATAAGGGTAAAGCCTGCGGATGTGGAGCCAAGGGTGACAGAGCACATACAGGAAATAATTCAGGTAATAAAGGGTCTTATTGAAAAGGGCTATGCCTATGAGTCGGGCGGTGATGTGTATTTTTCCGTTTTAGCCTTTCCTGAATATGGAAAGCTCTCAAAGAGAAACATAGAGGAGCTGGAGGCTGGGGCAAGGATAGAACCTTCTGAGAAGAAGAAGAACCCCCTTGACTTTGCCCTGTGGAAGTCCGCAAAGGCTGGAGAGCCTGCTTGGGACAGCCCCTGGGGACCTGGAAGACCTGGCTGGCATACGGAATGCGTAGGCATGATATTCAAGCATCTGGGTGAGACCATAGACATACATGGAGGAGGTCTTGATTTAGTGTTTCCTCACCATGAAAACGAGATAGCTCAGGCGGAAGCCCTCACGGGCAAGCCCTTTGCCCGATACTGGGTGCATAATGGCTTAGTCACCGTTGGCGGTCAGAAGATGTCCAAGTCCCTTGGCAACTACATAACGCTGAAGGAGGTTTATTCTAAGTACCACCCTGACATTCTCAGGCTTTTGGTGCTTTTTACCCACTACAGAAGCCCTCTTGACTTTTCCTGGGAGAAGATGGAAGAAACTAAAAGGGCTTATGAAAGGCTTATAAACGCACTGGAGGACTTAGAGCTTCTTAAAAAGCTTCCTCAGTATGAAGAGAAGGGCACGCATCCTCTTTTTGAAAGGGTCAAGACCTTTGAGGAGGAATTTTTCAAAGCCCTGAGCGATGACTTTAACACGCCACAGGCTCTGGCAAGCGTATATAACCTTGTGAGCGAGCTAAACAAGATAAAAAACATTGCCTTTTCTGAAGGCAAAGTGTCCAGAAGTGCCCTTTCCGCCTACGAGTTTGGAGTAAATTCCCTGATAAAGAACCTGCGCGGAGTGTTTGGTCTTTTAGAGGATTACAAGCCCGAGTGTGAGGTAAGAAGAGTAGTTGAGCGTGAGCTGGCACCAGCTCAGGTGGTTGACGAGAGGCTCCTGGAGCTTCTTATAGAGGTAAGAAACATGGCAAGGAAGGAAAAGGTCTTTCAGATTGCAGACCACATAAGGGAAAGGTTAAAAGAGCTTGGCATAGCGCTTGAAGACACGCCCGCAGGAACAAAATGGAAAAGGCTCTGAAGATGCCCCTGTTGCTTGATGGCAAGGCTCTCTCGGAAAGTATAAGAGGTAGGATATCTGAGGAGATAGAGGAATATACCTCAAGGGGTTTCAGGCCACCAACGCTGGCAGTAGTGCTGGTGGGTGAAGACCCAGCCAGTAAGGTTTATGTGGGCAACAAGAAGAAAGCCTGTCAGAAGGTGGGTATAAGGTCTTTGTCTTACGAGCTTCCTTACAATACTACCCTGCAGGAACTTTTAGAGCTGATAGCCCAGCTCAATGCTGATGAAGAAGTAGATGGCATTCTCGTGCAATTGCCTTTGCCACCGCACATACCTCAACAGGAAGTGATTCTTGCCATAAGCCCTAAGAAGGACGTGGACGGCTTCCATCCAGAAAACATGGGAAGGCTGGTGGCAAGGCTTGAGGATGGCTTTATACCCTGCACGCCCTTAGGCATTGATATACTCTTAAATCACTACGGTGTTGAACTAAAAGGCAAAGATGTAGTCATTGTGGGTGCGGGTTTTATAGTGGGAAGACCTTTAAGCCTTCTTATGCTCTGGAGGGATGCTACTGTAAGCGTGTGTCATATACATACAAAAGATATAAGCGAATACACGAAAAGGGCGGACATTCTTATATCAGCTACCGGCGTACCGCATCTTATAAAAGCTAATATGGTAAAGGAAGGGGCTGTGGTGGTAGATGTGGGCATAAGCAGGGTAGGAGACAGGATTGTAGGGGACGTGGATTTTGAAGAAGTAAAAGAAAAGGCTTTTGCCATAACACCCGTGCCAGGCGGCGTTGGACCTATGACGGTGACAGCCTTGCTTCTAAACACTCTAAAGGCCTACAGAAGAAACATGGGCTTATAGGACTCTCCTCAGTATATCTATAGCCTCCTCCACATGCTTTTCTTCCACCACAAGGGGTGGCAAAAATCTCAAAACCCTCTGTGCTGTGCAGTTTATCACAAGACCTTCTTCAAGAGCTCTAAGCACTATTTGAGAGCAGTCTCTTTCTAACTCAAGCCCCAGCATAAGACCCCTTCCCTTAACCTTGCCAGCTTTTAGCTCTTCTAATTTTTGTCTAAAATACTCTCCTACCCTTTCAATATGAGGAAGTAGTCCTTCTACCCTTTTTACCACCACAAGCCCAGCCCTGCAGGCAAGGGCATTCCCTCCAAAGGTGGAACCATGGGAACCTTCCTTGAAAGCCTCAGAGACCTCTTTTCTTGCAACAATAGCCCCTACGGGCACACCACCGCCCAGACCTTTTGCAAGGGTTATAATGTCTGGCTCAAGACCAAAATGCCGGTAAGCGTAGAACTTGCCAGTCCTTCCTATTCCTGTCTGCACTTCGTCAATTATCAATAGAAGTCCTTCCTTCCTGCATAGGTCCTGAACCTTTTGAAGGAACTCTGCCTCCGCCTCGTTTATACCACCTTCTCCCTGAATAACCTCAAGCATAATGCCAGCGGTTTCTTTTTTTAGGGCTTTAAGCACAGAATCAAAGTTGTTTAGCTCCGCATAGTCAAAGCCCTCTAAAAGAGGCTCAAAGCCCTTCTGGATTTTCTCCTGAGCGGTAGCGGACATGCTTCCATAAGTTCTTCCATGAAAGCCTTTATAGAAGGTAATAAGCCTGTACCTCTTTTCTCCTCTTTCGTAGAAATACCTTCTTGCCAGCTTTATGGCACCCTCGTTTGCCTCCGCCCCGCTGTTGCAGAAAAAGACCCTACCCTCCGTCCAGAAATGTTTCACAAGCTCACGGGCAAGTTCTTCCTGCCATGGATTTTCAAAAAGGTTTGAGACATGCAGTAGCTCCTTAGCCTGCCTGCATATAGCTTCTGTGAGCTCAGGGTCTCCATAGCCCAAGGAATTTACCGCAATGCCAGAAAGGAAGTCCAGATACCTTTTGCCCTTTTCGTCATACAGATATACTCCCTCGCCCCTTACAAACTTTACTGGCAGTCTTTTGTAGGTTTCCATCAAGAACATGGCTAACTATTATAAGCTGACAAGCCTCATGGAAAAACAGCCCTGCAGTAGCAGACTTTACTGTAGGAGGTGCGGTATGAGGGTTTTTATCTCCGTTTTAGGACTTTTATTTTCCTTAGCCTTAGCTTCAGCCTCTGAAGGTGAGCTTATATTCAAAAACTCCTGTCAGAGATGCCATCTGGAAGGCTCAAAAAAGCCTTTGAGCTACTTAAAACAAAAGTATAAGGGAAAACCAGAGGCTGTAATGGAGCTTGCCCGAAATTGCCCATGGGGCAAAGGGCTTTCTCAGATGGAGATAGAGCTTGTTAGCAGGTGGCTGGCAGGACTTCAGTAGTAGCCGGTTATGGGCATCCTCCAGTCCTTCCCGAAGGCTCTCTTTGAAACTTTGGGTCCCACCGGTGCCTGCCTTCTTTTGTATTCGGCGGACTTTACCATTCTAAGTATCCTTTGAACCACTTCCTCCTCAAAGCCTTCCTGAAGGAGCTCCTCGTAGCTGAGACCTTCCTCTATGTGAAGCTGTAGTATTCTGTCTAAGAGCTCATAGGGTGGTAGTGTGTCTTGGTCTGTTTGGTTCGGTCTTAGCTCAGCGGAGGGTGGTCTTTCAAAGACCCTTTCAGGTATCACAGGGCTTATGGAATTTCTATACCTTGCAAGGCTATAGACCTGCCCCTTATACAGGTCCTTTATGGGTGCAAAGCCTCCCGCCATGTCCCCGTAGATGGTAGTGTATCCAACGGCGGATTCGCTCTTATTGGAGGTAGAGAGCACAAGCCAGCCATATCTGTTAGAAAGGTAAAAGAGTATGTTTGCCCTAAGACGTGCCTGCAGGTTTTCTTCAGCCACAGTCAGGCTTTCAGAAGCTAAAAGTTTAAGAAAAGCACCGTATGGCTCTTTTATAGGATAAACAACAAGCTCTATACCAAGGTTTTTGGCAAGTTCCTTCACATCCTCCTCACTTTCCCTTGAGGTAAATTCGGAAGGCATAAAAACACCGACAACCCTATCTCTTCCGAGGGCATCCACCGCAAGACAGGCAACCAGCGAAGAGTCTATCCCTCCTGAAAGCCCAAGCACCACTTTTTCAAAGGAGTTTTTCTCCGCATAGTCTTTAAGAGAAAGGGCAAGAGCCCTGTAAAGTTCTTCTTCACCCTCTGGACTTTCTTCAATCCTCGGAGATATTTCAGGCTTTTCTTTAAGCTCCACATGAACCTCTTTTATGTTAGCGGGAGCTTCCCTTTCTCTGAGCCTTATGTCTAAAAGTCTTTTCCTTCTTATTCTTTCCACCGGCAGGCTTACAGAGATAAGGTCCTCTTCAAAGGCTTTTGCCCTTGCCACGAGCTTTCCCTCAGGGTCTATCACAAGGCTTCTTCCATCAAAAACAAGCTCGTCCTGACCACCCACAAGGTTTGCATAGACCACATAGGCTATATTGTCCTGAGCACGAGCTTTCAGGAAGCTTTCTTTAAATCCATACTTTCCAGAGTAGTATGGGGAGGCGTTTATGTTTATGAGCACCTCACAGCCTGCAAGGGCATAGCTCCTTTCCCAGCCATCTGGATGCCATATGTCTTCACATATGGAAAAGCCAACCCTGCAGAAGCCCGTGCTTAAAACAAGCCCCTCATTGCCTTTCCTGAAGTATCTCTTCTCGTCAAAGACCGAATAGTTGGGAAGATAAGTCTTCTTATATACGCCCAGAAGCCTTCCGCCACCTATCAGGACAAGGGCATTGTATAGGTCTCCGTCCCAGTAAGGCGTTCCCACCACCGCTATGGAGCTTAGCTTTGCAGAAAATTCTTCCAGCTCTTTTAGAGCTTTATTGCAAGCCTTTAAAAAATCCAGTCTGAGAAGCAGGTCTTCCGGAGGATAACCGCTTATGGCAAGCTCTGGAAAGACCACAAGATGGCTTTTCTTGTCTGAACTTTCCCAAGCCTCTTTTACCTTTTGAAGGTTTTTTATGATGTCTCCTACCTTAAAGTTAAGTTGAGCTATTGTAATGTTTAAGTGCATGGCATAATATTTTAAGGAGTTGACTGTATGAAGAAGGGTTATAATTTATTCTGGAGGTGCTGGCATGTTTATGGAAAAGAACACAAACGTGCAGGATGAGTACATAGAGGAGCTGAAAAGGAAGGGTGCAACCGCAACCATATTTCTGACAAGGGGCAACAGAATTACTGGCAAGGTATTAGACCATGACAAATACACGGTTCTTCTAGAAGTGGAAGGGGAACCTAACCTCATATACAAGCATGCCATAAGCACCATAGTGCAAGGAGGTTAATGAAAGGGCTTTTAGTTGGGCTTATTGAGGGTGGTAAAGAGGAAGTAAGAGAATCCCTTGAGGAACTGAAGGAGCTTGTAAGGGCGGTGGGGGGGAATTCAATAGGCTACATACTCCAAAAAAGGACCTCTCCAGACCCTAAATACTATGTGGGTGCGGGAAAGGTGGAGGAAATAAGACAGGTGGCTGAGGGAACTGGCGCTGATGTGGTGATATTTGATGCCTTTTTGAACCCCTCTCAGGTGGCAAACCTTGAAAAGGCAATAGGTAAGAGGGTTATGGACAGGGCTGACTTGGTGCTTGAGATATTCTCAAGGAGGGTGCGTTCTAAGACCGCAAAGCTTCAGGTGGAGCTGGCAAAGCTTACTTATGAACTGCCAAGGCTATACGGAAGGGGAAAGGAGCTTTCAAGGCTTGGTGGTGGTGTGGGAACAAGGGGTCCGGGTGAGCAGGAGGCGGAGATAAGAAGGAGGTGGATTAAGAAGAGGATTCAGCAGATAAAGGAGGAGCTTGAAGACATAAAAAGACAGAGAAGGGAGCAAAGGAAAAAAAGGGAAAGCTCTGGTGAGTTGAAAGTGGTGAAGGTAGCCCTTGTGGGATACACCAATGTGGGAAAGTCCAGCCTTTTAAGAGTGCTTACAGGCAGGGATACCTTTGTGGCGGACATGCCCTTTGCAACCCTTGACACAAAAACCTCCGCCAGATTTCTATTCCCGGACATAAAAATATTAATAACCGACACGGTGGGTTTTATAAGAAAGCTTCCTCCCGAGCTCATAGAATCCTTTAAGGCTACCCTTGAGGAGGTGCAGGAGGCGGACATAATACTGCATGTTATAGACATATCCGATAAAAGGTGGCTTGAAAAGGTAAAGGTAGTCCAGGAAGTGCTAAAAGACCTTTCCGCAGATACAAAGCCCGTCATATATGTTTTCAACAAGGCTGATAGGGTAGTAGAAAGGGAGGAAGATATCAAGTATCTTACAGAACCAGCCTTTATGGAAGGCAGGGCTGTGGTAGTATCCGCCCAAAAGGGCTGGGGTATAAAGGAGCTTTTGACAGCCATAAGGCAGATGGTGGAAGAACTTCAAGAGGTGGAAAGATGAAGAAGGACCTGGTGGTGCTTGGTGCCCAGTGGGGTGATGAAGGAAAGGGTAAGGTGGTGGACCTCCTGTCCAAAGACTTTTCGGCGGTAGTTAGATATCAGGGGGGTAGCAATGCAGGGCATACGGTGGTGGTAAAGGGTCAAAAGTTTGTCTTGCATTTGCTTCCCACAGGAATGCTTCATGAGCATACAAGGGGCATAGTGGCTCAGGGCATGGTGCTGGACCTGGAGCTTTTAGTGAAAGAAATTGAGGAGCTTGAAGCGAGAGGGCTCAAAGTAATGGAAAGGCTCTACATAAGCGACAGGGCACACTTGGTGCTTCCTTACCATAAGGTTCTTGACTCCCTTTTTGAAAGAAAAGGAAAGATAGGCACCACCCTGAGGGGCATAGGTCCTTCTTACATGTTTAAATACGGACGTAAAGGTATAAGGGTCTGCGACCTTGAAGACAGGGACAGAACCTACAGGCTTATAAAGGAGAACATAGAGTTTGTAAAGGACCTGTGCGAGAAGATTTATTGTGAGAACCATTCTCTTTCTGCGGAGGAAATCTTTGAGAAACTCTTAGAAAACTACCAGAAGATAAAGGACAGAGTGGTAGATGCCACAAGGTTCCTGCTGGGCTTTGAGAGAAACGTACTTTTTGAAGGGGCTCAGGGGACGCTTCTTGATGTGGATATGGGCACCTATCCCTATGTGACATCCTCAAACGCCTCCGCCCTTGGGCTTTCAAACGGCACAGGGCTACCGCCAAAATACTTTTCCAACGCTCATTTCTGGGCTGTTTCCAAGGCATACACCACAAGGGTAGGAGAAGGACCCTTTCCCACAGAGCTTGAAAACGAGCTTGGAGAGCTTTTAAGACAGAAGGGTGGAGAGTATGGAGCTACTACAGGAAGACCAAGAAGGTGTGGATGGCTTGACCTTGTGGCTCTGAAGCATGCGGTGGATATAAACGGTCTTGACGGTCTTATCCTCACAAAGCTTGATGTGTTAGACCACTTTGAGGAGGTAAAGGTCTGTGTAGCCTATGAGGTGGAAGGTAAGGTGATAGACCATTTTCCTGCAAGCCTCAGCTGGCTTGAAAAGGCAAAACCAGTTTATAAGACCTTTAAAGGCTGGACGAAGAGCACAAAAGGTGCAAGAAGCATAGAGGAGCTTCCGCAGGAAGCTATAGAATACCTTGAGTTTATACAGGAATACCTTAAGGTGCCCATAGTGATGCTTTCTACGGGTCCTGAGAGGGAGGAGTATTTCTGGTTTGAAAGGGTTTATGCAAAAGCTGGCGGTTAGTTCAAGAATAGCCTTTTTTAACCATCTTTAGACAGAAAACAAAGCCTGTAGAAAGAGCCTGCAGGAAGGCAACCGTGTAGCCTGTAGGAAGGTCAAACTTAAAGGATAGAACAATACCCAGGAAGCTCCAGAAGGTGCCCCAAAGCCATGCAGTGAAAAGACCCTTTTCTAAAAGAATAGAGAAAAGGGCAGGAGCCAGCAGGAGAGAAAAGACCACTAAAATACCCGCCAGCTTCACAGAGCTTGTAAGGGTGAGAGAAAAAAGTATAAAAAAGCTTAGCTCTTTTAAAAAGCCCTTTAGAAAAAGTTCTCTCATATGCAGGAGAAGACCCACAAAGGCGTAAAAAAGGCATGCCTTTATAACTTCATGCACAGGCACAAAAAGAAGGTCTCCTGCAGTAAGTCTTTTGAACTCTTCCATACCATGGGCTGAGAGGGAAAGTACTAAGACGGTGGCGGAAAAGCCAAGGGCATAGAGAAGACCTATAAAGGCTTCTGAATAAGCACTTAGCCTCTGGGAGAAGGCTATAAGCAGGCTGGAGAGAAGGGCAAGGGTCAGGGAAAGATAGTATGCCCACTCTTCGTGAAAAAAGGTTAAGGAAAGGGCTATGCCAAGACCTGAAAATTGAGCCACCGCAATGTCTGCAAAAACTATACCCCTTTTTATGATATGCCTTCCAAAATAGGCGTGAATGCCCACAAGGGAGAAACATAACAGTAGGCTGGAAAGGAAAAGGTCAAAAATCATCCAGAAAGCCTCCTCAGTAAAGTATCAAATAGGTCAAAGAGGTCCTTTGTGTTTTCCGACCCCACATCGCTTGGTAAAACTAAAAGTTTAGCCCCCAGTAGCTCTGCCACCCTCTGAGCGTATCCGTCTTTACTTCTGAAGGCTTCCACCACCACAAACCTTGCACCCTGAGCCTGTTTTGAGAGGTTTTCTACATGCCTTGCATTAGGAGGAATGCCCGGAAGTGGCTCTACAGTTCCCACTGTGCTGATGCTGTAGCGATTAAAAAGGTAGTTGTAAGTTTTGTGATACTGCACCACCTTAAGACCTTTGAGTTTTGAAAAACCTGCATCCCATTCCCGTAGCTTAGCACTCCACCTTCTTAAAAAATCCTCAAGG
Organism: Aquificota bacterium; assembly: GCA_030549905.1. Taxonomy (GTDB): domain Bacteria; phylum Aquificota; class Aquificia; order Aquificales; family Aquificaceae; genus Pampinifervens. The sequence goes on along the minus strand of JAUQQK010000001.1, from coordinate 185,473 downwards.
TTTGCCCTGTAGTAGGAACAGTTTTTCTGGTTAATCTGACACAGCCTCTCTGTTATAGCCCTTGCAAGTACAGGTACATTATGAGGGTCAAACACATAGTGTGGATTTCCTTCTGGATGCACGTCTCCCATTTCTCTGGAGACTTTTTTATGCTTATCTATAAGCTCCACGAACTGAGAGAGGTCAAGAAAGCCTTCTCTTCCGGGTTGTATCTTTGGGTTGTTTGACTGCTGAATCAAAGGAGGTAGGAAACCTACTTCAAGGCTTGCTCCGTTTATCACAAGCAGGTCCGCCTGCCTGAGCTTTGCAATTTCTGAGGGTCTTGGAAGTACAAAGTGGAAATCCTCATAGGGTTTAGCTATCGTATGCACCTGCACCTTTTCTTTGCCTATTTGCTTAACAAGGTCCGCAATCCAGCCGTAGGTAGCAACTACTTTAATTTGAGCAAAAGACAGACTAAAAAATAGAAAAAGTAAAGCTATAAGCCTCATGATATGCCTCCTTCTTGCTTTTTCCCATTCCAAGCCTCCTTACCCACTACAAGCTTTTTTGTGCTTATATAAGCTAAAAGACCCACCATGCTGGCGGAGGCTCCAATACAGGCGGGACATTGCCCGCATCCACACACAGAAAAGGTACCAAAACTAAGCATAAGGCTTGCACTTGGCAAAAGCTTATAAAGGACCTTCATGTCTTCCTCCTTCAAAAAGGGGGCAAAAGCCCCCATAAGGTTTAGAAAGGATGAGCACCATGCGCTCCTATGGCAAAATTAAACTGAAGGATTAGCTCCTTTACAGGCTTTCGCACACCTTCAAGATAGTAGGCTCTGTTTTCACCTACCTGCAACCCTATACGGGAAAACTCGGTGGGACTAAACTCAAGCATGGCATAGTAGGCAGGAAGGTTCTTAGGCAAGCCTCTATCCGTGCTATCACTCTTTACTTCATTTTTGTTTATAAGCTCGTACCTTATGCCCGCTCTCCACTGCTTGTGAAATCTTGCCACAAGCTGTGCATAAAAGCCCGATTGTTTTCTGCTTGTAAAAGGCATAAAAAGGTCTCCATTATCATCATAACCGTAGCTGGTTCCCTTCATGTCTCTATAAAGATACTCACCCTGAAAGGACACATACCTTATGCTGTCTATGGTGTATTTGGCGGTAAGGTCAAAGCCATAAAGCTTTGTCTTGCCTGCAAAGGCGTGCGGTTCTTCTGTATCAAGGTGGTTTATCCTTGTCTTTCCAGTTGCATAGGACAAGCCTGTAAGGAGGGAAAGCCTGCCTAAGTCAAAGGAAGTTTTTATAAAACCCACATAAAGGTTGGGCTTTCTTGTATCTCCTACTTCTATATTACTACCCGTTCCATCTTTTTTAGTATTTACAGAAAAGCCCTCTGTTCCGAAGCTCTGCTCATTTTCACCCTGCAAAACCTCCATACCAAAAAGAAGATAGAAAGGCACAGGTGCAAGCCAGTTTAGGTGAATTCCCTTTTCCACAAGACCATCATCTCCAAGAAAGACCTTATAGGGTAGCGGTTGAGTGGCAAAGTCCCAAGTGTGCGGATGCTGAGCGTTTAATCTTCCAAAAGAGCTCCTGAATTTACCCACTTTCAGCTGAAAGCCTCCCGGAAGTCCCCTTGTAACCGCATAAGCCTCTTCAAGCTCCACCCCCTCTTCCGAAAAGGGTATGGTAGCATACAGGTCAAAGTAAGGGTCTACTGGAGCATAAAGATAAAGCTCACCATAGTTTAAGTTAAAGCCCCTCTTTTCGTTGAGCTTACCATGACCATCATTGGCATGCGTGTAATATAACTCTGGAATCTCAAGCTTTTTAAAAGTTTGGTCATTTCTGTTTCTTGCTACAAAAGAGGTATCCGCTATAAAGGATATATCCGGTAAGAAGGCAGTCTGTTTGAAAGGAGATATCTGGTATGCTCTTAACCTCTCGTCAAACTTTAACCTTAGCTGTAGGCTTCTGTCCGCAGGTGCCGGTCTGGTTCCTTCTCTTGCTTCTTTTTTCTGTGGCTCTTCTTCCTTTTGAGCCTTCTCTAAGGCTTCTATCTTCTTCTCAAGCTCTTTGATAAGCCTTTTTTGTTCTTCCAGCTGACGCTTTAGGCTTTCAAGGTCTTCCTGAGCAAAAGAAAAGCTAAATATTCCAAGCAAAAGCAAAACTTTCTTCATGGTAATACCTCCTTACAAAGTTATTACTTGCTCCACTCCCAATTCCTGTGCTTTCTTGTATAGGTTCGGAAAGCATCCTATGGTGGCTCCTTCCACAAGCTGGTCTTCTATGTTTCTTTCCATACAACACTGGTCGCACCCCATGAGAAAACCTACTTTGCCTTCTCTTAGAAGTTTTGAAAGCCTTTCACCTATTGGATTTCCCTTTACAAGAACGTAGTTGTTGTCAAGGAAGAAAAACATGCCTGTCACCTGAACAGGATGTATGTTTGCTTCAAGCTGGGGCAGTATCATCCTGCCCAGTATGTATGAAGCTGAATTAGGTGTGCTGAAAATATAGACAACTTTCATGATAGCACCTCCTGCAAATTTTTTTTAGATGAAGGGAAAGGAGGTATAGGTAGTTTCCTTATGCAGGAGGTGCCCTGTCTTTGGTGGTCTTTAGAAGTGTTTTTAAAGGTAGTGTTTCTGGTTTTTCCTCTACAGGAAGAAGGCTTATTCTAAGATGGAGTTTTATCTGAGGCTTATATGAAGATGTATCTATCTGTGAATGTTGAAGGATACATACAGAACAATCTGTGTGAAGCTGGTAGTCTTCGTGGTGGTGTTCTGCGGAAGTAAAGTCCGCGAAGAGTAGAAGTAGAGCTGTCAGCAGTGTAAGAACCAGCCTCATACTGATATTAATTATATCAGGTCTCCGTCTTCTTTAATATAATAGAAACCCTATGGAAAGGGCTAAGTTTGGTGTGCTTACCATTTCAGACAGAGCCAGCAGGGGTGAGTATGAGGACATAAGCGGGAAATATATAATTGAATACCTCAAAGATGTGGTTAGCTCACCCTTTGAGATAATTTATCGCATAGTGCCGGACGAAAAAGAGCTTATAGAAGGTGCTTTAATACATATGGCTGATGTGGAAGGTTGCTGTCTTATACTCACCACAGGCGGGACGGGACCAGCTCCAAGAGATGTAACCCCGGAGGCTACGGAGGCTGTATGTCAGAAACTACTACCCGGCTTTGGCGAGTTGATGCGTGCGGTTTCATTAAAGCAGGTACCCACCGCCATACTCTCGCGTCAGATTGCGGGCATAAGAAACAAAGCCCTCATAATAAACCTTCCGGGCAAACCACAATCCATAAAAGTATGCCTTGACGCAGTTTTCCCCGCTGTGCCTTACTGCATAGACCTCATAGGCGGTCCCTACATAACCACCGATGAAACAAAGATAAAAGCCTTTAGACCCTCAAAGTAGCCCTTATATTACCGCTTCCTGTAAAACCTCAAAAGCTTCCCATCCTTTGCATCTATGAGGGCTGTACCCTCCTGACCCCTCACCCTATAGAAGCATTCACCTGTTTTCTTGTTTTGGGACAAATTTATGGCATGCACCTCTCCCACATACTGTTTTGCTACCCCTATAGCCCTTTCTGTGCCTATAGTATTCTGGCATTCAAGGGCAAAGCTCAAGCTAAATGATATAAAAAGAAGTTTGTACACCCTCATGCCTGCACCTCCCTTAATATAAAGGTTTCTTACTTTGTCTTCATGTTCCTGACAGCATCCTGCAAGGCATTCAGAAACTCTTCCATTTTGTCCTCAAAGACCATCAGCCTGTTTCTTTTTTCATCTGTTTGCTCCGTTATTACAAGATAGGCGGAGCCGTCGCGTCCTCTTTTCACATCAAAATAGTATGTCCTTTTTCCTGCGTTCAACTTTTTGGAGTAGAGCCTTTCTCTTTCCACTGCAGAACCTCCTCCCTTTATTATAACAGCCCCCGAGGGGGCTTGATAAGTATTATAAAAGTTCTTTCACCTTTGCAACTACCTCATCATAGTTTGGCTCTTGAGTTATCTCAGGCACCATCTGAATATAGGCAATCTTACCATCCTTTCCTACTACAAAGACAGCTCTCGCTAAAATACCTTTGAGAGCACCTTCAGATATAAGAACGCCGTACTTTTCCATGTCTCTGTAACGAAAGTCGGAAGCTACTACTACGTTGCCTATGTTGAAGCTTTCACAGAACCTCTTCTGTGCAAAGGGCAAGTCCATAGAAACTACATAGACTACCACACCTTGCATACCAGCCACCAATTCGTTGAACTTCTTTGTTTCTGTTTCACACACAGGTGTATCAAGAGAAGGAACAGTGACTATTACTTGCACTTTGTCGCTGGAGCCTCCTATGGCTATTTCTTGCAGGTCTTTTGTAACTACATAAGCAACAGGTGCAGGGTCTCCTACCTTTAAAGCAGGACCACATAGAGCTACAGGATTTCCTTTAAGATTAACTGTCTGTGCCATGGTAGAACCTCCTTCTTAATTATTTGCCTACTATTTTAAAGGCTCTTTTCAAAAGTACAGATGAGCTAAATCATTCCTTGAACTTGTATCTGAGGCTGTATAGGGCTGGTACTATAAACAAGGCTGTAAAGAAGGAAGATACAATTCCTCCCAGCATGGGCATGGCTATCCGTGATATAACCTCCGAGCCTGTTCCTTCAAGATATACCGCAGGTAAAAGGCTTGACAGAATGGCGAGCATGGTCATGCTTTTGGGTCTTATCCTTTTTACCGCACCCTCATATATTGCCTGATAAGGATTTTCATAGCCTTTTTCCAGAGCTTTCATTATATATACCACCATCACAATGCCCATTTCAGCGGAAATGCCAAGAAGGGCTAAAAAGCCTGCTATGGAAGCCACAGAGAGCTTATAGTCAAAAAAGTGCATGGCTACAAGACCTCCAAGGAGGGAAGAGGGCAGAGTAAAAAGCACAAGAAGAGTTTCAAAGAGCCTTCCAAGGCTCAGATACACTAAAAGCACGATGCTTAAAAGCACAAGAGGGATTATAACTTTTAGGTCCTCCATCGCCTTCTTCCAGTATTCATACTGCCCGCTCCAGCTATAATAATAGCCCGCTGGAAACTGCACCCTTTCCCTTATCCTTCTGTCGCCTTCCTCAATTATTTCCTGCATGTCTGCTTCAGGCTTTGGGGTGATATACACATAGCCCACAAGAAGCCCATTTTCTGACTTTATCTCCGCAGGGCTTTCCACCCTTTTTATCTCAGCCACCGCCTTGAGAGGAATGAGTTTGTTTTCAAGGGGAAGGACCAAGTTTTCAAGCTCCTGCCTGTAGTCTCTTGGAACGCCGAGGGTTATGCCATACCTTTCCCTGCCTGAAATGAAAATATTTACGGGGCTGTTGGCAAGGAGAAGCTCAAGGGTTGAAGTTAGCTCCTCTAAGGAAAGACCGTAAAGAGCTAACTTTTCCCTGTCTGGAATTATCTCCAGATAGGTGGCTCCTCCTATACGCTCTCCATAAACGCTTAAAAGACCTTCCATACCCTGAAGGGAGCTTTCTATATCCAAAAGTAGCTTGGATATAGTCTGAAGGTCGCTTCCAAAAACCTTAATTCCCAGAGGAGTCCTTATGCCCGTGCTTATCATATCTATTCTTCCCCTTATGGGCATGGTCCAGCTGTTTATTACGCCGGGTGCCTGAAGGGCTTTGTCAAGCTCCGAAAGGAGCTTCTCATAGGTCATTCCCTCACGCCACTGGTCTTTTGGCTTTAGCATTATGGTGGTCTCTATCATGGATAGGGGTGCGGGGTCTGTAGGTGTATTTGCCCTGCCTGCTTTACCAAAAACACTTTCTACTTCTGGAAAACTTTTTATTATTCGGTCTTGAAGAACAAGCAATCTCTGAGCTTCCTGTATGGATATGCTGGGAGCTGTAGTGGGCATATAAAGGAGACTTCCTTCCTTTAAGTCTGGCATGAATTCCCTTCCAAGCCTTTCATAAAGCAGGTAAGAGGCAGGCACAGAGAGAACAGCAAAGGCTAAAAGCACGTATCTAAACCTTATGGAAAGTCTAAACAGAGGTGTATAAAGAACTACTAAGAGCCTGACTAATGGATTTTTTTCTTCTGGAATTGCCCTGCCTCTTCCAAAGTAGTAAAGAAGCACAGGAAAAACTAAAAGGCTGAGAAGGGAAGCCACCAGCATGGCAAAGGTCTTTGTAAGCACAAGGGGAGAGAAAAGCCTTCCTGCCTGACCCTTGAGGGCAAGCATGGGCACGAAGGATACCGCCACCACAAGGAGGGCAAAGAAGATGGGCTTTCCCACCTCCTGAGTGGATTCTAATATAGCCTGCACAAGTTCTTTCCCTTCCTCCCTCTTTCTTTCAAAGGCTTCCACAAGTACTATGCCCGCATCTACCATAGTGCCTATGGCTATGGCTATACCACCAAGAGACATAATGTTGGAGTTAATGCCAAGGTGGTTCATCAGTATGAAAGTACCAAGTAAGGAGAGAAGTAAGAAAATAAGCAAAGCAAAGCTTAAACTAAGGCTTAAAAGAAACACTCCTATTACCACCACAACCACCACGGACTCTTCTACGAGTACCCTCCAGAGGTGTTTAACCGCACTTTCTATAAGCTGTGAACGGTCATATACAGGCACAAGCCTTATATCTTCCGGTAGTCCTCTTTTTACCTCTTCTAACTTCTGCTTTACTTCTTTTATGGTTTTATAGGCGTCCGCTCCATAACGCATGACCACTATCCCGCCCACCACATTACCAAGACCGTTGTAGTCCGCAGTCCCCATACGAAGGGCTGGAGTTTCCACCACACTTGCCACATCTTCCACCTTTACAGGAACGCCTCCCACTTCCTTTATGACAGCCTTCTGCAGGTCTTCCTTAGAGGTGGCATAACCCCTAAGCCTTATGAGAAACTCCCTTCCGTTTATCTCCACGTACTTGCCTCCCTTCTCAGCGGTAGAAGAAGAAACCGCTCTTGCAACATCCTGAAGGGAAAGGTTATAAAACCTTAAAAGCTCAGGCTTTACCAACACACGGTATTCCCTTTCAAAGCCCCCTACAGAAGCCACCTCAGCCACATTTGGCACGGAAAGGAGGGCATACTTTATGTAGAAGTTCTGAAGGCTCCAGAGCTCATCAAGGCTCCTCTTTTCTGAGTAGAGCGCATACTGATAGACCCAGCCAAGACCGGTGGCATCAGGACCAAGCTCCACCCTTGCCTGAGAAGGAAGCTGGCTTCTTATGGAAGAGAGCTTTTCCAGAACCCTTGAGCGAGCCCAGTATATGTCTGTCCCGTCTTCAAATATTACATAAACCAAGGAATAGTTGGGCATTGAATAGCCCCTTACCGCCTTAACCTTTGGAAGACCAAGCATGGAGGAGGTGAGCGGATAGGTAAGCTGGTCCTCTATCACCTGAGGAGCCTGCCCCATCCACTCAGAATAAACTATCACCTGCGTATCAGTAAGGTCTGGAAGTGCCTCTAAGGGAACTTTCCTCAAAGAGTCAATGCCATAAAGTAGAAGAAATATGGAGAAGATAACCACCACAAGCCTGTATCTCAGTATGCCTTCCAAAATCATCTTAAAGACCTCTTCATAAGCATGGCATTTATTGCCACTATGAGGGTGCTTGCACTCATGAGCAGGGCACCAACCGCGGGCTTTAGAACAAGACCCCAGGGCACCGCCACACCCGAGGCGAGGGGTATGGCTACCACATTGTAGCCCACAGCCCAGAAGAGGTTCTGAGCCATCTTGCTAACCGTAATCCGTGAAGCCTTTATCACCTTTGCCACATCCCTTGGGTCGCTTTTCACAAGGACAATGTCCGCGCTCTCTATAGCCACATCTGTTCCCGAGCCTATAGCTATACCCACATCCGCCTGCACAAGGGCTGGGGCATCGTTTATCCCGTCCCCCACCATAGCCACCCTCATACCCCTTAACTGAAGCTCCTTTACCTTCTGAGCCTTCTGGTCTGGAAGAACCCTTGCAAAGTATTCCTCTATGCCAAGCTCCTCCGCTATGTGCTTTGCCACCTCTTCAGCATCCCCCGTTATCATAATAACCCGCTTACCCATACCTTTAAGCTCCCTTACAGCCTCATAAGACTCTTGCCTTATTTTGTCCGACAGGGCTATTGCCCCAGAAAGCCTTCCATCTACAGCCACCAAGACCACCGTCTTCCCCTGCGACTCAAACTCCTTAGCCTTTTTTAAAACCTCATCATCCTCTTGAACCCCAAGCTCCTTCATAAACAGGGCGGTTCCAACCGCCACGTTTTTACCTTCCACCTTGCCCAGCACACCCCTTCCGGGAAAGGCTTTAAAGTCCCTTACCTCTGGCGTTTGCATGTCTTTTTCCAGCACCGCCTTTACAATAGCCTTGCCTATCACATGCTCTGAATATCTCTCAACAGCACAGGCAAGTCTTAAAAGCTCTCCTTCTGACAGGCTTGGAGAAAAAACATCTGAGACGCCAAAGACCCCCTCTGTTAGTGTGCCCGTCTTGTCAAACACCACCGCCTCAACACCTTTAAGCATTTCAAAGGCAAGCCTTTTCCTTATCAGTATGCCGTTCCTTGCAAGGTAGGAGGAGGATATGGCAACCACAAGCGGTATGGCAAGACCAAGAGCATGGGGGCAGGCTATCACCATGACGGAAACAGCCCTTTCAACGGCAAAGGATAAGTCTTTTGCTAAATAGACCCAAACAGAGAAGGATATAAAGCCTACAAATACAGCTATCAGGGTGAGATAGAAGGCAACTTTGTCTGCCATATCTTGAAGTCTTGTTTTTGATTCTTGTGTTTCCTTCACAAGCTTTATGACTTGACCTACATAAGCTTCTTCTCCAGTCTTTTCAACCTTAACCTTGAGAGAACCTTCCATGTTTAAGGAACCGCCTATTACCTTATCCCCTAAACTTTTATAAACAGGCTTTGATTCTCCTGTGAGCATAGCTTCGTTTAGATAACTTGAGCCTTCCACTACAACGCCATCAACGGGTACTTTTTCACCGGGTTTTACAAGGACTATATCCCCGGGTGTAAGCTCGGAAACAGGAACTTCAATTATTTTATCCCCTTTCATAAGGTTTGCCTTTGTAGGCATAAGCCTCATAAGCTCCTCAAGAGCCTTTGAAGCCCCGAGTGTTGACCGCATCTCTATCCAATGTCCCCATAGCATTACTACAATAAGAGTAGAAAGCTCCCAGAAGAAGTCCATCTTCATCTGCAAGGTTGCATATAGGCTGTAAAGGAAAGCAACGCTTATTGCAAGAGCCACAAGACTGAACATTCCCGGCTTTTTCTTTTTAAGTTCCTCCAAAGAACCCTTTATAAAGAAGCTCCCTCCATAGACAAAGATAAAGGAAGAAAGTAAGGGAACAATTACCTTACTTCCGTAAAACTCAGGAATTTTGAAGCCTATAAGCCTTTGGAAACTTTCAGAAAAGGCAAGTATAGGTAAGGTCAGTATGCTTGAAACGATGGCTTTTTTCTTAATCTCCTCTATGTGGTCTTTGTGCCTAACAGGAACTTTATGATGGTGTGTATGCATAGTGTAACCTTTTAGCAAGTATTTAAGAAAGGCTCCTATGCCAAGAAGTAGAAAAAGCACCACAAGCAGGTATAAAAGACCCATACCCCATCCCATTCCATGCATATCCCACATCATATCTATCGCCTCCTTTTAATGCACATGCCCCATATCAAGGTGCTTTAAAAAGTCCTTAGTGATATCTTTGAGCTGATAAACCTTTCCCTTACCGGCAAACTTTTGGGCGGATAGCTTGCTTCTGAAGGGAGCAAGGTCTGGACCCATTGGACCCTCCTTTATAGGCACATAAAAAGCTTTTGTGCCATCTATCCACTTACCGCTTTCATAGTCCTTTACCCAAAGCTCTGCCACCTTTCCCCTGTTTTCAAAGTAGAACTGTAAAATATGCTTTGGAGATTCCGCATACTTGTAAGAGCCATCTTTGAGCTTTATCTGAGAGGTAAGCTTGGGGTCAATATTTACGTCCATACTGCAGACTACGCACCGCTCACCCTTTGGTGGTTCTTTTGGTTGGGCTAAAACAAACAAAAAGCCAAGCAGAGTAAAAAGCAGTGCCTTCTTCATGTCTTACCTCCTTACCACTTTGTACTCTTCCTCATACTCTCCTCTCCCGCTCCTTATGCCATGCGTGGAAGCTACACCCTTTATGCTCTTGTCCTTCATAAGCCTTCTTACGCCATCTGGCTTTACATGACCCTCTATGAACCTACCTTCGTAGACCATCGTATGACAGGAGCGAAGCTCCACAGGCACTTTTAGCTTTTCCTTTACCTGCATAAGCTCCTGCGGGCTTACATGAACCTTCTTTAGCTTAAAGCCTTCCTTTTCAAGCTTTGAGAAGTATTTTTCACAGCATGTGCAGTTCTTATTGTAGTAAGCGGTTATCTCACCTGCTAAGACAAAAGCCGTTAATAAAAGCAGGGCTGTAAAGGTTTTCATGACAAAACCTCCAACTCACTTAAGGAGTTCTTCCATCTGCTTTTTCATCTGAGGGTTGTTTTCCAGAACCTTTTTCATTGTTTCCCTGTGCTGAAGCATCGTGGAAATAAGCCTCTCCATAAACCTTGGGTTCTCCATGAGTGTGTTCATCATCTGCTGTCTGCATTTTTGCATATGTTCCATCATAGCTTTACGCATCTCGGGGTCTTCCATCATCATAGACATCATCATGGGCATCATGGGCATGATGCTTTGTTCGCCGTGCTTGTGCTCCTGCTGGGCATAAAGGACTGAAAAACTGCCAACTGCCAAAAGGACTCCTGCAAGTAGCTTCCTCATAGCAAACACCTCCTTTTAAAATTTTCTTTATGGACTTCCTTCTTTACTTTGCCGGGCTTTTTATCTTTACAGGCATACTGCTCTACCTTCTTTTTGCCTACAGCAGGTTTATGAGCAAGGGCTAACTCAGTGGTGATGCTCATGTGCCTTTACCTCCTCTCCATAAAGTCCTTTTAGCTGAGCTTCTGAGTCCAGAAGGAAAGTACCTTTTATCACTACCTTCTCACCTTCCTTTAAACCTTCAAGCACTTCATAATACCCCTCCGCCCTTCTTCCAAGTTTTACAAACCTTGGCTGATACACACCGGGCTCTACTTCCACAAAGACCACCTGCCTTTTTCCCGTATCTACCACCGCGCTTTCCGGCACTGCCAGTGCCTCACCTAAAGGCTTTTCAAAATAAACCTCCACCAACTGATTGACTTTAAGCTTTATGCTTCTGTTGGGAAGGCTTATCTTTACCCTTAAAGTCCTTGATTCCTTGTTAGCCTCTGGAAATATGTAATCTACAAGACCCTCAAAGCTTTCCTCTGAGCCAACAGGAGTTATAAGAACCTTCATACCACGCCTTATGGAAGAAGCCATAATAAATGGCACCTCCGTCACTACCCAGACCTTTGATATGTCCGCTATTCTGTAGGCGGTTTCCCCCGCCTTTACATAACCGCCCGGCGAGACTTTTCTTTCAATTATTACCCCGCTGTAAGGTGAGCCTATCACTTCCCCAGCCTTAAGGTATGAAAGCTTCTCAAGGACAGCCCTTTCAAGCTCCCTTCTTCCCAGCTCTTTGGCAAGCCTTAGCTCCTCTTTTGCCACCTCCACCTCAGGACTTAAAACCCTCATAAGTGGCTCTCCTTTTGAGATGAGCTCTCCCTCAAACCTTCCAAAAGTGTCTATAACCCATGCATCGCTTCTTAGGGTCACCTCATAAACCCTTGATAGGTCGTAAGAAACATAACCCACTACAGAGAAGGACTCCAATAGCTCCTTTTTTTCCACAGGCATTGTTTGAATGCCCACCAGCTGAAGGGCGGAGGGCTTTACCTCAATTAGCCCCTCCTTCTTTTCTTCCCTTTGAGCCCCGGGCTTATAAGGTATGTTTAGGTCCTGTTTATAGACCTTTCCATCCACCTGAAGTACCAACTGCCAGTATCCAGCCATGCTGAGGTTTGCAGAGCCTTCATACCTTCCTATACTTATCTCCTTCAGAAGGGCATCTTCCCTCATCTCCCCCATGCCCGGCATAGGTGGCATATAAAAGTAAAGGCTTTCTATTTTCTTCTCTGGCTTCGTCTGAAGATATAGCAGGTTTTTACCCACCTTGAGCGTTCCATCGTTTGTATATAAGAAGACCTCAAAGCCTTCAGCCTTTATGCTTAGCACCTGTTTATATCCTGAAGGCACGCCTCCCTCAGACTTTTTCCCCACAGTAAGGTATAAGCCTACCGCTACCGCCAGAACCAGAAGAGGCAAACTAAGAAAAAGAGTCCTTTTCATAAGAACACCTCCGCTCTTATGTAGACCTTTTTAAGCTCTCCCTCCAGCTCCAGAAGGTTTGTCCTGAGCTCCCAAAGTTCTCTGTAGAGCCTTAAAAGGTCTCTGAAGTCCGCCTTTGTGTATCTGTAGGCAAGCTCAAGGGCTTTAAGCTCCGCTTCCTTCTCCCTTATTAGCCTTTCTGTTAGCTCCTTTAAAGTCTTTAGCCTTTCTTCTTCAACACGCAGTGAGTTTATCTCCTTCCTTACCAGAAGCCTCAAGTTCTCAAATTCCCTTTCTTTTGCTTTAACCTCTTCTAACTTTTCAAGCACCATAAGGTCTTCCCTTTTTGACTTCCTGATAGGAAGACCAAAACTCAACCTCAAGCTAAACATGTTATCAAGCTCTGGTCTTATCATATATTCCGCCATAAGCTCAAAATCCGGAAGGTATTCTACCTGCCTTCTTTCCACCTCTTTCTTTAGCTTTTCTCTTTCTTTTTCAAGCACACGCAGAGAAGGAAAAGCTTCCTCTGAAAGAGCTTTTATGTCTATTTTTTCTACCTTTGGTTCTTCGCCTTTTAGCTTAAAGGAATCGCCCACCAGATAGTCCAATTCTTCTTTCAAAAGCCTTACTTTTGCTTCCCTGTCCTTTATTTCCCTATCAAACCTTATAAGCTCAGCCTTCAAAGAGAGCAAGTCAGACAGATTTGCCCTACCAAGCTTATAGTTTGCTTCAGTAAGCTTTTCAAGAGCCAGCAACTCCTCTTTAGCCTTTGCGTATAATTCAATGCTTTTCATCGTATAATACCAATCTATATAGGCAAGCTTTATATCTCTTATTAGCTCTTTTCTTGCTTGATTTTCCTGAGCCTCTAAGAGACTTATCTCAGACCTTACCACCTTTGCCTCTCTTTCCCTCTTTACTGGAAGCACATACATCTGACCTATACCAAAGGACATACTGCTCATAGGTTCATACTTGCTCGGATACGGTCTGTTTAAAGGTAGATTATTAAGTCCAAAAGTCAAAGAAGGGTTTGGAAGACTTTTTGAATATTCTTCCTTGCTTTTCAAAGCTCTTTTTGTATGTTCATATACCTTTAATCTTGGTGAATTTTCAAGGGCATAGTTTATTAATTTTTCAAGCTCCTCTGCGGTGGAGAAGGAAAAAAGCGTAAGAAGGAAAAATACACAGAGCATGTGGAAATTATAGGTATACATGGAGTTTAATTCAAGTCTTTTATTTCACTTTATTTTTATAGATAAAAAGCATAACTTTACCGTTAATTTTATCCTCTCTTAATGCGCATATATGCGTGATGCCTTCTTTTAAACACTCATAAACCTCTCCACTTTTCCTGTTAATATAATAAACCCTATCCTCCTCATGTTTTTCTTCAGAGAACTCTTCCAAGCTAAGAACCTGAAACTCTAAGGGAACTCCTCTGTATCCGTAAGCCAAGCCCATTATAATGGCTAAGGCTTTATCCTTTTTTACATCAACCCTGTGCATTAAAGCATTTTCTTTCTTCTGAGGTATGCGGGTATCTCTTCAATTTCTGGCGGTATCGGTTCTATGGTTGTTTCTGGAACTGCTCTCTTCAATCCTTCCTTTATTTCTGGCTTCTTTACCACTTTAAACTGCGCCATGCTCTGGGCGTTTTCAAAGTCTGTAGCCACTACCGCCACCCTTATAAAGTTTTCTCTGTCATGTTCAAGCATTGCACCAAAGATTATTAGGGCATCTTCGTGGGCGGATTCCCTTATTCTTCCTATGGTCTCTTCCACTTCCCTGAAGGGCACGTCCTCGCTTACCCATAGGGTCACCAAAAGCCTTCTGGCACCCTGAATGCTATTGCCTTCTAAAAGTGGGCTCGTAATTGCCTGCTCTACCGCATAGTCTCTTCTACCATCACCCTTGCCTTCACCCATGCCTATAAGGGCAAGACCTCCCTTCTCCATAACAGTTCTTACATCCGCAAAGTCCACATTGATGAGGGCTGGTGTCACCACTATGCTGGTTATGCCCATAACAGCCTTTGCAAGCACATCATCCACCATTTTAAAGGCGTCCTTTATGCTGAAATTCCTGTCCGCCAGCTCAACAAGTTTTTGATTATTGACCACTATATAAGTGTCAACCGTATCCTTTAGTTTTTCCAAGCCCTCAAGGGCTACCTGCATCCTCTTGGGACCTTCAAAATTGAAGGGCTTTGTAGCCACCGCCACCGTGAGAATACCCATGTCTTTTGCTATCTCCGCTATGATGGGTGCTGCACCGGTGCCAGTACCACCACCCAGACCCACCGCTAAAAACAGCATGTCAGTATTTCTTAATATCTCTCTTATTTTGTCCGCATCCTCAAGGGCAGCCTGCTCACCTATTTCCGGCTTTGCGCCCGCACCGAGGCCTTTCGTCACCTTTTCTCCAATCTGTATCTTGTTAGGCACCGCTATGGATGACAGGTGCTGAACGTCTGTGTTTATGACAAAAAGCTCTACACCTTCCACACCCTCAAGGAACATTCTATTTACCGCATTTGAACCACCCCCTCCTATACCAAAGACCTTAATCCTGGTAGGGTTAAGTGCATCCATCTCACTCCTCCTCATTTACATTATATCCCTGAAAAAGGATTTTATTTTCATTAAAAGGTTGTAAACATTAAAACTGTTATTGCTTTCTCTGTTTTCCGTATAACTTCTGCTTACCAGCCTCTCTTCCGTATGTTTTTTATAAGCGAGCTTTATAAGCCCTACCGCAGTTGCATAAGCCGGGTCCTGCACCTTTTCCTTAAGCCCCACAATGCCAGTAGGGAAACCTACCCTTACAGGAAGGTCAAAGTATCTTTCCAGAAACTCTTTTATTCCAGCCAGCTTGCTCGAACCACCCGTGATTACAATGCCAGCGTGCAGTGTATCCAGATTTACACCCTGAGAGCTCAGGCTTTCACTTACCCTTTCCATTATTTCTTCAAGCCTTATCTGTATGACCTCCGCCAGCTGTTTTCTGCTTACTGCCACTTCTCTTTCCTCACCCCTCGGCTTTATCTTCACCCTTTCCGTTTCATTGACCACATCCGCCAAAGCATAACCGCTTTCTATCTTTATCCTCTCCGCCTGCTCGTTCGTTATCTTCATAAAATGGGCAATATCCTTCGTTATGTTAAGACCCCCCATTGGAATTACTCCCGTGGCAAGGATAGAACCTTCTGAAAAAACCGCAAAGTTTGTCAGCCCTGCCCCCATATCCACAAGCAGGACACCTTCTTCCTTTTCTTCTAAGGTTAACACCGCTTCAGCGCTTGCAAGAGCAGAGGGGAAACGAGCATTTATGGACAAACCAGCATTTAAAATAACCTTCTCTGTGTTTTTAACAAGGCTTGAGCCTATTTTAACTACATGCACCTCAGCGGATATCTTTGAACCAAGCAGTCCAACAGGGTCTATGACACCTTCCTGTTCATCAAGTATGAATTTCCTTGGTATAGCATCAAGTATTTCATATCCTTCTTCCTTTGAACGCAGTATGGCTTTTTCAATAAGCCTTTGAATATGACTGTAGTCTATTTCTGCAGGCTGAGGTGCTATGTTTAAAAGGTCCTTTTCATTCTGGCTTTTCAAGGTGGGACCAGATAAGCCTAATACCACTGAAGATGTTTTAACTCCTGCCATTTCTTGTGCGTCTTTCAGAGCGGAAGCAACTGAAGCCACCGCAAGGTCTAAGCGCGTAATGTAGCCCCTATCGATGCCCTTTGAGGGACACTCTCCAAGCCCTATCACATGAATATCGCCATAGCTATCCACCTCAGCCATAAGAGCTACTATCTTACTGGTGCCTATGTCAAGGGCGGTTAATGCCTTCATCTCGCGCTCCCTCTTACTATTACTATACCTTCCGTATCCACTTCAATTTCTCTTGCCCACATATCATTATTATAAGTTTTATATGCGGATAGTGCATTCCTTATTGCGGTAGTGTTTAATAGAAGGGGAGATGGTAGGGTAAGACGCACGCCATCCTTTGTATAAACTATCATGTTTAAATCTGTAGCATATGCTTCACGTATATTGTTTCCGAGGCTTTCAATCAAATTTTTTATTTTATTAAAGTTTTTGTTGATAAGTTCTATGTCCTGTGTGTATATGATATTAACAGGTTGTGCGTAGGGTGAGGTAAAAGGTGTCCCTTCTGAATCATAGAATATAACATCATTGTCCTTTATAGCTGTTATAAAGGGCTTTCTCTCCTGCACATATATGCTTAAACTTACCCCATCTTTCCCGAAAATCCTGTGAATTCTTAAGTCCTTAACCGCATTACCGGTTGCTTTATTTATATTACTCATTAAACCCTGTTTATTTATAAATAGCCAGTTATTTTTAAACCTCTTTATCTCTTCCACAACTATAGCAGGTGGTATGGTTTCTAAACCTTCCACATACAGTTTCTTAATCTTAAAAAAGTTTATGTTGTCTGTAAAATGTGGCACAAAGAAGCCAGCAAGAGCCATTGCGAAAAGCCAGAGGAAGGAAAGCACATAACCTATTGCTGTCCCTCTTCTCCCTCTTTTCATGGTTAAAATAATAACATATTCAACATAGCCTTGAAATCAAGCCCTGCCCTTTTACAAGCAATAGGAAATAAACTAAGCTCTGTCATACCTGGTATGGTGTTCGCCTCAAGTATGTATGCGTCTCCCCTTTCTGATATTCTGAAGTCTATCCTTGAAAGGTCTTTAAGCTCAAGGAATTTATGGGCTGACAGTGCAAGGCTTTTTAACCTCTGTGCCAGCTCTTCCTCTTCAACAAAAAGGTATTCGCTCATACCCTTTGTGTATTTACTTTCATAGTCATATATACCTTTTTTAGGTCTTATCTCTATGGGTGGTAGGGCTATGTTTTTCAAGACTGCCACCGTAGCATCTCTGCCCTTTATAAACTCCTCTACCATCACCTTCTTTGAGAGCTTAAAGCATTCTTTTACAGCCTCTTTAAGTTCATGCTCATCTTTCACCACATAAAGCCCCACGCTTGAACCTTGGTCTGCCGGCTTTACTACTGCAGGGTATGTGTCCCAGCTCGCTTCCTCATCGGAGCTTCTTAGGGTTATCCATTTTGGCACGGGAAGTCCATGAAAGCTGAGGATTTTTTTTGTTATATCCTTGTCCATGGCTATGGCACTGCCCAGCACTCCAGAGCCCACATAAGGTATGCCAAGAAGGTCCAGAAGACCTTGAACTCTTCCGTCCTCTCCATAAGTGCCGTGAAGGGCTATAAAAACCTTATCTGGTTTTATCTCAAGAAGTTTCTGGCAGAGGTCTTCTGTGATGTCAAGGGCTATGGCTTCATGACCAAGCTCCTGCAGAGCCTTAAGGACCGCCTGCCCGCTTTTCAAAGATATCTCTCGCTCCGCTGACCTTCCACCCATAAGTACCACCACCCTCAACGAGCCGAACCTCCTCTTCAAAGTTTATGCCAAACTCTTCAAAGACCCTCTTCTTAGCCTCCTGAATTATTTTAACCACCTGTGAAAACTTACCTTCACCAAGATTTACGAGAAAGTTGGCATGAAGTTCTGAAAAGGCAACATCTCCTACTCTAAAACCCTTCATGCCCGCCCTTTCAAGAAGCCTTCCCGCATATTCTCCTTCTGGATTTTTAAAGGTAGAACCGCTTGTGGGCAGATGCAGGGGCTGTGTAGCCTTTCTTTTTTTCCTTATAGCCTCATATTCCTTTTTTACTTCCCTGTTTGTCCTTTTGAACTTAAAGACCGCCGAGACCACAACGCCCCACTCTGGAAAAGGTGAATACCTGTAGGAAAAGGGTATTTCCTCCACCCTGACCCCATGCAGGTTTCCTTCCCAGTCTAAAAAGAAAACCTCCTTTAAAAAGTCTTTTGTCTCCACGCCAAAAGCCCCTGCGTTCATGGCAACCGCACCACCCACCGTGGCAGGAAAGCCCGCCAGCCTGTATATGCCTTCCAAATTCTCCTTTAGAGCAAGACTTATAAGCTCCTGAAGACTTGTGCCTGCCTGGGCAAAGACCTCAAAGCCTTCTCCACTTCTCTGAACCTTTAGCTCTCTGAAAGCCTTCATGTGAAGCACAAGCCCATCAAAGTCTCCAAATATGGTGTTTGCACCCCTTCCAAGCACAAAAACCCCCAAACCCTTATCTCTTGCAAAGGCAAGAGCATATATGAGCTCCTCAAGGCTTTTCGGACTTGCAAAGTATCTGGCAGTACCTCCTATTTTTATGGTGGTGAAGGGTGAAAGCGAGACGTTTTTTTCTATGAGCATGGTTAAACTCTGGACATTATATAAAACACCAGCCCTGCAGTCAACGGCACGATAAAGTTATCGTCTATTTTTAAGGGTAAAAGCTCCACAAAAGCACTAATAAAAGAGACTAAGAAAGCCCTCCAGAAGCCCACAAAAGGCAGTAGAGCCAGAAAGGAGCTTAAAAAGAAGGCTACGCCACCTTCAAGGCTTTTCTCTCCTATTCTTGTTCTTCCATACTTCATACCCACAAGGCTTGCAAAGGCATCGCCCACCGCCAGCACCACCACAGAAACCATCGCAGGCTCTCTGCCAAAAAGCAAAAGCACCATGTATATTCCAAGGTTTGCCCAAAGAGCCTGTATGGAAGGCTTTGAATAATTTCTCTCTCTTTCAAGCAGATAAACAAGCCTGTAATAAAAGCTCAGCCCTTTTTCAAAAAGCCTGAAGATGGTGGCAAGGTTTATCATAAGCACGACAAGAAATAGAGCATGCAGTAAAAGGGAGGAGAAAAATTTAATGGGAAAAAGCCAAAGAAGAATAGCACACATATGGAAGAGCTTTCTTCTTGTTTCCAGCTCCTTTATAATTTCTAACATGTTCGTGTATGAGCCAACAAACCCTAATCTTATTTTAATCCACCTTCATGGCTTTGCCAGCAATGTGAGCGGTAATAAGGTGGCACTCCTCAGGGAAAGGTCTCTAAAAGGCAGGTATTCCTTCTTTGCCATGGACATGGATTACCACAAGACCACCACCACAAGAACCCTTGAAGTGCTTGATGCCCTTTTGGCTGGCTTTTCTCAAAAGTATCATGAGATATGGCTCTCTGGAAGCTCTCATGGAGCTTATGTGTTGCTGAACTACATGAAGTTTTACCCTCAGAGGAAGATAAAGAGGCTCTTTCTCTTTGCACCCTCCTATTCCACTCTTGACCTTACCTTGAAGGAGCTGGGGGAAGAAAAGTGTAGAAACTGGCTTGAAGGGAAGGAGGAACTGCACTTTGTAGAATGTGAAACTGGGCTTGAGCTGACCATACATAAGGACTTTGCGAAGGATATACTCCAAAGGGGCTATGAGATAATAAGGGGAGGCGAGGTTTATTTTCCTGAACTTCCTACTTATGATATATACATCTTCCACGGAAACATGGATAAAGTGGTGCCTGTAGAACATTCAAGGCTTTTTGTCAGTAAAGTTAAGGTAAGCAGGTATGTGGAGCTTGAAGATGACCACCGGCTGAGCAGTGCTTTTCAAAAGTTGGTGGAATACTATCTATGAGAGCTTTATTTGATAAAGGTCATAGCAAGATAGCCTGCAAAGGCAATATTATGTTTCATCAACTGAAGGAGGTGCTGATATGTTTGAATACAGCGAGAAGGTTTTAGACCACTTTTTAAACCCACGGAATGTGGGCGTTTTAGAGGATGCAAACGCCATAGGGCAGTGTGGAAACCCTGCCTGTGGAGATGCTATGCTATTTACCCTTAAGATAAACCCCGAGAACGATGTTATAGAGGATGTGAGGTTCAAGACCTTTGGCTGTGGCTCTGCCATAGCGGTTTCTTCTCAGCTGACAGAGATGATAAAGGGCAAGCCCATAAGCTACGCTCTCAACCTTACTTACAAGGATATCTTTGATGAGCTTGGCGGTCTTCCACCTCAGAAGATACACTGCACAAACCTGGGGCTTGAGACACTCCACGTGGCTATAAAGGACTACCTCCTCAAGCAAGGAAGGGTAGAGGAAGCCATGCGCATACCCGACTGCTACGAGGAGGAGGAAGAGGAAAGCAGAGAGTTTGAGTTTCTTTCCACATGAAGGTGAGGGCTGTTGCTCTTTTCTCCGGAGGGCTTGATAGTTCCTTAGCGGTCCGGCTTCTTCAGGACCAGGGCGTGGAGGTCAAAGCCCTCCACTTCTATACGGGCTTTTGCATAACTGAACACAAGAGACGCCTTGGACTGAAGAGGGAAGACGGGTCGCACTATGTGAACCCAGCCTTGAGGGCAGCAGCCCGCCTTCAGGTTCCTGTGGAGATAGTAGATATATCGGAGGAATACTTTGAGATAATCCTGAACCCTAGGTATGGCTACGGCAAGAATGTAAACCCCTGCGTGGATTGTAGAATCTTTATGCTGAGAAAGGCAAAGGAAATAATGGAAAAAGAGGGCTATCACTTTGTGATAACCGGTGAGGTGCTGGGTCAAAGACCCATGAGCCAGACCTTTGAAAGGCTTATGCTTATTGAAAGAGAGGCCGGTCTTGAGGGTTATATTCTTAGACCCCTTTCCGCAAAGCTCCTTCCAGAGACCATTCCGGAAAAGCTTGGATGGGTGGACAGAAGCAAACTTTTAGACATAAGGGGAAGGAGCAGAAAAAAGCAGATAGCCTTAGCCCAAAAGTATGGACTTGAATACGAACAGCCCGCAGGTGGCTGCTGCTACCTTACAGACGAGAACTTTGCCTACAGATTTAGGGAAGCCTTTTCTGTAGAAGGCAGGATTACAAGAGACGACCTTATCCTGTTTTCTGTAGGAAGGCATTTTAGACTGCCCTCTGGTGCAAAGCTGATAATGGCGAGGAACGAAGGGGAGGTGAGGTTCCTGCAGGGCTTCAGAAGCAGGTATTCTTATGCCTGCAGAAGGGATGGCAGGGGCACTTTTGCCCTCATAAAGGGTGAGCCAAAGGAAGAGGAATTAAAGCTCATAGCAGACCTTATAGCCAGATACTCAAAAAGAGAGCCCTGCGAGGTCAGTTTTAATTTAAAGGGAAAAGAGTTTTATATTTGGGGAGAGCCTGTGGAGGATTCTGTAGCGGAGGCTTATAAAATATACAATAGGAGCGAGGCAAAATATGGAGCTTGAAAACATAAAACCCGATGTGGTTCATGATGTGGTGGGCACCTTCTGCCCCGTGCCTATAGCGGAGACTGCCAAGGTTATCAAAACCATGCAGGTGGGGCAGGTGTTAGAGCTTATAGCAGATGACCCGGGCGTGGTGGAGGACATACCAGCCTGGTGTAAGGCTACCGGTCAGGAGTTTTTAGGGCTTTACGAGGAAGATGGTGAATACCACCTGTTTGTTAAGAAGGTGAGGGAAATATGAGGGAAAGGCTTACCTTTGACATAAGGCTTTCAGAGCTTATCCAGATACTTCCCTCCGCAAAGGAGGTGCTTATGAGATACGGCTATTCCAAGTTTGTAGAAGAAGACATAGAGGATGTGGTGGTGGACAAGCTAACTCTTAAGGGTTTTTGCAAGCTGATGGACCTTGATGATGAAGCTCAGGGAAATCTCTGGCAGGAGATACAAGATTTATACAGAGATACGGAGGATTAGTCATGGAAGAAAAAGAGCTTAAAGAGGTGGAAGAGATACTTGAAAAGATAAGACCAGCCCTTAAGGAACATCATGGAAACCTTAAGGTGGTGGATATCAGAGAGGGTGAGGTGTATCTTCAGTTTGAGGGTGGATGCACCGAATGTCCCATAGTGGATGTGAGCGTCAAAAACGTGGTGGATATGGCTATTAAGGGTAATCTTAGCTGGGTCAAAAAGGTGGAGATACTCCAGCCCAAATATCATATAGGATGACCATAAACGGCGAGAGCCATGTTTACGGCATTGTGGGATACCCCGTAAAGCATTCTCTATCACCAATTTTTCAAAACTCAGCCTTTGAGTTTTTTAACCTAAATGCCGTTTATGTGCCCTTTGAGGTAAAGCCAGAGGACTTTGAAACCGCCCTTAAGGGCTTCAAAGTTATAGGCGTGAGGGGTCTTAACATAACCCTGCCCCACAAGGAAAGAGCCCTTGAGCTTTCTGACTTTCCAGACGAGCATGCAAAAGCCATAGGCTCTGCCAATACACTCAAATTTACAGAGGAAGGTGTCTATGCTTACAACACGGACTGGATAGGCTTTTTGAAGGCTCTTAGCCAGCTGATGCCTGAAATTAGAAGCAGGGAGGTTCTGCTTCTTGGTGCAGGAGGGTCTGCAAGGGCTGTGGCTTACGCCCTCAAAAAAGAAGGGGCAAGGGTATATGTGTGGAACAGGACTCTTGAGAGGGCTGAGAGGCTGGCGGAGGAGTTTGGTTTTCAGGTGGTTCAAAAACCGGAGGAAGTCCTTGATAGGGTGCAGCTTATAGTGAATTCTACATCTTCAGGACTAAAGGAAGATGACCCGCCCCTCTTTAACTATGAGCTTTTAAATGAAAGGCACAGTGTCTTTGACCTCATCTACAAAGATACGCCCCTCCTTAGGTCTGCCAGAAGGAAGGGCTGTGCCTACAAGGATGGTCTTGATATGCTGTTGTATCAGGGCATGGAAAGTTTTCGCATATGGACGGGTTTAGAAGTTCCCTATGAAGTGGTCAAATGTGCTGTTGTAAGATATATACATGGACATATTCGTTCTTGACACGAGCCTTTTTACGAACCCAGATATGTACAGTCAATTTGAGAAGGACCAGCTTGGAGCCATAGAGGACTTTATAACCCTTGCAAGCCACAGCAGGGCTCAGTTTTACATGCCCACATCTGTATATGAAGAGTTCAACAAGATGGTGGAGCTGGGTTCTCTAAAGCCAAGGTTTGAGTTGGTAGTCAGAATCAGGTCTCCAAGAAGGTTTAACCTTATGGTGCCGGCGGAGTTCCTTTATGAGTTTATTGAAGAAGTGAGATACAGGATAAACAAGGGGCTTCGTATAGCGGAGGAGCACACAAAAGAGGCAGGAAGGCTCACGGAAGAAGATGTAGGAAGGCTCATAAACAAACTGAGGGAGAAATACAGGGAAGCCCTGAGGACAGGCATAATAGACAGTAAGGAAGACCTTGATGTGCTTTTGCTTGCTTACGAGCTGGACGGCATACTGGTTTCTGGCGATGAGGGGCTAAGGGATTGGGCGGACAAGGTGGGTATAAAGCTGATAGACCCGAAGGGCTTCAGGTTCATATTAGAAAGCCTGACTATGAAAACTTAATCTATTATAGAGCCTCCAGACAGCACATGCCCCAAAAGCCCCGTCATGTTTAAAAAGACCTTTTCAAACTCAAGGAGCCAGTATTCTCCAACTCGCTCCAGCCTCCTTTCAATGACCTGTATATGAACGGAGGCGTGTTTCAACTGCTCTATGAACATCAAAGCCCTTTCCCTCCTTTTAAACCTACAGCGGAAAACCCTGTAGACTTTACCCTCCTCCCTTGATAGCCTGCAGGCATCAAAAAGACCCTCCAGAAAGGCTCTTCCAAGCTCTTCATATAGCTCCTTTTTCTTTTCAAGTCCTTCCTCTTCAATAAAGAGGGCAAGTCTTAAAAGCCTGTTTGTATAGTAGTCCGCAGGAAGTCCGAGCATGTTTAGAGAGGTAATTCTTATATCGTTGAGGTTGGCATAGCTTGTTATGTATTTGACCCTTTTGTCCCTTTCCGAGTCTTCTTTTAGCACCACACCCTCCTTCTTTTCCTCGTTAAGTCTTCTCAGAAGTGCCTTTAATTCATCAAGGTTTTCCTTCCTATAAAGCCCAAAACTTTCCACGCTGGGAAGTGCGTATTTTTCAATGAGCTTTAGCTTTTCTCTGTAAGGTAGAAACCTCTGTCCGTTCTTTTCCATAATGTCAAAGACGAAAAACCTTATGTCTTCCTTCACATGGGGCGGGCTTTCCTCCACATATGGGTTTTCTGGACCCGCCACCTCCGCACATAGCACCAGGTCCGGGTTGTCTTCAAAGAACTTAAGGTTTATGAAGTCTTCAATCCTGTCGGTGGTAAAGGGGCATACATAGCCCCCCCTTGTAAGGGCATATACCTTTCCCTCCTGCTGGAATATCCTTACATTGTAGCCATCCACCTTCTCCTCCACCCAGAAGGGAGCTGAAAACTGCTCTTTTATGCCCGTGCTGAGCTGGAATATCCTTCCTATATGCGGATAGCCCCAGACTACAAAATCCTTAAATATTGCCGTGCCTCTTGGTACCTCCTTAAAGTCGTCTGTAAACCTTATGTATTCAAAACCCTCAAAGGCTTCGCTCTTTAGCCTGTTTCTCCGTAGGGCTTCCTTCAAAAGCTCTTGTGGTATCATTAACAAAGATAAATATAGCATAAGCTTTGTAAGAAGGCTTAAAATGTTTAAAGAGGGGAACTTATGGTTAAGTTCGGCACTGATGGATGGAGGGCTATTATAGGAGACACCTTTACCTTTGAAAACGTCAGGAAAGTAGCCTATGCCCATGCCATGGTGCTTGAGGAGCAGGGAAAAAACAGGGTCATAATAGGCTACGACCACCGCTTCATGTCTGAAGCCTTTGCTTTAGAAGTCTACAGGGTCTTCAGAACCCTTGGCTTTTATGCCCTGCTTACCAACAAAGCCTGCACCACGCCCATGGTTTCTTATGCGGTCAAATACATGAATTTTGACAACGGTGTTATGATAACAGCCTCTCATAACCCGCCCGAGTACAACGGCTATAAGATAAAGGACTCCTTTGGTGGCTCCGCCACGCCGGACTTTATAGCAAGAGTAGAGGAAAGGCTGAAGGAAGTGAGGGATATAAAGCCCGAGAAGTATGAGCCTGAGTATATAAACATATGGGGAGAGTATATGAGGGGGGTAAAGAGCCACATAAACATGGAGCTTTTATCTCATAAGGAGCTTCTTCTTGTGCACGATGCCATGTATGGTTCTTCTGCGGGCACTTACGAGCATGTGCTTTCGGGCAGTAAGGCTACAGTTCATGCTATAAGGAGCTACAGGGACCCTCTATTTGGTGGGCATGCACCAGAGCCTGTTGAAAAGCACCTTCATATACTCATGCAAAAGGTGAAGGCTCTTGGTGCAGACCTGGGCATAGCCAACGACGGCGACGGAGACAGGATAGCCCTTGTGGATGAAAAAGGGGATTTTGTAAACAGCCAGCTTATATATGCTTTGCTTTTATACCATCTTCTGAAAAACAAAGGTTTGAAAGATGGTATAGTGGTAAAGACCGTATCTACTACCTACCTTGCGGACAGGATATGCAAAGATGAAGGGGTGGAGCTGAGGGAAGTGGCGGTGGGCTTTAAAAACATAAATGAGCTCATACTCAAAGAAAAGGTAATATTCGGTGGAGAGGAAAGCGGAGGCTATGGAATAGTCCATTTCCTTCCTGAAAGGGATGGGCTCTTCTCTGGTCTCATGATACTTGAGCTTTTGCTTCTAATAGACAAACCCCTTTCGGAGGTTATAAGGGAGCTTTTCAAAAGGTACGGAGAAGCCCATTATAAGAGGATAGACCTTCATGCGCAGGAAGATAAAAAGCAAAAACTCAGAGAGCTTATGAGCAACCCGCCAGAGAGGCTCGGAAACTACAAAGTGGTAAGGGTAAACACCCTTGATGGTCTCAAGCTGGTCTTTGAAGGAGATGGCTGGCTTCTCATGAGAGCCTCCGGCACAGAGCCTCTAATAAGGGTTTATGCGGAAATGCCCTCTCAGAGGGAGGTGGAAGAGGTCCTCTCTAAGGCTCTGGAGCTTCTGGATTGAGGGGTCTTCTTCCAGTGATACCACATTCCCAGCTTGAGCCTTGAAGAGTTTCCATCACATACCTCTCTATATCCACTATATCTGGCACCTCCTTTCTTTCCAGCTCAAGGAAAGAAAAGAAAAGTTGCCCAAGCACCTTATAGTATTCCACTTCCGCATACTCATTAATAAGCTCGCAGAAAAGCCTGTACCACCTTCCCAGATGGTCTCTGAAAAAGTCTCTGTAAGCCTTTTCCGTTAATTTCTCTTCCTCTTTAAGACCCATATCCTTTGCATAGTTTATCTTTAAAAGCAGGAGGGCTAAAAATTCGAGCTGTGCTATAAGCCCGTCTGGTTCGTAGCCCTGCTTTACCTCAAAGCCGAAGGCTCTGTAAAAGCCCTCAATATCTGAAAGCTCATGAGACTTCCTTCCCGCCTTTTCAATCTCATAGGCGGTTTCCCACATGGGAGCTTTAAGTCCGACACCAAGGAGTGCATTCCATTCACCTTTAAGCTCAAGCAGGTTTTCCTCCTCCCTGAAGGTCTCTAAAAGCCTTTCCAGTTTTTTCACATCAAAATCCATACCTATCTTTGAAAGGCAAAGGGAGAGGTCATCAAGACCTCCCCTCAAGGCTTCAAGGCTCTCTTCTGTTGGCTCGTCAAAGGCTACCGATAAAAATCTGTAAATAAAAGCTCTGTAGAGTTCCATCTCATTCCACCTTAAGCTTTATCCATGAGTAGCTTAGGGCTTTCCTTGCCCCCACCTCACCGTTAGAGCCGTCCCACACTGCGAAGCTGACAAAAGTTTCCTTTCCGGGTCCCCACTCGGGGTTTGATGTGTTTTCCTCTACGAAGGCTCTCTTTATAACCACATGCCACTTGCCGTTCCTGTAAACTCCTTTACCTTCCGCTCCCTGTATATCCTTCCATGTGGAGGAGCCGTAGCCTTCCGCCACCACCTCACGCACGGGTGTTCTAAAGGTATTCTTTCTAAAGACCTTTTCACCGCCTATGTAGTTGAGGGCATACTGGTTTGCCCAGTTTTCTGGATACTTGTAAGGTGCTTCCGCATGAGGATACCAGTCGTAGGCATAGTTGGGATAGACTTTTGCGGTGTCGGAGTATCCCCTTTCTATGTTTTCCTGCCTGAAGGCTGACCAGTGCAGTATCAAAACCCTCTGACCTTTATCTCCCATAGTTACCGGCACATCAGGAGTGGGTTTGTAGGGTATCTGCACGGCTACCGCATCGGAAAAGGTGCTTATAAGATGGAACCTATCCTCTGTGCGGTCTTCCCAGACTATAAGAAAGGCTATGTTTTTTCCATCGTTAAGGCATTTTACGGAGAGCTTTGAAACGGAAGGCTTTAGCTCCATCGGTGTTGTCACCGCCTGACCGCTAAGAGCTACTTCGAGGGCTTTGGTACTGCCCCATGCCCTGTCAAAGGGGTCAAGGGGCACGCTACCAGCTCTTTTACAAACAAGTTCCTGCGAAAAGGAAATGCCCGCAAGGGCAAGCCCTAAGGTTAAAAGTCCTGTGTATCTCATGGCTCACCTCCTCATGGTATGTCCTGCCTTACCACTTCAAGCCTTGGGTCTTTGTGAGGTCTATACTGTATAGGCTCCACGATAGGCACTCTAACTATCTCCTTTCCTCCTTCATCATACGCTATAACTTCGTTCTTTTCTACCGCAAAGGAGTGGGGGATTCTTGGAGTAGAGCCAAAAAGGTGTAAAAGTGCCTGAAGCTCAGGTTCTTTGCCCTCCCTCATAGCCATGTAGGTTTTAACCGCATGCTCCGCACCATCGCCAAACATCTGCCTTAGAAAGCTAAGAGGCACGTTAATGGGTGGTATGTAATAGACATTTGGTTCAATACCCGTCTGCGGGTATAGGGGTAGGGCTACCTTCTTTATATGCACAAGGAAATCTATGGGATTTTCCGGTCTTGCCCTGTCTGGCGGGTTTATAAAACCCATAAGCCTTATTTTCCCTATACAGGTTATTACGCACTGAGGCTGGAGACCATCCTCCACCCTTGGAAAACAGCCTATACACTTTTGAGATATTCTTGCCACAAAGTTGAACATTACCTTCTTGTAGGGGCAGGCTTTTATACACTCCTGATAACCCTCACACCTTTCTGGGTCTACAAGGACAATGCCGTCCTCTTCCCTCTTGTATATTGCTTGTCTTGGACAAGCTGCAAGGCAGGCTGGGTATGTGCAGTGGTTGCATATCCTTGGCAGGTAGAACATCCATATGGGATGTGGTAGCCCTTCCAATACGGTGCCCACATCTACAGGCTCATTCACCTCGTCTTCACCTATGTTGGGGTGCATCCAGTCAAGCTCCTCAGGTCTCCAGCCAAGCACCCTTTCGCCTTCTGGTGCATCAAAAACCGTCTTTTTATTGCCTTCAAGCAGTTCAAGAAGTTTCACATCCCAGGCAGTAGGGTAAAAGCCCCAGGGCTTTGTCTCCACATTGTTCCAGAGCATGTATTCTTGACCCCTTCCCGGCGTCCATGTGGTCTTACAGGCTACCGTGCAGGTTTGACAGGCTATGCACTTGTTCAGGTCCATAACAACCGCAAACTGCCTTTTTGGTCTTTTGGGCTCGTAGGGATACTCCACTTCCCTCTTAAGTTGCCAGTTATACGCCTTAGCCATGGCTCACCTCCTTAAACAAATTTTCCTTTCAGATACTTTTTCATTGCCTCATTGGCGGTGGTGGGTCTAAGACCAAGCTTAACAGGTCTCCACACACCCTTACCACCTATGCCACCGTCCTCCGCCTTTGTTATCTTACAAAAGCCCTCTCTTGGCGCACCTATTAGACCATGCACATCAAGCTCAAAGCCTTTTCCTATTATCTGACCCATAAGGTTCTTCCTTATAAGGCTGTCCGTTTGGAGGGTAGGTTTAAACCAGCCCCTCGTGACAGATTGATGACTGCCCCTCCTATACAGAGACTGGTAATTGGTGTCTGGGTTCTTTGCCATTCCATCTTTTCTTTCCTTTGTGCCCCTTACAGTGCCATGGGAAGAGCCATACATGTTGAACCATATCTTTGCACACCCCGGAGGTGTGTTGTTGGAAGCCCTCGCTCTCAAAAGTAGCCTTCCTACCTCGTAGTCTTCTGGTCTCTTTTGCCATCCCATGAAGGGCCTATCCTGCGGGTCAGCGTCCACCCACACATAATCTCCGTCCTGTATGCCCATCTTTTGAAGGTCCTTCGGGTTAATATCTATGTAGGCTTCTGATATAAAGGGCATTCTCTTATCATGCCTGTATATGTCGCCAAAGGGTCCAAAAAGGAGGGTGGTCACATCCGTATCACCTGTGGTAGTGTGTGCTGCGTGCCTGTATTTGGGCGTATGCACTATGTGTGTGGCTCCAAAAGTAGCCATGAGGGGGTGCTTCGTGCCGGGTAGTTTTTCCGGTTCTATAAGAATATTTCTCGCCTGCCTCCATTCTGTATTTAGCAGTGCTTCCTTACTGCTAACGCCGTAGTCCTCTGGTTTTTTAGGTCTTAGTAAGGGGTGTGGCTTTGCCACAATTACATTAGGCTCGTGGTGTGTGGAATCTATGGGTTCCCTATAGACAGGCAAGTTCTCACCAGCATCTATAAATTCCTGCTCTTCTCTGTAAAACTCAAGCCTTCCGCTCTTTGTGTACCATGGCATACTCTCTTTTGTCTGGTCTTCTCCCACATACTTGGGGTAGCTTCTTGTCATTATGAGGGAGGGGATACCTTCGTGAGCTTTCTTGGCAATTTCTTCAAGTTTATAGCCACGTAGATTAGAAGAGGCGTTTATTACCCTCTGCACATAGACCACATCCTGCTTGCCTTCAATGACAAACTTCCAGTAATTTCTGAACCTATCATCACCCGTTAGCTCCGTGAGCCTGTTGGCAACGATTGCAAAAGCCTCTGCATCGTTCTTCGTGTCAAAAAACCTTCTGTGTCCAGTTTTAGGCCATACATAAACGAAGGGGTTTGTAACAGAGCCAGCTATGTCCCAGTACTTGTTTTCATTCCAGGCATCTACACCAAGCACTATGTCCGAGTATTCGCAGGTTAGGGACCACCACCATTCGTTGGTGACTATACACTCTATCTTCGGTAGCGTGTTCATGATTATGTTGTATTTCCACTTGGCATTTCCAAGGGCTGAGTTGGCATCTACAAACCACACAAACTTCGTGGGGGTTGGCATATGGGTTTTACCTGTTATGAGATGCTCGCCCATATACTGGGGATGGTCATCGTGGGAATAGTAATGGGCTGACTCAGGTCTCCAGTAAAACCTCACCTTGGCGGGTTTGCTGGGGTCAAGCTCTATGTTGAAGGGGTCCTCCGCAAGGTACTGGGGTGCTCCGTTAAAGAGAGCAAGCCTGAAGTTGCCTGCATAAGAGCCTATATTTCCAGTAGCGTGTCCGATGTTGTCTGTTAAAGCACATATCATATACATGGCTCTATCCTTTAGGTCCGCATGCTGGTATTGGTTTACTCCCATGCCCTGAGCCAGTTTCATGTTTCTTGGATGCCTTGCTATCTCCCTTGCAAGCTCCTCTATCTTTCTTGCAGGCACGCCTGTTATTATTTCCGCCTGCTTTGGCGTGTAGTTTTTCTCAAAGAACTCAAGGTAAACCTGAAAGAGGGGCTTTACCTCCACTTCCTTTCCGTCAACGGTCTTTACCCTGTAGCTACCCTCCAAAGCCGGGTCAATGCCCAGCTTCCAGAAGTCCTCTCCCACATCGTCCCTTGTTATAACCTTGGGCTGGTTGGCATTTTTGTCCCAGACCACAAAGTCGTCCATATCCTCCACTCTTATCTTCTCGGGTATGTATTGCTTGTCCTGTTTGAAGAAGGGAGGCAATGTTTCACCCGGTTTAAAGACTACAGCCTTTTTAAGAGGTTTTGGCTGGTAGTTTGGTATTATATCCCTTGCCCTTAAAACCTTACCGTTGTCCATCCTTACAAGCAAAGGCATATCCGTAAAGCTCTTTACATACCTTTCCTGATAGAGCTTTTCCTTCATTATCACGTAGGCTATGGAGAGGGCAAGGGCTGTGTCTGTGCCTGTTCTTACCACTATAAGCTCATCGGCAGACCTTGCTGTAGGTGAATAGTCATTAGAAATAACGATTACCTTTGAGCCTTTAATCCTTGCCTCTGTTAGCCAGTGGCAGTCTGGCATCTTGGTGGTGAAGGGGTTCATACCCCAGAGGATTAAAAGTTTTGAATGTTCAAACATACAGAGGTCAAACTCCACATTCTGCTGACCGGACACCATTGGATGCCCGGGAGCCAGGTCCGTGTGGAAGGCATAATTGTCCCAGCCTCTTCCACCTAAAGCCTTGTCAGGACCTACACCCCTTATATGGCTGTCAAGCAAAGCCATCATGTTGGCAAACCTGTAGGGAGATGTGTATCTTATAACTGCAAGAAAGGGCATGGAACCCCTGAACTTTAAAACCCTAGTGCCTGCACCTTCCATTGCATCAAGCATGGGCTTAGGATAATGCCCTTGAGCTTCAAGCCTTTTTCTTCCTTCCTCTCCGCTGTATGTGGTGGCTATGTTTATTAAAGCCTTTGCTATTATGTCAGCTACCTCGTCCCATGTAACCTTTATAAACTTGTCTTTACCCCTCTGGAAGTATTTCTCTGGAGGCTTGCCCGTTTTTGGATCTCTTGGAAAGCCTGCCTTATACCACTCATAAAAACCCTTCCTTACCATTGGACCCCTTACTCTTCTGTCTCCGTAAAACCTTCTCATGAGGGCAAGACCCTTATTACAGCATCTTGGGTCCCATCTGTGAGAAGCCTTAAGCCCGTATATGTCTGTAGCCTCCCCAAACTTGTAAGTTGGTTCTATCCTTGTTATTACGCCGTTCTTAACATAGGCGGTAAGCAGGCAGTTATGAGTGTCGTTGGGAGCACACAGGAAGGTGAAAGTAGATTCAGCCTTATATATGTCCCTGTATAGCCTCTCCCAGTCCCTGTTTGGATAGTAAGCAAGGGGGTTCTCTACCTTCACTACAGGTTCAAAAACCCTGAGGGCAAAAGCTGGGCTTGATAAAGCTGTAAGGCTTAGCATTCCTGCTTTTAAAAGGTCTCTACGGCTGATGTCTCCCATGGCTTCACCTCCTTTATGACCTTAATCGTAAGTATAAGCAAAACTTAAATCATTTGTCAAGAGATGAATATATTGGAAAATACATTACTTAAGTTCAAGCCCTTCTTTCGCCCACTATAAGCCCGTCCCTCATCTCCACAACCCTGTGAGCGTATTTTGTCAGCTCAAGCTCGTGGGTCACCATCAGTATGCTCCTTCCCTCCGAGTTTATCTCACTGAATATCTCCATTACACGCTCCGTGTTCTTGCTGTCAAGGTTGCCCGTAGGTTCATCCGCAAGTAGCAGTGTGGGGTTGTTTATCAGAGCCCTCGCTATGGCAGTCCTCTGCATCTCACCGCCCGAGACCTGATAAAGCCTTCTCCTTTCCTTACCAGAAAGCCCAAGCCTTCTCAGAAGCTCATAAGCTCTTTCTTCCGCATCTCTTTTCTTCATGCCCGCCTTTATGGCAGGCAGTATTACATTCTCAAGAAGGGTAAATTCTGGCAGAAGATAATGGAACTGGAAGACAAAGCCCATTTTTCTGTTTCTTATCTCCGAAAGAAGCCTTTCCTGCTTAAAGTCTATTGCCCTTTCTTCAAAGAAAACTTCCCCTTCCGTTGGTCTGTCCAAGAGCCCCGCTATGTAAAGCAAAGAGCTTTTTCCAGAACCGCTTACCCCTACTATGGCTATAAACTCCCCCCTTTCCACCTTGAGGTCTATGCCCTTGAGTATTTCCTCCTGACCTATTACTTTCCTTATCCTTCTTAGCTCTAAAAGGCTCATTGGCTTCGGAATATGTCCACCGGGTTTAGCCTGCTTGCCCTGTGGGCAGGATACAGGCTTGCAAGCAGTGAAAAGAAAAGGGAGAACAGGAAGGCATAAAGGTAATAAAGGGGGCTTCTGTCTAACACAAAGCCCCTTGTCCTTATAAGCCCTTCCACATCAAGCCTGACAGAAACTAAGTATTCCTGAAGCCCAAAGCCTATAAGGGAGCCAAGCACGGCACCAAGAAGCCCCACCGTCAAGCCCTGTATGAGAAATATGTAGAGTATATCCCTCCTTTCAAAGCCCATAGCCATCAATATGGCGATGTCTTTTTTCTTTTCAAGGACGGTAAACATGATTATGTTAAATATGCCAAAGGCGGACACGGTAAGTATGGAAAAGACAATCATGTAGGTTATTATGTTCTGAATCTTGAAGATGCTCAGGAAGTTTCTGTAAGCCTTCTGCCAGCTTTCCACCTCGTAGCCTGTTTCCCCCTGCCACTTTTTTGCAAGCCTTTCCGCCTGGTTTACATCCTTAATCCTTATTACTATCTCGTTGACCTCACCTTGCCTGTCTAAGAGAGCCTGAAGGGTTTTTATGTGTATGTACGCCCTCGTGTCGTCTATGTTTGTGATGCCCGATTCAAAAAAATCCTCCACGACTACCATCAAGGACTTACCGTTGGGAGCCACAAGCAGAAGCTTCTGCCCTCTTTCCCTTATACCGAGGCTTCTTGCCACCAAAATACCCAAGATAATGCCCGTCCTGTTGCTTTCAAGCTTATGAAGGTTTTTATACCTGAGGAACTTTTCCACCACCGATGCCTTTGGCTCTCTCTGCGGGTCAATGCCCAGAAGGGTGGCGGGCTTTTCCTTTACGCCGTATTTGAGTATGCCCCTGCTTACAAGCCTTGGTGCAATACCAAGAACCTCACCCTCTAACTTAGCCATCATTTCCTGCCAGCCGAGTATCCTGTCCTTTTCCTTTGGCTTTTCGCCCATTAGCAGAGCCTTTTCTTCCAATGGTTTTACCTGCTCCTCCCTTGGCTTTATCCTTACGTGAGGCTCAAGGTCTATCACCTGCTGTATAAAGTAGCTCTGAAAGCCCACCATTAAGGAGCTCATCACTATGAAGGCACTTACTCCTATGGAAACGCCAAGGACAGAAACGAGCGTCTGCCTTTTTCTTTCTAAAAGAAGCTTGACCGCCACAAAGAGCACGTGCGTCAAGGCAGAACCACCCTGTCTCCCTTTTTAAGTCCCTCAAGCACCTCATAGTAGTCTCCCAGCCTTCTGCCCACCCTAACCTGAACCTTTATGTATCTTACACCATCATATACAAGCACATAGCCGTCCCTGTAAGCCTGAACCGGAAGCAGTAAAACCCTCCTTGGTTCTACTTCTATCTGCCCGTCCACCGTGGTGCCTGAGGGCATATCCTCAGGAAGCTCCGCCTTAGCCTTTACGGTGAAGAGCTTCCTGCTCCTGTCTACCTCCCTTATTACCTGAAAGACCCTTCCTTCAAAGACCTGACCGGGGTACGCATCAAGCCTGAGGAAGACCCTCTGACCTTCCTTTACAAGCCCCGCATACTCCTCATCCACATCAAGCCAAACTTCCCATCCGCCCGAGCCTACGGAAAAGAGCCTGTTTTCCTGACTCATATGGTTTATGTAATCTCCGACGCTTACAAACTTTTTAAGCACATAGCCCTCCACAGGGCTTTTTATTGTGTATTTTTCCTTTTCTTTCATGAGCCTTTCCCTTTCTGCGGAAAGTACCTTCACTTCGTATTCTAAAGCCTTCTTGGCATCTTTGTAGCTGCTGACTGCCCTTTCATACTCTTTGAGGGCAGTCTCATACTGAAGCTTGCTGTTCTCATAGGCTTCCTTCGGTATAAGCCCCTGCCTGAAGAGCCTTTCCCTCCTCTCATAGGCTTCCCTTGCCCTTTCCATGCTTAACCTGGCGGATTCTACGGCGCTTTCAAAGGTTCTAAAGTAATCAGAGCCCTCCTTTAACCTTTCCTCTGCCAGGCTTAACCTCTCGGAGACCTCCCTTATGCTTGCATCAAGGCTTCCCGTGCTGAGCCTTGCAAGAACCTGCCCCTTCTTTACCCTTTGTCCCTCCTCCACAAGGACTTCTTCCACATAACCAGACACTTCAGACTTTACTATGATATAGTCCTCCCTCTTTGCATAGCCAGAGCAGTATATGAGGGTTTTGACTTCCCTTTCCTCCACCATTGCATAATTTTCCTTTCTTTTGTTAGCTAAAAGGAATAGAGCAAAACCCAAAGCCACAAGGCTAAGGGGCAGGAAAAGCTTTAAGAGCCTGCGCATCTCTGTTATCTTATCACAGAAGGCTTATCTTTTCCCTGCTTCCCAAAATTAATAAAATGTCCTCTCATAGCATTTCTTTATCGCCTGAGGGAATTACTGCAAACCTTAGGTTTTCAGAAAAGGTGGGAAAGCCCGCATTTTTAAAGGCGGATACGGAGTGAGAAAGAGTAGGAACATCACAAGTCCATACATGCCCGGATAGTTAAAGGACTCCGCAAGCAAGAGCCTTTCCCTTAATTCTAATTTCTTCCTGAAGACCTATCACTGTCATGATGGAGGTGGCGGTAAAGAAGGCATACAGCAGGCTTATCTGCCTTGCAAAGTAGGAGGCAACAGTATCCCACGGGGCGTCCCTTCAAAGGGCTTCATCCGTTATAAATTTTAACCTGTGGAGCTTAGCAAAAGGCTTACCTTGTATCTACAGAAGCATGGTATAGAGCTAAGCAGTGTGCATTTTGAAAACATACTTAAAGAACTTTCCGTATGGCTATGCCCTTCTGTGGAAGGCTCTGGAGTGGCAAAGACGCAAGAGGGAGACTACACCATAATACATCCCCATTACCGCGAGCCATACCACAGCCTTTCCGCAGGTGCAGTAAGAGAATGCCTTGAGAAGTTTTTAAAGCCTTCTGGTCTTTTAGAGAGGGCAGAGCATTTAAAAAGGGTTCGTATTCTTGATGTGGGCTTTGGGCTTGGCTACAACCTGGCGGTAGCCATAAGGGAGCTAAGAGCCATAAACCCAAGGCTGGAAATAGAAATCCTATCCTTTGAGAAGGAGCTTTTACGGGCGGTGCCACCACTACCAGAACCTTATCAAACATACCTAAGGCTTCTGTGGGATGGACTTCCAGGCTTTGAAAGGGAAGGCATTAGCTTCAGGCTTCTTTTAGGCGATGCAAGGGAAAGGATAAGAGAAGTAGAGGAGTTTAAAGCCCATGCGGTCTTTCATGACGGCTTTTCACCCTACAGGAACCCTGAGCTCTGGTCTTTGCATTTTCTTGAAAGGGTTAAAGGGCTCATGGAAGAGGAAGGTGTATGGGTCTCCTACACATCTTCTTTGGCTGTCAGGAAGGCTCTTAAGGAACTTGGCTTTAGACTTTCAGGCACGGGCAGTGTGGGAAGGAAAAGGTCAGGCACGAGGGCATGCCTTGTGGGTAGAGATGAGCTTAGCAAGCAGGAAATGAATAAGATAAACCACTCGCCTTATGCCATACCCTTCCTTGACCCATATTTAGACAGGGAGGAAATAGAGATATTAATAGACTACAGGGTGAGGGTGGAGCTTTTAAAAATGGCCCAGGGCGGATTTGAACCGCCGACACCCCGGTTTTCAGCCGGGTGCTCTACCAGCTGAGCTACCGGGCCTTTGAACATTTAAAATTATATAACAGGAGAGAGGAAAATGGTAGCCCTACTGCTTGCCCTTGCCCTCCTTAGCTCCTGCGGAGATATGTTTGTGGAAGAAGACCTTTTTCAGAGACCTGAGGCAAAGAGGTGTTCCGACTGCCACGCGGAGGTATTCAAAGAATGGGAAAAGAGCAGGCATGCGGTTGCCTGGAAGAGTGAAAAATTCAGGCTTGAGAGCGAAAACTACACGAAAAATAAGTGTCTGTCCTGCCATGCACCCCATCAGGTAGACCCTCAGATAAAGCCCCTTCTAAGGGCTGAGTTCAAGGAGGATGGAGTGTCCTGCGTAGCCTGCCATTTTAAGGAAGAGACAAAAGCCATGCACGGACCACACAAGGTCTGGTCTCCACCACACCCCTCAAGGCAGGACCTCAGCTACTCTAAATCCTCTTTCTGTGCTGGCTGTCATCAGGAAACTTACAAGGAATGGCACATAACCAAAGCTCAAACGTCCTGTCAGGACTGCCACATGCCCTCTTTGGGTAATAAAAGGCTTGTCCAGAAGTTCCCCTTTGAATACTTCCACAGCAAAAAGACGAGGCATGACCACAGCTTTCCTGCGGGCATAGCAAAACCTGAAGACATAAAGGTAGAGCTGGAGCAGGCTGAGACCATAAGGCTAAAGATAACCAATGTGGGCGTGCCTCATAACCTGCCTACCGCAGACCAGGGGGACCCAAAGCTATACATAGTTGTGGAGGCACTATTTGAAAATGGAGAAACCTCAAGGTTTGTAAAAGTGCTTTCCTATCAGGCTAAAAATGCTTTGGTTTATGGTGTGCCTACCTACATAGACCTGCCATGGCGTGAGTTTAAGGCTTTAAAAGTCAGCCTGCAGAGGAGATTAAGCTGGAAGGAGGAAAGGGAGAGGATATTGGAGGTTGCCTTTTAGTTTGAATAAAAATCTTTTATAATAATATAAACATATGTTATAAATTGCCTGGCTTTGGTGTTTTAAATTAATGGTGTTAGAGTTCTTAAAGAGGAGGTTGAAAAATGGCACAGCATGAGGTGCATCACCATCACCTTGGAGAGCACGAGTATAGCTACTGGCCCCTGCCAGTAGGTCTCGCGGTTCTTCTGGTCCCCCTTACCTTCATAGCCTATATGGTATGGCAGAAGCCCATGCTTGCCCTCCTTTTCGGGGGTGTGAGCCTGGTCCTGTTTGTGGTGGGTATAGCTGGGTGGATTCAGGAATTTTTCTCAAAGGGACACGAGGAAGGGCTTGGTATGCCCGCCATGATGTTCTTTATCGTCTCGGAGGTGGTCATATTCGGCACCATGTTTGCAGGCTTTTACATGGCAAGGGCTACCCATGCGGATATCTGGCATCAGTGGGTTCCCGAAGGCATGAACCTTAAAATACCAGTTCTTCTCACCTTTATCCTGTGGGCTTCCAGCGGCACCATAGCCATATCTGAAAAGCTCTTTGAAAAGGGTAAAAATGCCCTTTCCGCCCTCTTTATGCTGCTTACCATGTTTCTTGGTGGTGCCTTCATGGTAATACATATAATTGAGTGGCTACACCTCTGGCACGAGGGCTTTACCCTCAGCTCAAACATGTATGGCACGGGCTTTTACATGCTTACGGGCATACATACCTCTCACATAGTGGTTGGTCTTCTTACCATGGTGGTGGGCCTTTACCTGCTTCTGAGCGGAAAAGCCAGCGAGCACAAGGGACACACCTACATAAAGGCGATAACCCTTTACTGGCACTTTGTGGATATCATGTGGCTTCTTGTGGCAAGCAGTGCATATCTTATAGGTAGTCTGGCATGAGCATGTGGGCAGTTATCATGCTTCTTATATCCCTCTCCTTTGCCCGAGAGCCCTATGAGTATGGCAGATACACAAGCTATTACGGTGAGCAGGATGTAAGCGTGGTAAGAATTCAGGAGGACCTTTACATAGGCAAAGAGGTGCCTGATGTGAAGGTAAAGACGCCAAGGGGCGAAGTGAGCTTTAGGGAGTTTATAAAGGGCAAGCCTACGGCTCTACTTTTTGCATACTACACCTGCGATTCTGTGTGTCCCATATCTGCAGAACATCTGTATAAGGTATCAAAAAACCTCTCTGAGGACTACAGGTATGTGGTGCTTTCCTTTGATGATAGGGATAACTTTCAAACCATGCGGGATTTTATGCTGAAGAATTTCAAGACAACAGAACCTCCATCTAACTGGCTGGTAGGTCTTCTATCTAAGGAAGATATAAGAAAACTAACACAGGCTGTGGGTTATAAGTTTTACTACATAGACAGGGACAAGATATTCATACACCCAAACGCTACCATATTCCTATCTCCTGATGGTAAGGTGATGAGGTATCTGTATGGGGCTTTCCTTAGAGAGAAGGATGTGAGCCTTGCTTTTATAGATGCCCAGAGGGAAAGACCCTCTGTAAACAGGCTTGTAGACCTTGCCATACTTGCCTGCTACCGTTATGACCATGCAAGAAGCAGGTATGTGATAGACCCTACCCTCATATTTGCAGGTATGGGGCTTTTTGGCCTTTTTGCCACCTTATCCCTTGCATATTTTTATAACAGAAATAGAAAGGAGGTGCACCAATGAAGGAAGTGCTAGCCTATCCTGCCAACTACTGGCAGACCATGTATGAAATTTGGCTGTTCGTGGCTGTTGTAATTTATCTGGTGGTTTTCATACCAGCGGCCATATTTCTCTGGAAATACCGCTACAGGAAGGGTGTGAATGAAAAGGCTCAGCATGTGCATGAAAGCAAGGCTTTAGAAGTGCTCTGGACCATAATACCCACCATAGTGGTTATATATTTGGCAACTCATAGCTTTGCCTTCTACAGGGTTCAGAGAAACGCACCAGAAAAGGCTATGGAAATAAAGGTTACCGCCTTCATGTGGGGCTGGGAGTTTGAATATCCAAATGGCAAAAAGGTGTTTTCCTTCTTCAACAGCGTGGTAAACCCAGAGACTAATACCTACCTTAAGCCTGAAGAGGTCAACGATATGTTCAAGGCGTATCTGCCCGCTGAAACACCGGTGAAGGTTCTTCTTACTTCAAGAGATGTAATACATTCCTTCTACGTTCATCCTGCAAAAGTTATGGAGGACGCAGTTCCCGGAAGGATAACCCACATGTGGTTCCAGATAAACAAGCCTGGTGAATACTGGGTCTTCTGCAGAGAGTATTGTGGCACACAGCATTCTAAGATGGCAGCTGTTCTCAAGGTGGTACCAAAAGAGGAGTTTGAAAAATGGCTAAATCAGGGTATGCAAACGAGCGAAGTTTTAAATAAAGGAAACCTTTAAAGGAGGTGCATCACCATGGCAGCAGTAAGCTACAGACCATATTTTAGTGCAGGGCTCAAAGAGTGGCTCTTTACCACAGACCACAAGAAGATAGGCATCATGTATGGCATCACAAGCCTTATCTTCTTCCTCATAGCAGGGCTTTCCGCCTTAGCCATAAGGCTTGAACTCTATCAGCCTGGTCTCCAGTACATGTCGGAAGATGCGTACAATCAGGCTCTTACAGTTCACGGAGTCCTTATGCAGTTCTGGTGGGCAGTTGCCATATGGGGTTCCTTTGGAAACTATTTACTGCCACTAATGATAGGTGCAAGAGATGTAGCCTTCCCAAGGCTTAACGCCCTTAGCTATTGGCTTTTCTTCGCAGCAAGCGTCCTGGCATTGCTTACATTCCTGCCCGGGAACCATATCAGAATGATGTGGACGGGTTATCCCCCCTTCTCACTTAACGAGAATGCAGGACCAGTTGCCTTCTATGCTCTTATAATACACATGCTTGGAGCTTCCTCCCTTGCCAGTGCCATAAACCTTGTGGTGACAAACCTTACCATGAGAGCACCCGGTATAACCCTCAGAAAGATGAACCTCTTCCTTCATGCTTTCCTTGCCATGAACGTAATACAGATTCTCGGCGTGCCAGCCCTTGCAGGAGCCGTAACCATGCTCCTTATGGATAAGTATTTCCATACTGCCTTCTTTGACCCTACAAGGGGTGGAGACCCGCTTCTGTATCAGAACCTCTTCTGGTTTTATTCTCACCCTGTGGTATATGTGATGATACTACCAGCCTTTGGCCTTATATCTGAGATGATAGCCACCTTCTCAAGAAGGGAGATATTCGGAAGAACTTCCATGATATTCGCCATATGGGGTATAGCAATCCTTGGTTTTATGGTATGGATACATCACATGTTTACCAGCGGTGTGCCAGACTGGATAAGGATACTCTTTTCCTACACCACTGTGCTCATAGGCGTGCCTACGGGTATAAAGATATTCAACTGGGTATTTACCCTTTACAAGGGTTCTGTCAGGTTTACCACACCCATGCTTTATACTCTCAGTGCCATATTCATGTTCCTTATTGGTGGTCTTACTGGAATACCCCTTGGCCTTCCTGCCTTTGACATAGCAGTGCACGATTCTCATTTTGTAGTAGCCCACTTCCACTATGTGCTTGGAATGGCTCTTACCCTTGCAGTCTTTGGTGGCTTCCACTACTGGTATCCAAAGATAACCGGCAGAATGTATAGTGAGCTGTGGGGTAAGATAGGTCTTGTAATAATCATGATAGGCTCTAACCTCTTTTACTTCCTTCAGTTCATAGTGGGTCTTGAAGGTATGCCAAGAAGGTATGCGGACTATCCACCTATACCTGAGTGGGTTAGACTTCATGAGCTCCAAACCATAGGTGCCTTTATCCTTGCTTTTGGAGTATTCATAGCCCTTGCAAACCTTATACTATCCACCAAGCTTGGACCTAAGGCGGAAGACAACCCCTGGCAGTCTCCTTCTCTCGAGTGGCTCATACCTTCACCACCACCACCCCACAACTTTGATAAGATACCTCACATGCCAGAAGACTGGGACCCATACAACTATGAATGGCTTGAAAAACAGCATAAGAAGGCATAAAGCCTTCGGGGGCGATTGCCCCCTCTTATTTGTAATATGAAGAAAAGCACCGCGCTTCTTCTACTGCTTCTGCTTGCCCTGCTTTCCCTTTTATTAAGCTTGCTATACTTTAGCAACCCACAGCACAGAAGGGACAAGATAGATGAATACAGGCAAAAGATAAATACAAGGTTCCATAGGAATCAGTAATAATAGCCCACAGATAGATATATCTTAAACCTTGTGTGAACTTCCTTTTCCATGGGAAAAGCCACGTCAAGCCTTATAGGACCTATTGGTGTGTCAACGCCTACCGCCAAGCCCACGTCCTTTTTCATGCTCTTAAACATGTCTTTATACCTTTCTGCCGTGTTGCCTATGTCTGTGAAGACCACACCTATAAAAGGCTCCTTTAAAGGTGCTATAAACTCTAACCTTCCGAAAATGTAGTATCGCCCACCTTTAGGATAACCTATATCTTCAAAAGAATAACCCCTGAGGTCCCTCAGTCCGCCAAGGAAGAACCGTTCAAATACAGGAGCAGATTTTGACACTGCACCACCAGCTACCTTAAAGCTCA
Source organism: Aquificota bacterium (assembly GCA_030549905.1). Lineage (GTDB taxonomy): Bacteria > Aquificota > Aquificia > Aquificales > Aquificaceae > Pampinifervens. The sequence goes on along the minus strand of JAUQQK010000001.1, from coordinate 143,256 downwards.
GTTTATAGTTTCTTCTGAGAGGTATGAGATAAAAGGTGGAAAGCTCAGACTTCCAGTATCTTACATCTCCATCGGCAAAGCTTAAGCTCAAGTTGTCGTAATGTATTCGCTTTGGTAAGAAAATATCGTCCTTATACTCCCTCAACAGGAAAAAGCCATATTTCTTTATATTATAGGTGGTGCCCTCCACTTTGTTTTCAAGAAGGCTAAAGGCTGGACCTATGGATGTATTGGCGGTAATTCTATAACCCACCTGCCCTGTTATGGCATGGGAGTCCAGGTTGTAGCTTTTATGCTCTTCATAGGTTTTGAAGATGGAGCTTTTAAACCAGAGCCTTCTGCTGAAGAGAAAATTGTCCGAAAGCTCTAAGCTGTATAGCTCCCGCTTTCCTGTTTTTCTATATCTTGCCCCTGCGGATATACCCACCCCTAAAAGGTTCTTGGCACCAAAAAAGGTTTCAAGGGATAGTTTCTCTTCCGTGTTGTAGCCTAAGGAAAAGTCCAGCAGTCCCCTTTTGTCTTCTGAAACCTCAATAAGTCTATGCACAAGCTTTTTATCTCTATCCATAAAAGTTTTTATGTTAACACCGCTAAAAATACCGCTGTTTAAAAGGCTGTATAAGGTTTTATTGTTCAACTCCTCACTGTATTTAGTGCCATATTCTGTAATGTAGCTTAGTTCCCTCTGCCTTGTTTTTTTATATCCATAGTAGATGGTTTCCCCAAGTTTGTATGAAGGTCCTTCCCTTATGGTGTATAAATAAGTATAATAGGTGGTATCCCCTTCCTCCTTTATATCCACCTTTATATCAAAATCGCCCTCCATAAAGCCCTTTTTCAGAAAGTATTGCCTTATGTCCAAGTTTAAAGCTTCTATGAGCTCCGTATTGAAAATGGCTGGCAGTTTTTCTCTGTGTTTTCTGAATATTTTCTTAAGTTCCTTTTCCTCGCCTTCGTATATGATATCCTTGAGTATCTGTTTTTTACCCTTTTCTATTTCAAAGGAAACTTTTACTTCTTTTTTGTCCCTCAAAACTTCCTTTTTTAACCTGCCGTCCGCAAGGGTATAGCCTTCTCTTTTTAAGGCTTCTAACCTTAAAGCAAGCACACCTTCTATAGTTTCTTCATCGTAGGGCTTTCCGTCAAAACCTTCACCAATGGTTTTGTATCTTTCTCCTTCCTTTATGTAAAAATCCACCCTGTTTCCTTCAAAGGTGTAGTTAATCTCCGCATCAAAAAAGCCCTTTCTCTTATAGGCTAACAGGAGGCTTTCTCTTGCCTCATCAAGGGAGAAAGAGTCTATTCCCTTCCTTTCGAGCCCGCTTACTTCTCTTAAAGTTTTTGCGTCAAAAAAGCTTTGCCCGTGAAATTCAATGTTGTACCTTGCACCTTCCACTATCTGGAATAGGGGTTTTGCCACATGTCCCCTGCCTATTAAAGAACCAAAGATAGCCAGTGGATGTCTGAACAGGTTAGATATGCCCTCCGATATAGAACCCAGTATTCTAAGGGGGCTCTTCTTAGCAAGTGGGTCCATAGGCAATAAGACCTTCATGTATGGCTTGTTTAGCCTTATCTTTTGAAGACCCTCGTAATAAACAAAACTATCAAGGAAACCCTCCTTTATGTAAAAATCCTGAAGTTTAAAAATGCCATCCCTAAGATTGCCTTCATTTACCACTCTTCCCTTGGTTATACCCACCACCCTATCAAGCCTTTCTGGTGGATAGGTGGAACCTTTATACACACCACCCTCTGTGAAGTAAACGGGACCCTCATCTACACCCACATAAAGGTATATATAGCCTTCCTCATCCATATAAAGGGTTATGGCTGCCTGTGCGTCAAGAAACCCCCTATCCATATACAGTCTTTTTATCCTTTCCGAAAGCTCTTCCTCTTTTAACCCCTCCTTCTTTACAGGCATTCCCTCATAAATACCAAGATAAGATAGCACATCCTCCTTAGCAATTGCCACATTTCCCCTTATTTCTACCTTTTTGATTATGGGGTATCTTTCTATGTAAAGATAAACCTTATCTTCCTCCTCCATCACATAAACTTCCTTTACGTCCTCAATGTTTTTGAGTATTTCCACCATTTCCCTGTAGTTGTCCTTATTTATTACCTTTTCAAGGTTTGTGCCTCTGAGAGGATAGTTTGACATTAAAAAGACGTTTGCCAGAGCTGTAAGTGGAATAAGGAGCAGAAAAAGTGGAAGCATGCTATAATTTTAAATGATGGAGGGAACGGGCAGAATAAACTATTCCTTACCAGGCATGAACTATCAGGAGATGCTTAAAAAGGATAAAAAGGAACTGGCTGTAGAGTTTGAAGCTATACTTCTAAAGGAGGTTCTTAAAGAAGCTTTTAAGCCCATGTTAGAGAGCAAGTCTTTTGATTACAGGTTATACTATGATAGCTTTTTGGAAAACCTTAGCAGGAAACTTGCACAGGCTGGTGGTATAGGCGTAGCAAAGTTTCTCCTTGAAAATATGAGAGATGAAAAGGGTAGATAAGCTAAGTCCCTTTATCGTTATGGACCTTCTTCGAGAGGCTCAATCTTTAAAAGATGTGGTGCATATGGAGATAGGAGAGCCAGACCTTGACCCTCCACCCGGCGTAATAGAAGCCCTGCACAAAGCCATAAAGGATAGAAGGTATTTCTACACACCCAGCTTAGGTCTTATGGAGCTGAGAGAAAGAATAGCTCAGCACTACCACGATAAGTATGGTGTGGAAGTTTCACCCTCAAGGGTAGTTATAACCACAGGTACATCTGGTGCCTTTCTTGTCGTGTATGCCCTGCTGCTAAGCGCCGGTGAAAGTATAGCCCTTCCAGACCCCTCTTATCCATGCTATAAAAACTTCGCCCATGTGCTGGATATACAGCCCCTTTTCATAGACATAGGCAAGGACACCAGCTATCAGATAACCACCGACCACCTGAAAGAGCATAAAGACATAAAAGCCCTTCATATATCCTCACCCTCTAATCCAACCGGAAACCTCTACTCGGAGGACAATTTAAAAGCCCTTGCGGAATACTGTGAGGAGAGGGGCATATACCTTATATCTGACGAAGTATACCATGGGCTTGTGTATGATAAAAGGGAGAGAACAGCCCTTGAATTTAGCCGTAGGGCAATAGTAATAAACGGCTTTTCAAAAGCCTTCTGCATGCCGGGCTTCAGGCTTGGGTGGGCTATCCTGCCGGAGGAAGAATTGGTAAGAAAGGCGGAGCTTATCATACAGAACCTGTACATCTCCGCACCCGTGCTAAGTCAGTATGCGGCTTTAGAAGCTTTTGATTATGAATACCTTGAAAAGGTAAGGGAAACATACAGGAAAAGGAGGGATATGCTTTATGGGGAATTAAAGGAGGTGCTTGACGTGGAAGTATACCCGGAGGGGGCTTTTTATTTATGGGCGGATGTGAGCAGGTATGGGGTTGAGGGATATGAACTGTCCATGAGGCTTTTGAGAGAAGCAGGGGTGGCTATAACGCCTGGTATAGATTTTGGGAAAAATAACACAGCATATAAGATAAGAATATCTTATGCAAAGGATGGGGGCTCCCTCAAGGAGGGAGCCAGAAGGATTAGAGACTATTTAATGATATAAACCCTGACCACCCTCTGGTCAGCATACTTCTTTCCAAGCATATCAGCCACCTCTTTACCATAAGAGGCGACCCTTATCTTACCTATATCTACACCCTGCTTTGCCATTTCACTGGCTACCATCTGTGCTCTCCACAGAGAAAGGTTAAAGTTGTATTTGCTTGAGCCCCTTTTATCCGCAAAACCCACCACAAGAACCTCTCTACCGTCCCCTTTAACCTTATCCACTATGCTTTTCAAAGCATCCCTCTGGTCCTTTCTTATGTTGAACTTATTAAAGTCAAAATGGACAGCTCCCACCTCTTCCAGCTGCCACTTGTATGGACCTACACCATCTTCCTTTTTCTGAGTTTGTCTGCCTTCCAGTGCCCTTATCCTTCTTTCGTGGTCCTCCGCTGTGTCTTCCAGCTTCTTGACCCTTCCCTCAAGGTCTCCAACCTTTTTGGCTGCATCCTCAGCCTTTTTTGAGGCTTCTTCTGCGAGCCTCTTGCTCTCCACTATAGCATCAAAGTAGCCCTTGTAGCATTTGTCAAGCAAATACTTGGAGTAAAACTCCTTTGGGCTACCGCAAGGGTCTAAAGATTTTCCTGCCTCTTGAGCAAAGACAACTCCCGAGCCCACCGCTAAGATTAATGTCATCTTCTTCATTGCTTCACCTCCTTTTCTAAGATTATACATCGCAAGAAATCATACATCAAAAATATTAATTTTCCATTAAAATTTAACTGCCAGCTTTAACTCTTCTACTGCTTGTCTTATAAACTCCTCGCCAGTAGTGCCTTCTCTCATTATCAGCCTGTGGGCAAGGCATAGGGGTGCAAGCTCAAATATATCTTCTGGCACTACGAAATCCCTCTCCTTGAGGTAGGCAAGTGCCTTAGCACAGTTTATTAAATGTATCAGCCCTCTGGTGGATACACCCAGTAAAACCTTGGGGCTTTGTCTTGTGGCTTGAGCTATACTTACCGCAAGCCTTGAAACCTCTGGCGATACATAAAACCTTTTTATGCTCTCCATAGTGCTTAGCACCTCTTGAGGCTTAACCACCGGCTTTAACCTTTCCACGCTCTCAAGCGGGTTTTCACCCCTTATTATCTGTGCCTCTGTTTCCGGGTCTGGATATCCAAGGCTTAGCTTCATGGAAAAGCGGTCAAGCTGAGACTCGGGCAGTGGATAGGTGCCATGCTGTTCCACGGGGTTTTGTGTGGCTATTACAAAAAAGGGCTTTGGAAGTTCATAGGTTATACCGTCTACTGAAACCTTGCCTTCCGCCATAGCTTCAAGCAGTGCACTCTGTGTCTTTGGTGTGGTCCTGTTTATCTCATCTGCAAGTATGAGGTTGTTAAAGAGGGGTCCCTTTTTAAAGGTAAAGCTTTTCTTAGACTGGTCATACACGCTAACGCCGATTATGTCTGAGGGTAGCAGGTCGCTGGTAAACTGAATACGGGCGAAGGAGAGTCCAAGGGCTTTTGCCATGGCAAGGGCAAGGGTAGTCTTGCCAACGCCCGGCACATCTTCAAGCAGAAGATGCCCTCCTGAGAAGAAACATACGAGAGAATACCTGATAACCTCGTCCTTACCCTTTATTACCCTCCTTATCTCTGAAATAACACTTTCTATGTCCATGCGAATAATGATTATACCAGTGCTATAATTGTTAAGGCTATGCATATACAGGAAAGGGTTATAGCTGAAAAGGTTAGAGAGTTGGTAGAGCCCATAGTAAAAAATATGGGGTATAGACTTTTTGATGTGGAGTTTAAATCTGAAAGGGGGTGGGTTCTAAGGATAATACTTGATAAGGAAGGCGGAATTACCATAGGCGATTGTGAGGAGGTGAGCAAAAGAATAGGAGCCTTGCTTGATGTGGAGGATATTATACCCGTATCTTATGTGCTTGAGGTTTCCTCGCCGGGGCTTACGAGGGAGCTTACCAAGCCCTCACATTTTGAATTCTTCAAAGGAAGGCTTATAAGGGCTGTTCTAAGGGAACCCGTAGAGGGTAGGCGAGAGCTCAAGGGGGTAATAAAGGAAGTTTCTGAGGGTATTTTACTGTTGGAGGAGAAGGAGACAGGCAGGGAATACCATGTGCCCCTGTCAGCTATAGCAAGGGCAAACTTGGAGATAGATAAATGGTAAAAAACCTCAAAAGGCTTATAGAACAAGTAGCAAAGGACAAAAACCTGCCTGAGTGGGTTGTGGAAAGAGCCTTAAAAAATGCCATAGCCCTTGCCATAAAGAAGGACAGAAGGCTAAAGGAGGATATAGAGGTTAGCCTTGAGGAGGACCAGATAAGGGTTTATGTGGTAAGAAGGGCTAATGGTGAGATGGTGAGGTTTCCCCTTGATATAAGCACAGAAGACGTGAACAGGCTTGCCGCTCATGCGGCAAAGGAGGAGTTTTTAAGAGAGCTGGAAAAGGCTGAGGAGGAAAGGGGTTATCTTGAATACCTTGAGCTGGAAGGTGAGGTGGTGGTGGGCATAGTGAGAAAGGTGGAGGAAAAGGGCGATGTGCTTGTAGATTTGGGCAGGGTTGTGGGCATACTTCCGAAGAAGGAGCAGATAAAGAAGGAAGAGTATAAACCCGGAGCCAAGTTCAAATTCCTTATACTGAGCGTTAAAAGGCGGGGAGGTCGGTATGAGATAGTGCTTTCACGAACCCACCCGAGGCTACTTAGAAAACTGTTAGAACAGGAGGTGCCTGAGATAAAAAGAGGGGATATAGTTGTAAAAAACATAGTTCGTGAGCCTGGCGAAAGGGCTAAGGTGCTTGTGCATTCGGAAGATGCAAAGATTGACCCCGTGGGGGTTATTGTGGGTGTAAAGGGTTCAAGGATAGCACCCATCTCTGAAGAGCTTGCTGGTGAGAAGATTGATGTAATAAGGTGGACGCCTAATGTGGAGGAGCTTATAAAGAGGAGCCTAGCTCCTGCCGCCGTTTCAAAGATTAGAATAGACTGGCAGAAAAAAAGGGCTGAAGTGGCAGTCCCAAGGGAAAAGCTATCTATAGCTATAGGTAAGCATGGTGTTAATGTAAAACTGGCAAACAAACTAACAGGCTGGTATATAGATGTAATGTCAGAAGAGGATTTTGAAAAACTTGCAAGCCTAAAATGAGTCCTGAAGCAGTTTTGGTTAAGAAGCTGGTTTATGGTGGCTATGGTTTGGCGGAGGATAAGAACAGGACCCTTTTTATAGAATACGCCCTACCCGGCGAGCTTGTTGAAGTAGAAAAGCTCAAGGAGAAAAAGGATTATACAATTGCAAAAATCAAAAGGGTAATTCTGCCATCTTCTGAAAGGAGGGACCCACCCTGCCCTTACTATGGCTCCTGCGGGGGCTGTCAGCTCCAGCATGCCAGCTATGGACTTCAGATAAGGGCTAAGGAGGAAATTCTTTTAGAAACAATAAGAAGGATTGGAAAGGTAGAGGTCAAGGGGCTTGATGGTAGCATATACGGAGAGGAGTTTGGTTATAGAGTAAAGGTTCAGTTTAAAGTTTCCGGAGGAAAGTTAGGCTTTTTTGAAAGGAAAAGCCACAGGTTAGTGGAAATAGAAGAATGCCTTGTAGCTCATCCTGCCATAAACGGGCTTATCCCTGCTCTTAAGGAGCTGTCTAAAAGAGTTAAAGGGCTCAAAGAAATACACGTGCTTTACTCGCCTTCTGATGATGAGTTTTTGATAAAGCTCCTTTCAGAAGAGCCTATGGGTAGAGAAAAGTTCAAGAAGCTGATGGATGATGTGCTTCCTGTCAATGTATGCGGTGTGGGATTTTACTACATGGGGCAGAAGGTCTACCTAAAGGGCAGGGACTTTACCTTTTTTCTTATCGGTCCATACCGTTATCGTGTGAGCATGGATTCCTTTATACAGGTTAATTACATGCTCTGGGAAAGGTTTGTAAAGGGTGCTGTGCCGGAGGATAGGTACAGGAAGGTGTTAGAGCTTCATTGTGGTATTGGTTTTTTCAGCCTGTTTTTATCTGAGAAAAGCGAGCATGTGCAGGCTTACGATAGCAACAGAAGTGCCATCAAAGATGCGGAGTATAACGCAAGGCTTAATAAGGTTGCCAATGTTAGCTTCGGACATCTCACCAGCCAAGAGGCTCTTAAAAAACATGGAGGTGATATCTTTGACCTTATTTTCCTTGACCCGCCCAGAAGCGGGCTTTCAAGTGGTGAGGCAAAGCTTATCTTAGCCAACAAACCTAGGGATATAGTTTATGTATCCTGCGAACCCAGCACCCTTGCAAGAGACCTGAAGGTGCTCGTAAAAGGCGGCTACAGGCTCAAAAGCCTCCTGATGGTGGATAACTTTCCAAACACATATCATATGGAAGCCATAGCTAAGCTAAGCCTTGAGTGATAAGGACAGGCTCTATTTTTATGAAGGGGTTTGCACTTGAGCCGAATGCTTCAACTTGGTCTTCTGTAAGGGTGAAAAGGCTTTACACAGGACAGAGCAGGCTATAAACTAATAAACCAAAAAGGAGGACTTCCATGCATGTCGTCAAACGTGGCGGAAGAAGGGAAAGGCTTGACATATCAAAGATTCGTATAGTCATAGACTTTGCCTGTAAGGATATAGACGTGGACCCCATGGAACTGGAGCTGGATGCTCAGATTCAGTTCAGAGACGGAATTACTACAAAGGAGATACAACAGCTCCTTATAAGGACTGCTGCTGAAAAGGTGTCTCCTCAAACACCTCAGTGGCAGTATGTGGCGGCAAGATTGCTTCTTTATGACCTTTACAAGGATGTGGGGCATTTAAGAGGCTACAAAGTCAAGGACAAGATAAACGGCAAATACAAGCCTTATAATCCAGATAGCTTTTACAGGCTTGTGAAGGAATATGCGGAAAAGGGAATTTATGGCGAGTATCTTCTTGAAAACTACACGGAAGAGGAGTTTAACGAGCTTGCAAGATATATAGACCCGGACAGAGACCTTCTTTTTAACTATACGGGTATTAAGGTACTGGCGGACAGGTATCTGGTGAGGGATGAAGACGGCAATATTATAGAGCTACCGCAGGAAATGTATATGCTTATTGCCATGACCCTTGCCATTCCTGAAAGGAAAGAAGAAAGGTTAAAATATGCTAAGCTCTTCTACGACCTTATGAGCAGGCATGAGATATCACTTGCCACTCCAACCCTTATGAACGCAAGAAGAACACATACACAACTAAGCTCCTGTTTTGTTTTGACAGTGGAGGACGACCTTTATGACATCTTTGACAATGTGCAGAAGGCGGGACAGATATCCAAGTTTGCGGGCGGACTTGGTATATACCTGGGCAAGATAAGGGCTACAGGCTCTCCAATAAGGAAGTTTAAAGGGGCAAGCTCTGGAGTTCTGCCAGTAGTCAAAATACTCAACGATGTGATGATATACGTGGACCAGCTTGGTATGAGGAAGGGCTCAGCCTCGATAACCCTTGATATATGGCATAAGGATGTGCTTGACTTTCTTGAAGTAAAGACCAATGTAGGAGATGAGAGGAAAAAAGCCCATGACATACATCCAGCCATATCCATACCAGACCTCTTTATGAAAAGACTGAGAGTTGGAGAAAAATGGACCCTTTTTGACCCATACTACTGTAAAAATGTAAAGGATGGTAAAAACCTTGAGGATTTTTACGGAAAAGAGTTTGAAGAACTTTATGAAAGGCTTGAGAGAGAACTGCCACCAGAGGCTAAAAAGGAGGTGGATGCCTTTGAGCTATGGAAGAGGCTGCTAACTGTCGTGTTTGAAACGGGAGAACCTTACATATTTTTCAGAGATACTGCCAACAGACTGAACCCCAACAAACACTGCGGAATGGTTTATAGCTCAAACCTTTGCTCGGAAATCATTCAGAACATGTCCGCAACACAACATATAGAGGATTCACTGGATGCGGAAACTGGAATAATCACTCACAGGAAAAGGTCTGGGGACGTGGTGGTCTGCAATCTTGGTTCTATAAACCTTGGTAAGGTTTATACAAAAGAAGATATGGAAAGGGTAGTGCCTTTGCTCGTTAGAATGCTTGACAATGTTATATCTATAAACTACTATGCCATAAAGGAAGCGGAATATACTAACAGACGCTACAGAGCCATAGGCATAGGAGTAAGCAACTACCACTACTGCCTTGTAAAAAACCATATTCCGTGGGAGTCTGAAAAACACCTTGAATTTGCGGACGAGCTATTTGAGAGGATAGCATACTATGCTATAAAGGGTTCTATGGAGCTGGCAAAGGAAAGGGGCAGGTATCCGCTCTTTGAAGGCTCAGACTGGAGCAAAGGCATATTCTTTGGAAGGACTGCGGAGGAGAACCAAAAAATCTCCAAAAACGGCTTTGACTGGATAGGGCTTGCTGAGGAGGTTAAAAAACACGGCATGAGAAACGCCTATCTTATAGCCTTGATGCCCACAGGCTCCACATCTCTTATAATAGGTGCCACCCCATCCATAGACCCCATATTTGCCAAATACTACAAGGAAGAAAACATGTCTGGCATATTACCTCAGGTACCTCCAGAGATAGACAAATACTTCTGGCATTACAAGAGTGCCTATAACATAGACCAAGAATGGGTTATTCGTGCGGGAGCAGTTAGGCAAAAGTGGATAGACCAGGCGCAGTCTTTAAACCTTTTCATAGACCCTGAACAGATAGATGGTCCGAAACTCTCAAGACTTTATGAGCTTGCATGGGAGCTTGGACTAAAGACCGTATATTACTGCAGGAGCAAATCCATGACAGACATTGAAGAGTGCGAAAGTTGCAGTGCTTAAGGAGGTAAGAAAGCATGGAAAGAACCATTATCTTTAATCCTGAAGGAGACAGAGAAGTCTCAAAAAGGAAGTTAGTTTTTGGCAACCCAACTAACATAATGGAACTGAACAATGTTAAGTACCAGTGGGCTTTTGACCTGTACAAAACGATGGGCTTTACCAACTTCTGGATACCTGAAGAGATACCCATGCAGGAGGACAGAAAGCAGTATGAAAGGGAGCTCTCCCAATATGAAAAAAGAGCCTACGAGATGGTGCTTTCTTTCCTAATAGCCTTAGACTCTTACCAGGTAAATATGCTCAAGGAGTTTGCAAGGTACATTACTGCACCTGAGCTTGTTATGGCACTTACATCTCAGGAATTTCAAGAAGCACTTCATTCTTACTCATATCAGTTCATTCTTGAAAGTGTGGTAGACCCTACGGTGGCTGATGAAATATACAATTACTGGAGGCAGGATAAGGTTTTAATGGAAAGAAACAGGGTAATTGCGGAGCTTTACAATGAATTTATAAGAAAACCCACAGAAGAAAACTTCATAAAAGCCGTATTTGGAAACTATGTTTTGGAAAGCCTTTACTTCTATTCCGGTTTTGCCTTTTTCTACACGCTTGGAAGACAAGGAAAGATGAGAAACACGGTTCAGCAGATTAAATACATTAACAGAGACGAACTCTGTTTCATTGAGGGGACGGAGGTTTTGACAAAGAGGGGGTTTGTGGATTTTAGGGATTTGAGAGAGGAGGACCTTGTGGTTCAGTATGACCTACGGACGGGCAAAATTTCTTGGGTAAAGCCCTATGCATACATTGCAAGAGAATACAAAGGTAGCATGTTCAGGCTAAAACATCCAAAATCTGGGTGGGAGGTAGTAGCAACTGAAGGGCACGAGTTTGTGGTCAGGGACTTAAAGAGTAAAAGGCAGAGAAAAGAGAGGATAGAGGACATAAAACTTCACCCTTACAAGGCTGTACCCGTGGCAGGAAGGTATGAAGGGCACGTGGAAGAATACGGAGACTGGTTTGATATACTGGCAAAAACAACGACTATTGAGAGGAAGAAAGTAAAAACTTCTCTCAGTGCGGTTGAAAGACTGTTAGTGGCACTTCAGGCGGATGGTACGGTGGATAAGGAAAGGAACGGAAAATTCACAGGCTACAGACAGCTAAGGTTTTACTTTTCAGTGGAAAGAAAAATAAGGAGGTTTGAGGAAATTCTTTTAGCCTGCAAGGAGTATGGCATATGGTTCAGAAGGTACAGGAGAAGAGAAGGCTATGCATACACGGTATATTATCCTGTGGAGCTTTACCCTGCTCCTTCCAAGTATTTTGATGAGTGGATAAACTTAGAGGAGGTTTCTGCAGAGTGGATAAGGGACTTTGTAGAGGAGCTGGTGCATTGGGACGGACATATGCCTAAAGGCAGGAACAGAAAGAAAGTTTATTACTACTCTACAAAAGAAAAAAGAAACAAGGACTTTCTGCAGGCTCTGTGTGCCCTTGCGGGCATAAGGACGGCAGTCTCAAGGGAGAAAAACCCAAAGGCTAAAAACCCCGTTTATCGTATATGGATGTATGTGGAAGAAGACTGCATAAATACTCAGTCAATGGTAAAGGAAGAGTTTTACTACGAGGGTAAAGTCTATTGCGTGAGTGTACCCTCTGGGAACATCATAGTGAGGTACAAAGATAGCGTATGCGTGGCTGGCAACTGCCATGTTTCTCTTTTTAGAAACATCATACTCACGCTAAAAGAGGAACAGCCTGAGCTGTTTACTCCTGAGATAGAAAAGTGGGTCTATGAGTTTTTCAAGTTTGCCACAGAAAAGGAGATAGAGTGGGGTAAGTATGTGACCCAAAACCAGATACTGGGGCTTAATGACTACCTTATAGACAGATACATAAAATACCTTAGCAATTTAAGGCTCACACAGCTTGGCTATAAGCCCCTTTATCCAGATATTACAGAAAACCCCATGAAGTGGATAGACCAGTTTAGGACCATAAACGATACAAAAACGGACTTTTTCCAAGCAAAGCCTCAGACCTACGCCAAGAGAAGCGAGCTAAGGTGGTAGAAGGCAGGCGAAGGGTTTTAAACGGTTTTCTAAGCTTTGGGCTTTTTCTGAAAGGGGTGCCTTTGTTATCGGGTGTATTAGGTTAGGGGCTATCTCCAAAAGGGGGAAGAGGAAAAAGTCCCTATCTGTCAGATAAAGATGAGGAACCCTCAGAAAGCTAAGCATCACAATGTGGTTTTCGTAAAGCAGTATGTCAAGGTCTATCTCTCTTGGTCCCCACCTCTGACGTGGCTTTCTTCCAACCCTTTTTTCAAGGTCTTTTAGCACAAAAAGTAGTCTAATAGGGTCCAGTTCTGTTGTAAATTCAAACACGCCGTTGAGAAAGGGTGCCTGTTCTTCTACCCCCCAGGGCTTGCTCTCATATATGGTGGAAACCTTTTCTATCTTTCCATACTCTTTTAAAAGCTCAAGAGCCTTCAGAATGTAGGCTAAACGGTCTCCCACATTGCTTCCGAAGGCTATGTAGCATACGGGCATGTAAAAAAGTTAATACATACCCCCGTTTATATGCACCACTTCACCTGTTATGTAGCTGGCATACTCAGAGCATAGAAAAACCACCATACCAGCCACATCCTCGGGCTTTCCAAACCTCCCCAAGGGTATGTTCTTGAGGTATGCGGATTTTATCTCTTCAGATAGCACGGCGGTCATATCCGTTTCAATAAAGCCGGGGGCTACTGCGTTCACTGTTATGTTCCTGCCTGCCAGCTCCTTTGCCAGGCTTTTTGTAAAGCCTATCAGGGCGGACTTGGTGGCAGAATAGTTTACCTGTCCCACATTGCCCGTAAAGCCTACCACGGAGGATATATTTACTATCCTTCCCCACCTGTTTTTCAACATACCTTTTACCGCAAGGGAAGTAATAAGAAAGGTGCCTGTTAGGTTTACCTTAAGAACCTGCTCCCAGTCTTCTAAGGACATCCTCAAAAAGAGCTTATCCCTTGTTATGCCTGCGTTGTTTATAAGCAGGTCTACGCCACCCCACTGGGCTTCAACCCTTCTGTAGGCTTCCTCTATGGAACGCATGTCTTCCATATTCATGCCTACGCCAAGGGCTTCCACACCGAACTCGCTACTTATGTGCTGTGCCACCTCTTTTGCTCTACCCTCATCCCTGCCCGTTATTATTACACTGGCACCTGCCTTTGCCAGATACATGGCTATTGCCATTCCTATGCCCCTTGTGGAGCCTGTTATTAGAGCCCTTTTGCCTGACAAATCCACACAGAGCATGCTATTATCTTATCACATGAAGCTCTACTTTGGTGGTAGCTTTGACCCTGTGCATGTGGGACATCTTTTAGTAGCAAGGGATGTTTTGGAAGCTTTGGGCTTTCAGAAGATAGTTTTCCTGCCTGCCTTTCAGGCACCCATAAAGAGACCTCATGAGGCAAGCCCTGAAGACAGGCTCAGAATGCTTGAGCTTGCCCTTAAAGAGCCCTTTTTTGAGGTGAGCGACTTGGAGATAAAAAGAGGTGGCATATCCTACACGGTGGATACAGCCAGAGAGCTTTATAGCACTCTGGGCGAAAGACCTTTTCTTCTTGTGGGTGCTGACAGCTTTTTGAGCCTTCATGTATGGAAGGAGCCTGTGGAGCTTTTAAGGCTTGCCCGCTTTGTGGTGGCGGACAGGGAAGGTAAAGCTAAGCTTATAAAGCTTTACGTGGAGGAGTATTTTCCTTTCCTAAAGGAGGGTGAGGACTACCTTTTGGTGGCTACACGCAGGGTGGATGTGTCTTCTACCGAGATAAGAAAAAGGGTGAAGGAGGGCAAAAGCATAAGGTGGCTGGTGCCAGAAGAGGTAGAAATATACATACATGAAAAGAGTCTATACAGGGGGCGAGCTTCTCCTTGATAAATACAGGCTTTCCTAAGCCACAGACCTCAGAGTTTCCACCGCCCTAAAACCTTCCTCCTTTACGCTCCAGCACTCTTTGAAGACCGCATAGGGACAATTCTTTCTGCAGTATTCGTGGTCCAGCCTCTTGAAAAGCTCAGTGATGGACTGACCCTTTGAGTCAAAAATAAGGTCTGTGTCCATATGTCTGTCTATTTCCACATTCTCCAAAAGGGGATATATGGTGCATCCTATGTTTGCTAAGGCTGGCTCTATGCCCATGCTTCTTATCTTGTCTAAGAGCCTCATCAGAACGAGGCTTCCCGTAGCGTCTATGTAATTGACTGCCTCAAGGTCTATTAGCACAAACTTGAGAGCCTTCTTCCTTTCAGCCACCTTCTGCAGGATATATTCATACACATACTCCGCATTGCCAAAGTACAGGGACATGTTGGGTCTTATGTAGAGTATCTGGGGGCATTCTGGCAGCATTTCCCTTTCTGCGTTTACAAAGGTGGCGGATTTTGGGTTTCTTGTAAGCACCACTATACGTGGATACATGGTCTTATAGACAAAAGTGCCGAAGGCTATAAGAGTGCCGAGGGTTATGGCAACCCATAGGTCCATAAAGAATACGGTTGCAAAAGTAATACCTGCCACCACACCGTCCGTAGGGTTTATGCGGTAGAGCCTTAATATCTCCTGAGGCTTTATGAGGTTTATGACCGCAGAAAGTACTATAGCGGACAGGGTAGCCTTTGGAAGGTAATAAAAGAGAGGTGCAAGCACAATAAGGGTAAAGCCCACCGTAAGACCCGTTATCACGCTGGCTATAGGTGTCTTTGCCCCAAGCTGGAAGTTTAGCGCTGACCTTGAGAAGGAGCCACCCACGGGAAAGCCCTTAAAGAGCCCTGCTACTATGTTGGCAAGCCCCTGACCTATGAGCTCCTGGTTTGGGTCCCACTTGTCTCCAACCTTTATCGCCAGCTGTTTTGCAATGGCTACCGCCTCCATAAGACCGAAGGCGGATATTATAAGAGCTCCTACCCATAATTGAGAAAGTGTTCTGTAATCTACAGAAGGCGCCTCAAAGTTTGGAAGACCGCTCGGTACGTTTCCTACTAGGGAAACGCCGTAGTTTTGAAGACCGAAGAAGTAAGAAGCAAGAGATGTGAGCACTACCGCCAGAAGGGCTCCCGGTACGAGGGGGCTTATCTTCCTTGAAAGCCAGATAACTCCGTAGGCAAAGACTCCAACTGCAAGGGTGTAGGGGTTTGTCTGAGATATCTTGCTTATTATATCTGAAACCACTTCGTATATGTGAGTGCTTTGGGTTATCTTAAAGCCCAGAAGATGTCCCGCCTGGCTTAGCGATATCACTAAGGCACCAGCACTTGTAAAGCCAACAATGACGCTTGTGGATATAAGCTCTACCGCAAAGGCAAGCTTGAAAAGACCCACAAGGAGCCTTATGAAGCCCACCATGAGGGCAAGTACCGCTGCTAACTGAACCCACCTTTCGCTGGAGGGCTCAGCAAGCCCATAGAGAGCGGAGGAGGTAAGTAGGGCAGTCATAGCCACAGGACCTGTAGCCAAGAAGCGTGAGCTTCCAAAAAGAGCTGCTACTATCACTGGCAGGAAGCTGGCGTAAAGACCGTATATGGGAGGCATGCCTGCAAGGAGGGCGTAAGCCATAGACTGGGGCACGAGCACCGCCGCCACCGTGAGCCCTGCTATCAGGTCCCTTATAAACTTGTCCCTGTCGTATTCCCTAAGCCATGGCAGGAAGGGCATCAGGTCTATTGTAATGCTAACCTTCATAAGGAAACCCTCCTGACTTTATTCTTTTCATACTGCACTTCCTTCAAAGCCTGCATAAGCTCCATACCCTGTGCATATAGCCTTAATGCCTCTTCAAGCTCTTCTTTCCTCTCCACCTTAAAGAGCCTCTCCTCCAGTATGGTTCTGATGCTTTTTAAAACTAAGTCCCTGCTTACACCCAGTCCGTATTCAAGAAGGTAGGCAAGCTCCAAAAGGGTGTAGTTAGATATAAAGACCTTACCTTTCCTTTTCTCCACCTGTCTGAAATACTCTTCAAGCCTTTCTGCCCTCTCACCCTGCGTCAGAAAATCTAAAAGCTCCTGCGTGTCTATGGCATCCATTCGGGAGGCACCCCAAAGTTGTCCCTGAGCTGTCCATTTCCGAAGATTATGAACTTCTCAATAGTTAGCTCTTCAAGAGCCATGGGACCCCTTGCATGTATCTTATCGGTGGATATGCCCATCTCCGCACCAAGCCCGAACTCGTTTCCGTCCGTGAAGCGTGTGGAGGCATTTACATAAACGGAGGCGGAATCCACCTCCTTTATAAACTTCATTGCCTTTGTGTAGTTCTCCGTGATTATGGCATCTGAATGCTTTGAGCCGTATTTTTCAATAAACTCTATAGCCTCTTCCAAGGAACCCACCGTCTTTACTGCCAGAATAAGGTCAAGAAACTCCTCATAGTAGTCCTCTTCCGTAGCAGGCACCGCCTTTACATGCGAAAGTTCAGGTCTTGACTTTATGACCTTAAGGCTCTCCTCATCACAGCGAAGTTCCACACCAGCCCTTCCCAAGATATCCGCCATCTTTACCCAGAAGGTTTCAAGAAGGCTTCTGTGGATTATGAGGTTTTCCACCGCATTGCACACAGAGGGTCTCTGAACCTTTGCATTATAAACTATATGATAGGCTTTGCTTAGGTCCGCCTCTTCATCTACATATATGTTGCAGACCCCCTTGTAGTGTTTTATGACTGGCACCCTTGCCTTTTCAGCCACCGCCCTTATCAGACTCTCACCACCCCTCGGTATGGCTACATCTACTTTGCCCTCCATCTGAAGAATCTCCCACACTATCTCCCTTTCCGGTCTGTCTATGAACTGAATGGCCTCCTCCGGAAAGCCTGTTTCCCTGCAGGCTTCACGAAGCACTTCCACCAAAGCCCTGTTGGAATTTATGGCTTCTTTGCCACCCCTCAATATCACTGCGTTTGAAGACTTCATGCAGAGGGAAGCCGCCTCTATGGTAACATTGGGCCTTGCTTCATAGACGATAAAGATAACCCCCAGGGGCACACGCATCTTGCCCACCATAAGACCGTTTGGCCTTGTCCACATACGCGTTATTTCTCCCACTGGGTCCGGGAGGCTTGCCACATCTCTGAGCACCTTTGCCATCCCTTCTATACGTTTGTCGTTGAGAAGCAGCCTGTCAATGAGGGCGTTTGAGAGTCCCTGAGCCTTTGCAAACTCTATATCCTTCTGGTTTTCCTCTTTTATATAGTCCTTCCTCTCTAAAAGAAGCTCTGCAGACCTTAGCAGGGTTTTGTCCTTTACCTGAGTGCTGAGGCTCATAAGGCTTCTTAAAACCCTTCTTGCCCTTTCTACCTTTTCCTCCGCGTAGGACTTTAGCTCAACCATGATTAAAATTATAGCAATTTGGTATAAAGTTCTTTAAGCTGTCTTAAGCTCTCTTCGTAGCTTACCTTTTCCTCCACCCCCTGTTTGAAGAATGCCTTTATCTCCTCTCTGTGCCTTAAAACCTTATCCAGCAGAGGATTGCTTCCGGGTGTGTATAGCCCCAGGCTCACCATGTCTTCCATAGATTCATAGACGCTTAAAAGCTCCCTAAGATACAGGGCCATCTTTAAATGCTCATCGCTCACCACATGGGGCATGAGCCTGCTTAAGCTTTTTACCGGGTCCACCGCCGGATATATGCCCGCGTGTGCCCTCCTTCTTGATAGCACTATATGTCCATCAAGCATACCCATAAGGGCATCTGCCACCGGGTCAAGGCTAATGTCATCTCCCTCCACTAATACGCTAAAGACACCCGTTATGCTTCCCTTTTTAAAGTTTCCGCAGGCTTCCACCACCTTTGAAAGTAGGTAGAAGACAGAAGGCGTGTAGCCCTTCATGGTGGGTGGCTCTCCGGCTGTAAGCCCCACCTCCCTCTGAGCCATGGCAAGCCTCGTAATAGAGTCCATCACTAAAAGCACGTGCATGCCCTTGCTTGCCAGATGTCTGGCATGCACTAAGGCACTGATGGCACCTTTAACCTTCAGTATGGGCGTCTGGTCTGAGGTGGTGGCTATGACTATGCTCCTTTTCCTGCCTTCCTCACCCAGCACATCTTCAAGGAACTCCCTTACCTCCCTTCCACGCTCGCCAACAAGAGCAAGAACCACCGCATCCGCTTTGCTGTTCCTGACCAGCATGCCCAGAAGGGTGCTTTTACCAATACCAGCGCCCGCGAAGATGCCCACCTTCTGACCCTTTCCCAAGGTGAGCATGGCGTTTATGGACCTTATGCCACAGTCAAAAACCTCTCTTATCCTTTCCCTTTCAAGGGGGTTCAGGCTTTCAAGCAGGATAGGTGCCTTTATACCCCTTACCACTGAGCCGTCCTTTAGCCTTCTGCCAAAAGGGTCTATCAGCTCACCCAGCAGACCTTCGCCCACAACCGTTGATATATGACCTTTGCCTATCAGCACCCTGTCTCCAGCCTTTATGCCTGCAGGGAAAGAAAAGGGCATGATTATGCACCTATCCTCGTTAAAGCCTATAACTTCACCCTCTACAGGCTTTCCCCTGCTGGGATAAAGTATCACATGGTCCCCAACAGCCCCATCATGGTTGTAAGCCTCCACATATATACCGCTCGCCTTGAAGACCTTACTGTAAATTCTATACACTCCCCTCATCTCTTAGCTCTTCCATAAGGTCTTCAAGGAGGTCCTCGTATTTTCTCTCTATCCAGAGCTTGGGTGTTTCTAATATAAATTCACCCTCTGATAGGTTTTCCTCCCTTATTATGGAAAGCTCCAAGGAACCCCCGGACTTTTCCTCAAGGCTTTTCAAAAAGGACTCCACCCTATTTGCATCCTTGGGTGATAGATGCAGGATTAGCTGACCCTTGAGCTCAATATTAGATTCAAGCAGTTTTGAAAGGGCTTTCCTTAACGTATCTTCCTTCGGAATGGCTGTAGAAAGCACCAGTTTTTTTGTAAGCTCCATCACCATGTCAAGAAGGCTCTCTTTGAGGCTCTCCTTTACCCTGCCAATGGAATTTACTATCTCTTCCGTGAGATTGCTAAGCAGCCCTTCTGTATGTTTCCTCTCTTCAAGGAGGCTCCTTAATGTTTCCTTTTCCTTCAAAAGCTCCGACCTTTCACCTTCAAGGGCTTCTATGTGGCTTTTAAGCCTTGTTATTTCTTCTCTTACCCTTTCAAGTTCTATGCGGTAAGTATTTTCCACTTCATTACATGGGTTATCCTGTTCTATTTCCACCTGCTCCTTCTGGTTGTCTTCTTCCTCCACCTCCATGTGAAAAAGGGGTTTGAACCTCCTCTCAGACATAAGATTCTCCGCCCGATATGTCTATGATGCCTTGGTCCGCAAGGTTCTTTATAACTTGTATAACCTGCTTCTGAGCCTTTTCCACCTCAGAAGCCCTCACGGGACCAAGGGCTTCCATGTCTTCCCTCATAATATCCGCAGCCTTCTTGGACATGTTGGAGAAGAACTTTTCCTTTATGTCCTCTGGCGCACCCTTCAGGGCTATTATGAGCGTGTTTTTATCCACAGCCTTGAGTATTTCAACGATGGCTCTGTTATCCAGTTTGCGTATATCTTCAAAGGTAAACATCTTTTCCTTAATCTTTTCTGAAAGGTAGGGGTCTTCCTCATCCAGCTTGGCAAGTATTTTGTTGGTAGTGTCCTTATCCAGCATGTTGAGAAGCTCTGCGGTAAGCGTAATACCTTCCATTTTCTGCATTATCCCGCTTATTCCCATACCCCTTATTTCTTCAGCAAGCACCTCTATCAGCTCACCAAAAAACTCTGGAGATATGTTTTCAAGGGTTGCAAGCCTCTTTACCACTTCTATGGCTAAGGTATCAGGGAGTGCCTTCAGTATCTCTGCGGATTTTGCCGGGTTTAGCTGGGAGAGCACCACCGCTATGGTTTGTGGGTGTTCGCCCCTTAGTATGTTTGCAAGTATCTTACTGTCAACCCTTTCCAGCTCCTGAAAGCTCTTTATAAGGGTGGAACTGCTCAGAAACTCGTAGATCTTGGCAAACTTGTCCGGTGGTAATGCCTTTCTTGCAAACTCTAACAGAGCGTCAATGTCTGGCGTTATAAAGGAGGTAGCCTTGTATTCTTCTATAAATTCTTTTGCTATTTCTTCAATATCCTTTACCGTTATACCTTCTATATTCGTTGCATGGATTAGTATCTCCTGTATTTCTTCGTCTGAAAGCTCTTTCATGATTTCTACAGCCACCGCCGGCGGCATAGCCATCAAAAGTATGGCAGCCTTTTGAGCCTTACTAAGCTTGTTTTTTGCCTCCGGCATGTATAATAGTTTAAAACTTTTTGAGTAAGGTCATTAAATAAAAAGTCAGCGGGAATATAATTAGTGCTATGGTGCCAAGGGTCTATCTTGGATATGAATGGTTTGGTGCTGAGCGAGTTCTTTCTGGTTATGAAGTGCCTCAAGAATGTGGAGCAGGGCTTGTCTTTTTAGGCATAGCAAGGTCAGCTCCAGAGGACGGCGATGTATCTGAGCTTCATTATGAAGCCTTTCCTGAAATGGCAATAAAGGTGATGGAGGAAATAAGGCAAGAAGCTTTGAGACTTTTCCCGGTAAGGGAGGTCTTTATACATCACAGGCTCGGCGTTGTAAAGGTGGGCGAGCCTTCTTTTATGGTGGTGGTCTTTGGAGGTCATAGGGACGAGACCTTTAAAGCATGCAGGTATGCGGTTGATGAGGTTAAAAAGCGTGCTCCCATATGGAAGAAGGAAGTCTTCAAGGATGGTAAGGGTGAATGGGTGCTGGGTGCATGATAGTCGATAGCTTAGGAAGGGAGCTTAGAGACCTAAGGATTTCCATAACGGACAGATGCAACTTCAGATGTGCCTTTTGTATGCCAGAGGGTAAGGACTACGAGTTCTTCCCAAGGGAGGAGCTTCTTAGCTTTGAAGAGATTGCAAAGTTTGTGAAGGCTATTCTGCCCCTGGGCATAAAAAAGGTCAGGCTAACGGGCGGTGAGCCGCTTTTGAGGAGGCACCTTGAAAACCTCATTTCCATGCTCTCAGAGCTGGGTGTGGAAGACATAAGCCTGACAACCAATGGCTTTTTACTGAAAGAGAAGGCGGAGGTGCTTAAGTCTGCGGGTTTAAAGAGGGTCACCGTCAGCCTGCCTTCCTTAAGGGATGAGGTTCTTTCAAAGATAGTAGGTAGAGAGGTTAAAGCCTCGCAGATAATAGAGGGTATATTGAAGGCTATTGAGGTGGGGCTTTCGCCTGTGAAGGTGAATGTCTGCGTAGTAAAAGGTTTAAACCATGAGGAGATTCCGGAGATTGCCCGCTTTTTCAAGGGTCTGGGTGTGGTGGTAAGGTTCATAGAATTTATGGATGTGGGGACTTTAAACGGGTGGTCTTTAGACAGGGTCTTTTCCGTCAGAGAGATGTTGGAGCTTCTGCAAAGGAGCTTTGAGCTTGAACCTGTTGGCAGGAGCTACAGGGGCGAGGTGGCGGAAAGATACAGGTATAAGGAGGACGGTCTTGAGGTGGGCTTTATTTCTTCCATAACACAGCCCTTCTGCGGAGACTGCAACAGGCTCAGGCTCACTGCAGACGGCAAACTGCTTACATGCCTCTTTGCTCGTGAAGGGCATGATGTGAAGAGTCTAATAAGGAGAGGAGCCAAGGAGGAAGAGATAAGAGACTTTGTAGTAAGCCTGTGGTCTAAGAGAAAGGACAGGTATTCTGAAGAAAGGCTTGAGCTACTTAAAAAGGGTATTTTGCCAAAGAAGATAGAGATGTTCAAGGTAGGAGGATAAAGATGGTAGTAGAATACAGGCAGGTGGAGTTCCTCATAAACCCCATAAAAAACAGGGTATGGGCTGTAAACATGCCAGATGGCGAGCTTATGAGGGATATAGTGTCTGTGAAAAGGGCAGTCTTCTGCCTTGAATCCAACGAGCAGTTCTGGCTGAATCCCTTTGGTGGAGCTTACCACTGGACTACAAAAGCCTCTGAACCTTATGAAGAGGAGTTTGTGCGTTTTAAGGAGGAGGCACAGCAATACATGTGCATCTTTAACCTGGAGGTGGCACACTTGGAGTACTTGGACTTCTCTCCCATATCCGGAGACCTGCTTTTTGATGAAGAAAAGCTTACCGAAAGGCTCGGGAAGGAGGGCTTTGAGGAGTTTAAAAGGTTTATGTTAGAATTATGGGAATACATCAAAGAGGACTAATATGCTGAGCAAGGAGCTTTTAGAAATACTCGCATGCCCCAAGTGTAAGGGCGACCTTCTGTATGATGAGAAAAGGAACATACTTATATGCAAAAGCTGCGGTGTTTATTATCCTGTGGAGGAAGACATACCCATCCTGCTCATAGACTCTGCAAAGCCTTTAGAAGCTCCTCAAGAAGCTCCTCCTTCTGACAGACCTTAACACCCTCAGGCACGCAGTGTTTGCCCACGTGTATGTAGTCCGCGGGCTTTGAATAAAGCCTTCTGTAATCTCTGAGCATATGCCAGTCTGCCGGGCTGTCCCCCACATAAACAAAGGCATCTAAGTTAAGGTTTTCTACGCACCAGTGAAGGGCAAAGGGATGGGGTTTTCTCAGCTCTTCCTGAGGTATGGTTTCTTCATGCACCACACAGTCAAAAAAGTCTCTTAGCCTGAACCGTTCAAAAAGATAATCCATATCCTCCTTTGGTCTTCCAGTGGCAATGCCGAGGGGGTAGCCCTGCCTTTTGAGCTTTTCAAAAAAGCTACCGTCAAGTATGAGTAGTTCCCTGTCTCTTAATTTTTTATAAAACTCGTTGAAGACCCTCACAATTTCCTCAAAGTCCGCCTCTCCTCCATACTCTCTGACCACCTCAAGGGTGGCAAGCCAGTCGTTGTTTATAGCTTTTGAAAACTTTATCCTCCTTACCTCTTCTAAGGGGACTTCCCTCCTCAGAAAATGCTCCGCTGTATATTTTATGGCGTAATGATAGGACTGACTCACATCCACTATGACGCCGTCCACATCAAATATAACACCCTTTCTCATCCTGCCACAAGTTCAGGACTTGCCTTTGAGAGCAGGAACTTCATAAACCTGCTGGCAAGGAAAGTGAGCTTTTCATGTTCAGGGTATATTATGTAATACCATCGTACCGCATTAAAACCCTTGATTTTTACAGGTACCACAGAGCCTTCCCTTATAGCCTTCTCCACAAGACCCTTAGACAGAAAACTGGCTCCATAGCCCTTTTTAACCATGCTGAGAATAGACCTTCCGCAGTTTATCTCAATCTTAATGCTGAGCTTTTCAAATACTATCCCCAAACGCTCCAGCTCTTCCTTTACCACCTTCCTCGTGCCAGAACTTACCTCCCTGAATATAAGGTCCACACCGTATAACTCCTCTGGTTCAATTTCTCCCTTTAGTGCAAAGGGATGCGATGGGTGGGTGAAAAACACCACCTCGTCCATAAACCATTTTATAGAACTAAACCTCTCAGAAGGCTCTCTTTCTATAACACCTATATTAAGCACGCCAGAAGAAAGTGCCTCCTCTATGTGCTGTGAGTTATCCACCAGAACCCTTATGGATATGTTGGGGAGCTGAGAGTGAAATTCCACTAAGAGCTCCGGAATCTTATACTCGCTGAGCGTTGTGCTTATACCAAGAAGTAAGGTGTCTTTAAAGTCCTTTTTTATCTTTGCCATCTCCTCCATCAGGCTTTCGTAGTTTGCCAGCAGGTTTTTCGCAATCTGGTATATTCTTTTGCCCTCGTTCGTAAGCACTATCCTGCCACCCTGCCTCTGGAAGAGCCTTGCACCCACAATCCTCTCAAGTGCCTTTATCTGCTGTGTTACAGCTGGCTGTGTTATGTATAGTATTTCAGAAGCCTTTGAAAAGCTCCCAAGGTCTGCCACCGCCACAAAGGTCTTTAGCTTGCTTATGTCAATCATCAAGTTAAAATTTTAATATAACACTTCCTTATGGCAAGCATAAGCTTAACTTATTTTGAAAAAGTCCATCATATACTTTTCAATCTGAAGTAGCGTTTTTTCTAACTCTTCAAGCTTTAAGCTGTCTGGCTCTTCCACAACCCAGTGCTCTCTCCTTTTGTGGGATATGGAATAGGGGCATATATCCCTTGCCTCAGGTGATAGGGTTATGAGTATATCTATTTCTTCGTAGGGTATGGCTTCAACGGGTTTAGGATAAAGGTTGTCCGTGCTGTATCCCTTCTTTTGAAGAAGGCTCAAGACCTCCTCTGGCACAGATTCTGCTGGTTTTACTCCTGCGGAATATATCTCTGGTGCCAGCAGAGCCAGCTTTGAGACCCTCTTTGCTATAGCTTCCGCCATGATGCTTCTGACCGCGTTCCTCGTGGATATGAAGGCTATTTTCATAGGTTTTTTATTTTACCAGTTTCCTGCAATAAGCTCCAAGAGCCTCCTCAGTGCTTTTCCACGGTGGGATATAAGGTTTTTTTCTTCTAAAGACAGCTCTGCCATGCTTTTCTCATAGCCCGCTGGCTGGAATATGGGGTCGTATCCAAAGCCACCATAGCCCCTTGGCTCCTCCAGAATATAGCCCTCGCATCTTCCCTCTCCCCACAGACCTCCATCGCCTGTATAGAGCAGGGCGAAGGCTACAAAGTAAGCACTCCTTTCCTTTATTCCCTTCATAAGCCTTAAAACCTTTCTTATGTTTGCCTGGTCTTTGCCTTCCTTTACTTCTTCCACACCGCCCCACTCAAGGCTGTAAAACCTGCTCGAATACACGCCCGGATATCCCTCAAGGGCTGGAATTACAAGACCCGAATCCTCTGCAAGTACCGGCACTCCATACCTCTCGTAATAAGCCCTTGCCTTTATGTAGGCATTTTCTAAAAAGCTCTGACCTCCTTCTTCCACCTCAAGGGCTTTTTCTGGCATTATTACCTCCATACCAAGAGGCTCAAGAAGTTTTCTTATCTCTTTCAACTTTCCTTCATTGCTGGTGGCAATAAGAAGCCTTCTGAACATGCTAAAAATTCATTATACGCTCGGAGGGCTTGCCAAAGTAATAACCCTGTCCATAGTTAACGCCGAGGCTCCTTAGTATATTGCATGTTTCTTCATCCTCCACATGCTCCGCTACCGTTTTCATGTTCATACCCAACGCAAGGGTTTCCACAGACTCAACGAAGGTTCTGTCCCTCCAGTCATTCTTTAAGTCCTTTATAAAATCGCCCTCCAGCTTAACAAAATCAACAGGTAGCTTCTTAAGATAGTGAAAGGAGGAATAGCCTGAGCCAAAATCGTCTATGGCAAACATAAAGCCCCTTTCCTTAAGCTCACGCACAAACCTCTCTAAAAGTTCAACATTCTTAATGGTTTCCCTCTCGGTTAGCTCAAAGACTATCTTTTCCGGCTGTATTTCATAGTATTCCGTCATCTTTACTATGTTTGAAATAAAGTCTTGAACTACCAGAGCTTTTGGGTTAAGGTTTAAGAATATGGCTCCTTTATATCCGACTTCTTTTACGTGTTTAAAGGCTTTTTCATAAACCATCCTGTCAAGCCTGACGGATAGCCCAAGCTTTTCAGCAAGGCTTATAAACTCACCTGCGGAAGAATGCTTTTCTCCTATCCTTGCCAGGACCTCATACCCGTATATTTCCATGCTTTTAAGTTCCACTATGGGCTGAAAGTAAGGTAAAACCTCCCCTCTGTCCAGTGCAGTTATTAAGTATATGGCTTTATTACTGAGTTCTTTATAAACCTGAAGCATATCTTCTTAGCTTGGCAACCTTATCCTTCCCTTCCCCTCTTCCTTTGCACTCAGAAGCATGGAATCAGCCATAAGGAACAGGTCCCGAGGAGTTTCCCCGTGTTCTGGATAGACCGCTATTCCCATTGATACCTTCGGAGATATGGTAGTTTCTCCTGCGGTTATGTGAATGCTTTTTATCTTCTCCTTCAGGCGAACTGCTATGGTATAAGCACTGTTTATATCTGCATCAATTGCTATAAGGACAAACTCATCACCGCCATACCTGGCTACAATATCAGCCTTCCTTTTTACATCACTTATAGCCTTTGCCACTTCTTTAAGGAGGAAATCTCCCATGCTGTGTCCGTATGTATCGTTTATAAACTTAAAGTTATCAAGGTCCATCATAATGAGGGCAAGCTTTCTATCAAACCTTTTTGCCCTTTCCATCTCGTAGTTTAAAAGCTCTCAGAAGACCCTCTGGTTGTATAGGGTGGTTAAGGGGTCTCTCATTGCATAGAATTCAACCTGCTTTATGTGGTCGCTTATAGCTTTTGAGGAGCCAACCACATTCACAAGCATGGACAGGAGAGTGTCCGCCAAAACATGCTTGGTGTCGTCTTCTACAAGCTCCGATTCAAAGCCCAGCCCTATCACGCCTCCTATATGGGGCTTTTCAAGGAACAGGGCTTTTGTTCTAAGCTTGATGCTGTCTATGCTATCCTCAAAGGACTTCTCGCTGTTTATAGTGCTGTGCCCAAAGCTTATGTGTTTATTCATTAATAAAGAAACAGGAAGTTCAAGGCTAATCTTTGACTTTATGTAAGCCTCTACCTCATCTTTAGTTCTATCTTCCGGCTTGTAATACCAGAAAACCTTAACATAAATGCTATTGTTTTCAATAAATAAGGTGAAGAATAGATTAATTTTAACAATTTTATTTATCTCCTTTAGTAAGCTGCTTAAGTATTCTTCCCATTCCTTTATTGTGGTTGATGTTATTATAAACCGTTCAAGAATGTTAGCCTCTATTTTTAAAATTTCCTTGTCTACAGCTATATCTTTTATTTTCTTGGTTAATGCTTCTAAGGCTCTGTATAGGGGCTTTAACTCATCATAAGGTTCAGACTTTTCTGGAACCGAAAGGTTTAATTCTCCTACAGACTGTATGCCCTCAATAGTCCTGGTTATGCTGAAAGACAGAGAGGTTATGGTTCTTCTGAATATCCACATGAGGGCAGTCAAAAATATGGAAAGAGATAGAACATACGTTGCTATGGTGGTTTGTAGCGTGCCTCTGAAAGAAGATAGCAGGGATGAAACATCCATCCTTATTTCCACCAAGCCAAGCACATCCCCCTCCTTGGCGTTGTAGTGGCATCTTAAACACTCCTGCTCCGCCTTTATTGGATTTACATAGGTGTATAGATTTCCTTCAAATCTCTTTTGCTGTGTGCCCTTTAGTGCAAGTATATGAATTTCCTCCTTTTCTGGCTCTGGCACGGTGCCGTATAGCTCTTTCACAATGTCCGACCTATACAGCTCAATGCGTATGGGTGTTTTTTCATAGGAGATTTCCAGACTTTTAATAAACTCAAGCAAGTCCTTTCTTTCCCAGCCTCTTCTCATTATCTGATACATGGAGTTAAAAACCTGGTTTGCAGACCCCTCAGCTATCTGATGAACGTTCTTTTCCACATGCGACTCAACATGCCTGATTAGAAACACATACAGGGGTATGCTAATCAGCATGGCTGTGAGTATGTATGCAAGTCCAGCTTTTACAGTGAGGCTGTTCCGGAAAGACAACATGCTAAAATTATAGCCATGGAGTTTGAGCCCGTCATAGGTCTGGAGATACACGTGCAGATAGAAACAAGAACCAAACTCTTTTGCTCCTGTCCCGTTGAGTTTGGTGCGGAGCCAAACAGCAATGTATGTCCTGTGTGCCTTGGTCTTCCTGGAAGCCTTCCCGTGATAAACAGAAGGGCTGTGGAGCTTGCCATAAGGGCAGGGCTTGCCCTGAACTGCAGGATTAATGAAAGGTCGGTTTTTGCAAGGAAGAACTACTTTTATCCTGACCTTCCCAAGGGTTATCAGATTTCCCAGTATGAGGAGCCCTTGGCGGTTGAAGGCTGGCTGGAGGTGGGGGGCAAAAGGGTAAGGATTAGGAGGCTACACTTGGAAGAAGATGCGGGTAAAAACATACATGAAGGCTCCAAGACCTATGTGGATTTAAACAGGGCTGGCACACCCCTCATGGAAATAGTGACAGAGCCCGACATAGATTCGCCTGAGCTGGCAAGGGAATTTCTTGAAAAGCTAAGGAATATAATGCGTTATGCGGGCGTTTCCAAGGCGGACATGGAGAAGGGACAGCTCAGGTGCGATATAAACATATCCATAAGACCAAAGGGTTCTAAGGAGCTTGGCACGAGGGTGGAGGTAAAGAACGTAAATTCCTTCAGGTTTGTTCAAAAAGCCATAGAGGCGGAGTTTGAACGTCAGGTAAAGCTGGTAAAAGGCGGTGAGAAGGTTATTCAGGAAACGAGAACCTTTGACCCCTCCACAGGGCTTACCCACCCTATGAGAACAAAGGAGGAGGCAGAAGACTACAGGTATTTCCCAGACCCAGACTTACTACCTCTTCTGGTGCCAAGGGAATGGATAGAGGAGATAAAAGCCCGCATGCCTGAGATGCCAGAGCAAAGGCTGGAAAGACTTATGAAGGATTACGGACTTGATGAAAAAACCGCTCAGATACTGGTAGATAATAAGGATTTTGGAGACTTTTTTGAAGAAGCTCTAAAATACTACAGAGAAGACCCGAAGCTTACCGCCAACTGGCTGCTTAATGACCTTCTTGGTAGCCTCAGAGATACGGGTATAGACTTTGAAGATTCCATGGTAAAGCCCGAACATCTTGCAAGTCTCATAAAACTCATAAAAGAAGGCACACTTTCTTCCAAATTAGCCAAAGAAGTTATCAAGGAAATGGTGCGGACAGGAAAGGAGCCAGAAAAGATAGTAGAAGAAAGGGGTCTAAAGCAGGTGAGCGACGAGTCCGCCATAAGGAGCCTTGTAGAGGAAGTTTTGAAGGAAAATCCGAAGGAGGTGGAACGATACAGGTCAGGTGAAGAAAAGGTCTTTGGCTTTCTTGTGGGTCAGGTGATGAAAAAGGCGAAAGGAAAGGCAAACCCACAGCTTGTCAATAAAATTCTCAAAGAGATGCTAAGCTTGTAATATGCTTTATTTTCCGCTTTTTATAGAGCTGAAGGGCAGGCAGGTGGTGGTTATAGGTGGGGGAAAGGTGGCAAGTAGAAAGATAGAAAAGCTCCTTCCTTTTGAGCCTAAGATAAGGGTAGTGGCACCAAGGGTATCATCTTACATAGAAAGCCTTGAAAGGGAGGGCAGGATTGAGCTTATAAGGAGGAAGGTGAGGCTCAAAGACCTTTCAGATGCCTTCATGGTTATAGTGGCTGTGGATAGCCTGAGGCTTCAGGAAAGGGTTTATAAATACTGCTTAAGAAAAGGCATACACTGTAATGCAGTGGACAGTCCAGACTTTTGCACCTTTCTCTTTCCTGCCCTTGTGCTCAGAGGTAGCTTGGTAGTGGGTGTAAGCACCTCTGGAAAGGTGCCAGCCCTCGCAAGAGCTGTAAGGGAATACCTTGAAACCTGCCTGCCAGATAATCTGGAAAGTTTGATTGAAGAGTTAGAAACTCTTAGGAAAAGCCTGCCAAAGGGTGAAGAGAGGGCTGAAAGGCTCATGCAGGTTATTAAAGAAAAGATGAATACCATTCTTCAAAGGCTTCAGAAAAGTATCTAACCCTTACTTTTTTAAATTCTCTTTTTGAATAAAGCACCGCATACTCTCTTATGCCCGTCTCCTCCGATACTCTCTTTAC
Organism: Aquificota bacterium; assembly: GCA_030549905.1. Lineage (GTDB taxonomy): Bacteria > Aquificota > Aquificia > Aquificales > Aquificaceae > Pampinifervens. Next base: position 113,194 of record JAUQQK010000001.1, on the reverse strand, counting down.
AAGCTCTTCAACCTCTTCCCTGCTCTTTCCGTGTATCATGGAAAAAAGGTTATACTTCCAGTGTTCGTTTGTTGTCCTTTCATAACAGTGAGAGACACCCTTAAAGCCCGCTATATAGTTTCCAACCTCTTCTACTCTATCCTTTTCCACCTTCCAGACTGCCATACCGTTTGCCCTAAAGCCTGCCCTTCTGTGGAAAAGTATGGCACATACCCTCCTGATAAGACCAGCCTCTTTATAAAGCCTTAGTCTTTCTAAAAGTTCCTCCTCCTTCATATTTAGCCTTTGTGCAAAGACTAAATAAGGTCTTTCCACAAGGGGCATGTCCTCCTGCGTTTCCTTTATGATAAGCCTGTCTTCTTCCGTAAGCTCAAAGGGCTTTGTTTCCTTTAACTTTACCTCTTCCCTTTCCTCCACGCTGTCAAAGTCAAGATTTACACCTATCTTAAAAAGCCTTATAGTCCTGAGAATTGCATATTCCCTTACGCCTGTCCTTTCAGCCATTAGCCTCACCGTATCCTCAAGACTGATGGGGGCTTCCTCTGGCACTGCAAGGGTAAACCACAGGTTAAACTCATGCTCTCTTTCATAGTTGTGGCTTACGCCGGGATGTGCGTTTATAAAATCCGCCACCTTTTCTAAATTTTCCTCTGGTACCTTGAAGGCTACGAGGGAAGAATCATAGCCTAAAAGCCTCGTGTCGTATATGGGCGATATCTGCCTTATAAGCCCCTCCTCCTTGAGCTTCATAAGTCTTTCTATAACCTCCTCTTCCTTCATACCAAGCCTTTCCCCTATTTCTTTAAAGGGTCTGTCTGTGATGGGTATTTCCCTCTGCACTGCTTTTAACAGCTCATCCACCATGCCTTTAAATATAGGCAAAAGTATGTATATAACAACTTACTTTTTTTTAAGAGCCTCTTTAACCTTTACCCTCTGGAAAAGCTATAATTATAGCCATGCTAACCATTGCCGTAGGCTCTGACCATGCGGGCTTTCCACTGAAGGAGAGGATAAAGGGATTCCTTGTATCAAAGGGCTATGCGGTGCTGGACTTTGGCACCACTTCAACGGATTCCACAGACTACCCCCTCTTTGCCAAGGAGGTATGCCTTGCAGTGCAGAGAGGAGAAGCACAAAGGGGGATACTGGTATGTGGCACGGGTATAGGTATGTGCATAACCGCCAATAAGTTTAAGGGCATAAGAGCAGCTTTGTGTTTGAACGAGTATATGGCTCGTATGAGCAGGAAGCATAACGATGCTAATGTCTTGTGCCTTGGAGACAGGATACTGGGTGAAGAACTTGCCCTTTCCATCGTGGAAGTGTGGTTAAATACTGACTTTGAGGGTGGAAGGCACGAAAGAAGAGTTCAGCTCATAAGAGAGGTGGAGGAGCTAAAGCCCTGATGGAAAGGGGTACAAGCTTTAAGGTGTAGTAGAGTATTGAGAGGGACAGGGCTGTAAGGAAAATATTAGCCAAGGCAGTATTAAAGAGTTCAAGGAGAAGGTAAAAGAGAAGGGAAGGCAAAGACACCATCAGAAAAGTTTCTATCACTTCAGGCTTTAAAAGCTCCTTCAGGGTAGGAATTTTTTCCCTTCCCATTCTGGGTGCATATAGCTTCCACCACAGCATAAAGGGCAGGATATGATAGCTGGCGCCGACCGTTATAAAGGTTAGAAAGCCATAGAGCATGCCCTCTCTGTGGAAGTTTATAAAGCCAAAGTTTTGAGTGCCTGCACTTGCTACACCAAGGGAAAGAAAAGCTATTAGAAGAAAAAGACCAAGAAGAAGGAGCTTTACCGAGGGGTCCAGACCCTTAAGGGGGCTTCTTCTCTGTGAAAGCGTCTTGTGCAGGATAAGAGAAAGGAGGAAAAGAGATACAAGCACTCCAATGCCGCCATAGGCTACAAGGCTGTAGTTCCTCATATAAAAGCCATATAGGACCAAGGCGGAAGAAAGGTTATGAAGCAGGAGGTTGAGCCACCTTAACTTTGGAGCCCAAAGCTCTTCAAGCTGTAGCATGGGCACAAATATATAGTAGGAGCCTATTATTACGTTTAGGAAAAAGCCTAAGGTAAGCACATGCTTTGTCAAGAGAGTCTCTGAGCCTACATAAACCAGCATGCTTGCAGGCAGAATATAAAGGGAACCTACAAAGAGAAAGATTACTGAAGGGTCTGAAAGCCTTCTTGTGTTGAGGAAGATAAAAAGTAGAAATAAAAGGTTTTCCAAAGCATAGAGGGGTGGCTCTACGGAGTTTTTAAAAAGCCAGTATAAGAGGTTTAAAAGTACCAGTAAAAAGTGGAGGTAAGGTATGGCGGAGCCTTTTAAAGGAATGCCCTGTAGAGTGGGATAGAGCTGGAAAAGGGTCCCTTTTATGAGCACTGGAAAGACCAAGAAAATAAGAAGGTCTGTGTGGGACTTTCCAAGTAGCTTTAGTGGGACGGACAAGGCAACAAGGAACAGGCTCAAAACTATGTATAGGGGTGTTAGCCTGACAAAATAGGCTGGTCTTATCATTGTCCTGTGAGCCTTCTTAGCTCCTTTAAAAGTTCTTGGAACTTTTCGTCAGAAAGCCTCCTTATCCTTTTAGCCTGACCTAAGGTGACCGTATGGGGCAGTATCTTTCTGAGGATTGGGTTCTTGAGGGGTGTAAAGCCATATTTTATAAGTACATCAAGGGCTTCTGGCACGCGTTTTAAAAGCTCGCCCACATTCGTGTTTTCATCAATGGTAAATTCCAGCTCCTTTGAACACTCAGGCACTTCCTCAAGCCTTCCCTCTGTTCCCCTTTTCCATATCCTTAGAAGATACCCCTCCTCCACTTCCTTGAGTTCGTAAGCATAACCAAGCTCTTCAAGCCTTGGCAGTAGGTGGGAAAAAGGTCTTGAGCCAAGCACTTCAAGCACCTCACCTTCCTTTAAACTTTCCAGAGCCTGCGCCACTTTTATCATGGGCTGAGGTGGTTCAAGGTTCCTTACATCAAGCCTCATGGCTCCCCTCCAAAAAGATAGCCTTCAAGCTCCACCTGTGCCTCATAACCGAGGGCTTCCACCTTTTCCTTCACCGCCTGCAAAAGAAAGCTACCCACCGGACAGAAGGGACTTGTGGGCTTTATAACTACCTTTATTTTTCCTTTTGAAACCTCCTCTATGCTTTTTACCATGTTCATGCTAACAATGTCAAGACCCGTATGCGGGTCTATAACTTCCCTTAAGGCTTCAAGCACTTCCTTCATGCTACCTTCCCTTTATCCTGTCCCTGAAAAGCTCATGGCAGGACATACAACCCTGAAGCATGTTCGTATAAGCTTGGAAGGCTTCTTCCCTCTTGCCTTCTTTAATAAACCTTATAACCTCCTTAGCACTGCCATGTACCTGTTTTTCAAAGGCTGGCATGAGCCTTGCAAACTCTTCTCTTTTTGAAGGGTCTATGTATCTTACAGGTCCTCCTTTCGGCATAGGATGTTCCGCTATCTCCTTTGCTCCTTCAATTATAAGGGCTTCATTGCTGAGCAGAAAGCCTTGAAGCATCTTCTGTGCGGATAAGTTCACCATCTGCATAACCTGCTTCAAGGTGAGCTCTACTTCAGCATGTTCATGGGCAAAGGAAAGACCAAAAAGGAAACCAAAAAGCAAGAGCTTTCTCATGACAGCCTCCTGATTTTTATCTTCCAAAAGTTATCTCTAAACTCCACATACACCCATCCTACCTTTTTCGGAAAGCTCATAGCCATTTGAAAGTATAGGGGGAGCGGGTCATGGTCGTTTATGATGTAAAAGCATTCATCTGTCTTTAGCTCTGAAAACCTTTTCATGACGAGGGGATGTCTGGCTCCATGCTCAAGCGGTCTTAAGTCAATTACCTCTCCCCCGCATTCTCCTTCTTTACCCAATGCTATTTCATACAGGCTTACCTTTTCCTCAGGCATGAAGCCAAAGAGAAGAGAAGGCTCCACATGAAAAACGCAGGGTGCCTCAACCTTCCCAAACCTTTGACCCAGTATATACCTGCCAGAACCCTCTGAAAGTATGTAAAGCCTTCCGTAGCCTACAGCGGCGGGCATAAGGGTTTCCTGTATAAGGGAAAGCCCAAGCCCTTCAAACTCCACCCTCTTTCCAGCTTCAAGACCTTCTACCATGCTCTTAGAATTTAGCCACTTTGAAAGGTATGTAAATGATTACAATCATAAATCTATTCTTATAAGCTTTTCTTATAACTTGACAATTTTCTCCTTATAGTCTATATTAATATCTGTGATTTAAATCAACTTGGAGGTGTGCTATGAAAAAGGCACTTTTCGTTGTTCCTCTTGCCCTCTTTTTCATATCCTGCCAGCAAAAGCCATCGGAAAAGACCATGGAGGCTCCAAAGCCGGCGGAACAGCCTGCACAGGTTGAGAGGAAAGAGGAGGCAGTGAGCGATAAGGGAATAGGACCCATAAAGGAGGTTAAGCTGGGACCCATTGACCAGAACCTCGCCAAAAAAGGTAAAGAAATCTTTGATTCTAAATGTGCTTCGTGCCATAAGCTTGAGGAAAAGTATGTGGGTCCGCCATTGAAGGGTGTAACAAAGAGGAGAAAGCCTGAGTGGATAATGAACATGATACTTAACCCGGCGGAGATGGTGCAGAAGGACCCTATTGCAAAGGGGCACCTTGCGGAATATCCGACCCAGATGCCCTTTCAGGATATCTCGCAGGAGGATGCAAGGGCGATACTTGAGTATTTAAGGAGTATAGATGAAAAATAGGCAAAATCTTATAAAGGAGGTGTTGCCATGCTGGGTAAGAAAAAGCTATTATTGGGAGGGTTGTCAGCCCTCGCGGTAGGTGCTCTTTTGGCTGGATGCCCGCCAAAGCAGGAGGCGGTGAAAACCGCCGCAGTGGGTGCAGATGTAGCCTCAAAGGTATACGTGCCTCCGGGCAAACATGACGAATTCTATGTCTTCTTTTCTGGAGGTTTTAGCGGTCAGGTGTCTGTATACGGTATACCCTCTGGCAGGATTATAAAGGTAATAAAGGTCTTTTCTCAAGACCCTGAGACGGGCTACGGCTATACTCCGGAGACAAAACCTATGCTTATGACCTCTCAAGGTTTTATACCATGGGACGATACCCATCACCCCTGGCTTTCACAGACTAACGGCGAGCATGACGGAAGGTGGCTCTTTATAAACGCAAACAGTGTTCCAAGGATAGCGAGGATTGACCTTTCCACCTTTGAAACCACAGAGATAATTGAGATACCGAACTCTGCCGGAAACCACCCCTCGCCTTATGGAACGGAGAATACGGAGTATGTGGTGGCAGGCACCAGATTTTCTATCCCAGTGCCTCAGAAGGATGTGCCTATAGAATCCTACAAGGAAAACTTTAAGGGAACTATAAGCTTTATTAAGGCTAATGAGCCCGGCAAGATGGACATTGCCTTCCAGATACTCATGCCCGGCTTTGACTACGACCTTGCAAGGTGTGGAAGGGGACCTTCTCATGGTTGGTGCTTCTTTACCTCTTACAACACGGAGCAGGCTTACACTTTGCTTGAGATAAATGCTTCAAAAAATGACAAGGACTACATAGCAGCGGTAAATTGGAAGAGGGCGGAGGAATGCGTTTCTCAGGGTAAGTACAAGGAGATGCCTACCACATACTACCATAACTACTATGATGAGAAAAAGCATATGGCGGTTTCTGAGGTAAAAAACTCTGTTAAGATTATTGAGCCAAAAGACTGTCCTGGTGTAGTTTATTTCCTGCCAACGCCCAAATCTCCACACGGTGTTGATGTATCTGATGATGGTGAATACATAGTGGGTGGAGGAAAGTTGGCAACGGTAATACCCATACATTCCTTTTCAAAGATGTTGAAGGCTATAGAGCAGAAAGCTTTTGAAAAGGAGATAGATGGTATTCCTGTCCTAAAATACGATGCGGTTCTTCACTGCGAGTTGGAAAAGCCCTGTCTTGGTCCTCTGCACACAGAGTTTGATGGAAAAGGCTTTGCCTATACTTCCTGCTTTGTCTCCTCAGAGGTTGTAAAGTATGACTACAAGGGTTGTAAGGTAGTTGACAGGGCACCCACCTATTATTCTGTAGGACACCTGCTGGTAATGGGCGGAGATACTAAGAAACCTTATGGTAAATACCTTGTAGCTATGAATAAGATAACCAAGGATAGACAGCTTCCCACTGGTCCAGAGCTTTTGCAGTCCGCACAGCTCTATGATATAAGCGGTGAGAAGATGCAGTTAATACATGAGTTCTTCACCGTGGGTGAGCCTCACTACGCCCAGGGTATTCCAGCGGAAAAGATAAAGGACAAGGTGAAGAAAATCTACCCACTTGCGGAAAATCAGCACCCTTATGCGGTGAAGGCGGAAAAGGATGCAAGGGTTGAAAGGAAGGGCAACGAAGTGCATGTATACATGACCATGATAAGAAGCCATTTTGTGCCTGACAATATAGAGGGTATAAAGGTGGGCGACACGGTTTATTTCCATGTTACAAACCTTGAGCAGGATTGGGATATTCCTCACGGCTTTGCTGTTAGGGGTTCCGAGAATGCGGAGATACTGGTAATGCCTGGACAGACAAAGACCCTTGTGTGGAAACCAAAGGCTCCCGGTGTTTACCCCTTCTACTGCACGGACTTCTGTTCAGCCCTTCATCAGGAGATGCAGGGCTATGTAAGGGTATCGCCTGCAGGGTCTAATGTGCCACTTAAATATTACACAGGCACGCCCACAGCCCAGAAATAAGGAGGTAGTAAAATGAATATCTTTTCAAGGGGGCTTTTAGCCCTCGCCTCCCTTTTACTTATCCTTACTTACTTTTTCCCGCTTTGGAGAATACAGCTCATAGCTCCTCAGTATCCTGAGGGGCTTAGGATGTATATATGGGTCAATAGGATTACTGGCGGAACGGAGTTTGACCTGTATAATATAAACCTCTTAAACCATTACATAGGCATGAAAACCATAGAGCCGGAAGCCATACCAGAACTTAAAGTTTTACCCTTTATCGTGGGTTTTCTAATAGCCTTTGGGCTTGTCTCCGCAGTGCTTGGTAAAAGAGCGCTTCTTTATGGCTGGGTTTTGACCTTTATAACCCTTGGCATTGTGGGGCTTGCGGACTTTTACAAATGGGAGTATGACTACGGGCACAATCTTGACCCCAGCGCACCCATAAAGATCCCGGGTCTTGCCTACCAGCCGCCACTAATAGGAACAAAACAGCTACTTAACATGACGGCAAGCTCCTTTCCAGATGTAGGAGGATACATTGCGGTGGTTTCCTTACTCCTTGGCTTGCTCGCTGTGCTGGTGGATTTAAAGCTGTCTAAAGGGCTTAGCGTGGAGGCAAAACCCGCATGAAACTCCGAGTGCTGTGGGCTTTCCTCCTGCCCCTCTTTTTCCTTTTTTCCTGCAAGGGTGATAAACCTGAGCCCGTCCGGCTTGGGGAGGATGTGTGTGAATACTGTAAAATGGTTATAGCGGATGAGAGGTTTGCAGCTCAGGTCATAACGAAGAAGGGAAGGGTCTATAAGTTTGACGCCATAGAGTGTATGGTGGGTTATTACAACCAAAACGAGGAGGAAATAAAAAGGGCTTATGTGGTAAACTTTTTAAATCCCAAGGAGTTTATACCTGCGGAGAAGGCTTTTTATGTAAGAAGCCCTGAAATAAGAAGTCCGATGGGTATGAATTTATCCGCTTACAAAAGCAAAGAAGATGCAAAGAAAGCCCTTGAGGGAAAAGAAGGTGAGCTTTTAGACTGGAAGGCTCTTAGGGAGCTTATAAAAAGAGAGTATAAATTCTCTCACTGACCATGTTAGCCCTGATGGTTTCCGTGCTTTTTGTATGTCAGAGCTGTGAGTTGAAGGACCTGCAAAGGGCTGTAGAACTTGCAAAGGAGGGGGACAGGATAGTGGTAAAAGGGGGAACCTACAGGGGACCTATATTAATAAACAAAAGAGTTGAGCTTTTTGGGGAAAACAGCCCAGTTATAGACGGGGAGGGGAAACACCAAGCAATAACTGTAAAGGCGGACGGTGTTAGAATAGAGGGCTTTGTAATAAGAAACTCCGGTATGTCTTACAGCGAAGACATTGCGGGTTTAAAGGTAAGCTCCTCTAAAAACTGTATAATAAGGAACAATGAGTTTTTAAACAACTTCTTTGCCCTTTACCTTGGAGGGGCGAGCGGTTGCCTTGTGGAAGGAAACAGGATAATAGGCTCTGCAAAAAGCGAAGGTTCATCTGGAAACGGCATACATGCATGGAACTCAGAAAAACTTACCATAAGGAACAACTATATAAGGGGGCACAGAGACGGTATATACTTTGAGTTTGTAAAGGATAGCACCATAGAAGGCAACAGAAGTGAATATAACCTAAGGTATGGGCTACACTTTATGTTTTCTAACGATGACGCTTACAGAAAAAACTACTTTTACAAGAACGGTGCAGGCGTTGCGGTCATGTATTCAAAAAACATAACAATGGAAGAAAACACCTTTGAAAAGAATGAGGGACCTGCAAACTATGGGCTTTTACTAAAGGATATAACGGATAGCAGGCTTTACAGAAACAGATTTATAAACAATACCCATGGCGTTTATCTTGAGGGATGCAACAGGACAGAGTTTAAGGAGAACCTCTTTGAAGGCAACGGTTGGGCTGTAAGGATATACGCAAATAGCGAAGACAATTTTTTTGCGAAAAACATCTTTTTAAACAATGCTTTTGATGTTTCTACGAATACCCTTTCATACTTTAGAAACACCTTTGAAGGGAATTATTATGACAAATATGAAGGCTACGACCTTGACAGGGATGGGTATGGGGACATACCATACAGACCCGTTTCCTTTACGGGCGTTCTCCTTGAGAAGTATCCCCTGCTTTCACTCTTCTATGATAGCTTATTACTGCGATTGCTTGACTATGTGGAAAGACTTATACCATTTCTTAACCCGGAAGCCCTCCTGGATAAGAAACCTTTGACGAGGAAACCATGATAAGGCTTGAGGGTGTTCATAAGTCCTTCCGTAAGAAGAAGCTTTTTGAAAACATAAACCTTGAATTTTCGGAAGGTAAGACGACCGCACTGCTTGGACCGAACGGCTCCGGGAAAACGACCCTTGTCAAGATTATCCTGGGTCTGGTCATACCAGACAGAGGAAGGGTTTTTGTCAAGGGCTTTGACACAGCTAAGGGTTATGGATATAAGAGGCTCATAGGATATATGCCCCAAGTTCCAGAATTCCCAGAAAATCTCGCTGTAAAGGAAATAGTTAGTATGGTGGAGGAGCTGAGAGGTGTAAAAGCTAAAAGGCTTGAAGAGCTTTTGGAGGTGCTCAGGCTTGAGGGTGAGATGGAAAAAAGATTTGGAAGCCTTTCCGGTGGGACCAAGCAAAAGGTGGGTGCCTTATTAGCCCTCGCCTTCGACCAGCCCCTGCTGATACTTGATGAGCCTATGGTGGGTCTTGACCCTCTATCTGCCTACAGGCTTAAAAGGCTACTCCTTGAAGAAAAAAGAAGGGGTAAAACGCTACTTTACATTTCTCACATTATGTCAGAGGTTGAAGAGATGGCGGACTGTGTTGTTTTTATCACGGAAGGAAGGGTTATATTTCATGGTAGCGTGGAAGAGCTTAAGAAAACAACAGGCAAAGAAAAACTTGAGGAGGCTGTCCTTTGCTTTTTAAGCTGATAAAATATGAACTTTATGACCTTTTAAAGAGCAGATGGATAGTGGGAATATTCATCTTTTACCTGCTTGTTTTTTATATACTCCTGGAATTCGGTAGGGAGCTTAGAAAATCTTTGCTCAGCTTGGGTAATGTTTCCCTTCTTACCATTCCGCTTTTTTCTCTGCTTCTATCTGCACTCTATGCATACCATAATAGAAATTTTATTGAGTTTGTTCTTACACAGCCTTTGAAAAGAAGCCATCTCTTCGTTTCCCTTTTTTTAAGCCTGAGCCTCTCTGTTATGCTTGCCTATTTTATAAGCTCCTTTCTTGTTTTTTACTACTTTTTCGGCGTTAATTTTTCTTTTATCAAGTTTTCTATACTGATTCTTTCCCTTATTCCTCTCTTTGTTTCCATAGGCATGTTCTGTGCCTTTCTTGTAGAGGACAGGCTCAGGGGTATTGGGCTTTCCCTACTCCTCTGGTTTGCCTTCTGCATCCTATACGATACCTTCCTTCTATACATGGCGGTTGCCTTTTCCGACTACCCCATAGAAAAGCCTTTGCTCCTTCTTACCCTTCTAAACCCCATAGACCTTCTCAGGCTTTCCTTCCTCGTTGATGCAGGTCTTTATGAATTTATAGGTTCTATAGGCAGGCCCCTTTTAGTCTATCTGAAAAAATGGTGGTTTTTGCCTTCCTTATGCTCCTTATTTTATACTCTAATATTCTACGCCCTGGGCTTCAGGGTTTTCAAGGGGAAAGACATGTAAGGAGAAAGACATGTGGTGGTTCATAGCTCTTTTTGTTCTTTTTTCCTGTGAGAGTAAAAAAGAGGAGGTCGTCAATGTGAAAGAATTGTTCAGGATTAGAGGGTGTACTGACTGTCATGATACCAGAAGGTTCCTTGTGGGTCCTTCCTTCTTGGAGGTGGCTGAAAGGTATAGAAGGGTAAAGGATGCGGAAGAAAAACTTATAAGGAGCATAAGGGAGGGCTCATGCAATAAGTGGAAGGGCAGGTATGAATGCATGCCTCCCCAGAGGCTTGAGGAGGAGGAGGCGCGGGCCATGGCGAAATGGATATTGAACTTCACCTCCACGCCACAAAACCGCCCTTAGTTTCATCGTAGGTTATAAGAAGGCTTTCCTTTGTCCTAAGGCTTGTATTGAGCTCAAGCTCTTTTACCTTCTCTGGATGTGCGGTCTCCATAAGCCTTACTTTTAAGACCTTCTCGCCCGGCGTTAGGAAAAACTCTTCATAAACAAATATGGAGGCATCCTTCCTTATACCCCTAGGGTTAAAAACCTTTGAGCTTAAAAGCTTACCGTTTTCATAAAGCTCTATCTTTACCGGAGACCTCTCCTTTATCACGGCAGACTTAGCCTGCATATGTTTTAGACTCCCCATCCTTTCTGATTTTGTCTCCTTCACAGGTGATGACCTGTATTTAAAGCTGAGGACCACAGCTGAGCTGTGCGTTGGATAAAAGGCTATCTTGTGGGTAGTCAGGGGGTAAAAGAGGAATATGGGGAGGGCAAGCACTCCTGAAGCTACTGCGTAGTTTAGCCTTCCAGAGGTGATAAGCTTTACTTCCTGACCCTCCTTTGTAGAGGAGATAAACTCATCCACCTCCTTCTCTATGGACCTCACATAAGGAGCTTCAAGTATAAGCACCCTGCCGCCCATCACCTTCTTCTTCAGTATGGGTCTTCTTTTCCTTTCATACCTCTCCTCAAGCCACTTGTTGCCTTCCCTGAAGTAGCAGTCCTCATACTCGCAGGAGACAACCACCACACCCTCCACCCCCATGCTTAATATGTCCTCTACATAATGTGTGTTTAAGGCACCGGCGCAGGGCAGCGTAAAGGTAAGAAGTTCCTTTCTTTCTGGTGGTACAGCGCTAAAGGGACACCTGAAGGCTACATACCTTGGCTTTTCCTCTCTTATTTTATTCATAACCTCTTCAACGGGGAAGGTGGGTATGTCTATCACTAGGGTACTGCAGGAGCCCACGCATATGCCACAGCCCGCACATTTTTCCTCGTTTAGAACCGCCTTCTTCTTTCCTTCATGCTCCTTCATAACTATGGCTTCGTAGGGACAGTCTATGTAGCACTGCTCGCAACCCGTGCATCTTTCAAAGTCTATGCGGGCTGGTGGGTTTCTCCTGCCCTTTATGAGCCAGGGGAAGACAAAAAGGAAGGTGAAAAAGCCAAGAAAAAGCAGCCAGTTAGCGGACATGGGTATGTATTTAAGGAGAGGATAACCAAAGAGGTAAAACCAGTCCACGCTCATCTCAAAGGGTAGCCTGCTTATGTAAGCTGGTGGGTCGCTCTTTGCGGGGAAGAGGACAGAAAGAAGCACTATCAGAAGGGTTATGGTTATATACAGAAACCTTGGGGGTATGAGCCTCGGTCTTGCGTTTCTCATCACATGCACCCATAGGGTAAAGACTATGAGTATGGTGAGGGCAATGTGAGCAAAGAGAAGTATTCTGAAAAGACCCCCAAGATACTTTATGTCGCTACCGAGGAAGGCGCTCATAAGGGCATCGCCAAAAACGGGAAGGAATGAGAAAAACTTGGCGGTTAAAAGACCCGTAAGCTGTGCCCTTTCGTCCCAGACCAGTATGTAGCCGGAGACACCTATGGCTAAGAATATAAGAAGGGTTGCCACGCCCGTGACCCACGCCACCCACCTGAACATGCGAAACCTGTCCGTTATTATCACGTGCACCATATGGGCAAGGGTTGTAAGAATCAGGGCGTCTGAAGAGTAGCGGTGTATGCCCCTCATTATGCTGCCTAAGAGGCTCCCGGATATTTTTTCCACCGACTGGTAGGAGGTTTGAGGGTCTATGCTGTAAAAAAGAAAAAGGTAAATGCCCGATAGGGCATCTATGATGAGAAGGAAGATGGCTATAGCCCCAAGGTGATAAAGGGGGTTTAGCCTTGAGGAGAAGAACCTGCTTAAGGTGTAGGATAGCCTCTGAAAGCCCGTATAAAGGGGCTGAATGCCTGCCATATACATGAGGAACCTCCTGTAAGTGATTACTTACAGAATAATATAAGCCCTTTATTACAGTTTTATAGGTTTAAATTTCACTTTAATTTATGATAAATTTAATTATTGACAAAGAACTCTCTTGGTATTAATCTAAGAATTAAGTAAATACTTACAAGGAGGTGTAGTCATGGAGGAGAAGGAAAGAAAAACACCCTTCCTTCAGCTGGTGCTGGACGATTTTATGTTCCTGCTCTTTTTGGGAGTCACCATCTATGCGGTCTCCTACCTCATATGGGGGCTCATAGAGCTTGCGTGGCTCTCGCCCATACCCGCAGAGCTCAAACAAAGCCTTTTAGGAGGTAAGTGACATGGCGCTGCTTCCACCCGAAGAAGGATGGTATTACAAAAAGGTGGCAAGGGATGAGAAGATGTGGATAGCCATAGCCCTCGTGGTATGCCTTACGCTCTTTTTCTGGATGGTGGTATGGCATGTCTATGGAAGACAGAACCCCTCCTTTACCACCTACAGGACAACGCCCCAGGAGTTTAACGCCCTCACGCAGGCTTTTATTGAGAAATACAAGACGGGTGAGATGAACGGCATACCGGTGGTGGAGCCTCCACCCAACAGCGATGTGTTTCTTCTCGGAAAGATGTGGAGGTGGGAGCCTGTGCTGGTGCTGAAAAAGGGTCAGGAATACAGGTTTCACATATCCTCCCTTGACCTGCTCCACGGCTTTTCCCTCCAGCCCGTAAACATGAACTTCATGGTATACCCAGGCTACGACTATGTGCTGACCTTCAGACCTACCTCTGCGGGTGAGTTTGCCATAGTTTGCAACGAGTTCTGCGGTGTGGGGCACCATACGATGATAGGGAAAATTATAGTAAAAGAGTGAGGAGGTAAAGCCATGTTTAGAACATGCGACATAACAGGTTTAAAGGTTGATACAAGGGCGGAGAGGCTCATACAGCTAAACGCTGTTATGGCTGTGGTCTCTCTGCTCATAGGCGTTATCGCCGCTTTGCTTCTTGTGCTAACAAGGTGGCAGGTGGTGCATCTTTTGCCCGTTGATTGGTATTACAGGGTGCTTACACTTCACGGGCTAAACGCACTCATCTTCTGGATTGTCTTCTTTGAGATAGTTGGTCTATACTTTGGCTCAACGGTGGTTTTAAACTCGCGCATGTCCTCCCCCAAGTTTGGCTGGCTTGCCCTAATCCTTATGGTTCTTGGCTTTTTGCTTGTGAATGCCACCATACTGACCGGCAATGCGGATGTGCTTATGACCTCCTACGCACCCCTTCAGGCACACCCTCTATACTACCTTGGCGTCATCCTTTTTGCTGTGGGGGCTTTGATAGGTGTTTTCCTTTTCTTTGCAAACCTGCTGATTGCAAGGAAGGAAAGAACTTATGGAGACTCCCTTCCACTTTTTACCTTTGGACTCGTGGCGGCTGCCATAATAGCCACCCTCACCCTTGCGTCGGGTGCAATAATATACATACCTACCCTCCTCTGGTCCCTGGGAATAATAAAGAGCATAGATGCAGGAGTCTATAAGCTGGTATGGTGGGGTTTGGGGCACTCTTCACAGCAGATAAATGTGACCGCCATGATAGCTGTATGGTATCTTGGAGCCTTCTTAACGGTGGGTGGGACTTCCATAAACGAGAAGGTTAGCAGGCTTGCCTTTGTCTTCTATGTAATAGGTATAAATGTGGCGTCCGCACACCACCTTCTTGTGGACCCAGGACCGAGCCCAGCCTGGAAGGTATTTAATACGAGCTACATCATGTATATTGCGGTGCTTGCATCCATGATACACGCTTTTGCGGTGCCATCTGCGGTTGAATCCGCACAAAGAAGGAGGGGTTTTACAAAGGGTCTTTTTGACTGGCTCAAGAACGCACCATGGGGAAATCCTGCCTTCTCTGCGGTGTTTCTCTCCATAATCATCTTTGGCTTCATAGGTGGTGTGACGGGTGTGGTGAACGGCATGGAGCAAACCAACATAATCGTCCATAACACCCTTTCCATACCCGGACACTTTAAAGGCACGGTTGTGGGCGGAACTACCCTTGCCTTCATGGGCGCCACCTACTACCTGATACCCTTAATCTTTAGAAAGAAGATAGCCTTCTTTAGTCTTGCGAAGCTACAGCCCTGGGTCTTTGGACTTGGTATTGCGGTGCTTGCGGTTTCCATGTATATACTCGGAGCCTTTGGCGTCCCAAGAAGGCATTATGACATTACCTTCTCGGGCGGTCCCTTTACTTACACCTTTAATCCAGCCACCGACTTTTTCTGGGTCCTCTTCGCCCTTGGAGGTATAACTGCGGTTGTGGGGGCTTTAATGTGGATACTCATAGTGGTCTATTCCGTCTTTCTTGGAGAGCCCGTAAGGGGACCTCAGGACATGCAGCTTCAGATAGCCCCACCACCACCTCCAAAGGAAAACCATGGCTTTGAGGCACCCGGAACCCTTACCCTGACCCTTCTCTTTATGGGCGTGTTCCTTGTGTTCCTCCTTCTCAACTGGGGCTGGCTCGCAGCCATGTGGGAGGTAAGGTGATGCTCTTTTACCTTTCCCTTTCCCTCTTTTCTCTTCTTCTTGCTGGCTTCTTTGGGCTTCTCATAGCTCTAACAAGAACGCCCGCAGTCTCCTTACTAAAGTCTCCTGAGCTTTTCTACCACTTCCTTGTAGGGCATGTGACCTTTTCCATAACCCTATGGCTCATGAGCTTTACCTTAGCCTACTGGCATTATAAGGAAGGCAGGAAGGGAAGGGTTGCACCTCCAGCCACCCTACTGGGCATGCTCCTCCTCTCCCTCTCCTGCCTTCTACCCTACGGAGAACCTTATCTAAACAACTATATACCCGTCATAGCACACCCTCTGTTTTACGCCGGTCTTTCCATTTTCTTTTTCGGCTTCTTTGTGGAAGCCCTCCTCAGGCTGTCCTCTTTACGGGGGCTTAAGGAAGGCACCCTTTCCAAACAGCTTTATGCCCTTTCCCTCCTTCTTGGACTTCTTACCGTCCTCTCCCTTCTGCCTTCCTTTTTTATAGCCCACCAGGAGGGTGGCATGAAGCTATACTTTGAGAGGCTCTTCTGGATACCCGGACACCTTCAACAGTTCATGTATACCTCCGTTATGCTTGCGGTATGGCACGAGCTTTTAAAGAGAAGCTCGGGTATAAGCCTTGAAAGCTCCCTTTTGAAGGTATCAAACCTCCTGCTTTTATACACCTCTCTATTGCTCCTTACTGGCTTTTTCTTTGGAGACCCTCTTTCAGACAGGTTTAGGCTGGTTGTGGTCTTTTCCTTTGGAGTAGGTATGGGCGTGCCTTTGCTCGTCCATTCCCTTTACATTCTAAAAAGCCTTAAAAAGGGTTTTAGTGTAGCAACTTTGAGCCTCCTGCTTTCCATGGGTATATACCACCTGGGTGCCTTCATAGCCTACGGAGGTATGCGGAGCGACCTGAGGATACCCGCCCACTACCATGGCGTGGTATCAGGCGTCAGCATAGCCTTTATGGGCTTTACCTATTACCTCCTTAAAGAGAAACTGGGGCATGTGGTCTGGGATAGACTTGCTAAATGGCAGGCTCCCCTCTTCGGTCTTGGTATAAACCTTCTTGTGTTTGGTTTTTACCTGGCTGGCAGGATGGGTGCGCCCAGAAAGACCTATGGCTTTGAATATGCGGGCGATGTTATGGTCCTTTTTGCCCTTAATATGGTAGGGCTTGGAGGTGTGCTTGCGGTCATCGGAGGTCTTCTCTTCTTAGCCTATGCGGGTGCCACCTTATGGAGGAGCTACGGCAATGGCAGGACTTTTTAGCCTTTTCCTTTTGCTTATAAGCCTTTCTTTTGGCGATGTGAGCCTTCCGGATGAGGGAAAGACAATAGGAACCTATATACCAAACATAACCATTGAAACCCATGAAGGGAAAAGGTTAAGCCTTAAGGAGATTGCTAAAGGCAAGGTTCTTGTGCTGAACCCCATATACACCAAATGCTCCTCCGCCTGCCCCCTGATGACGGAAGGATTAAAAAGGACCATTAAAGGGCTGAAGGAGAAGGTAGTGGTCCTTTCCCTGACCTTCGACCCAGGGGACGACCTTGAGGACCTTAGGAGCTTTAAAGAAACCCATAGACTTCCAGAAAACTGGTATGTGGCAAGGAGCCGGGAGGTGGATAAGCTTCTTTCCGCACTTGATTACAGGTATAGGTATGAGGAAGGTCTTAAGGAGTATGAGCATCCAAACCTCTATGTGGTGCTTACCCCCAGCCTAAGGGTATCAAGGTATATATACGGCGTGAACCCAAAGCTCAGAGACCTTGAGCTGGCAGTGCTTGAGGCAAAGAGAGAAGTCGCAAGGCTTAGCCCCCTTGAAGGGCTATGGCTAAGATGCTTTCGCTTCAACCGTGAAAGCGGAGGCTATGAGATAGACTGGTTCTTTGTACTCAGCCTGGCTGGAGGTCTTCTTACCTTTACGTTGGTTCCAGCAGTTGTGTGGGGCGGTGATGCATATGCCCTCTTTAGAAGAAGATTTATTAGTAAAAAACTCTTGACATATGGTAAACAATTACTTATATTTATAAAAGTGAGCAAAATCATCTAAGGAGGTCATAGCCATGGGTAAAAAGTTGCTTTTAAGCGGTGTGCTGGGGGCAGTGGCTATAGCAGGCAGTGCTGCTGTCTATGCTCAAAGCCAGCAAAAGGAGGAGCTTCCTCCACCACCTCCTTTGACTAAGGAGGAAATGAAAAGGGCTTCGGAAATCTACTTTGACAGATGTGCAGGATGCCACGGTGCTTTGAGGAAGGGTGCCACTGGTCCAAGCCTCCTTCCAGAAAAGACAAGGAAGATGGGGACAGAGACTTTAAAGACCTTTATCACTTATGGAACGCCTGGTGGCATGCCCGACTGGGGAAGGCAGGGGATACTTACACCTGAAGAAGTGGAACTTATGGCAAAGTTCATACAGCATGAACCGCCACCCCCACCAGAACTGCCCCTGGGTGAGATGAAAAAGTCCTGGAAGGTCTACGTACCACCAGAGAAGAGACCTAAAAAACCTGAGCACAACAGAAACTGGCAAAACTTCATGGCTGTCATACTAAGGGACATAGGCAAGACGGCGATTATTGACGGTGATACAAAGGAGCTGGTTAGCATAGTGGATACGGGTTATGCGGTTCATATAGCAAGGTATTCCGCATCTGGAAGATACCTGTACACCATAGGAAGGGATGGCAAGGTAGTCCTTATAGACCTGTGGATGAAAAAGCCTGACAAAGTAGCTGAGGTAAAGACCTGTTATGATGGAAGGTCCCTTGACACCTCAAAGTATAAGGGTCCAAAGGGAGATTTCCTTGACAAATATGCCATAATAGGTTGCTACTGGCCACCTTCCTTTGTTATCGTGGATGGTCAAACTCTTGAACCGCTTAAGATAGTTGCCACAAGTGCCTACACATACGACACGAACGAATTTTTAAGAGAGGCAAGGGTGGCTTCCATAGTTGCTTCCCACCATGACCCCGAGTGGGTGGTCAATGTAAAGGAGGCGGGTCAGATATGGCTCGTGGATTATTCAAACATCCATGCACCTAAGATAACCATGATAGAAGCGGAGAGGTTCCTCCATGATGGTGGCTGGGACAGCACAAAGAGGTATTTCCTCGTTGCTGCAAACTTCAGGGATACCATATCAGTAGTTGATACAAAAGAGAAAAAGCTTGTAAAGAATATAAAGGTAGGAACAAGACCACACCCGGGTAGAGGTGCCAACATAAATCACCCCAAGTATGGACCCATATGGTGCACCGGACACTTGGGAGATAACACCATACAGTGTATAGGCACAGACCCTGTAAAACACCCTCAGTACGCCTGGAAGGTGGTTGCGAAGGTGGAAATGCCTGGAGAGGGTGGAGGAAATCTCTTTATAAAAACGCATCCCAAATCTCCGCACCTTTGGGCTGACAGAGCTTTAAACAACGACCCCAAGCTGCAAAGGTCTCTCTTTGTGTTTGACAAAAACACCCTAAAGCTCAAGAAGGTCATAGAAATTCCGCCGGAGTTTCAGGGAAGGGCTGTCCACTTAGAATATAACAAGAACGGAGATGAGGTATGGGTGGCTGTCTGGGGTAAGAAAAACGAGCCTGAAAAACAGGCAATACTTGTCTATGACGACAAGACCTTACAGCTTAAGAAGGCTATAACGGGCAACTGGGTGGCAACCCCCACAGGACACTTTAACGTCTATAACACCATGAAGGACATTTACTGATGAGGCTAAAGGCTTTCCTCCTATCCATGCTTTTTTGCTCCCTATCGCTCGGAGGGGGGGCTGAGCTTTATTTAAAGCACTGTTCTGTATGTCACGGAGAAGACAGGCTGGGAAAGGTCGCACCTCCTCTTTTCCCCTTTCCCCCTTTTTTTAACCTAAAAAGCGATGAGGAACTTTCCAAGATAATAAAAGAAGGCTCTACAGGAATGCCCGCCTTTAAAGAATTAAGGGACGATGAGATAAGGGTAATTGTTGAGTTCATTAAAAAGCCCATTGAAAAGGAAAAGCTTGAATGGAAAGAGGATAGGATTAGGGAAAGCCTCCATTCTTTGCAAACAGAAAAGCTAAGGATAAAAAGCCTTTCAGACTACACATTAGTGGTGGAAAGGGGCAAAAACTCCGTATGGGTCATGGAGGGTGAAAGGCTTCTTGCAAAGTTCCCCTTCTCAAACATGCATGGAGGCATAAAGTTTTCCCCTGATGGCACTGCCTACATCCCTTCAAGGGATGGCTGGGTGGGGAGGTTCTCTCCTCAGGAAGGGGAGCTGAAAAAGGTAAGAGCCTGCATATACCTAAGAAACATAGCCCTTTCTGCAGATGGCAGATACCTTGCTGTTAGCTGCTGGCTACCATCGGCGCTGCTTCTCTTTGATAGGGACCTAAACCTTCTCAAAAGGTTTGAGATGGAGGGTAGGGTCAATGCCATATATGAACTGCCATCAAAGGGAGCCTTTGTTTTTACCTTTCGGGACAAGCCCCTTGTGGGTTTTTTCAACCCTTTAGACATGTCTTTGGAATACAGGAGCATAGACACACCTCTTGAGGACTTTACCATAGACCCCCTTGAGGAATATCTCATAGCAAGCTCCAAAGATAGCCTGAGGATTTACTCTCTTGATAATTTAAGGCTTGTTAAGGAGATAAAAGCCGGAGGCCTTCCTCACTTAGCTTCTGTTAGCTTCTGGTATTCAAAGGGGAACTTTTACTTTGCCACGCCCCTTCTTAAAAAGCCAGTCCTTTCCATATGGAAGGCTTACAGCTGGGAGCATGTGAAGGATATACCCTTAAGGGGTGAAGGCTTCCTTGCAAGAAGCAACTACAAAAACCCCTATCTGTGGGTGGATACGTCCTCAGACAGCCTCATTCTTGTAGATAAGAGAACTCTTGATGTGTTTGAGATAACACCCTATGAGGGAAAGAGGGCAACCCACGCAGAGTTTACTGGAGACGGAAGGATAGCCTATGTGAGCCTCTATGAGAAGGAGGGGGCTCTTGTGCTTTACGATGGCGTGAGCCTTAAGAAGATTGGAGAGCTTCCCGCAAGCTTTCCTGCAGGTAAATACAACTACATAAACAAGTCAAGAAGACTTGAAGCTGCGGGGCTTGGCTATCAAGTCTTTATGGAAAAGTGCTGGGGCTGTCATCACACCACAAAGCCCGCCTTTGGACCACCCCTCAGGTGGTCCGCTCAAAGGAGAGAAAAGGCTCTTATAATGGCTCAAGTGCTTGACCCTCAAAACACCTACAGACTCCTGGGTTATAGCAGGAACGCCATGCCAAAGGTGGAGCTTAAAGAGGAGGAGCTTAAAGCTCTTATAAATTTCATGGAGGCGCTTAAAGATGGCTGGATGGATTGAGGTCATATCTCAGGTGAGAAGACCACAGCTTGGTGAAGAGGTGCCGCTGCTCGTGTTCAGAGCCTTCAGGGTCTTTACAGGCATATACCTTGAAGAGATAGTTGGAGATAAGGGGGCTTCCACCCTTATCCAGAAGGCAGGAAGAGAGCTGGGGAAAGAGGTTGGGGCTATGCTGAAGGATGAGAGCCTGGAGGCTTACCTTGGTAAGGTTGTGGATTTTGTGAAGGATGCAAAGATAGGTCTTCTTGTGCCGGTGGAACTTACAGAAGAGAGGCTTGTGGTGGCTCTTGACGAGTGCATAACCTGCTCT
This sequence comes from Aquificota bacterium, assembly GCA_030549905.1. Taxonomy (GTDB): domain Bacteria; phylum Aquificota; class Aquificia; order Aquificales; family Aquificaceae; genus Pampinifervens. The sequence continues at coordinate 92,244 of JAUQQK010000001.1, read as the reverse complement.
GGCATGCCAGACATAGGAAAACGCATATGCCACTTTGAGGCTGGTTTTGTGGCGGGTATAGTGGAAAGCCATGTAAAGAGGAGGGTAAGGACTTATGAGAGCAAATGCAACGCCAGCGGAGACCATATATGCGAGGTGGTGGTGGAGATGAACCATGCTTAGGATAACAGAATACATAAGGGATACCCTTGAGGGCAGGAAGCCAGGAGCCTTTGAGGGTGTCATTCTTATATGGAACCTCACAAAGGCCTGCAACCTATCCTGTAAACACTGCTACTCTTCCGCAGGCAAAAGGGAGGAAGGGGAGCTTACACATGAGGAGGTGGTGAGCCTTGTGCATAGATTGCCTTCCGTGGGGGTAAGGTTTGCCATACTCTCTGGGGGTGAGCCGCTCCTGCGGGAGGACATTTTCAAAATTGCAAGGCTCCTGAAAGGCACAGGTATTAAAACCTACCTTTCCACCAATGGACTTCTGGTAAAGGAGTATATAAGAGAAATCAAGGATGTCTTTGACTATGTGGGTATTAGCATAGACGGGGAGCCTGAGGTACATGACCTTTTTAGAGGCAGAAGGGGTGCCTTTGAAGAATCTTTAAGGGCTATAAGGGCTTGCCTTGATGAGGGCATAAGGGTGGGGCTGAGGTTTACCCTAACGCCCGCCACCGCAAAAAGTCTTCCTTTTATATTTGAACTTGTGGAAAGGGAAGGAGTGCCAAAGCTTTACATTTCACATCTTGTATATTCTGGCAGGGGCAGAAGGCTTTCAGACCTTGAAAGGGAAGAGTATAAAAAATGGGTGAGCTTCATTATTGAAAAGTCCTTTGAGTTTGTGGAAAGGGGAAAGGCTATTGATGTGGTAACGGGCAACAACGAAGCGGACGCAGTGCTTCTATACAGAGAGTTTTCAAAGAGGTATCCTGACCTTTCTGCGAGGCTTTACGAGAGGCTACTGCTATGGGGAGGGAATCAGGCGGGCATAAGGCTCATGAACATAGACTACAGGGGCAATGTAAAGCCTGACCCCTTCTTCAACCATAGCCTTGGCAACGTCAGACAGGACGAGCTTCAGAGAATATGGGAAGGAAACGGGCTTTTAAGCTTTCTCAGGCAGAGACCGAGACGGCTAAGGGGCAGGTGCGGGAGCTGTGCCTTCATAGATATATGCAATGGCAACTCAAGGGCAAGGGCTTATGCGGTTTTTGGAGACTACAGGGAGGAGGACCCGGCATGTTATCTCTAATGTGGCTACTATTTATACCCTTCATTGTCTTTGCTGAGAAACTCTACGTGGTGGAAAGGGAGAGGGGTGCGCTGGCAGTGGTGGAAGATGGAAGGCTTAAGAAGGAAATCACAGGGCTTGGTAATTTGAACCATGCTACGCTGAAGCTATGGAGGGGCAGGGCTTATTTGATAAGCAGGGACGGATATCTTTCCCAAATAGACATACAGGAGGACAGGCTCGTAAAAAGGATAAGGGTGGGTGAAAGCACCATAGGTATAGACTTCACCGACGAGCACATAGTGGTAGCCAACTATGAGCCGAGGGATGTGGTGGTGCTTAATGAAGACCTTCAGGTGGTAAGAAGGTATGAGACAGGTTCAAGGAATGTAGGTATAAAAGGCTTTAAGGGAGGTTTTGTCTTTTCTCTTATGGACAAGGATGAGATATGGCTTGTAAAGGGTGAAAGGGTTAAGGTTTTTGAAAGGGTTGGAAGCATGCCCTTTGATGCCTTTCTGAAGGGAAATCTCTATGTGGTTGGCTTTTTTAAAGAGGGGGGCATTGGTCTTCTTGACATAGAAAAGGAGGAATACAGAAGGGTCTCCTTTAGTTCTCAAGGCAAGGATGTGGTCTTTAAAATACCTCACTTTGGCACATGGGGTGTGGTGGGCGATAGGGCTTTTATACCTGCGGTAGGTGAAAAAAAGCTGTATGTGGTTAGTCTAAAAAGTTTTGAGGTGCTTGGTTATGTAGAGCTTCCCGGTCTTCCTGTCTTTGCAGTGGCAAATCCTAAGGGTGGGTACGTGGCGGTGAATTTCAGTTCAGATATGGAAGACCACATAGCCTTTGTGGATGCAGAAGAGCTAAAGGTTATGGCTCAGAAGACTGTAGGTAGAAGGGTGATGCATATGAGGTTTTCTTTAGATGGCTCAAAGCTTTATGTATCTTCATATTTTGACTCTAAGCTAAGGGCTTTAAAGGTGCCGGGTTTAGAAATTCTTGAGGAAGTGAGCGTGCCAAACCCCTCCGGGGTTTTTCTCATAAAGTGAGGAGGTGAGCCATGGGTAAGGTCTATCTCGTAGGGGCAGGACCTGGAGACTTGGAGCTTTTAACACTTAAAGCCTACAGGCTCATAAGGTCTGCAGATGTTATCCTATACGACAGGCTCGTAAACCCAGAAGTGCTTTTACTTGCAAAGCCTGACTGCGAGCTTGTCTATGTGGGAAAAGAGGATGGAAAACATTTCATAGAGCAGGAGAGGATAAACGAGCTTTTGCTTGAGTATGCGTATAGCAAAGAGGTAGTGGTAAGGCTAAAAGGTGGAGACCCCTTCGTCTTTGGAAGGGGTGGAGAGGAAGCCCTCTTTTTAGCACAGCATGGCATAGAGTTTGAAGTGGTGCCGGGTATAAGCTCAGCCATAGCGGTGCCAGCCTATGCAGGCATTCCTTTGACCTTTAGAGGCATATCTTCTTCCTTTGCTGTCATAACCGGGCATGAAGACCCAAAGAAAGGAAGTTCAAGCATAGACTGGGAGAGCCTGAAGGGGATAAACACCCTTGTCTTTTTGATGGCAGTTTCAAACAGGCAGGAGATAGCAAAGAGGTTAATAAGCGTGGGGAGAGAGCCGAAAGAACCCGTAGCCTTCATAGAGAGGGGGACAACAGAGGAGCAGAAGGTAGTTATTACAAGCCTTAAGGAGCTTTCTGAGAACCCGCCTGAGGTGAAACCCCCTGCTGTTATGGTGGTGGGCAAAGTGGTGAGATTAAAGGAATATCTGGGCTGGTTTTCCATGGATAAAATCCTCGGAAACGCCCCCTCTTAAAGGCAAAGAGCCCTGAACAAGTATCCTCAAGATTTTCCGCTGTTGCTTAATGAGATAAAAGTTTTATGATTTAAAAATCAATAAATCTTAGGAGGTGCTCACATGCTGAACCTTAAGCTTGAAAAAAACATGAGAATTGCAGAGGGAAGCCTGCCAAAAATTGTAAAGAGGGATGGTTCTGTAGTTCCCTTTGACCGCTCAAGGATAGAGAGGGCTATATCAAAGGCTTTCAAAGCGGTGGAAGAGCCCTTTGACCAGAGCCTGCTTGAAGAGCTTGTGGAGGATGTGATAAGCAAGGTGGTTGAGCTTAAGAAGGGGGAGGTTCATGTGGAGGAAGTGCAGGACCTTGTGGAAGAAACCTTAATACTTCACGGCTTTGCCAAGCCTGCAAAGGCATACATCCTTTACAGGAAAAAGAGAGAGGAGCTAAGGGACTTATCAAGGGCAATAGTGGATGCGGAGAAGGTAGTGCAGGAATACATATACCAGCAGGACTGGAGGGTTCAGGAAAATGCCAACGCCAGCTACTCCTTTTCAGGGCTTATGCTCCACACTGCGGGAACTTTAATAGCCCACTATACGCTTACTCATGTATATCCTGAAAGAATTGCAAAAGCCCACAGGGATGGGGATTTTCACATACACGACCTCTCTCACGGTATAGTGGGATACTGTGCAGGCTGGTCTTTAGAGGACCTTTTGAGGAAGGGCTTTAGGGGAGGTTATGGAAAGGTATCCGCCGGTCCGGCAAAGCATCTTTCCTCACTACTGGGTCAAATGGTGAACTTTCTTGGATGTACGCAGATGGAGTTTGCGGGTGCTCAGGCTCTCAACTCGGTGGATACATACCTCGCTCCCTTCGTAAGGGTGGACCGCCTTAGCTACGGGGAGGTAAAACAGCTTATACAACAGTTGGTGTTTTCTTTAAACGTGCCTTCAAGGTGGGGCAGTCAGGCGCCCTTTATAAACTTTACCTTTGACTGGGTGGTACCTGAGGACATGAAGGATAGACCTGTAATAGTGGGTGGTAAAGAAAGACCGGATATGGGCTGTTATGGGGACTTTCAGAAGGAGATGGATATGATAAACAGAGCCTTTATGGAGGTGATGATGGAAGGGGACTACGAGGGCAGGGTCTTTTCCTTCCCCATACCCACCTACAACATCACAAAGGATTTTGACTGGGACTCGGAAAGGGCAAGGCTTCTGTGGAAGATGACCGCAAAGTATGGCATACCTTACTTCCAAAACTTTATCTCCAGCACATTAAAGCCGGGGGATATAAGGAGTATGTGCTGCAGGCTACAGCTTGACCTTAGAGAACTGAGGAATAGAATGGGTGGCCTCTTTGGAAGTGCAGACAAGACAGGCTCCATAGGCGTGGTTACCATAAACATGCCGAGGATAGCTTACCTGTCAAAGTCTGAAGAAGAGTTCTTTGAAAGGCTTCATGAGCTTATGGTGCTTGCCAAAGACAGCCTTGAGATAAAAAGGAAGGTAATAGAGAGGAACCTCAAAAAGGGGCTTATGCCTTACTCAAGGGAATACCTTGACTCTTTTGACACCTTCTTCTCAACCATAGGTCTTGTGGGTATGAACGAGGCATGCCTTAACCTGCTTGGTGTTTCAATTGCGGAGCCTGAGGGTAAAGACTTTGCAATAAGGGTTCTCAGGTTCATGAGGGAAAGGCTTTCAGACTTTCAGGAGGAGACAGGACACCTTTACAACCTTGAGGCAACGCCTGCGGAAGGCACCTCCTACAGGCTTGCAAGGATAGACAAGGCTAAGTTCCCAGATATAATAACCGCAGGAGAAAGGGAGCCTTACTATACGAACTCCACCCATTTACCCGTAAACTACACGGATGACCCCTTTGAGGTGCTTGAACATCAAAAGGACCTGCAGGTTCTATATACGGGTGGTACGGTAATACACTTTTTCCTTCAGGAGTCTCCAGAAGAGTTCGCGGTCGCAAGGTTTATAAAAACCGTCTTTGAAAGCTATCCCATACCTTACCTGACTATAACGCCCACCTTTTCTGTATGTGAGGAACATGGCTACATAAAAGGCGAACATTTTTACTGCCCGGAATGTGGGAAGCCTGCTGAGGTTTATTCAAGGGTGGTGGGCTACTATAGACCAGTGCAAAGATGGAACAGGGGCAAGCAGGAAGAGTTCAGACAGAGGCTGGAATATGTGCTATAATATCCATGGAGGCGAAAGATGGACATACAGCAGGCTATGTATCCAAACGTCACCCTCTTCGTGCAGGCTATACTTTTCCTCATATTTGTAGCCCTTGTCAGAAGTCTTCTGACAGCCCCCTACAGCAGGGTGATAGAAGAAAGAGAAGCCATAACGCAGAAGAACTTGGAGGAAGCCTTAAGGCTAAAGGAGGAGGCTAACAAGCTCTTTGACAGTGCAAGGGAAACCATTGAAAAGGGAAGGCAGGAGGCAAACAGGATACTTGAAGAGGCAAAAAGGTCTGCAGAAAAGCTGAAGGCTGAGCTTCTTGCGCAGGTGGAAGCCCAGACGCAGGAGGAAATAAGCAGGGCGGTAGAAGAGATAAGAAGAAGCCTTGAGGAGGAGAAGAAGAAGCTGGAAGAGAAGGTAAAAGAGGTGGCGGAGCTAATAGCAAAGAAAGTGCTGGAGGAAGCAGCATGAGCGAAGGACACCATGCTTTGGAGCTGATATGGAAGGGAATAAACATCCTCGCTTTTCTGGGCATAGTCTATTACTTTGGCAGAAAGCCCATCTCGGAAGCCTTTTCAAGATACTTTCAGGGTCTTACAGAAAGACTTCTAAGCTCTGAAAGGGAGCTGAGAGAAGCTAAGGAGGAGCTAAAAAAAGCGGAAGAAAGCCTTAGAGATGCCAAAAGAAGGTATGAGGAGCAGTTAAAGCTTGCGCAGGAGACGGCTAAGGCTGTGAAGGAAGAGGAAGAGAAAAAGGCTCATGAAATGGCTCAGAGAATAAGGGAGAAGGCGAAAGAGGTTATTGAAATAGAGCTGAAAAAGGCAAAGGAAGAGCTGGTGCGCTACGGTGCGGAAAGGGCTGTTTTCTTGGCAAGGCAGGTTCTTGCGGAGGAGTTTAAGAAGGAAGAGGTTCAGAGGGCATACATAAACAGGGTTCTAAGAAGGCTGGAGGAGCAAAGATGACCGCAAGACCCGAGCTTATAAGAAAGCTGGCAAAGCTTTTCTTAGAGGCAGTGCCAAAGGAGAGGGAAAGGCTGACAGCCCTGTCAGACCTTCTTGGCTTAATATACAGCCTGTACAGAAGGGAAAAGGACTTTAGAGGCTTTATGCTAAACCCTACCATAGACAACTCAGTCAAGCTTGGCTTTTTGAAAACCCTCAGGGAAAGGCTAAAGCTTGGGGAAGAGGTGGATAGGGTTTTAAGCTACGTGATTGAGCTGAACGCGGTGCCACTTCTGGGTGAGGTAAAGAGGGTTTATGAGCATGAGGTGGAAAAGCTTTTGAGGGTCAGCAAGGCACTGCTTGTGCTGGCAAGAAGTGTAAGCGATGAGGAACTGGAGAAGATAAAATCCGCCATAAAAAGGCTTACAGGGAGGGACTATGAGTTTGAGGTGATAGAAGACCCAAGCCTCATAGGAGGCTTTCTTTTAAAGACGTCAAGCCTTGTGATTGACGCCTCCATAAGGAGAAGCCTTGAAGTCCTGACAAGGAGCTAACATGGAATATCCAAGGGAAAAGTTTATAGAGCTGGCAAGAAGGATAAAGTCTATGGCTATTCCTCCAGAGGTAGATGTGGAGGTGCTTCTTCCAGAAGAGGATAGCGTGGAGTATCCTACGGTGGTCATCACACACCTTGAAGGTGATGAGGAGGGACCCTCAAAGGAGCTTGTTTTTAACGAAGCCTACTGGAATTCCTCCTTGGAAAGCCTTCTTGGTGCGGTTATGCATCAGATAAAGTCTCTTATGGAAGAACTACAATCCTTTGAAGGAGAATAGAGGAGGCTAAAGATGGAAAGGACCTTAGTGATAATTAAGCCCGATGCCTTTGAGAAGGGAGCCACCGGCAAGATAATTGACAGGTTTATATCCGAAGGCTTTCAAATCAAAGCTTTAAAGCTCTTTAAATTCACCCGTGAGCAGGCGGAAGGCTTTTATGCGGTTCACAGAGAAAGACCCTTCTTTGGTGAGCTGGTAGAGTTTATGACCTCTGGTCCTGTAGTGGCTATGGTCTTAGAGGGACCAGATGCCATAAGGAGGGTAAGAGAAATTATAGGTCCCACAGACAGCAACGAAGCAAGAAAGACAGCCCCCACCTCCATAAGAGCCCTTTTTGGCACCGACAAGGGCAAAAATGCGGTCCATGCCTCTGACTCGCCTGAATCCGCCAGCTACGAAATACCCTTTATCTTTTCCCAGCTTGAAATAATCTGAGTGGAGAGGCTAAACCCCTCTCAGGAAAGGGCTGTAAGGCACTTTGGAAAGCCACTGCTTGTGGTGGCAGGGGCTGGCTCTGGAAAGACAAAGACCTTAGCTCACAAGGTGGAGTTTCTCATAAAAGAAAAACACATAGAGCCTGACAGGATACTTGCCATAACCTTTACCAACAAGGCAGGAAGAGAGATAAAGGAAAGGGTAAGAAGGGTGGTGGGCGTGGAGCTTGCCTGGGCTGGCACCTTCCACTCGGTAGCCCTCAGGCTTTTAAAGGAGAAGGGTCTTAGCATAGGCATAAAACCTAACTTCAGCCTTCTTGACGAAAGGGATAAGGAAAGGCTTCTTAAGAAGGTAGCCCAGCTAAGGGGCGTGCCCCATGAAGCTCTGAAAAGCTACGCATCAAAGAGGCTTGAAGACTTGGAAGAAGAAGGTTCCTTGGAGGAAGCCCTTCAGGAGTATCTTAGGCTTTTAAGAGAGAACAACCTCATGGACTTTAGCACGCTAATGCACTATCTTCACAGGCTTTTGGTGGAGAACCCGGAGCCTGTAAGAGGCAAGTTTGATTTTATACTGGTGGATGAATTTCAGGATACCAACACGGTTCAGTATGAGGTTTTAAAGCTTCTTGCAGGACAGAACATATGCGTGGTTGGAGACCCAAACCAGTGCATATACGAGTGGAGGTATGCAAGACCGGACAACATCCTCAGGTTCAAAGAGGACTTCAGCCCCGATATCATAAAGCTTGAGTATAACTACCGCTCAAAGCCCTACATATTATATGTGGCTAATGCAGTCCTTCAGGAATCAAAGGCAGGCTGGAGGGAGCTTATTCCAGAGCTAAAGCCCGTAAGGTCTGGAGAGGAAAAGCCCTATGTGAGGAGGTTTGATAAGGAGGAAGAAGAAGCTGTATGGGTAGCTCAGAAGGTAAAGGAACTGCTCAGCCACTACAAGCCCTCGCAGATGGCAGTTCTTTTCAGGGTGGGCTACATTACAGAAACCTTTGAAAGAGCCTTTTTTAACCTGAAAGTTCCCTACAGGGTGGTGGGTGCGGTGAGGTTTTTTGAAAGGGCGGAGGTGAAAGACGCCCTTAGCTTCTTAAGGGTCTTATACAACCCCTTTGACTGGCTTAGCTTTTCAAGGGCTGTAAAGATTGCCACAAAAGGCTTGGGAGACAGGAGCGTAGAGCTGATAAGAGAGCTGGGAAAGGGAGATTGCCTTCTTGGTTCAAAGCTGGCTCTGAAGAGCCTGCCCGCCTCAAAGGCTCAGGAGCTATACGCTTTTCTTCAGAAGCTTTCAAGGCTCTACAAAAACCTTTCAGGCTATGCGGTAGCCTTTGAGGAGTTCCTCCAGCATATAGACTTTTATGGCTACCTTGAAGGTGCCTACAAGGACCCTCAGGAAAGGCAGGAGAGCGTAAAGGAGCTTATAAAGTTCTTAAGGCAGAGACAGGAAGAGGGCTATAGCTTAGGGGAGGTTTTTGAGGAGCTGGGCTTTATGCAGGAAGAGGAAGAGGTAGAGGGTGCGGTTTCTTTCATGACCATACATGCCAGCAAGGGGCTTGAGTTTGATGTGGTATTTCTTCCAAGACTTGAGGAAGGAATTCTGCCCCATGAAAAGGCTACGCATTCTCAGGAGGAGCTGGAAGAGGAGCTAAGGCTTTTCTATGTAGCCATCACAAGGGCTAAGGACTTACTTTTCATGACCTACACAAAAAGCTCTTCAAAGCCCAGCAGGTTTCTATCTTACATTCCTAAAAAGTATTTAGACCTCTCAGCCTTTGAGAGGAAAAAGACCAGCTACATGCCAGAGCTAAAAAGCCCATACAGAATAAAGGTGGGAGACAGGGTCAGGCATGAGCTTTTCGGAGAGGGTGTGGTGCTTGCTTTGGAAGATTCAAGGGCTGTGGTGGAGTTTAAAGCAGGCAGGAAAACCATACACACCGCCTTTTTAAAACCTGATTAATAGGTGTAAGTTGTATAATATTCAAAGTATGTTTTGGAGGGAAGTCTTCAGAAAAAAATGTTATGCGGTTGATGAGGGTAGGTTTCCAAGAAAGCTCGGTCTTCTTGACCTGACCTTTTTGGGTATAGGGGCTATAATAGGTGCGGGTATATTTGTTATAACAGGACAGGCGGCTGCACTTTATGCAGGTCCAGGCATTGTCCTTTCCTTTCTTCTGGGTGCGGTTGCTATAGGTATAAGTGCCTTAGTTTATGCGGAGCTTAGCTCCGCATATCCCATATCGGGAAGTGCGTACAGCTATACTTACGCAACTATAGGTGAAATCATCGCATGGCTTGTAGGATGGAACCTGCTTGTTGAGTATGGCGTTGCCACTGCAGCGGTTGCTACTGGATGGTCAGGATATTTACGCACCTTTCTTGAGCAAAATTTTGGCTTTACTCTGCCACATTTCCTGACAGGTGCCTATGACCCTTCAAAGGGTACGGTGGTGGACCTGTTTGCCCTGCTTGGCGTCCTTGCCGTATTTATATTGCTAACAATCGGTGTAAAGGAAAGTGCTACGGTAAATACGATAATAGTAGTTTTAAAAATCCTCACCTTATTGATTTTTCTATTCTTTGGCGTGAAGTATATAGACTTTAAAAATCTTGAAAACTTCCTGCCTTTTGGACTTTCTGGCGTTTGGCATGCGACAGCTCTTATCATCTTTGCCTATCTTGGCTTTGATGCCGTATCAACCGTTGCGGAGGAAACAAAAAACCCTACAAGGAATGTGCCTCTTGGTCTTATCCTGTCCTTAGGAGTAAGCACTTTGCTATACATGTCTGTAAGCTTTGTGCTTGTGGGTATGGTGAGCTACAAAGAACTTAACGTGCCTGACGCTTTAGCCTTTGCTATGCTAAAGGTTGGAAATAATGCAGTTGCCAATCTCATAGCTACAGGAGCTGTTATAACTATAACGAGCGTTATGCTCGTAATGGGACTTGGATTTACGAGGATAATATACGCCTTATCAAGAGATGGTCTCCTACCTGAAAGTCTTTCAGCCATACATCCTAAATTTAAAACGCCTTACATATCCACCCTTCTGGGTGGTCTTTTTCTCTCATTACTGGCAGGTTTTATACCTCTAAAAGTCCTTGCGGAGCTTGTTAATATAGGAACACTTTTTGCATATTTTATGGTGGGCGTAAGTGTTATACTCCTTCGCATCAGGAATGATGCGGTGCCTACCTTTAGAGTACCTTATGCAAAAATTCTTCTTCCTATAAACCTGTTCCTTCTACTTTTTATAATGAGTGGTCTTCCAAAAGAAACATGGATAAGGTTTGTTGTTTGGAACTTGCTCGGATTTGTTATCTACTTTGCCTACGGTTTTAGGAAGAGCAGGGCTTACGAGAGGTCTGGTGTTTGGTAGGGCTAATTTTATACATGCTGTGTAGTATAATTTTTAAGCCATGAAGACAAGAGTAGCCTGGAGCATAACCCATCAGGAATTTACCATAACGGATTATTACTACTTTTCCATACTCCAGAAGGAGGCAGAAAAGAGGGGGCTTGTTGTGGAGGAGGTAAGCCAGTGGGGCAAGCTCTCTGAGTATGACACCATAGTCTTTAACTACCCTGAAATACCCTTCACAGAAAAGGAGGCTCAGGAGGTGGAAAGGTGGGTGTGGGAGGAGGGGAAAAAGGTGATACTTTTGGGCTACTACAAGAACGAGGACCACATTGCGGATACCTGCAACACCCTTGCAAGAAGGTTTGGCATGGAGCTAAACCCGGATGAGGTGACAGATGAGACAAACAACCACAACTCAGACCCCTACTTTGTGGTCACCTCCAAGATAAGAAGGTATAACAGGAACGAAAAGAACGAGGTGGATGTCAGTAAAATTATGCTTGCCTGCAGTGCCTCCATCAAACCCCTCATGCCTGACATAAAGGTGGTGGTAAGAGCGGAGGATACGGCTAAATCTAACATGGGCAATTATACCCTCCTTATCGCAGAGCAGATAGCACCTACAAGCGGAGGATATTTCTGCCTTGCAGGTACCTGTGTCTTCTGGGATAACTATTCCATAACCCTATATGACAACCTGAACTTTTCCATAAATCTTCTGAGGCATGAGCCAAAATTAAAAACTATGGGTGGTACTCAGGTTATAATAGGCTTTTGAAGGGCTAAGAGGAGAGGCATCATGAAAGCCCACGAGATGCTTGAGGGTTTTTTATCTCAATTTGAGCCTGTAGAGTGCAAAAAGCTCTGCGTGGCTGACTTTGAAGGTGTAGTCTTTAGCGGTATGGGCGGTTCTGGCATTGTGGGGGACTTTGCAAAGCTCATGCTTGAGAAGAAGGGAGTGGAACAGCCTGTCTTTTCCATCAGGGGTTATAGCCTTCCAGCCTGTGTGAAAGAAAACTGGCTTGTAGTATGCACCAGCTACAGCGGAAACACGGAGGAAACCATAAGCATCCTTGAGGAGGCTTTGAAGAGAAAAGCAAAGGCTGTTTGTATAAGCTCTGGAGGAAGGCTAAAGGAGCTGGCAGAGGAGAAGGGTCTGACCCATTTGCCTCTTCCTGAGGGCTATCCTCCAAGATATGCCATGGGCTTTATGCTTTCAGTCCTTTTGAGCCTTTTTGGCATGAGGGAGGAAATTCAGGGCATAAGGAGGAATTTGGAGAAACACAGGGAGGAGATAAAACAAAGGGCAAGGGAAGTAGCCAGCTCTCTCTTTACCTACCTGCCAGTGGTCTATGGCACGCCCCTCACAGAGCCTGTAGCCTTCAGGTGGAAGACCCAGATAAACGAAAACTCAAAAACCCTGTGCTACAACGCCTTCCTTCCTGAAATGCACCACAACGAGGTGGTAGGACTTGACAACCCGTCTATAAGGAACCTCTGCAGCTTCGTGCTACTTTACGACCCAGAAGACCATCCAAGGGTTATCAAGAGGGTGCATATCACTCAGGAGGTTTTCAAGGAGCTTGGTCTTCTTCTGAGGGTCTTTGAAGGAAGGGGTGAAAGCCTTTTTGAAAGGCTTCTTTATCTTGCTTATCTTGGGGACTGGGTGAGCCTGTATCTGGCTGAAATCTACGGTCAGGACCCTCTGCCGGTCAGGGTCATAGACTTTATAAAGAAGAATCTGGGATAATAATACTCATGGACTATGGATGGCTGGTTTTTGGAGCTGTGGTGGTGCTTGCCCTCTTTCTTGACCTTTTTGTCTTTCACAGACACCCCCATAAGATATCCATAAAGGAAGCCCTTTTGCTTTCCGCCTTCTGGATTGCCTTAGGTTTTGCCTTTGCAGGCTTTGTTTATTATACGAGAGGCTATGACAGGACCTTAGAGTACCTGACGGGCTATCTCTTAGAGAAGTCTCTCAGCCTTGACAATATATTTGTTTTTATCCTCATATTTTCCTACTTTAAGGTTCCGGAAGAATACAGGCACAAGGTCCTCTTCTGGGGTGTTTTTGGCGCCATAGTCTTCAGAGCCATCTTCATCTTTGCGGGTCTTGAGCTGATAAAGCACTTTCACTGGGTTGTCTATATCTTTGGGATAATACTGATAGTTTCCGCCATAAAGTTGTTAACTACGGAAGAAAAGGAGATTCATCCAGAAGACACGCTTATCTATAAGATAGCCAGAAGGCTCTTACCAATGAAGCCCCATAATGCAGATGGCAGGTTCTTCATAAGGGAAGGCAAAAGGTTATATGCCACGCCCATGTTTCTGGCACTGCTTTTTGTAGAATCTTCCGACATCATGTTTGCCATAGACTCGGTGCCTGCCATACTTGCCATATCAAAGGACCCCTTTGTTGTATATACCTCCAACATCTTCGCCATACTGGGTCTGAGGTCTCTTTACTTTGCTGCGGCGGGCGTCCTGCCCCTTTTCCATTACCTGCACTACGGTCTTTCCTTTATACTGGGCTTTATCGGTGTCAAGATGCTGGTTTCTGAATTCTACAAGATACCGGTGGAGGTTTCTTTGCTTTTGATAGGCAGTGCCATATTCCTTTCTGTGGTGGCTTCTCTGATAGTTAAGAAGAAGCCTTAACGGTATATTTTAAGACCTTCAAAGAATTCCATGAAAGCCCTGTTTATGTAGAGGCTACCGTCCCTGTATAGCAAAAGCACGCCAATGTCTGAATTAGCCTTTAAAAACTCTTCCCTTTCCCGGTCCCCCATGGCTAATAGGGCTGTCTCTATAGCGTCTGAGAGGGTGCAGTCCGTGTGGGCTACCGTAGCCTGCAGAAGGCTGTTTTCCTTTCCTATGATGTGCTGTCTGAAGTAGTTGCCTCCTGTAGAAAGGCACATATCCCTTGCATTGTAGCCTTCCACCAAAAGACTATTATTAATAGGGTTAAAGACAGCCAGAAGCCTTTTGTGTCCCCATACCTTAAGGTCTCCTGCGATGGATATAAAGCCCCTATCCGTGTTTATGTATTCATAAGCCTTCTGCACCGCATAGCCCTTGCCTATACCCCCAAGGTCAAGAGCCATCCCTTTTTCCTCAAGGCATACCTTGTTTCCCTCAATCCTCACCCTTCTGTAGTCTATCAGAGCCTTAGCCTTCTCTGGGTCAAGAAGCCTTTTTCTTTTGTAGTTTATCGTATAACTGCCAACCGTGGGGTCAAAGGCACCCCCTGTAAGCCTCGCCACTTCTAAGGACCTTTTGACCACCTGAAGGGTCTCCTCTGAAACCTCCACACAACCCCTGCCAGCAAATGCATTTATCCTTGATACTTCTGAGCTTTCCATGTAGTCTGATAGTTTTTCTTCCAAAGACCTCATATACCTGTAGGCATCATATTCTTTACCTGAAAGCTCAAGGAGGGCATAGGTGCCCATAAGGTAAAAGAGCTTTTCCTGAGAGAAGGAAATGGTGAACAATAGGAGAACAGGTAAAGCTATCCTCATCTTTTTAATAAAGTATAATCTTCTTCTGTGAAGTTAGAAGACAGGTTAGAAAAGATAGGCAGGTTAGCCCTTGACCCCTTCAAGCCAGAGCTTCTTCATAGGGAGCTGGAAAGTCTTTTAGAGGAGCTTCCGGGCATGAGTAAAGAGGAGCTTATCCTTCTTAGGGACTTTTTAGAGGAGCTAAAGCCAAGGCTTGAAGAAAACTATCGCATATGCTTTGGCTGGTTTGAAGAGGTTTTTAAAAAGGGTTTAAGTATAAAGGCATGAGCCTGCTGTCCCTTTTACTCATACCTGTAATAGCCCTTGCCCTGAATGTATCCGCCATAAACAGGCAAGCTTACGAAGCCATTGAGTACATGAAGAAGATTGAAGAGTTTCCTGACTACATTCAGGGGGAGCTTTTAAAGCTCTGGCTTACAGAGGATAGCTTGCCCTCAGGAAGGCTCTTTTATGGCGATGAGGAGCTAAAGAAGGAGCATATGAAAAGCCTTCATGAAAACATGAACCTCTCCGAAGTGCCTCCAAAGGTAGAGGTTTCCTTTGGCTGGACAAAAAAGCCCACGGACATGAAGCTATACCCCACAAGGGTTGTTATACACAAGGGGGATAAGGATATAGACTATAACCAGTATACGATGCTTGATGCCTTTACTCCGGTGGTTTTGCTCCACCGTTCAAAGGATAAAAGATGGTGTTATGTGCATGCCCCTTACATGAGGGGATGGGTTGAGTGTGTTAGCCTGCACATGGCGAGCAGGGAAGAATTAAAACATATACTGAGCCTTCCTTTTCTGGTGGTGGTGAAGGGCAGTCTTAAGATCGGCGGAGTGTGGTTTTACCTTGGCTCAAGAGTGCCTTATTTGGAAAAGGACAAAAACAGGTATCTTGTCCTTCTTCCAGATGGAAGCAGGAGGTGGGTTAGCCTTGATGAGGGTTTTCATGAGGGCTTTCTAAAATTTTCTCCAGATAGAGCAAAGCATATACTGGATAGCCTTCTGGGAAGTCCATACAGGTGGGGTGGCAAGTGGGACTGCTCTGCCTTAGTAAAGGACCTTTATGCGGTCTTTGGTCTTGAGCTTCCAAGAAATTCCTCACAGCAGGCTCAGGTGGGTAGGGTGGTGGCGACGAGCTTTAAGAGCTATGAGGAGCTTAAGGAAACTTTGAGAGGGCTTCCTCCCTTTCAGACCCTGATATTTTTCAAGGGTCATGTGATGATATACGGCGGTATGGAAGGAAACGAACCCGTGTTGTATCATGCGGTCTACAAATTGAAGAGTGAAACAGGTTCCGAATGGTGGATAAAAGCCATAAAGAAGAACCTCCTTGAAAGCCACAGGCTCAGAAACATACACAGAGCCATAGTAAGCGTAAATGTTTTAGACTAAAGCTCCAGAACCTCTCCAAAGCCGGGTATATGTGTCTTAAAACCAAGGTTTTCCTGCACCGCTTTAGAAAGCACCTGCAGTTTTTCCTCCTCTCCGTGTACCAAGAAAACCCTCTCTGGCTTTCCTGTAAAGGATAGCCATTCTAACAGCCCGCTCTGGTCTGCGTGTGATGAAAAGCCATTAATCGTATAAACCTTTGCCCTTACCGCTATGTCCTCTCCAAATATCTTTATGCTTTCAGCACCTTCTATGATTCTTCTACCTAAGGTTCCCGCTGGCTGGAAGCCTACAAAGACCAAGGCACATTCTTCCCTCCAGAGATTATGTTTAAGGTGGTGTAAAACCCTTCCGCCGTTTAGCATGCCAGAGCCGGCTATGATTATGGCTCCAGAGGTTATAGAATTTATGGCTTTTGACTCTTCTACCTCCTTTGTGAAGTGAAGGTTTGGAAGTTCAAAGGGGTTCCTTTCAAGGAATATGCGGTATGTTTCTCTATCATAGTATTCGGGGTGTGAAGTAAAAAGCCTTGTTATGCTTATGGCTAAGGGGCTGTCAAGAAAGATTTCACACTTGGGAAGCCTGCCCTCCTCATAAAACTCTCTTAGGACAAAAAGAAGCTCCTGAGCCCTCTCTAAAGCGTAAGAGGGTATTATCACGTTGCCTCCTCTGCCTATAGCATACTCTATAGCTTCCAGTAGCTCCTGCTTTGATTCTTCAAAGCTCTTATGGTTTCTGTCTCCGTAGGTGCCTTCCATAAACACATAGTCCGCCTGAGAAGGCTTATCAGGGTCGTTTACGATGGGCTTTCTCTTGTTGCCCAGGTCTCCTGAAAATATGACCCTCTTATGCTTTTTATCCTCGTCGTAAACCATCAGCTCCACAAAGGCGGAGCCAAGAATATGTCCGGAGTCTCTAAACATAAGGCTCACACCCCTTGAAAGGTTCATCTCCTGATAGTAGGGAAGCCTTATCTTAAAATACTCCATAGCCTCTAAAACATCGTATTCCTCATAAAGGGGTGGATTTGGCACTTTGCCGGTTCTTGGTAGCTTCCTGAGGGCATTCTTATAGTGCTCATACATTACCTTGCTTGCATCCAGGAGCATGAGCCTTGCCAGCTTTTCCGTAGGCTCTGTGCATATTACCTTACCCCTGAAGCCTTCCTTTACAAGCAGGGGGATGCGACCGCAGTGGTCTATGTGTGCGTGGGTGAGTATGAGGTAGTCTATCTCCTTTGGGTCAAAGGGAAGGGGTTTATAGTTTTTTTCCTCTTCTAAGCCCTGAAAGAGACCGCAGTCAATAAGAAGCTTTAAATCCCTCACCTCCACATAATAACAGCTACCCGTTACTGTCTTAGCACCCCCGTATGGTATAACCTTCATGAGAGTATTTCAAGATACTGCTTTGCTACAGCCTGAGCCAGCCGGTTCATCCTTCTTATATACCTTGCCCTCTCCTGAACGGATATAACACCCCTCGCATCAAGCAGGTTGAAGGTGTGGGAGCATTTGAGCAGGTAGTCATAGGCTGGAAGGACAAGCCCTTCCTCTAACAGTCTCTTTGTTTCCTGCTCGTAGGTCTCATATAGCTTAAAGAGCATGTCTGGGTCAGATTTTTCAAAGTTATAAACACTCCACTGGTATTCGGAAACCTTAAAAACATCGCCGTAGGTGAGCCACTCGTTCCATCTTATGTCAAAGACGCTATCCACATCCTGCAGGTACATGGCTATACGTTCAAGCCCGTAGGTTATTTCTACCGATATCTCCTCAAGGTCAAGACCGCCCGCCTGCTGAAAGTAGGTAAATTGGGTTATTTCCATGCCGTCCAGCCATACCTCCCAGCCCAGACCCCATGCACCAAGGGTGGGTGATTCCCAGTCGTCCTCCACAAACCTTATATCATGCTCTTCTACCTTTATGCCCAGGGCTCTCAGGCTGTCAAGGTATATCTCCTGAGGGTTATCAGGTGCAGGTTTCAGTATTACCTGAAACTGGAAGTAATGCTGAAGCCTGTTGGGGTTCTCCCCATACCTTCCGTCCTTCGGTCTTCTTGAGGGTTCCACATAGGCTACATTCCAGGGCTTTTTCCCAAGGACTTTAAGGAAAGTGGCCGGGTTCATGGTACCCGCACCCGTCTCAATATCATACGGTTGCCAGACGGCACAGCCCCTCTGCGCCCAGAAGCTATGAAGAGACATTATTATGTCCTGGAAATACATGGAGAGTATTTTAACCCAACCTGCGCCAGTATCTCTTGCTCTTTCGTCTTTTTCTCCACAAGCTCTTTTATTCTGTCAAGCCTGTCCATAAGGTTTATTATAGCGAACTTTTTACGGTTTTACACTTCCCCTCCTTACTCTTTGTAGCAGGTTGTGGGCAAGCCTTGTGGGTTCTGGAATGCGGTAAATGGAAGTCTTCAGAACAAGCTCTATGGCACTTTTAAGGCTTATGCGATGTCCTACAGACACATACACAGGTTCTGCACCTTCTTTGGTTCTCACAAGGGCACCGATTATGTTCCCCCTGTGGGTCAAATAGGAATAGCTTCCCCTTTTTTGTTCAGGCTCTATGCCAGAGCCAAAAAGCTTCGTCTTTGCCACACCCACGCTTACATAGTTTGTCTCAACACCAAAATGACTGGCTATGCCACAGCCTCTTGGGTGAGCCACGCCCTGCCCGTCTATAAAATAGACATCTGGCTTTACTGGAGAGCTTTCCACAAGCTTTAGCATGAGAGGTAGCTCTCTGAAGGCTAAAAAGGTGGGTATGTATGGAAAATCCACCACACCCTCCACCACATGCTTATGAACCACTTTCAGGTCAGGAAGCCTTATAACCACAAGGCAGGCCCAGGCTCTCGTGGGGTTTTCTTTGATGTTCTCAAAAGTAAGGTCTATGCCACCTATAAGCTCTGCCTTTTCAAAGTCATCTTTCTGAACCACCCTTTTTGCACACTCAAGCTGGGTCCTTTCCAGCTCTTTAAGGTCTATGCCCTGCATGGTATAATAATAAAACCTGCCTATGCCCAGAGCTATCCTGACCATTAAAAGGCAAGCCCTTATAGATAATGCCCTGAGCCTCTATGAATACTCAAAAAAGCCCATCATAGCCGTTGTTAAGGCTAATGCTTACGGTGTAGGTATGAGAGAAGTAAGCAGGGTGCTGGAAGAACTTGACTGCGTCCATGCCTTTGCGGTGGCTTGCGTGGAAGAGGGTATAGAGCTAAGGCTTGCGGGTATAAGTAAAAAGATACTGGTGCTTGGTGGTCTTCTGAGGGGTGAGGAGAAGGACCTTCTTGAATACAGGCTAACGCCCGTGGTCTCTCACAGAGAGCATCTTGAGGCTATTCGTGGCATGAACATAACTTTCCATGTAAAGTATGACACGGGCATGGGAAGGCTTGGCTTTATGGAGGAGCTGATAGAGGATGAAAGGGTTGAGGGTATACTCAGCCACTTTTCGAGCCCTTTAGACAGGGAGTTTTCTCTGAGGCAGGTGGAAACTTTCAGAAGGATAGTCATGAGCTATGGAAGAAAGCTTCCTTATATTCATATGGAAAGCTCCGCAGGTCTTCTGTATAGGCTTGATTTTACCACCCATATAAGAGTTGGGCTTGCCCTCTATGGGGAAAAGCCTGCACCAGATTATCCTGTGGAGCTAAAAAGGGTTTTGTCGTTAAAGGCAAGGCTCATTTCTGTCAAAGAGCTTCCTCCCAACCATCCTGTTTCCTACTCAAGGAGCTACATAACCTCAAAGCCTACCCTTGTGGGCGTGGTTGCCTTCGGCTATGCGGACGGGCTCATGAAGAGCCTTTCAAACAGAGGCTTTCTTTATTACAGGGGAAAGCCTGTGCCCGTAATAGGAAACATCACCATGGACATGACCATGCTGGACCTCACAGGCACGGATGCCAAGGTGGGCGACTGGGTGGACATAGTGGGTGAGGAGCAGAGCTTTGGAGACCTTGCAAAACTTGCGGGCACCATACCCTATGAGCTTATGACAAACCTATCAAGTAGAATAAGGAGGGAGTTATGCTGATAAGCTTTGAAGGCATTGATGGCTCAGGCAAAAGTACGCAGGCAAGAAGGCTATACGAACACCTGATAAAAGCCGGATACAATGCTTCCCTCTACAGAGACCCGGGCTCCACAGAGCTGGCAGAGAAGATAAGGGAGCTTATTTTGAGCAGTCAGATGGACGCCACCACCGAGCTGTTTCTTTTTGAAAGTGCCCGCTCTCATCTTGTATGGTACAGAGTCTTTCCAGACCTGAAGGAGGGAAAGATAGTCATACTGGACCGCTTTATAGACTCCACCACCGCCTATCAGGGCTACGGAAGGGAGATAAACTTAGGCACTGTAAGCATACTAAACCATATAGCCATAAGAGGCAAAAAGCCAGACATTACCTTTCTTTTGAACGTGAAGCTTGAGACCGCTTTGAATAGGATAAAGGGTAAAAGGACGAGGTTTGAAGATTTGGATTATCTGCGAAAGGTGAGAGACGCTTACCTGCTTATAGCCCACGAGAACAAAGACAGGATAGTGGTGATAGATGCGGAGGTATCTGAAGAGGAGGTTTTTCAGGAGGTTTTAAGGGTGTTGAGAAATAAGGGTTTAAGGGTGTAATATTTTTTATAAGGAGGGTTTGCATGCAGGATTGCATTTTCTGCAAGATTGTCAGAAAGGAGGTGCCTTCAAAAAGTGCTTTTGAGGACGAGCTTGTTTATGCCTTTCATGACATCAACCCTGTGGCTCCCATCCATATTCTAATAGTTCCCAAAAGGCATATAGTGGGCGTTCAGAGCATAGAGCCTGAGGACAGGGAGCTTGTGGGACATATGTTTTATGTGGCAAGAAGGCTGGGCGAAGAACTGGGTTATGCACCCGATGAGGAGTTAAACAGGGGCTACAGGCTTGTCTTCAATGTGGGTAGAGATGCGGGTCAAAGCGTCTTTCACCTGCACCTTCACTTTATCGCAGGGAGGAGTATGTCCTGGCCACCGGGCTGATATGCTTCAGGGACTGGTTTGAAAAAAAAGTAAGAGAGTATTACGCCTCAGACTTCAGAAGGGACTTTTTTACAGCACCTGAGCTGGACAAAGCCTTTGGCTATGCACTGGCTGAAAGCCTTTGCCATCTTGTAAGGGATTTGGAAAAGCCCCTTTTCCTTGAGCTTGGTGGTGGAAGCGGTGCCTTAGCCTACGATATCCTTAGCTACTGCAGGCAAAGAGAGCCGGAGCTTTTTGAAAGGCTCAGCTATTACATATACGACTTTAGCCCAGCCCTTGTGAGTTTGCAAAGAAACAGGCTAAAGGATTTCGAAGGAAAGGTCTTCTGGTGTGAGGAGCTTTTTCCCATGGAAGGTGTCATATTTTCCAATGAGTTCTTTGACTGTCTTCCCGTGCATGTGGTAAGGGAAGGTAAGGAGCTTTATGTAAAAGACCGCTCTGAAGAGTGGGCTGAGATAAGTGAGCCCCGCATATGGCATGTGCTAAGAAGGCTTGGATATGAAGACCTCAAGCAGGTGGTGGAGGTCTGCCTTGACTGTATAGACTTTCTCAAAAAGGTTTCTGAAAACCTTCTTAAGGGCTACCATCTGGTCATAGATTATGGATACACTTCAAAGGAGCTTCATAGGTTTCCAGAGGGGACCGTGGTAGCCTATAGAGGGCATAAGGTATACAGCAAGGCTTTGGAGCTTTCTGAGCCTGCGGACATAACAGCCCATGTGAATTTTTCCTTGCTTGAGGAATATGGAAGGGATTTTGGACTGGAAAAGGTTTTTCTTATGTCTTTGAGGGACTTTTTGCTTTCCAGTCCAGCCTTCATGGAAGAGCTTGAAAAGCTCAGTTTTTCCGAAAAGCCTGAGGACATAGAGAGGCTATCAAGGCTAAAAACCATGCTCATAAGCATGGGAGATCGCTTTAAGGTGCTTCTTCAGAGAACTCTCAGCTCAAGCTCGTAAAGGTCGCCCCTGTTCTGTATAGTCAGAACTCCCGTCCTGCCAGTAAGCACAAGCACCCTTCCCTCCTTGGTGGTAAGCACCGTCTGAATGGATTCTTCAAAATTAGAGCCTCTTATGTTTTTAATAAAAAGCAGGTCT
Organism: Aquificota bacterium; assembly: GCA_030549905.1. Taxonomy (GTDB): domain Bacteria; phylum Aquificota; class Aquificia; order Aquificales; family Aquificaceae; genus Pampinifervens. The sequence continues at coordinate 70,411 of JAUQQK010000001.1, read as the reverse complement.
TTGCGCCTTTCCCCTATAAAGAAAAGCTCGCCCCTGCTGTATTTGACCACATCAAGAAACTTCTGCACCACGCCCGTCTGGTTTTTTGGTACAAGAGCCATGTTAAAGCCCATGAAGGAAAGAACAGCACCCCTCGGGTTGAATATGAAATTTATCTTACCCTGCTCTAAGGGTATTTCTACAAGGGTATAAGAGCCGTCAAAGCCCTCTTCTGTAGAAAAGACCTCCCCATCAGCCTTAAAGACCCTTATCCTCCCCGTGCTGTCAGTAAAAACAAGGTATTCTCCAAAGTAGAAGGCACTGTCAGCCCTAAAGCCTCTAGGAGCCAGAAAAGCACCAAGTTCCTTCAGGCTTTCGCCCTCAAAGGAGAGCCTCACCGTCTGACCGAACTTGTCCCTGAAGTTGAACCTCTGACCTATAAAGGTCTCCTTCGGCCTTTTCTTGTCCAGTATGGTCATGTAATAGGGTATGTTTCTTGCCACAGGCACAAGGCTATCGCCCACCGCCTTGAGTATGAGGGAGTTTGCACTGTCGCCCGATACCATGCTTACAAGCACATAGTCCTGCTGAGAGCTGGTGAGCCTTCCACAGCTCAAACCCACACCCACACCCGCAGGCAGGCTGTAATCGGACCTCTTTACAAGGTCGTTTTTTAGAAGCTCATAGACTTCCACCTTACTCTGATATAGAACCACTAAGAACTCCTTTCCTGTGCCCGTAAGGTCGCATATGTCCGCAGAAAGGGGCAGGGAGGGTAAAGCCTTTATAAACTTTGCCTTTCCAAGAAGGTTTATGTCTTCAAGGGTAGCCCTGGACTGGGCAGAAAGGGAGGGTGCGGGCATGGAGAGGAAAGCAAGCGGAGAGCCCTTAAACTCTATACCCAAACCATCCTTAAGCTCTTTTAGCATGTAGGTGCATTCCTTAGCCTGCTTTAGCTCTGGAAGGACAGCTCTTAGCTTATAAAGAAGCTCCTCAGACCCGTCAAGGCACACATCCCTGTAAGCAAGCTTTACCCTATCCCCTTCCCTCGGAGCGCCCTCCAGTAAAGTGGCGTAAGAAAAACCCTCTTCCACCATCTCGATCCTTATCCTACCCACCCTCTGCCTTTCCCTTCCTATCACCTGCTTTGTTATAGGGTGCAGAAGCTCCCTGCCCTCTCGGAAGACCTCAAACTCTTCACCTTTAAAAGCCTTCCCCCTTCCCAAATCCACTATAGCCCTTGAGCCTTCCACCTTTACCACATAGCCCTCACGGTTAAAAAAGTCCCTTACCTTTTCTGTCAGCTCCTGCGCCTTTACAGGTAATAGAAAGAATAAGAGAACAATAACTGCTATTGCCATAGCTCCTCCAGTGTTCTTATTATAAGCTCAGTCATTTCCTCAGTGGAAACCCTTTTACAGCCCTCGCTGTATATATCCGGCGTCCTGTAGCCTCTTTCTAAAACAAGCTCTATTGCCCTTTCTAAGATGTCCGATTCCTTTGTAAGTCCAAAGGAATACCTTAGCATCATGCCCGCAGATAGGATGGTGGCTATGGGGTTTGCTATGCCTTTGCCCGCTATATCGGGTGCGGAGCCATGCACGGGTTCATAAAGGGCATACTTGTCTCCTAGGCTGGCAGAGGGTAGCATGCCAAGGCTTCCGGTTATCACCGCCGCCTCGTCAGAAAGTATATCTCCAAAGATGTTGCCCGTGACTATCACATCAAAGGAGGAGGGTCTTCTCACTATCTGCATGGCACAGTTATCCACATAAAGGTGTTCAAGCTCCACATCAGGGTATTCTCTGGCAACCTCCTCCACCACCTCCTTCCACAGACCGCTTACCTCCAAAACATTTGATTTATCCACGCTTGTGAGCTTCTTCCTTCTCAGCCTTGCCACCTCAAAGGCTTTCCTTACCACCCTCCTTATCTCATCTTCTGTGTATTTCATAGTGTTTATGCCAACCCTTTTGCCATTTTCATAAAAAATGCCCCTTGGCTCTCCATAATAGACATCACCCGTTAGCTCCCGCACCACTATAAAGTCCGTCCCCCTCACCACCTCCTCCTTAAGGGGTGATGCCTTTATGAGGGGCTCATAGACTTTGGCGGGTCTTAAGTTGGCATACAGGTCAAGGGCTTTTCTTATGCCAAGAAGCCCCCTTTCCGGTCTTTTATCGGTAGGAAGGCCATCCCACTTGGGACCTCCCACCGCACCTAAAAGCACCGCATGGGCATTCAGACAAAGCTCCACCGTTTCTTGAGGCAGGGGTGTGCCCTTCTGGTCAATGGCGGAGCCTCCGATGAGAGCCTTCTCAAAGACAAAATCTACTCCTGAGAGCTCTCCGATTTTTTTCAGCACCCTGAGGGCTGAAGAGACTACTTCTGGACCAATACCGTCGCCTTCTAACACTGCCACCTTGAAAAGAGCCATGTTAGGTATTATACTAAACTTTCATGTTAGAACTGCTTACAGAAAAGTTTTCAAAGGCAATAGGAAGGTTAAAGGACACGCGCAGGCTAACGGAGAAGCAGGTAAACGACGTGCTTAGAGATGTGCGTATGGCTCTTATTGAGGCGGATGTGGATTATGAGGTAGCAAAAGGCTTTCTCAAAAGGGTAAGGGAGAGGGCTTTGCAGGAAGACCTCAAAAACAGTCCATCGCCCGTTGATAGCTTTCTTATGACCGTCTATGAAGAACTTGTGAAGACCTTAGGAGGTCAGAAGGCGGAGCTGAGGAAGGGGACAGTCCTCTTTGTAGGTCTTCAGGGAACGGGGAAGACCACCACCATCGGAAAGCTGGCACATTACCTTAAAGAGCAGGGCTTTAAGGTGGCAGTTAGCTCCACAGATGTGAGACGCCCCGCTGCCATGCTTCAGCTTCAGAGGCTTGCGGAAAAAATAGGCGTGCCATACTATGGCTTTGAGGAGGATCTTTCCCCTGTGGAAATTGCCAAGAGGGCAAGGGAAAGGGCTAAGTCTGAGGGTGTGGATTACCTTCTTTTGGATACCGCCGGAAGGCTTCACATAGACGAGGAGCTTATGGAAGAGCTTAAGGCTATCAAGAATGCGGTAAACCCCTCCGAGGTGCTTTATGTGGCTGATGCCATGCAGGGTCAGACAGCCCTTGCTTCCGCAAAAGCCTTTCACGAAAGCGTGGGTCTTACTGGTGTGGTGCTTACAAAGATGGACGGTGATGCCAGGGGTGGTGTGGCTCTTTCTGTAAAGGAAGCCCTCGGCGTGCCTGTAAAGTTCATGGGTGTGGGTGAAAAGGTGGAGGACCTGGAGCCCTTCTATCCAGACAGGGTTGCTCAGAGGATACTGGGTCTTGGAGACATTCAGAGCCTTATGGAAAGGGCTCAGAGGGTAATACCGGAGGATGAGGCTCAGGCTTTAGCCTACAAGGTTTTGAAGGGGGACTTTGACCTTGAAGACATGTTAAAACAGCTCAGGTTTATAAAAAGCATGGGGCCTCTTGACAAGCTTCTTGGCATGCTTCCCGGTATAGGAGCGCAGTTAAAGGGGCTTAAGATAGATGAGAGTAAGTTTAAAAAGACGGAAGCCATAATCCTATCTATGACAAAGCAGGAAAGGAGAAATCCAAAGATAATAAACATGAGCAGGAAGCAGAGGATAGCAAAGGGCAGCGGCACAACCATCTCTGACGTGAATAAGGTGCTGAAAGAATATGAGGAGATGAAAAAGCTCATAAAGCGACTTAAGGGCATGCAGGGGCTTCCTTCACTGCCCAAAATCCCCTTCCCCTTCAAAAGATGAGCAGGTTATACCCCTTTCTTTTATCTGGTTCTCTATATCCCTCAAGGTTTCTTTGTACTCTTGCCTTTCTCCCTTTTTTATGGCTTCCTTTACCAGCCTAAGAGCTCTGCAATCCTCACCCTTTTTGTGAAGCGTATAGGCGAGGTTGTTAAGCACATCTGGGTCTCGTTGTATTTCAAGGGCTTTTAAGTAATATTCCTCCGCCCTGTTCCACTCACCCCTTGTTGCATAAAGGTTTCCAAGGTTGAAGTAGGCTTTCCAGCTTCTTCTGTCCTTTTTTATAGCCTTTAGATATTCTTCCTTTGCAAGCTCCTCCTTGCCCTGTTTTTCGTATATGTAGCCAAGGTTAATATGCTCCTCCGCACTTAGAGGGTCTTCAAGCACCACCACCCTGGCGCAGGAGAAGGTTAAGATAAAGATAAAAAGCACAAGAAGCCTCATTCTATAATACCAACCACATGCTCTTCGCTTCCAAAAAAGTAGCCATGTCCCAGGTCTATGCCTAAATCAAGGGCAAGGTCAAGTTTTTTCTGAGAGTCTATGTTTTTAAAACAAAGTATTGTTTTAAACAGCTTCATACTCGCCACTATTTTTTCAAGGTCCGATTTACTCGCATTTGTATAAAAGTCATCGCTGAAGAAAACATAATCAAAGGCTCCAAGCCTTATATTACTCAGGTCATAGCCTACGGTTTTGTAATTATTAAGGGCTGATTTTAAACCTGACTTTTTAACAAAGCTTAGCACTTCCGCGGTTTCTTTTAGACTCAGGTCCATAGGCAGGCATATAACAAAGTTTTTGCTGAGCAGGGGTAGCATATTCATAGGTATTGATTGTGGAGGGTTGATAAATAGCCTTTTATTCGGCACCTTTCCAGCTACATACCTTATTGTCATTTCTTCCGCCCGCCGTCTTATATCTTTGTTAGCAATCTCAGAAAAGCTTATTTCACTATCACCAGTCTTTATCCTTGTTAGCACCCAGTAGCCATGCATGCTCCCATCCCTCAAATCCACCACGCTTTCAAGAACCACATACACTCTGTATTTCTTATCCACAGAAAATATGTTATAATAGAAAAGGAGGTTATGCAATGGCTGTTATAGTCAGAGTTCCTACCCCCCTCAGACGCATCACAAACGGTCAGGGAGAGGTGCAGGTTTCTGCAAGCACCATAAGGGATGCAATAGATAAACTTGAAGAGCAGTTTCCGGGCTTCAAGGAAAGGCTAATAGACGAGAAGGGTGAGCTAAGAAGATTTGTGAACCTATACCTGAACGATGAAGACATAAGGTTTCTTAAGGGGCTTGATACGGAGTTAAAAGAAGGTGATGTGCTTTCCATAGTGCCTGCCATAGCGGGTGGTCATAGATAGACTCTCTCTATATGCAGGAGAAGTTCTTCAAAGAGAGGAAGGGCATAGTATTCTGGCACCTCTATCACTATCCTTTCTACGCCACCCGTGTAAAGTACTATCCTGTTGCCTTTGAACTCTAAGGTTCTTATGTGGTAATAAGGCACCACGAAGGTAGTTTCTTGTTTTCGGTATATCAGATACCTGCTTTCTAACTCTATACCTATCTGTTTTAACTCTTCTTTTATGCTCCTCATAACAGACCGGGTGGAACCCTTATCGGACTTTGAAAGGCCTTTGGCTCTTCTTTGACCACCATAGCATATACGCCAAAACAGTATCTTCCAAGCTCTACAACTCTGCCAACTCTTAATCCAGCCTCTTCAAGCAGTAGCCCCATCTCCCACTCTGAATATACTTCTTGTGGAGGGGGTCCCTTGTCCCTTTCCTCCTTTTTCCAGTCTATTATAGCCACATAGGCTATTGGTCTGCAAACCCTTTTTACCTCTTCCATAAAGCTCACGGGGTTTTCAAGCTCGTGAAAAACAAAAGCCATAAAGACAAAGTCTATGGTGTTGTCCTCAAGTGGCAGCCGGTTTTCTTCAGACAGCAATACCTCCACATTGTCAAGCCCAAGCTCCCGCACCTTTCTCTTGACGTAATCCACCGCTATAGGCTCTATATCCACCGCATAGACCTTTCCTTCCTCTCCTACAGCCTTTGAAAGATAGGGGATGTAAAAGCCGGCACCTGTGCCCACATCTAAAACCTTCATACCCTTTTTCAACCCAAACTCCCTTAAGACCTTTTCCGGGTCAAAGAGCTCAAGCCTTGAAGGGTCATCAAGCTTTTGCAGTTTTGAAGGGTCAAACTTGTGCGCCATGATAAGATAATATCATACAAGTTTTAGAAGTTCTCTGAGCTTTTTTATTTCGTCCCTGAGCTTTGCCGCCTTTTCAAACTCCCACCTTCTGGCACACTCCCACATTTCCTTTTCCAGTTTGTTTATGCGTTCTATAAGGTCTTCTTCGGACATTATTTCCTCTGGAAGCCTTGTGGGCAGTTTCACATAGTCAAGCTCCTCAATGGCAAGAAGCTCTTTTACGGGTTTTACTATGCTCCTCGGTGTTATACCGTGCTGCAGGTTGTAAAGCTCCTGCTTTTGTCTTCTTCTGTTGGTCTCTTCTATAGCCCTCCGCATGGACTGGGTTATTCTGTCCGCGTAGAGTATGGCTTTGCCATTTAAGTTCCTTGCGGCGCGCCCTATGGTCTGTATAAGAGAGGTATAGCTCCTTAAAAAGCCCTCCTTATCCGCCTCTAATATGGCAACCAAGGAAACCTCTGGAAGGTCAAGACCTTCTCTTAAAAGATTTACACCCACTATTACATCCGTTTCACCCTCTCTAAGCTCCTTCACCACCTTAGCTCTTTCTATGGCATCAAGGTCTGAGTGCATATACTTTGCCTTTATGCCCCTCTCCTTCAGATATTCAGCCACCTCTTCAGCAAGCCTTTTTGTGGTAGTTAGCACCAGAGCCCTTTCTCTTCTCTTTTTCCTCTCCTGAATTTCCCTTATCAGGTCCTCCAGCTGGTTTCTTGTGGGACGCACTTCCACCACAGGGTCCAGAAGACCAGTAGGTCTTACTATCTGCTCCACTATAACACCTTTGCTTCTTTGCACCTCCCAGTCTCCCGGCGTTGCGGACATGTATATGACCCTGTCAATCCTTTCTAAAAACTCCTCAAACTTGAGGGGCCTGTTGTCAAGGGCGGAGGGAAGCCTCCATCCGTATTCTACAAGCTTTTCTTTCCTTGAGCGGTCTCCGTTATACATGGCTCTTATCTGGGGAATAGTAACGTGAGACTCATCTACGATTAGAAGAAACTCGTCGGGAAAGTAGTCTAAAAGGGTAAAGGGTGGCTCCCCGGGCTTCCTGCCATCAAAGTATCTTGAGTAGTTTTCTATACCCTTACAGTGTCCAAGTTCTCTTATCATCTCAATATCGTGCATGGTTCTCTGGTATAGCCTCTGGGCTTCTACCAGCCTGCCCTGAGCTTTGAACCACTCTACTCGTTCCCTTAGGTCCCTTTCTATCTGCTCAAGGGCTTCCTCTATGGTTTCTCTTGGTGCCACGTAGTGGCTTGCCGGGAAGAGGACTACCTTTTTAAGCTCCTTTATCTTATGCCTGTTTAAAGCATCCATCAGGGTTATACTGTCTACCTCATCATCCCAGAACTCAATCCTTATAAGCTGGTCTTCCATATCAGAAGGCACCACCTCAAGGGCATTTCCTCGGATGGTAAAAGAAGCCCTCTTTATAGCATAGTCGTTCCTCTCATAGCCAATCTCCACCAGCTTTCTTGCGAGCTTGCTTATGCTCATTCTGTCCCCCACCTCTAAGGATATCCTCATGTTGTAATAGGCTTCGGGTGAGCCAAGTCCATATATGCAGGAGACAGAGGCAACCACTATCACGTCCTTTCTCTCTAACACGGACACGGTGGCTGAATGCCTGTAGCGTTCCAGTATCTCGTTTATGGAGGCGTCCTTTTCAATATACAGGTCCTTTTCTGGTATGTATGCCTCGGGCTGGTAATAGTCATAGTAGGAGATAAAATACTCTACCGCGTTCTCAGGAAAGAGCTCCTTTAATTCTCTGTATAGCTGTGCGGCGAGTATCTTGTTGTGGGCTATTATCAGGGTTGGGCGGTTGTATTTTTCTATCACGTTGGCTATGGTGAAAGTCTTGCCCGTGCCAGTGGCACCCAGAAGTACCTGCTCTTTAACGCCAGCCTCAAGGTTTTCTAAAAGCTCCGCAATAGCCTTTGGCTGGTCTCCTGCGGGCTTAAGGTTAGTCTTTAGCCTGAAACCTTCTGCTACCTTCACGGTTTTTAAAATATAGTTCTTTACCTTCTCTCAAGATAGTTTCTTTGAAAAAGGGGTCTGAGAGGCTTTCAAACTTAAGAAGGTCTATGTCAGAACCCTTTTTGAAGTCCCCCCTTGCCCTTGAGCCAAAGAGCAGAACTCTTTCCACCTTAGGCTCTTCTTTCAGAAGTCCTAACACCTTCTCAAGTGCCTTCTCCCAGCTCATGGCTTTCAATCTTCTTAAAGACCTGAAAAAGTCTTTCAAGCTCAGGATGAAACTCTCTTGCTATCCTGACAAGCATTTCCTTTGCCAGAGACTCATCGTAAGTGTGTGCTGTCAAGTTTCTTGCCTCTAACATCTTAAACCATAGCTCCACATCCTCTAAAAGACCGTATTTGTAGGCATTCTTTATAGCATCCCTTGAACCTCTCATATCTTTGATGCCCTGTTACTCAAGGTAGTCTTTAAGCAGGTTCCAGGCAAGCTCGTAGGTGTATTCAAAGGCTTTTATCAAACCCTGCTCCTCTACAGGGTTCATTTCTCTGCTTCTGTATATTTCCACAGCTTCTCTTAAACTCTTTAAAGCCTTCTCATAGCTCCTTAACCTCAAAAGCCAGCGATGCATCAGTTAAAGTATAACAAGAAGGGCTTGAACTGGCGGGTGGGGTGGAAAATTTTTTGTTAGGAATTTACAGTCAGCCTGCATATATTTAATACTCATGAGAAGCTTTATCGCCGTTGAGGATTTGAAGGAGCTATATGAAAAGGACTTCTACCTGTGGGTCTATGAAAACCTCAAGCTCCTGAAAGAAGGAAAATATGACCTTGTAGATTGGGAGAACCTGCTGGAGGAGATAGAGGATATGGGTATCAGGCACAGGGACGGCCTTGAAAGTTATACAGCGGTTATACTGGAGCATATGTATAAGCTGGACTATCTGCGAAGGTATTCTAAGTATGACACAGATACAGGTCAGGGGGGTCGTGGATGGATAAAAAGCATTTTGAACGCCAGCGGAAAACTCAACAGGATAGTGCAGAAAAATCCAAGCCTGCTCAGACAGCTTGAAGATATAACAAATGAGGCATGGAAAACCACAAGAGGGGAAATAGCAAACTTTATCAAATTCTTAGAGATAGATGGCATTATTGACAGCAGGACTAAGAGAGAGCTTTTAAGAAGCATTCCAGAAGAGCTACCATACACCGTGGAGGAAATCGCAGGTAGAATTACGGAACTGACTGAGGACGATAACAATGCCTTTGCTCAATACATACGAAAATACAAAGAAGGGCAGAAGCCGGGAAAGCCATGAAGAGTCTCACTACTTTTGAGGATTTAAAGGAGCTATACGAAAAGGACTTCTACCGGTGGGTTTATGAAAATCTAAGGCTCCTGAAAGAAGGAAAATACGAACTTGTAGATTGGGATAACCTGCTTGAGGAGATAGAGGATATGGGCAGGATACTCAAAAGAAGTCTAATAAGCTATATAGCCGTTATACTTGAGCATATGTATAAGCTTGATAATTTGTTGCCCTATTCCCATTATGATACAGATATGTTTGAAGAAGGAGGGCATAGCTGGAGAAGGAGCATAGCTAATGCCAGCACTGAGATTGAAAAGATATTGGATGATAGTCCGAGTTTATTACGATACCTTGAAGATTTTTCTCAGCAAGCCTGGAAATACGCAAGGAATGATATAGTGGCATTTATTAAGTCCTTAGAATATGGTAAGGTGATTAATGCCAGCAAGAGAGATGAGCTATTGAGAAACATTCCAGAAAAACTGCCATACACCTTAGAGGAAATTGCAGATAAAGTTGCGGAGGTTGCCAAGGAAGATAACGCTTTCGCTCAATACATACAAAGATACAAAAAAGGGCAAAAACCGGGGGAACCATGAAGAGCCTTACTACTTCTAAGGATTTAAAGGAGCTGTATGAGAAGGACTTCTACATGTGGGTTTATGAAAATCTAAGACTTCTAAAGGAGGGCAAATACGACCTTGTAGATTGGGATAACCTGCTTGAGGAGATAGAGGATATGGGTATCAGTGAAAGAAAGAGCCTCAGAAGTTATATAGAGGTCATACTGGAGCATATGTATAAGCTTGATAATTTGTTGCCCTATTCCCGTTATGATACAGATATGTTTAAGGAAGGTGGTCGTGGATGGAGAAAAAGTATCCGGAGTGCAAGCATAGAGGTTGATGTGATAGTACAGGACAATCCAAGTCTGCTGCAACAGCTTGAAGATATAACAAGGGACGCATGGAAAATAGCAAGAAAAGAGATAGCGAACTTTATCAAATCTTTAGAAGAGGATGGCATTATTGACAGCAAGACTAAGAGAGAGCTTTTAAGAAATATTCCGGAAGAACTGCCATACACTATGGAAGAAATCGCAGGCAGAATTACAGAGCTGACTGAGGACGAAAACAATGCCTTTGCTCAATACATAAGAAAGCATAAAAAAGGGCAAAAACCGGGGAAACCATGAAGAGCCTTACTACTTCTGAGGACTTGAAGGAGTTATATGAAAAGGATTTTTACCTGTGGGTTTATGAAAATCTAAGGCTTTTGAGGGAAGGAAAATACGACCAGGTGGATTGGGAACATCTTCTTGAGGAGATAGAGGATATGGGTATAAGTGAGAGGAAGAGCCTTAGGAGTTATATAGAAGTTATACTGGAGCATATGTATAAACTGGACAGTCTGCGAAGGTATTCTAAATATGATACAGACATAAGGCAGGGGGGTCGTGGATGGGAAAAAAGCATTATAAATGCCAGCAGAAAGGTTAATGTGATAGTGCGGGACAATCCAAGCCTGTTGCAACATCTTGAAGATATAACAAGGGACGCATGGGAAATAGTAAGAGGAGAAATAATGGACTTTATCAAATTCTTAGAAATGGATGGCATTATTGACAGCAAGACTAAGAGAGAGCTTTTAAGAAGCATTCCGGAAGAACTGCCATACACCATGGAAGAAATCGCAGATAGAATTACAGAGCTAACTGAGGACGAAAACCATGCATTTGCTCAATACATACGGAAATACAAAAAGGGGCAAAAGCCAGGAGAACCTTAAAGCCTCAAAAGCCAGCGATGCATCAGTTAAAATATAATCAGTGAAGGTGCTTTTCCTTACAGAAGGCTCTTCCTCCATAGGGTTTGGACACATCACAAGATGCCTTTCCATCTACCAGGCTTTTAAGATGCTTGGTGCAGAGGCACACATGGTAGTAAAGGGGGACGAAAGTACCAGAAGCGTGCTGAATGGTTTTAGCTATGAGCTTTTTGACTGGCAGGAGGGCTGGAAGGGCTTTAAGGAAAGGCTTGGCGAGTTTAATGCGGTGGTGGTGGATTCTTACCTTGCTTCTAAAAGCATTTATGAAGATATATCCGAATGCCCCACCACAGCCTTATACATAGACGACTACAAAAGGCTTGATTATCCAAAGGGCATCGTGCTGAACGGAAGCATATATGCGGAAGAGCTTTCATACCCGCAAAGGGAAGGAATTTTTTACCTTCTTGGCACAAAGTACATACCCTTAAGGCAGGCTTTCTGGAGGTTAGAGGGCAGGAGGGTAAGGAAGAGCTTAAAGAAGGTTCTGATAACCTTTGGAGGAGATGACTCAAAAAACATGACACCAGAGGTTATAAGGTTTCTAAGAAGGCACTTTCCGGAGATTGAGCTTCATGTGGTGATAGGAGGAGGCTTTAAAAACAGAGAGGATATATACAGGCTGTCAGACAGCAAAGTGAGGCTTCATGAAAGGCTAAGTGCTGAGCAAATGAAGGCTCTTATGCTTGAGGCGGACCTTGCCATAAGTGCGGGAGGTCAGACTACTTACGAGCTTGCAAGGACTGGCACGCCTGCTATACTTGTGGCGGTGGCGGAAAACCAGCTTTTAAACTGTGAAGGATGGCAAAGGGTAGGCTTTGCCAAGTATGCGGGCTGGTGGAAGGACAAGGAGCTTTTTGAAAGGCTCGGAAGGTATTTTCAGGAATTTATAAACTATCAGGAAAGGCTGAGGGCAAGCAAGATAGGAAAAAGCTTAGTAGATGGTAAGGGTGCTTTGAGGGTAGTTAAGTTTGTCCTTATGGCTTTTCGTAAGGGTTTATCATACCCATCACTATAACGTCTTTCCATGTTCCATCTTTGAAGACGAATTCTTTTAGCCTTCCTTCTTCCTTAAAACCCGCACTCCTATATAAGTTTATAGCCCTTAGATTATCCTCAATCACTTCCAGCTTAAGGGTGTGAAGTTTCAATATTTCAAAAGCGAGCCTTATGGCAGTTTTTTCAAGGATTAAACCAGCACCGGGTACCTTCTCTTCAGGGTTTGCATAAAGCCCGAAGTAAGCATTTCTGTTTCTGAGGTCAAGACGAGTAAATGTCAAAACACCTATAGGTTTTTCCTCATGAAAAACCAAATAGTAAAAGTCTTTTCTGCTATCCTTCAAACTTTTTATAAAGGCTTCATGCTCTTCTGGGCGAATTTCGTGGTCGTTATACATCCATTTTCTAACCTCTAGATGGTTTCTCCACCTTCTTACACATTCCTTCTCCTCAGCGGTCAGGTTTATAAAGTTTTTCAGGAGAATTTGGTCAAACTGTATATTTCCCCTTAGCTTCTTTATGGTTTCCTCCATCATTCCTCACACTCCAACTCCTGCCTTTTAAAAGGGTTCCACTTTATCACACAAAAATCATAACCCAATTCTCTCAAAAGTCCCCAGAGTTTGATAAACCTTATGCTTCCTATCTTTCCTTTTTCTAAGTTTATCAGCACCTGCCTGCTCATGCCCACCTTCCTTGCCAGCTCTTCCTGTGTGATGCCAAGTTCTTGAGGGTCCATCTACGTCTCTTTAAGAGCCTGCCTGCAAGCTTCTCTTTCAAGAAGGCTAAAATGTCCATATAGATTTACATTTTAGTTTTTCAAAAAAAGAATGTCAAAGGATACAGACATTAAGTGATTGCCTATCCCTATTCCAATTTCACATCAGCTATTCCTACACAAAACTGATGCCCTTCCTCATATGGTTTTTCATACTCTCCATAGCCATGGCTAAAGTTTGCACCAGAATAGTATATCTTTATGTTTCCTTCTCTGTCAATTAGTGGCTGGTTTGCAGTGGTTATCATGCCACAGTCCCACTCGCTTTCCTTTCCCAAAGGTATCACAGACTCTTCTGAGACGAGCTCCCATCTTTTACAGTCCTTGCTGTAGGCTAAATATACTTCTATCTTTCCCTCGTGAGTGCCTCTTGCAAACTCATAGTCTATCATAAAGAGCCATAAAAAGCCAAGGTAGTAGTCCTTGTAGTTAAAAGGACAAAGTCCGTAAAAGTCCGCCCATTTAAAACCCTTTGACCGAGCTATGCGGTCTTCCCTGTCTGATGGCACCCATATGGTTCTTGGCTTGCTCCAGTTTATAAAGTCCTTGCTGATAGACATACCTACACACCTTCTTGTTCTTCCCTCCTTGTCTATTTTGTAGGTTTTTACCATGGCTCTATATACCTTCTTTTTCCTGTCGTAAAAAACAGGTGCCACATCGCTGAACCATACCTTCTTTGTCTTTCTGTTTGGAAACTTCAAAAGTGGTATAACAGGGTTCTTTTCATACTCCACAAAGTTTATACCATCTTTTGAAAAGGCTACGCAATAACCCTTTTCTGTATAGCCAAAGAGCTTATAAGGGTATTCCTCCTCTGGTCTGTAGATGACGGAAGGAATGTGGTAGTTTGCCACCACGTTGCTCATGCATTCAAGCCTCTGGGTCTTGTGGTAAAAGTCAAGCACTCTGCCCTCTACCTCCACCGTTGGATAAAGGTGTGGAGTGGATTCCTTGAGGGGTTTTATTAAGGGCTTTTCCCAGTTTATGCCATCTTTAGACTCTGCAAGGCATACAAAAAAGCCAATGCCGTCCACATAGCTCTGATAATACATCCTAAGCCTGCCTTTTAGCTCTATGACAGAGCCGTACAGATATGTGTGCCTTTCTTCCCAAGGATATTCGGGGCATAGCAGGGGCTCTGGGTGTTTCTTTGAGGTGAATTTTATATTCATGGCTCCTCCAGAAGCCTTTTAATCTTATCCACATAAAGGTTTGCAAGTCTTAAGGCTTCCTGAGCTTCTTCCTTTGATGGCTGTTTAAAAGTGTCATAGTCCGCTCCTTCCCTTAAGTCCATAAGCAGGTCAAAGGTGCGTGAAAGCTCCTCAGTAAGCATATGATGTACCATAGCACGCACACCCTTGTGAGTCTGCGGGTCTTTCCCATGCATTATAAGGTAAGACTTGCTGGCGTGAAAGACCGCATAGTAAGCGCCATGAACTACGAGGTTGTAAGCTTCCACCGCAAGTGCTTTTGAGGACTGCTCTAAAAACCTCTCAGCCAGCTTCAAAAAATCCTTTGAAAAGCTTATCCTCTCTTCCTCTGAATACTTACCTTCCATGACCCTACCCTCCAACACCTTCCTTGCTAAAGGGCTTTTTCTGGCTTCCTCCTTCTTGAAAACCTTGACGGAAAAAGGCACTCCGTATTTTTTTGTATATTCCCATGCTAAAAGCCTTAACCTTTCTTCATCTTCTTTGCTCCATTGGTCATCTATCAGCAGAAGAAGGTCAAGGTCCGAATGCATGTTAAAATCACCCCTCGCATATGAGCCAAAAAGGTGTGCCTTTACAGGCTTTCCTGTTATGCTCCTTAAGTCCCTCTCAAAGTCCTCTATAACTTTCTGCGTAAGCATAGTAGATAAATTTAAGGCTTTCTAAAAACAGGCTGTAGCAGGCTTCCCTCAAGAAGCTCATCTAACATATTGTATTCGTGGGCATACTTTACAAAGTCAAGAACATGGCTATAAACTTCTAAGGTCTTCTCTATGACTTCGTCCGTATGCGGTAGAGCCATGTTGTGAGAGCCTGTAAAGAGAATGCCTCTTTTTGCACACTCCTGCTGGAAGAGGGTCTTTAGCTTTAGAGCCTCTTCTCCTGCAAAGTCCATTATGAACCGGACAGGATAGCCCTTTACAAAAACAAGGTCTTCAAGCTCCTTTTCTTCAATGAGTTTTTGTATACCTTCCTTTAGCTTTCTTCCCTGCTCCCAGATGTAAGATATTACATTGTGTTCCCTTATGTATTCTATGGTAGCTATGGCACTGACTATGCTGGCTGTCTCTCCGCCAAAGGTAAAGGAAAAGAAGACCTCTTCAAAAAGGTCCATAAGCTCCGCCCCGCCCACCACAGCAGATACAGGCATACCGTTTGCCATGGCTTTTCCAAAGCATGCAAGGTCAGGTTCTACACCAAAGAACTCCTGAGCACCACCAAGGGAAAAACGAAAACCTGTAACTACTTCATCAAAGATAAGTAAAGCACCGTGTTTGTGCGTGAGTTCCTTTACCTTTTGTAAAAAGCCTTCTTTTGGCTCTTCTACACCTACTGGTTCCATTATCACGCATGCAATCTGGTCAGGATATTCTTCAAAGAGCCTTTCAAGGCTTTCTATGTTGTTATATTCAAAGGCAAGAGTAAGCTTTTGCACCGCCTTTGGCACTCCTTTGTTTCTCGTGGTAGTGCCTATATACCAGTCCTGCCAGCCATGATAACCACAGCAGGCTATTAAGTCTCTACCCGTATATGCCCTTGCAAGTCTAACCGCTGCAGAAGTCACATCTGAACCATTTTTCCCAAACCTTACCTTTTCAGCACATGGCACAAGCTCCACAAGAAGTTCCGCCAGCTGAGTTTCTAAATAGCTTGGTAGTGTGAAGACTGTGCCTCTGTCCAGTTCTTTTTTAACTTTTTCAAGCACTGGCTCAAAGGCATAGCCCAGAAGACATGCACCCAAACCCATCGTGTAGTCTATGTAGCGATTGTCATCAAGGTCTGTAAGCTCACAACCTTTTCCTTCCTTTACAAAAAGAGGGCTTGCACCCACAGAAAACTGAAGATAGGACTTACTAAAGGTTTGTGAGCAATTTGGTATAAGCTTTTTTGTTTTTTCAAAGTGTTTTAAGGAATTTTCAAGTTTTAGAGGTTTTCCTTTCAGCTTCCTTATAAACTCTTTGTCTTCTTCCAAAGATTTTAAATAACCTTCATTAACCACTATATGCTCTTTCCTCTCTAAAAGTTCTGGTCTTTCCTTTATTAGGGCTACAACTTCCTGATAGCTAAAGTCCTCTTTGTAGTTTAATGCCTCAATAATCCTTTCAATGACTCTGGCATCCTCTGGATAGTCAAGGCTCAAGTGTATGTAAGAGAGGTCTTCTTCAAAGGGTTTAAAAAAAACTTTTTTTGTCCTTTTTGACTTCCTTATGTAGGGGCTAACATGTTCCCTCTCTGAAGGCAGTTTTGCCCTCTTGTCTGCCAGCAGTATAGCATCACCGCTAATTACCTCCACGTCAAAGCCGTCTATGATGCCCACAAGACTAAGGTAGTCTGCCTTCTCTTCCATAAACTTATCAAATGCCATCTCTATAAGCCTTGGGTCTATAAGTGGGCAGTCTCCTGTAATCCTGATAACTGTGGAAAGTTCATAAAACCTTACCGCTTGTGCGTACCTGCTTAATACATCTGATGGGTCTCCTTTTAACACTTCCCAGCCAAAGTCGCGAGCTATCTGGCAGAAGGAGTTATCTTCTTCAAGGTATGTGGTGGCAAGCACCTTAAGATCTGCCTTTACCTTGCCAGCCCTTGATAATACCCATTCTATGGCTCTTTTGCCTGCTATCTGAGTGAGCATCTTTTTAGGAAACCTTGTAGAGCCGTTTCTTGCCTGAACTATAAGCCCTGCTCTCATAGCACTTTATCCTGCCTTAGGTATATTTCTTGCTTTTTCAGAAGGCTTACGCAGAAAAGATTTTTAAGGTCTATCTCTTTAAATTCTTTTGTGTCATGGTTGTAGCAAAGGGTGGCAAGCTCCACATACAAGCCTGAGGACAAGAAAAGCTCCTTATAGGCTTGCTTGTAGGTGTATAGCTCTTCCTGTGTGTGATGGTAGGGGTTTTTTATAAAGATGGGCATCTGAAAATCTCCTATCACAAGATAACCCTCTTCTTTTAAAGCCCTGTCTATGCGGGCTATAGCATGAAGAAGGTTTTTCCTGTCTATCCAGTGCAATACGCTGTTTACTATAACCACATTGAAGCTGTTTTCAAAGTCCATTTCTTCTAAGGCTATGTTGTAGAACTCTATAAAGGGGAAAACTTTCTTTCCTTCTTCTACCGCCTTTTTTGATGGCTCCACCGCTACTGCTTTGCACTTGTACTTTTCATAAATCCTTGCAAGTCTCCAACCATTTGATGCACCCACTTCAAGCACACTACTTTCCGCTTTTAATACTCCATAATTTTCCAAAAGCCAGATGACTATATCATCTTTGGGCTTCAGGCTTTCTTTGTTCCTCTCATACCATCGGTCCGCTTCGTATTTTTTGAAAACTTCCAACTGCTTCATTTCTACCTCCAGTTATATGGCAGGATTATATTCTCATCTTCCACTTCAAAGCCTTCAAGAACTTCTGAAAAGCTCATATTGCTTCTAATGCACTCTAAATTCTCCTCAAGTTGCCTAAGGTTATCCACACCTAATATGATACCTTCTATGTCAGAATATTGCCACACGAAAATAAGGCAAAGACAGGAAAGAGGAAGGTTCAAAAGCTCTGCCTTTTTCTTCAAAGAAAGCACTTTGTCCCTTATGGGAGCAAAAAAGCCCGTAAGTCTTTCCTCTGGCAGGAAGAAGAGACCTTGAAGAAAAACAGACCTTGCTAAAAGCTTTAACTTTAGCTCTTTTAACTCCTTCAGCCTTCTGATAAATCTTCTATCAAAGACGTTCGCTGGAAACTCCACCACAAAAGGTTTTTTTATAGCATGGAAAAAATCAAAAACTTCTTCTACATGATAGACAGAAACACCATATTCTTCTATAAGACCCTCCTCTTTTAACCTTTCAAGGCTCTCGCTCATTAATTCCCTTTTGTCATCAAAAGTTTTAAAGGAATGCAAAAGTAAAACCTTTATCTTTTCAACTTGTAGCTTCTTTTTACTTTCTAAAACTTTCTCTTTTATGTCCTTATAGTTTCCGTAGTTTCCATGGGGTAGTTTTGTGATTATGTTAAATATTCTTCCTTTTTGACGCATATAGTTGCCTATAACCTCTTCGGACCCACCATAAGCTTGAGCGGTGTCTATCCATCTTATGCCTTCCTGCCATGCTCTATCAAGTATTTGAAAGACCTCCTCATTAGAAAGCCTCCTGCCGCAGGATATACCGTAATCCATGCCAAAATTGGCACTACCTAAGATAAGCCTTTCAAACACTTAAAAACTCCTCCAGCTTTTCTACTACATAAATAAATTCTTCCTCCTTCAGACTGGGGTATATGGGCAGGCTTAAAACCCTCTCGTAAAAGTCTTCAGCTATGGGGCAAAGACCTTTTTTATAACCGAGCTTTTGCAAAAAGGGATGCCAGTAGACGGGTATGTAATGTACCTGCACGCCTATACCCGCCTTGCGAAGGTATCTAAAAAGCTCCCTCCTTTTTTCCTTTTCCTTGAGCCTTACAGGATATAGATGGTAAGAATGGTAAGCATAAGACCTTTCTACAGGAAACTCAAGCCTTGTGTTTTTGCCTAAGACTTCGTAATACTTACTGGCTATTTGCCTTCTTTTATGCACAAACTCGTCTAACTTTCTAAGCTGGGATAAGCCTAAGGCACACTGAAAGTCAGTTATTCTAAAGTTGAAGGAAGGAAACTCCACATAGTATTCCCAGTCCTCTCCCCTCCTTATGCCGTGATTTCTGCACTTTAGAAGCCTTTCATAAAGCTCTCTGTCCTTTACTAACACCGCACCGCCCTCACCTGTAGTTATATGCTTTACAGGGTGGAAGCTAAAGACCACCGCATGAGAGAACTTGCAAGAGCCTGTTTTGAAGCCCTTATAGGCGGAGCCAAGGGCATGACAGGCATCTTCTACCACATAAAGACCATACTTCTGAGCTATTTGCCATACCCTTTCCATATCCACAGGATGCCCCGCATAATGCACTGGCACGACTAGTTTTGTTCTCTCTGTTATCAGGCTTTCAAGAAGTTCTGTCTTCATGTTGCCCGTGTCCGGCTCTATGTCGCAGAAGACGGGTTTTGCACCTAAGAGAACTCCCGCGGATACGGTGGCGGTAAAGGTAATGGGTGTGGTTATAAACTCATCACCCTCGGAAAGCCCTAAGGCTCTGTATATGCAGTATAGGGCTGAAGTGCCTGAGTTAAAGACAACCGCATAGGGGCTTTGGCAATACTCCGTTAGAGCTTTTTCAAATTCCTCTACCTTTGGTCCCTGAGTGATAAAGTCAGACATAAGGACTTCTACCACAGCCTTTACGTCTTCTTCATCTATAAGCTGTCTGCCGTAGGGTATCATGTTTCAACGTCCTTCAGAGCTTTATTAAGAAAAGCCCTTAACTCCTCACCCTCCAGCCACCAGTCGTTTTGGTCGCTCCTGTAGAAAAAGCCCTCTGGCATTTTCGGAAAAGCCTTCCACTTTTCTAAAGCCTTTGCCTCAAAGCTAAACTGCGGAAGCAATACAAAATAATGCCTTCCCTCACGCTCTACAAGCCTTACATCCCTCGCCTCATCTTCAGCTATAAGGCTCTCGTGTAGCTTCTCCCCCGGTCTTATGCCTATGAACTTTAAGCTACAGTCGGGGCAAAGAGCCTTTGCCAGCTCCACAATACGCACGCTGGGAATCTTTGGCACAAAAACCTCTCCTCCTTCCGCCTCCTCAAGGGCAAAGAGAACAAGCCTTACACCCTCTTCAAGGCTTATCCAGAACCTTGTCATACGCTCATCGGTAATGGGTAGCTCCTTACTGCCCTCTGAAAGGAGCTTTAAAAATAAGGGTATGACGCTTCCCCTGCTTCCCACCACATTGCCATACCGCACTATGCTAAAGGAGGTCTCCTTTGCTCCCGCATAGGCATTGCCTGCAATGAAGAGCTTCTCCATGGTTAGCTTGGTGGCACCGTACAGGTTTACGGGGCTTACCGCCTTGTCGGTGGATAGGGCAACCACCTTCTTCACACCCTTTTCTATGGCTACTTCTATGATGTTTTGGGCTCCGATTATGTTGGTCTTTACCGCCTCAAAGGGGTTGTATTCAAGAATTGGCACATGCTTTAGTGCTGCAGCATGTACCACATAATCCACGCCATCAAAGGCAAGCCTGAGCCTGTCCTTGTCCCTTATATCTCCAAGGAAAAACCTGAGCTGTGGATACTCACTTTCTGGAAACTCTTTACTCATCTGCCATTGTTTGAATTCGTCCCTGCTGAAGATTATCAGCTTTCTGGGTTTGTAGTGTTTTAAAACATACCTGACAAAAGCCCTTCCAAAGGAGCCAGTCCCGCCCGTTATGAGTATTACCTTATTCTCTAAAAAGCTCATTCTATCAGTTCCCAGCTAAGTGGTGTGCCTTTCTTTATGTCTTTCCTCGCTTTTCTTCCAAGAATTTCTTTGAGATATTTGGGGTGAAGACCATAGCCCGGTCTTATGCTTCTTACATTTTCCTCTGTAAAGACCTCTCCTGCCTTTATATCCTTTACCACAAAGAGGCTCCTTGAGAACTTCCTCATGTCCTTCTGCTTCTGGGTTAGCTCATAGCTCACCCTTCCAAGAGCTTTTTCCACTTCCCTTATAGCCTGCACCATAGCCTTAAACTCATGCGGCTCAAGGGAAAAGGCACTGTCTGGTCCTCCAAGGCTTCTGTCTAAAATAAAGTGCTTTTCTACCATGACCGCACCTAAGGCTACGCTCGCTACAGGCACCGATATGCCCAAAGTGTGGTCAGAAAGCCCTACAGGCACGCCAAAGGTTTCCCTCATGTTGGGTATGGTTCTGAGGTTTGCATCCTCAAAGGGTGTGGGGTACTCAGAGACGCATTTTAAAAGCACTATCTGTTCGTTGCCTGCTCTTTTGCAAGCCTGAATTGCCTCCTCTATATCTGTCAAAGTGGCTATGCCAGTAGAGATTATCACAGGCTTTTTCTTGCTGGCTATGTATTCAATAAGTGGTATATCCGTTATCTCAAAGGAAGCCACCTTATAGGCTGGTACTCCGAGCTCTTCCAAGAAATCCACCGCGGACTTATCAAAGGGCGTGGAAAAGCATACAAGACCCAGCTCTTTGGCAAACTCAAAGAGCTTTGGATGCCACTCCCAGGGCGTGTAGGCTTCCTTGTAGAGGTCATACAGATACTTTCCGTCCCACAGGGTGCCTTCCTTTATCATGAAGTATTCGTTCCTCGCATCTATGGTTATAGTGTCTGGCGTGTAGGTCTGAAGCTTTACCGCATCAGCACCCGCTTCCTTTATAGCTTCTATGGTCTTCAGGGCAAGGTCAAGGTTTTGCAGATGGTTTGCGGAAAGCTCCGCCACGATAAATACGGGCTGTCCTTCCCCTATCTTCCTTCCCGCAATTTCTATCATCCAAAATCCTCCAAAAGCCTTTGAATTTCTCTGTTTGCTGTCTTTAGAAACCTGTAAAACATATCCCAGAAAAATTGCATAAACCCTCTTCTCTTTTCTTCCTCCTCAAGGCTGAGGGCATAGCCCAGTGCAGTCTGGCTCCATTGATGCATGTTGTGGTATAAAAGATTATAAAGCAGAGGGTTTTTAAAAGAAACTACTTCAGAGGGCAGTATAAGAAAGCTGTGTATGGTGTCATACAGGCTTGGAGAAAACCTTTTTGGGTAGCTTTTTACCTTCTCCGCAAGGGTTTCAAAGTCCATGCTCAGCTTTCTTAAAACCTCACCGGGTTTTATCATTTTTAGGTATCTTGTGTCAAAGTTTTCCTCTATGTCCCTTATAGCCTTCTCCTTATCAAAGGACCCTTCTAACTTAAAAAATTCAATGGGCAGGGGCACGGCACCCTCTATCTTCACACCGTCTGAGGTGTTATAAACCTTAACGCCCTTCTTCTTTATAGTCTGTTCTATGGCATACTTGGTTATGGCAAACCAGCTGTTTGTGTATACCTCACCGCCGAAGTTTCCGGACATAGGTATTTCAAATTCAACCCTTGCCTTAGAGAGCATGCTTTCCGGGTCGTAGTAGTTGCTCAGGCTTGAGTGGTGCCTTGAAGGGTCTTTGGAGCCAAGGTCTACACCAAAGAGGTATATCTCTTTGAAGCCAAACTCAGCCGCAAGGGCAACGCCGGCAGCCGTCACTGTGGGTCCCGTGTGCCATATTATGGGGGAGCCGGTAGGTTCAAGGAGCAAGGCTCCCGTGTCATTGAGCTTTAAGAACATATAGCCCTTTTTAAAGAGTTTGAAGCATTCTGTCCAGAGGGGGTTGTTTGCAATAAGCCTTGTCTGTTTAAGAAAGTCCCTACCTACCTCCACAAGAGTATCGTAGGTGTATTTTGTCCTCTCTATCTCCACATGAAAGTCTGGCACTATGCCGGCTTTCTTCAAAGCGCTTATAGTGGAACCGCAGGAAAATATGACAGCCCTGTCCCTGTATTCTTTTATCTTCTCTAAGGCATAATCTAAGGATGGACCAGCTCCAAGCACGAAGGCAACCGCATCTTCTGATACCTTCTTCTTCGGGTAGTATAGAGGGATTTTTTTCTCAAACTTTTCTAAGGTCCATCTGAGAGACCACAGCTCATCGTCAAAAAAGCCATGAAATATCTCCTGAAAAGCAGGCGAGCGGTTAAACCAGTCCATAATCCGCATGGGCGGGTTATACTGCAGGTGTTCAAAGTAGTAGCCCCAGTAAAAGAGACCGGGGTTTATCTGCTGAATGACCTTAAGAAGGTCCGAAAAAGCCCCGTCTAAGTCCTGCTCCAGTATAAGCTTGTCATGCACTATAAGATTTAAAGACCTTCCTGGCTTTGAAAAATAGTTTATTACCCGCTCCCAGTCAAGGGTGTAAAGGCTTAACCTGAAAAAGGCAGGCACGTCAAGAAGGATAAGGTTTTGCACCTCAAACCTGTCCAAGAGCATCTCAAGGTGAAAGCCAAAGCCAAGACCCACCATGAGAAGAAGGGGTATATGTCTTGTCCTGTTGAGTGGTAGGGCTTCTATTTTTTCTCCTGTCCTTTCCAGAAGCTCCCTCGTAAACCTGTGGGCTATTATATCTTCGCTTAAGCCTTCTTTTGTCCTGATAAGGTCTGGAAACATTCTCACAGGCTTTTCTTCAAAGGCTTCCACCTGCCTCAGGCATATGGTGTAAGCATCTCCACCGTATATGGGTCCTCCCCCCATGTCCGCATCCACTTTACCATCGCTTACATTCACACTGAAGGGAAGGCTCACTGCAGACATTACCTGCAACAGCCCTGGAGCTTTTTTGCTAAGAAGCTCGTGGTTTTTATACAGCCTTTCCTTTAGACCCTCCTCTGTTATCACCATGACTTATATGATAACACTTAAAAACTTCTAAAAGTCTCCGATATACACACATAACAAACCTTAAAAGGAGGTGTTAACCATGGCACTAAGAGTGAACTTCAACTTTGAGGCGGCAGCCACACACACAGCCATAGTGCAGAACGAGAGGGAGATGAACAAATCCCTGCTCAGGCTCTCAACGGGTCTGAGAATCTTAAACGCTGCGGACGACTCCGCAGGCCTGTTCATAGCAGACCAGCTCATGATTGTGGGCTCTGGTCTTGAAGAGGGAAACAGGAACATACAGACAGGTCTTTCAGCCCTCAGGATAGCGGAAAGCTCAGCTGGACAAATATTTGACAGGCTAAACGAAATCTACAAGAGAACGGTGCGTGCAGCGAACGACATCAACGACCCTAACGCAAGGGCAAGCCTTCAGAGGGAGATTGACAACTTTATCGACGCCATAAAGAAGATAGGCACAGACACCGAGTATAACGGCATAAAGCTACTGGATGGAACTTTTTCTGGTAAAGCCATACACTACGGAGCAAGGAAGGACCAGGTTCTCAATGTGGGCATAGATAGCCTGCTTCCTAACGACATAGGAGCCTTTCTGGTTAGTGGTCAAGGATCCACATACAAAATTACCGCAGGCACAAACGTGGGAGACTTTGCTACACAACTTACGACCACGTCAAATCAGGACTTTATGGTGGAAACGGGTGAGTATGTGGATATAGCGGGTATTAGGGTATTAGCCTACGATGGTTATCGTAGGTTTGTAGATGCTGCAACCCTTGCCAATAACATAAACAGCAATCAGGCACTGCAAGCTCTTGGTATAGAGGCGGTGGCAAAGAATGATAATAAGGCGGACCAGACTTATACGGGCTTTGCCAACTTCTGGTCTCCTGCTGGCCAGACAGACACGGTTAGCTCGGTAACCCTTAACTTCTATATAGGAAATGCTATAGCAAGCGGAAGCCCTAACTTTTCTGTGGGAATTGACAGTAATATAACCACCGTTCAACAGCTTGCGGACGCCATAAATACACAGGCTTCAGCGGCGGGAGCACCCATAAGCGCCAAGGTGGTGGATAATAAGCTGGTGCTTGAAACTGCACATGGTGAAACCATAGCGGTTCAAGCGGTCGTGAATGCTACTATTGCGTCTAATGGTGTTAATATAAATCTCGGTCAGATACTTCAAGGTGCTGGAACTGTATCAGTTACTGCTGCTGCTAACACTAACATATACTACATAGATGTGGGCACTGTGGACATAGCCGGTATAAGCACTTACAAACTTCAGTACAATGGTGTATCTAGCCTTAGTGCAGGCTTCAACTTCAACGTAGCTAATAATAATAATGCTATATTCAAGAACCTTTACTCGGTCAGCGTCCTCACTAACCAGCAGGCTGAAGAATCTATGCTTATAGCCAAGAAGGCTCTGCAGAGGGTGGATACGGTGCGTGCCCAGATAGGTGCGGTGATGAACAACCTTCAGTCCATATACGACTCTCAAAAGGTAGCTTGGGACAACACAAAGGAGGCGGAGAACGTTATACGCAACACAGACTATGCTCAGGAGATGACCAACTTCACCAAGCTTCAGATAAAGATGCAGTCTTCTATGGCTATGCTTGCACAGGCTAACCAGCTACCACAGCTTGTCCTTCAGCTCCTCAGGTAATAGATTTATAGGGGAGGCTTTGCCTCCCCTTTTTAAAAGGAGCAGGGAGCCATGAGGATAAGTTCAAACGATATAAAGGTAGATGTGCCGGTGGCGAACCCAGACCAGCAAGTTGTCCTTCAAAAACAGGTGCAGGAAGGCACCCTTCAAAAGTTTCAAAGGGAGGCTCAGGAGCAGACACAATCCATGCAGGAAAAAAGGGAACTGAGCTCGGAAGAGCTACAGAAACTTATGGAAGAAATTAAGAGGAAGTTTGACACGCTCAATAAATACCTGCGTATAGACATAGACAGAGACCTTGACATTCCTGTGGCAAAGATAATTGAAAGGGATACAAACAGGGTCATACGTCAGATACCACCCGACTACCTTCTGGAGCTCATGAAAAAAATAGACCAGCTTCTGGGTATTCTTCTGCAAAAGGAGGCTTGAGTTATGGCTGGCGAGATATACTTTAACAACATAACGGGCAAGTTTGACTGGGGCTCCATAATAGACCAGATAGTAAGGCTAAAGTCCATGCCAATTCAGAGGCTGTCTCAAGAAGCTCAGCAGATTCAGGCAAAGCAGGACGCCCTTTCAAAGCTTCAGCAGGCGGTTCAGGACTTTTCGAGCCTCTTTAACAGCTTAGATGTGGAAAGCCTTTTTAAAAGCAAAAAAGCTACTTCTTCCGATAGCTCGGTGCTTACAGCCACCGCAAATGAGCAAGCACCCGACATAGCCTTGAACATAACCATTAACAGCCTTGCACAGAAGGAAGTTTTAATAACAGTACAGGGGGTGTCTGACCTAAACCAGCTTCTAAACTGGGGAGACTTCCAAATAGCCTACAACACTGGTGCAGGCATTGAACAGTTTAATGTGTCCGCAGGCGGCGGAACACTACAAGACCTTGTAAACGCAATTAATAATTCTGCGGGTAGTAGAATTACCGCGAGCATCTTCTATGATGGGACGAGTTATAAGCTTATGCTCTCGGAAAAGGACGAAGGGGCTTCCACGGTGGAGACTGCCTCTGGTTCTACAGTTATGTCAATTAACGGTCTTACCGTAAACGGTTCTCCCTGGAGCCTTGACACTACAAACCCTCTTCAAAATGCCTCAAATGCAAGGGTGCAGATAGGCTCCAACGTGCTAACAAGCCCAACAAACACCTTTGAAAACCTTATAACAGGTCTTAATATAACGGTCAACAAGACAGGAAATGCTGTGGTTTCTGTTAGCGACGACTATTCAAAGGTTTCAAACTTTTTTGAAGACTTTGTCAAAAAGTATAACGCGGTAATATCTCAGGTGAACCAGCTTACCGCAAAGGACGCCCTCTTTCAGGGGGATTATACGGTGGTGGGTATAAAGACAGAGCTTTCAAGGATGTTAGATGACCTTTTTGCCAATGACCTTGTTAATGTAAAGGAAGATGGCACCTTAGAGACAAACCCGTCAGCCATAAGTGCCATGGCAAGCTCAAACCCAGAAGAGCTAAAAGGGATAATACAGAGCCTTAAGGATACGGTGGGAGCCTATCTTTCAAATACCTCTGTAAGCCTTCAAAACTTTACCAGCGACTATCAGAGCAGGCTTGACCAGCTCAATTCAAGGGCTCAGTATCTGTCGGAACAGCTTGTAAATGAAGAAGAAAGGCTAAGGCTTGAGTATGCAAAAGTAGAAGCCTTCATGAACCAGGCTCAGGATGTAATGGCAAGGCTTCAAGCCTTTGTGGTAAGCTTATCAGATATGCAAGGAGGTAAGAAATGATGAACGCCTATCTTGAAAATATGGTGATGACCGCAAACCCCGTAAGGCAGGTGATAATGCTTTATGAAAAAGCCATAGCATGCCTTGAAGAATCTGCGGAAATAATGGAAAAACCACAGCAGGAACCTGAGGATTTAAAGAGGAAATACGAGGGCATGGGCAGAGCTACAGAAATACTTACTGTCCTTGATGCTACCCTCAACATGGAGCAGGGCGGTGAAGTGGCAAAGAACCTTCATGAGATATACCAGGCCCTCATATCTGATCTTATAAGGATAACGGTGGAAGGCGATGAGCCTCAAACCCTGCGTAAGATGGTGAATATACTTTCAGAGCTAAAGGAAAGCTGGGAAGAGGTGGAGAAGAAGGTCTATGGAAAACCTCAAGCGACTGCTCCTGCAGTGTGAGCTGTGCCTTGAGCAGGGGGACCTGGACCGACTGCTTGAGCTTTTAGGCTCCATAAAAGATGAAGATTTTAAGGCTCTTGACCTTCAAGAGGCTCAAGAATGCATGAGGATACTGGAACATATGATATCCCGCGGTGAAGCCCTCAGGAACAGTATGGCGGAAAGCCTTATAAACCTGAAGCGTTTTAAAGAGGGGTACAGGTTTTAATGCTCTCTATAAACAAGCCTTTTGAAAAAGTCTTCCAGAAAACCAGAGGTATCATAGCTTTTGATAAACTCTAAAACCTCACTAAGCTCCTCCTTAGCTCTGTTTAATGTCTTTTCCACACCGCCCAGCTCCAGGACCCTTTCCATTAAGAGCTTTCTTTTTTCTGTGTAAAAAAGCTCCTTTTCTTCATGACCGAGCAGGTCTTTTACACTTATTAGGGGATATGTGCATTTACCCTCCGCAAGGTCAGAGCCTACGGGCTTTCCCAGTTTTTCCTCCGTGCCGGCATAGTCTAAAGCATCGTCCACAAGCTGGAAGGCTCTACCGGCTTTTATGCCTACTCTGTAGAAATTCCAGTAATCCTTTCTTTCCGCCATTAAGGCACCCACTGCCATGCAGGCACCAAACAAAGCACCCGTCTTATAATCTATTATTCTGAAATAGTCCTCTTCATCTATAAACTTACCCAGGCTTTTAAGTTCCAAAAGCTGTCCCTGAGACATCTTCATAACCGCATCGCTGAGCACCTGTATGCTTTCAAGGTTTCCGTATTTTGCATACAGCCAGAGGGCTTTTGCATACATGTAATCACCCGCAAGCACGCAGGCCTGATTTCCGTAAATAAGGTTTGCGGATTTTTTGCCCCTCCTGCTTTCAGCACCATCCACCACATCGTCATGAAGCAAAGAGGCAATATGCACATACTCAATGCCTATGGCAAGGGGCAATGCCCTTTCAGGGTCTCCACCGAGAGCTTCACAGACGGCAAGGGTAAGCCTAGGTCTGATGTTTTTACCACCTGCGGACGCTATGTATTTACCTATTTCTTCAACCTCTTCCACCTCTGGGTCAAGATAGAATAGTATCTGCTCTCTCAGACGGTCTAAGCTTACCATTTGAAAAATAGTATATTACAGCTTTACCACTGGGCGGTTATCTTTGTCTTCTTGTTAAGGTATTTATCCACCGCAAGTGCAGCCTTTACACCATCAGCAGCCGCTATCACTGCCTGCTTTATGTTGTTGCAAAGCACATCACCGCAGGCAAATACGCCGGGCACGGAGGTCATCATTTCCTCGTTCACCACTATACAATGTTCTCCATCCATTTCTACCTGCCCCATGAGGAAATCCACAGAGGGCTTGTTGCCACCGAGGAATATAAAAACACCGTCCACCTGAAGAAGTTTCTTTTCCTTAGTGTCTATGTTCTGCACCCATAGACCCTCCACCAAAGAACTGCCCACTATTTCCAGAACCCTGTGATGGAGCAAGATTTCCACTTTTGGGTTGAACTGTATTTCAGAAACCACCTCGTGGGGAGCCTTTATCTTGCTGGAAGGCACCACAAGGTATATCTTACTGGCAAAGCGTACGATAAACTCCGTCTCTTCAAGGGCATAGTCGTCCTCGCCTATGACCGCCACTGGTCTGTTCTTGAAGAAGGCCGCATCGCATACACCGCAGTAGGAAACACCCTTACCCAGAAATTCCTCCTCACCCTTATACTTGTTGGTCCTTTCCATAGCTCCAGAGGCTATTATGACAGCTCTGCCTTTAAACTCCCTACCGTCTATTGTATAGACCTTCTTAATTTCCCCCAGAAGGTCTGTGGCTATCACCTTACCCCTTACAAACTCCGCACCGAAGGCTTTGGCATGCTCCCTTATGAGCTTTAAAAGCTCGTAGCCCGATATGGGACCCCTTATACCCGGGTAGTTTTCTATCTGCTGCGTCACGCCCAAAGCACCGTCCGCCTCTGCCCTGTATAGCACAAGGGTAGAAAGTCCTGCCCTTGCCGTGTAAATGGCGGCGGAAGAACCAGCTGGACCTGCACCTATTATCACCACATCGTAGACCTTATCCGTTTTAAAATCCAGGGTGAGCTCCATCTTTTAAACCTCCAGCTATATAAATATAAGCCCCGCGAGGGGCATGCGGTTAGTCTTTGAGGGCTTCATAGACTTTGCCCACCAGCTCCTGAGAGGGCTTTAAGGTTTTTTCACCTTCTTTCCATCTGGCTGGGCATGCCTCATCTGGGTGGCTCATAAGATAGGCGTTTGCCTTCATCTTTCGTAAAAGTTCTTCTGCGTTTCTTCCCACATTGTAGAAGTTTATCTCGGAGCCTACCAGCACGCCGTCAGGGTTTATTATAAAGGTTCCTCTAAGAGCCAGCCCTGTGTTTTCATCATACACTCCAAAGAGCCTCGAAACCCTGCCCGTGGGGTCAGCACCCATGGGATATCTTACCCTTTCAAGGAGCTTCTCGCTTCTTTGCCATGCAAGGTGCGTATATTTGGTATCTGTTGAAACAGATATCACTTCTACACCCAGCCTTTGAAGCTCCTCATAATATTCCGCCAAATCTGCCAGCTCAGTGGGGCATACAAAGGTAAAGTCAGCCGGGTAGAAGAATAGCACCACCCACTTTCTTTCTCTCAAAAGTTCCTCAAGGGAAACCTTGCCAAAGGCTATGGTCTTAGGGTCATAATACTCAATCTCAAAGTCTGGCACTTTCTGCCCTATCTTTACCGCTTCCATCCTTATACCTCCTGCAAATTTTTTACTATTAAATATTATATGCATATGCTAATTATTTGCAATATGATACGTCTCATAGAATGCATAGATGAGTACCTTATGTCAGTATAATTTTTATACACAATGGGTGAGGGGACTATGAAAAGGGCAATACTCATAAGAATTGGACTTTTACTCCTGCTGTCCTTTGTCCTTACAGGTGCAGCACTCCTGTATGTCTTTAGAAGCAGTGCTATAAGCAGTGCTAAAGAAGAAGCTTTGACAATAGCAGAGCTTGTCAGGGATACGCTCACCTCCTATATGATTATGGGGGTAATAGACAAAAGAGATGAGTTTTTAAGCAGGGTCAGGGAAATGAAGGGCGTAAAAGAGATAAGGGTCGTGCGGGGTCCTTCCGTTGTAAAGCAGTTAGGCTACAAGACGGAATTTGAACTGCCTCGGGATGAGTTAGAGAAGAAGGTGCTTGAAGAAGGCAGGCTCCGTGAGTTTATAAAAGAGTCCCCGGAGGAGGCGATTTACCGTGTGGTAATCCCTTACAAGGCGGAGCCTGTAAAGGGCATAAACTGCCTTAAGTGTCATCAGGCAAAGCCAGGGGAAATTCTTGGTGCCATATCCCTTAGTTTTGACCTTACAGCCATAAGGAGCTACTTTTTAAAGGTATTTGCGTATATGCTTGCCATATTTCTTATTATTTTATTGCTTACCTATCTGGTCGTATCACGATATTTGAGCCCCATTTCCTCCTTTTTAGGGGAGCTGGTAGAAGCTATGAAATCCGCTAAAGATGGGAATTTTTCAATACATATACAAACGGACCCAGGCTACGAAGGTAGTCTTCTTAAAAAAGCCTTTGAGGATACCTTCAGCATGCTGTCAACAACCTTAAAGAATATAGAGGAAAACATAAGGGCTATGATAGGATACGGGGTTTTAAAGACGGGCAATGTGCTAAGCGATACCGCCAAAATAGTGGATGAACTTTTGAAGATATACAGGTTCAAAAGGGTAATAGAAAAAGATGCCAGAAAGGTGGATGTATACAAAAGGCTTGTGGACATACTGGATAACTATATGAGCCTTGACGCCTTTTCCCTTTACGAAATAGACCAGCATAAAAACGGAATCAAGCCTATACATGTAAAGGGCATGGATAGATGGTGCAAGGAGGTGATATTTGAAAATGCCAACGAGTGCAGAGCAAAGAGGACGGGCATGGATGTGGATTCTAAGGATTTCTCCTGCATATGTCCCAACTTCCTTGATGAAGAAGCCTGCACCACAGGTAAGCTAAATTATTACTGCATCCCCGTCTATGTGGGTGGTTCAGTGGGCAATGTGCTTCAGCTGGTTTATGAATCAGAAATGGAGCCCTTCATAAGGCTGGTCATACCTTACATAAAGGGCTATTTAAACGAGGCTTCTCCTGTATTAGAGGCAAGAACATACATGGACATTTTAAGAGAACAGTCTTTGAGAGACCAGCTTACAGGTCTGTATAACAGGAGGTTTTTGGAGGAAACTATAGATAAAATCGCCGCTCAGATAAAGAGAAGAGGCACAACCCTTGGCATACTTATGATAGATGTGGATTACTTCAAGCAGGTGAACGACCAGTACGGACATGATGTGGGAGACCTGGTGCTAAAGGAAACCGCAAGGGTTATAAGCAAGAGCGTAAGGGAATCTGATTTGGTGATAAGATACGGTGGTGAGGAGTTTATGGTCCTGCTGGTAGACGTTCAGCCCGGAAAATCCGAGGAAGTGGCAGAGAAAATAAGGAGGGCGGTGGAAGAGCATTTAATAGAAGCCTTTGGCATAACCCTTAAAAAGACGGTCAGTATAGGTGTTTCTGAATTTCCTACAGACAGTGATAGGATATGGCAGTGTATAAAGTTTGCAGATGTTGCCCTCTATAAGGCTAAGGAACTTGGAAGAAACAGGGTGGTCAGGTTCAGACCTGAGTTCTGGGAGAGGGAAGAATATTAAAATTTTAGAATTATGCGGGAGAAGGACCTTATAAGGCTCGAGTTTTTTCAAATTCTTGACAGAATAAAGACTCATGTGCATTCAAAAGCTACGGAGAGGTATGTGGACAGCGTAAGACCCATGGGCGAAGAGGAGTTAAAAGAAGAGGTGCTTCTTGTAGAGGATTTTATGTCCCTCTTTGATGGTATTGAAATATACCCCTTTGATGATGTGGAGGAGCTTATAAAGAAAACATCAATAAAAGACTATGTGATAACGGTGGAAGAGGCTCTTGCCCTTCTTAAGGTTTTGAAGCTTATAAAGGAGTTAAGAAGATACCTTGGAGAGAGAGTCCATAACTATGCAAGCCTTGTAAGGCTTACCAGAAGCCTGTATCTTTTCAATTCCTTAGAGAACTATATAGAATCCATAATAGACCCTCGTGGTTTTGTAAAAGATTCTGCAAGTGAGGATTTAAAGGATATAAGGCAGAGTATAAGGGATACGGAGAAGGAAATCCTTAAAAGGCTGGAGGCTGTTTTTGCGAGACCAGATGCGGATAGGGTATTTTCTGATAAGTTTGTAGCATACAAAAACGGAAGGTATGTGCTGCCTGTTAAAACGAGCGAAGTTAAAAAAATCATAGGCGTGGTTCATGGCACATCTTCTTCTGGCTTTACCACCTATGTGGAACCGCAGAGCGTTATAGAACTTAACAATAAGCTCACAAGGCTAAGAGATGAAGAGGAAGAGGAAGTAAAGAGAATTTTGCGCAGGCTTGCAAGCTTAATAGGCGAGCAGGCAGGAAGGCTCTTAGAAGCCTTTAGAACGCTTGTAAAGATTGACTACCTCTATGCGGTATGCTACTTTTCTAAACAGTATGATGGAAAATTCCCCGCCATAGGCAGTCACATAGAGCTAAAGGGCGTGAAACATCCCCTGCTCCTCTTTTTAAAGGAAGATGTGGTGCCTGTAGATATTATACTGAAGGATAAAAAGGGACTTGTTCTAACGGGTCCAAACACGGGCGGTAAAACGGTAGCTCTAAAAACCCTTGGGCTCTGCGCCCTTATGTTTCAGTCGGGCATACCCATACCTATAGAAGAAGGCGTGCTTCCGGTATTTAAAAACATTTTTGTTGATATAGGGGACGAGCAGAGTATAGAACAGAGCCTGTCCACCTTTTCTTCGCACATATCCAACATGGCGGACTTTTTACCCCATGTGGATGATAAAAGCCTTGTTTTGCTTGATGAGCTTGGTGCGGGCACAGACCCAGTGGAAGGCTCAGCCCTTGGTATAGCCCTCTTGGAGGAGCTGAAAAACAGAAAGGCTTTTGTTTTTGCCACCACCCACCACACACCCATAAAGCTATACACCTTAAGCTCTGAGTATTATGCGCCCGCCAGCGTGCTATTTGATAGGGAAAGTCTTAGCCCACTATACAGGATACTGTATAACTCAGTAGGGGAAAGCATGGCTCTTGTTGTAGCCCAGCGGTATGGACTTCCCCAGGAGGTTATAGAAAGGGCTAAGCAATACCTTCCTGCAGGCTTTAAGGAGTATTTCTCAGCCAGAGAGAGCCTTGAGAGCTACATAAGAGAGTATGAGGAAAAGCTCAGAGAGCTTAAGGAAGAGAAGGAAAGGCTTGAGAATTTAGTTTTAGAGCAGGAAAGGCTAAAGGCACATCTGGAAAGGGAAAAGAGGGAAGAGATAAGAAGGGCGGTTGAGGAGATAAGGGATAGGTTTGAGGAGTTTATGGCTGAGGCGGAAAAAAGTCTAAGAAGTGTAAAGGATAGGCAGAGGCTCAGGGAGCTTTTCAGAGAGCGTTTTAGGGATGTGTTAGAAGAGGTGGTGGAGGATATAAGAGAGGGCGACTGGGTGGAACTGCTTGGCTCTAAGGGTAAGGTGCTTGAGGTAAAAGAGGACAGGGTAAAAGTGCAGTTCGGTAGCGTGTCCGCATGGGTAAGGAAAGAGGAGTTAAAGAAAACGCAACAGCCCATTGTCCTTGAGGAAAGAGGTGTGGAAAAGCTTTTTGACCTAAGGAAGGGCTCTGTCTCGGAGATAAACCTGACAGGCCTCACGGTAGAGGAAGCCCTTACCAAGTTAGAGCTCTTCCTTCAGGAAGCCCACAGTATGGGCCTAAAAAGCGTTAAAGTTATACACGGTCATGGCGTTCTGAAAAGGGCAGTTCAGGACTTTCTGTCCTCTTCAAGCCTGGTGGTATTCCACCGGGAAGGCTATCCAAAGGAGGGAGGCTCGGGCACCTCCCTCGTGTATCTAAGGAGAGACTAACAGGGGGAGCCTGGAGAACCAGAACAGTCCGCACATAGATGAATGGCATGTACCTTAAGAAGTAATTCCAGTCCCTTTTCCTCAAACCAAGGAGCTACGTCTCCATGCTTTACCTTCCAGAGGAAGTATTTTTCAAAGGCACTCTTCAGCCAGTGGAGCCATACAGCCTTCTTGTATAGAACTGTGGAACGTGGGGGAAGCACCGGGCTTGCGAAAAATCCCATGGCATCGCCACCCATATCCGCTATACATATGGCAGAAAGCTCAGGTGCATATCTGTCCGGATTATTCCTTATATCGTTCACTATATTATGTGCTACCGCCAGAGCCATCTGCTCTATCATCATGCCTGTCTTGGGAGCACCTGTGGGTATAGGTGTCTGCTCAACGGGAGGTATGGCGGTTACTACACCAACGCCGTATATGTTCTTGTAGGTGGGGTTCTGGAAGCACCTGTTTACTATCACCATTTTATTGGCTGGGTTTGCCACCTTTTCTCCGGCGGAGGCTACCACCTCAGGACCCATAAACCTTGGCATTATCATGGAAAGCTTCGCGGGTGCTTCATAGGTCTTTCCTTCAAGGTCTTCGTATATGACCTTATCAGGCTCCACCTTTGTAATCTTTACGTTAGCCACCCACTTTATGCTACGTTCAGCCATAAGGTCTTCCATGAGCCTTCTTGAAGGTCCCACACCTCCAAGACCCATATGACCCACATAGGGCTCGGAAGTGATATAGGTTATTGGCACCTTGTGTCTCAAGTTTCTCCTTTTTAGCTCATGGTGAAGCATGAAGGCAAATTCATAAGCGGGACCGAAACAGCTAACGCCCGGTATGGCACCTACCACTACGGGACCTGGGCTTCTGTAAAACTCTTCAAGCCTCCTGTTTAATTCCATGGCATGCTCGGCGGTGCAGACAGAAGTGGAGTTTTGTTCCTGACCCTCAGCGCCAAAAACCAGCTTGGGTCCTGTGGCTATCACAAGGTAGTCATATTCGAGGGTCTTCCCGCCCTTTGTCTTCACTATGTTTGCTTCTGGGTCTATGCTTTCCGCATCCTCGTTGATAAAGTCTATTCCGTGCTTGGGCAGAAGTCCAGCGAGGGGTATGCTGATGTCCTCAAACTTCCTCCAGCCAAGGGCGAGGTGAGGATAGGAGGGTGTGAAGCCAAAGTAGGGTCTTCCGGAGACTACCGTGATTTTGAGGTTCTTGTCAAACTTCCTGAGGTTGTAGGCGGTGGCTATACCACCCACACCGCCACCTATTACTACCACGTGCTTGCTCATATCAAACCTCCTTTGTGTTATAAAAACAGCTTATAATTATATAAGAAAATTGTCAAGCGGTGAGGAGAAAATTTATAAAAAACTCCTTTTGTCTCTTATAAATCTTCCTGATATAATTAAAATGTTATGAACTATGTCAGGAGGTTATAACCATGGAAGCGTCAAGAAGGGACCTTATGGGTCTCGCGGTAGGAGGTCTCGGAGCGGTAGGAGTCATAGGCGTTCTTTATCCATTGCTAAAGACCTTTGCCCCAAGCGCAGCTTCCCTTGCAGGTGCCACCGTTGAGGTGGATGTGGCTTCTATCCCTGAGGGACAGGTTAGGGTTGTCTCCTGGAAGGGCAAGCCCGTCTTTGTGGTTCATCTCCCTCAGGGCTTTCAATGGAACGGTAAGGTGAAGGAGGAGAGGAACGTTAAGCTCCTTCAGGGGCAGGATGCTTATGCTATAGTGGCTGTATGCACACATCTGGGTTGTGTGCCCCTATGGAAGCCCCAAGGAGAGGCGGATTATAAGTTCCCAGTCTTTCACTGCCCCTGTCATGGTGGCTTTTATTCTCCCTGGGGCGACAACATTGCTGGACCTCCTCCAAGACCTTTATATGTGCCTCCACAGAAGAGAGAGGGTGGCAAGCTAATCATAGGCGAGGCTGGCTTTGTAAAGGAATTAACATAAGGAGGTGAGAAGATGTTAGGCAGGATAGGAAGATGGCTTGATGAGAGAGCTCACCTGAGTGAGCTTTGGCAGTCTCAGATGATTGATTATAAGGTGCCAAAGAACCTCACCTTTCCCTACGCCTTTGGCGTGATGGCACTTGTTGCCTTTGCCATTCAGATAATCTCAGGCATATTCCTTACCATGTATTACCAGCCCAACGTGCATCTTGCCTTTGACAGTGCCAACTACACCATAATGAAGGAAGCACCCTTCATGTGGCTCATAAGACATGTGCATGCGGCCGGTGCCAACTTCTTCCTTGCGGTAGTCTATCTTCACATTTTCACAGGTATATACTACAACGCTTACAAAAAGCCCAGGGAGCTTACCTGGATTGTGGGGTGGCTCATATACTTTGTTCTTTTAACCACAGCCCTCACAGGATATCTTCTGCCATGGGGACAGCTCTCCTACTGGGGTATGGTGGTTACTTCAGAAATACCCACATCTATTGACTCCGCACCCATAATAGGAAAGTTAAAGCTTGGGGAGCTTGTATCTGTGCTTATGAAGGGCGGTTATGAGATAGGACAGATAACCTTAAACAGGTTCTTCGGTCTTCATATATGGCTTTTACCTTTAATACTTTTAGCCCTTGTTGGCATACACCTCTATCTTGTGCGTGCCGCCGGCATATCAAACCCAGAAGGTAAGGAGATAGACAAAAAGAAGGAAGGCGTGCCCTTCCATCCCTACATGACCCTAAAAGAAGGTGCATACCTCATGGGCTATCTGGCGGTCTTTTTCTTCTTTGTCTTCTTCTACATGCACCACTTTTTACCGCCGGACAACTATGACCCTGCCAACCCCTTCAAGACGCCAGCCCACATAGCCCCTGAGTGGTATCTGCTTGCCTACTATACCATATTCAGGTCCATACCGGACAAGTTTTTAGGCTTTGTAGCCTTCAATCTAACTCTTGTCTTCCTCCTTATATTGCCTTTCCTTGACTTTTCACCCATGAGAAGTGCAAGAAACAGACCCCTCTTCTTCATCATGTTTATAGTGCTTGTTATATCCGCCATGGCCCTTACCATACTTGGCACCATGCCACCCACACCCACCAACGCCATGCTTGGTCTTACCTTTACAGCAGGCTTGTTTGCCTTCTTCCTGTCCCTTCCAATAATATCTATAATAGAGTGGGGCTGGTATAAGGCAAAAGGAGGTGATAAGCAATGATTAAGGCAGTCTTTTTCACAGTTCTGACAGTAGCCTTCTTTTACATCATATGGATAAACAAC
The DNA here is from genome assembly GCA_030549905.1 of Aquificota bacterium. Taxonomy (GTDB): domain Bacteria; phylum Aquificota; class Aquificia; order Aquificales; family Aquificaceae; genus Pampinifervens. The sequence continues at coordinate 32,903 of JAUQQK010000001.1, read as the reverse complement.
ATATTTGCTCCACATGAGCATTACGAAATGCCTGCACAGTATGCAAAGATAGCGGAAGATGTCAGTTATGCAAAGGAGGGTAAACAGCTCTTTGAGCAAAACTGTCAGTCCTGCCACTCGGTCAGGTACGATGCGGTTTATATATCTTCCGTGCAGGCAAACCCCAAGCTAAAAACCCTGCAGGAGCAGTATGGAAAGGTGCTTCCAAAAAATGTTTATGAGGCAGTTTTTTATGAAGACCTGATGGGACTGAAAGAGTCCTTTGGAAAGGTTCCTCCAGACCTATCCACCATGTATCTGGTGAAGGGCAAAGAATACCTGTATAACTTCATACTTGAACCTCAAAAGGTCCTGCCGGGCACTTCCATGCCGGCGGTTATGGCTGGAAGGCCTGAGGAAACCGCCAAGATTGTTGCATATCTGAAATCTGTGGCGGAGCCCTCTCCTGAGGAGAAAAACAAGAGGGTGCTGATGGGTGTGGGCACCATAGCCTATCTTATAGTAATGGGCATACTGCTCTGGGTTTGGAGGGCAAGAGTGCTCAAGAGGATGGGCCTGCACTAAGGCACAGGTTTCTTAAGGAGCATTCCTCGCACAGGGGGATGCTCCTGCAATATCTTTTTGCGTGCTCGTCAAGAAGGGCATGAAACTCCTTGTATATAAAAAGGTCTGGTTCTAAATTGCTTTCAAAGAATTCCTTTAACTCTTCATAACTGCCTTCCACCTTCAAAAACCTTTTCATGAACCTCTGCGTGTATTTATCTATTACGAAGGTAAGCCTGTCTCCGGCGTAAAGGAGTATAGCATCTGCCGTCTCTTTGCCAATACCCTTCACTTTTAAAAGCTCTTCCCTGCTTGCCTCCTGCACCCTCTGGGTGGGGTTGAAAAATTCAGAAATGGCCTTTAGCCTTGTAGCCTTCTGGTTATAAAAGCCCGAGGGTTTTATAAGCTCTTTTAAAACTTCAAGCTCCACAGACCTTACAAAGTTCAAAGACAGCTCACCCTCCCTTTTTAAATTTTCTAAAGCCCTTTCCACATTTTTCCAGCTTGTGTTCTGAGTTAGCACCGCACCTATGATAATCTCATCCCTCGGGTCTGTGCCTTTAAGCTGATGGTATTGTCTATCCACTGGCCACCAGTTTTGCGGTCCATAAAGGTCATAGAGCAGAGAGAATAATCTTTTTAACCTCATCGTATGCCTCCAAACCCCTCGCATAACTTCTCCCAAGTTCTACAGCCCTTTCCTTCTCTAAAAGCCCTTCTCTGACTAAGAGCTGAAGGAACTGGCTTAGATTGTGCCTTTTGTTTGCACCTAAAGAGCCCCTTTCAAAGTCAATAAGATAAACTTCACCATTGAAGGTTATCAGAGTATTCTTGTCAAGCCTATGAAGCTCATCCTTGTTTATCCCGAGGCTGTCCAGCAGTTTTACGTATTCCAGCACTTTCAGATAAACCCTTATTCTCTCTTCCCTGCTGAGGTTTAACTTTTCTAAGGGAACCCCCTCTATGTATTCATAGGCTAAAAAGTCCTCCCCGCAGGCAACTACCTGCGGAAAGCCTCTAAGACCTTTAAGTAGCCTGAGTATTTCGCATTCTTTTCTTATTGCCTGCTCTTTCCCTTCCTTTGCCCTCTTTATGGATATCTTCTTTCCCTTCCAGTATCCTCTGTATATCAGGCCCCTCCAGCCCTTGCTGAAAAGCTCCAGACCCTCCACCTCTTTTATAAAGTCCTCAAACCTCACCCACCACCTTATAGCCCCACTCTTCCACAGCGGACTTTAGGACTTCAAAGGGCACTTCCTTTTCTAACTGCACCCTTGCCAGACCTTCCTCAAGGCTTACCTCCACATGAGAAACACCTTCCACCGAGTAAAGAGCCTTCTTTACTGTCTGAAGGCAGTGCTGGCAGGTCATGCCTTCTACCTTAAGCACCTTCTCCATAAAGTTTTATTATAAGCTCGGCTTCCGCCTTTGTGTTCATGTTTATAAAAGAGGCGAGCTTTGGGTCTAAGCTTAGCACTTCCTCTTCTTTTATAGCCTTATAAGGCAGGGAATTTATAAAACCCATAAGCCTCTCACCTCCTGAACTTATATACTCTTCAAGCTCTTCAAGTACAGCCCTGTAGTATATGGCAAAAAGAGGATAGAGCTTACCCCTTATGCTGTAAAGGGTCAGGGGAGCTTCAGCCCTTTCAAAGAGAAACTGGACCACTTCAGGCTTTATCAGTGGCATATCCCCGCTTATTACCAGCGCCTTCTCGCCTACCATATTTTTTAAGGCGGTATAGAGACCTGCAAGGGCATAATGCTTGTCCAGCAAGTCCTGAAGCAGTTCTACGCCCTTCAGGAAGGCAAACTTGTCCTTTTCCTTTGCTACCACGCAAAGCCTGTCGCAGACTTTTCTTAGCCTTTCAACCACATGCTCTATGACCCTTTTCCCCCCAACTTCAAAAAGGAGCTTGTCTTCTCCAAAGCGTTTGCTTTGACCACCCGCCAGAAGGAAGCACTCTCTCATTCCCTTATTATAAGCTTTGCACCGTTAGGTAGCCTTTCCACCCTTTCATTTCTTTTTTCCTCCTTAGGTATATACACATATGTTCCAGCAGGGACAAGCTCAGACTTTATATGCAGGTTGAGGTCCTTAAAGAGGCTCTCTTTAAGAGAGCCCATCACATCCTCCACCTTACTGTCCCTTTCAACAACCCTTTTTTCCACCGATATGCCCTCCACCTTTACAGAAAGTCCATACTTTTCAGGGTTTCTTGCAAGGAGCAGTACCGCAAAAAAGGCAGGTACGTAGCTTCTTGTTTCCCCGGGCAAAAGAGCCTGTGCGGTCCAGAAATCTGCACCCCCTGTCCTTCTTGCCACGCAGTTTTCCCCGCAGTTGTAGCTGGCAAGGGCAAGCTCCCAGCTTCCAAACATGCTGTAGAGGTCCTTCAGGTATCTCATGGCTGCGTCGGTGGCTTTGAGCACGTCAAACCTTTCATCCACATACTCATCTACCCTTAGACCGTATCTTCTTGCGGTGGAGGGAATAAACTGCCACAGCCCTGCTGCGCCTGAGCGGGATACGGCAAAGTTGTTAAAACCGCTCTCTATAACCGGCAATAGAGCAAGCTCCTCAGGAAGCCCATATTTCTTTATTACGGGCTTTATCAGAGGCATGTAATAGTTTGCCCTCTGCAGGGCAAGTTCCAAAAACCTTCTGTTGCTGAGGTAATAATCCACAAACCTTTTTATCTCTGCCCTGTCTGGAATAGGAATGCCCAGGCTTTTGGCTTCTTCCTGTATAAACCTTTCCTCCTCTTCTGAAAGGTAGAAATTTCCCTTCTTTACCGTGTAGATATTATTGTCAATCCTTACAACCGCCTGCCTTACCGCAGGCGTGCAAGATACGATGAAGGATAAGAGCAGAAACCCTCCTACGGCTTTTCTCATATCCACCCTCAGTGTATATTATAATCCATGGAGTTCATAACGGAGTATGACCTGGAAGGTTTAAGGAAAAGGTTTGTGGAGCTGGGTTTTGAGCCTTACAGAGCTAATCAGGTACTCAGCTGGCTATACAAAAGGTTTGAGACGGACTTTGAAAAGATGACGGACCTATCAAAGGTTCATAGGGCCCTTCTTAAAAATACCTTCAAGGTTCATAGCCTTGAGCTCGTGCAGAAGGTGCAGGCAAGCGATTCTGTCAAATACCTTTTTAAGACCCATGATGGGCATCTGGTTGAATCGGTGCTTATCTTTGAAAGGGACCATCTTACCCTGTGCTTGTCTTCACAGGTGGGCTGTGCGGTAGGATGTTTGTTTTGTGCCACCGCAAAAGACGGGCTTATCAGAAACCTGAGCACCTCTGAAATAATAGACCAGTATCTGCAGGTGCAAAGAGACCTTTCTCAAAGGATAAGGAATGTGGTTTTTATGGGTATGGGAGAGCCTTTGGCTAACTACGAGGCGGTGCGAAGGGCTGTCTATATACTGGCAAGCCCATGGGGTATAGACCTTTCCAAAAGGAGGGTGAGCATATCTACCAGCGGTCTTATAGCGCAGATAGAACGGATGGCTAAGGACCCGCTTATGAAGGAGGTAAACCTTGCAGTTTCTATAAACGCTCCATCACAGTATCTAAGACAATACTTGATGCCAATAAGCAAGACAAATAGCTTAGAAGAGCTTATAAGCGTGCTTGCCAAGTATCCATATCCGGAGGACAGGAGAATAATGCTTGAGTATGTGGTTATAAAGGGTGTGAACGATTCTGACAGACAAGCTCATGAGCTGGCTAAGCTTATACTGCCATATAGAAGGAAGTTTAAGGTTAACCTGATTCCCTACAATCCAGACCCATCACTTCCCTTTGAAAGACCGGAGCTTGAAAGGGTGTATGAATTTCAAAAGGTGTTAAGGTCCCACAATATTTCTGTCTTTGTAAGGATAAGCAAAGGCATAGAGGTTTTTGGTGCCTGCGGGCAGCTCAGAAGCAAGAGGCTTGCTGTGTTAAAATAAAAGCCTATGCGTAAAACTTCCAGATGGTTAGAAGAGCTTGTTATAGTAGTGGTCATAGTGTTGCTTATTAGAGCCTTTATAGTGCAGGCTTATAACATACCCTCAGGCTCCATGAAGCCCACCCTTCTGGTGGGGGATTTCATACTTGTAAACAAGCTTGTTTACAAGCTTTCAGAACCACAGCGAGGTGATATAGTAGTTTTTAAATGGCCCATCAATCCGGAGATAGACTTTATAAAGAGGGTGGTTGGCGTGCCTGGAGATGAGCTGAAGGTGGAAGGTGAGAAGGTTTATATAAACGGCAGGGAGGTGCCTTTAAGGTTTGTGGGCAGTATGGAGGAAGATGGAAGTAGAAAGCTCATATACGAAGAAACCTTGCCTAATGGCGTTAAGCATAGAATAGCCCTCTATGAAAATCCCCTTTTGCCCAGGAAGGACGTGTATATAAGCCGGATACCCGAGGGTTATTATTTTGTTATGGGAGACAACAGAGACAACAGCGAGGATAGCAGGTACTGGGGGCTTTTGCCAAGAAAAAACATAGTGGGTAAAGCTTTCGTCATATACTTTTCGGGAGACATTCCGCCCCTTGACAGCACCGATGTAAGTATATTTACAGGTTTTAAACAACTCTTCCTTGCCCTGATAAACCCGAGGTTTGACAGGATAGGAAAGCCCCTTATATGGTAGGAAGGCTTATGCCAGCAAGGGAAAGCTCCTTGTAGACCTCTTTTAAAACTGCGGGGTTTACACCTTTCGTAAGCATGAGGGCCACTATAAGAGAAGGAAGCTCTTTAACCTCTACGAAGCTTTCTATGATGCGACCGTCCTCCATGTAAGCATACTGCTGAAGGTCTTCCATAAAACTGTTATATTCAGCGGGTTTAAGCTCCTTCTTCAGCCTTTCTATAATGCGACTAAGCATATCCATGAGGATGGCGGGTTCTAAGGTATCTTTCTGTTCAGCATATAGTGGCATGACTTGTAATCTGTTTATTAAACCTTCTATTTTCTCTACTGACAGGAGGGGGTTGCCGAAGGCAGGATATATGGAAGATGGAAGTTCCTTGCTAAGAGCCTCCAGCGCCCTTTTTAGAGAAGCTCTGTCTGGTGCCATTTGACTTGTGTATATTAAAACATCTTCCACAGCTCCGCCTTCAAGTGGGTTCAGTTCATACTGGGTGCAAAGAGAACTTAAGAATTTACCAGTAAAAAGCCTTCTGGTATTGCCTTCGAAAAGCATAAAGCTACTCTTTTCAGGCATGTATGGTACTGGAATGAACTTTAAGCTGTGTCCCGTTGCCAGCTTTAGGGTATGGTTGGGGAAGGTTTCAATGGTTCTTATCCTGTTGATGGGTATGCCTATGCTTGCCAGCGCCACCGCTATACCCACAGAGGTTATTACAAAGGCGCGAGGGTTTGCCTGAAGAAGGTTCACAAGACCAGATGCCTCCCCAAGGTTGGAGCCAAATACAATAACCGCTCTCAGAGCATCAATAGTTCCTGTTATCTGTTCAAGTTTTGCTCTTATTAGGGGATATTCCTGCGTGCCAAAGGTGTTTATCAGCACTGGAAGCTTAATGCCATTACCTTCATATATGCGAAGGTATGCGTTTTTCTGAATTATTCCATACTCCGACGAAACCCCCACCCAGTAGAAGCCTTCTGCTATCTCTATGGGCTGGCTCAGATCAATTAATGCCCGTTCTATTACTGGCGTAGGCAAGACCTCCTCTTCCATGACCTTTTCCTCTTCCTTCTCCAATGCAGGAGCTATTACATTCTGGAAGAAATCCACATTATTCTTGAAAAAGTATCTTATGTCTGCATGGGCTTCATCATAAGGCTCAAGCTCCAAGGAATTATATTCTCTAAAAGCCTTGTAAAGCTCTTCTGGAGCACAGCTGCTACCTTTTACTATTCCCTTTGAAATGTAAAGCCTGCAAACACCTTCTGAATGCTCAATTTTCATGATAGAAGATGCGCCTGCCTTAAGCACCTTTATCAGCACATTTGTGGGACCCTCCTGCGAAAGGCTCAGCACTTCTGCCGGTGGCTTGCTTAAAAGGACAACCCTTTCGAGGAGTTCAATGGGGTTAAAAGGTAAAACCATGCTGTTTAGTTCTGTAAGCCCATAATTTTTTAAAACCTCCGCTTCCTCGTAGCTTCTTATGAAGAGGAGGGGTATGGTGTATATACCGCTCTCAGTAATTTTTAACCAGAAGGGCAAATCTTCCATCTCCAAAAGTAGTACCTGGGGTGAGCTTACCCTTAGAAGTTCAAGGGCTCTATTTTCATCAAAAGCTGAAAGTAGCTTATGTCCAGTTACGGTAAATATGTCAGCAAGCAATAAGTGATACTGTTTTTTCCTATCTAAAATCAGGCACAGAACCCCCATCAGAAAACCTCCTTTTTCTTGCTTGCAACTTCCAGAAGCTGAAGTTGCTCTTTTAATAGATTGAGGGAATGCACAAGCATAAAAAAGGCATGCTCTACATGTAGAAGGGCTGCTTGAAAGGAGAGGTCATCCTCCAGCAGTCTGAGCTCTCTAAACCTTCTGTAGTATTCGTCAATGTTTGTTCCGCATTCTAAAAGGAACTTTTTAAGCTCCTCTGATAGCTCTAAGGCTTCTTTTCTTGTATCCATACACTACCTACCTCCTCTCCTTTAGCTCTTGGCATATTATACCTGCTGAAAAGTATGGATTCAACCATTTTTAACTCATGCTCTTCCAGCCCATATATGTATAGTTCTTCCTCATCGGCGGAAAGGCTCTTTAGCTCCAGATGTCCCTCACCAGCTCCTATTATTGCATCTCCACCACCGCTCATGAAACCCACAAGGACTGCCAAGGTTATAAAGTTTGCTTCCTTTGCAACTACAAGGGGTTTTTCTATTTCCTTACTGATTTTGAGATAGGTACATAGAGCCAGACCCACCCTCACTAAATTCTCCGCAGTAAAAGGATACTGTCCCAGCTTGCCCTTCATTTTATTCCCTTCAAACAGGCTCTTTGAGAGCATTTTCCACAGCCTCCTCAAGGTTTTTAATTTCCTCTAAGCTTCTACCAGCCAGTATAAAAAACTCTTCATTCCCCTTAGCGCCTTTGGGCTTTGCCTTCATAACGCCTCCTATTTTAAAGCCTAAGGACTTTAGAAAATTTATGACCTTTATGAGGGCGAACCTTCTGTCTTCTTCCTTCTTAACTATCCCCTTTCTTACTCTTTCAGGACCCACTTCAAACTGGGGCTTTACTAAGACAAGCAAAAAACCCTCCTCCTTCAGAAACTTCACCGCATGTGGCAGCACCTTTGTCAGGGAAATGAAGGACACATCCACCGTTATGATATCCACCTTTTCAGGCACATGTTCTTCTGTCAGTTCCCTTATGTCTGTCTCTTCATACAGAACTACCCTTGGGTCCTGTCTCAGTTTTATATCCATCTGTCCCCTTCCCACATCCACCGCATATACCCTTTTTACACCGTGCATAAGCAGGCATTGAGTAAAACCACCTGTGGAAGAGCCTACATCTAAGGCAGTAAGTCCCTCTAAATTTAGCCCGAACCTTCTTATGGCACCCTCTAACTTGTATCCACCCCTTGAAACGTATTTAGGTAGCTCCTTTACCTCTACCCTCTGTCCTTCCCGTAGGCGATAACCTGGTTTGTCAACAACCGCACCATCTACCAGCACAAAGCCAGACATTATCAAAGCCTGAGCCTTCTCCCTTGTCGGAACAAGCCCCCTTTCTACTAAGTACTGGTCAAGCCTCAAAGCCTGAGCATGTGCTTTATGAGGTAAAGCAAGAGAAGAACAATCATGGGGGAGAAGTCAATTCCAGCCTGCGGTGGTATGACCTTCCTTACAGGGTCAAGCAGGGGAGATACAAGCCTGTCTAAGGTCTCATAAAACCTGCTTTCTCTTACCTTTGGTATCCAGGAGCCTATGGCATGAACCAGTATCAGTATTATAAGTAAATTAATAATAAGAGATAAAAGCCCCCTTATCATTCCACAAGTTCCAGTATGGCAAGCTCACAGCCGTCGCCTCTTCTTCTCTCAGGTAGTTTTACAATTCTCGTATATCCTCCCTGCCTACCTTCAAACCTCGGTGCTATATCTTCAAAAAGCTTCCTTACAGCCTTTTTGTCTGGCAGTATTTTTAAAGCAAGCCTTCTGGAGGTTAGGTCGCCCTTTTTGCCAAGGGTTATGAGCCTTTCAACAAGTGGCTTTACAGCCTTTGCCCTTTGTAGGGAGGTTTCTATCCGCTCCTCCATTATGAGGGCTCTTGCGAGGGACCTGTATAGGGCAAGCCTTTGCTCCTTAGTCCTGTCAAAATGTTTTTTCTTGACCCTGTGCCTCATTTCCTACCTCCTGCTTTCAATGTCCATACCCAGATGAAGCCCCAATTGCTTGAGGGCTTCCTTTATCTCGTTTATAGCCTTTCTTCCCACATTTTTTGTGCCCTTTAGGTCTTCTTCCGTGAGCCTGACAAGGTCTCCTATGGTGGTTATCCCCATACGCTTTATTGAATTAAGGGCTCTCTGGGAAACATCAAGCTCCTCTATAGGCAGGCTCAACTTTTCTATAAGCTCATCTACCACGATGGGTTCTTCTATGACAGGTACCTCATAGGAGATGTTTTCAAGAGCGGAGAAGTTCCTGACTATTAAGCTTACCGCTTCCTTTATAACTTCATCGGGTGTTTTTGTACCGTCCGTATATACCTCCATAATAAGCTTGTCATAGTCGCTTCTCTTTTCTACCCTTGTCTTTTCCACCTTAAAGGCTACTTGCCTCACAGGAGAGAAGTCCGCATCAACCAGTATCCATCCCACCTCGCCTATTACCTCCATCTCTTCAGTGGGAAGATAGCCAAAACCCCTTTCTATCCTGATTTCTATGTTTATCTCCCTTTCCGGGTCTGTTATGGTTAGTATCTTCTGCTCTGGGTTTACAATTTCCACGTTGGGTGGCAGGCTTATGTCTTTTGCATAAACCACACCCTCTCCCTTCTTTTTAATATATAGGAGCTCTACATCCGAGTTATGCATCTTAAACCTGACCTTTTTCAGGTTTGCTATTATTTCTAACACGTCCTCCTGTACACCTTCAAGGGCGGAAAACTCATGGTAGGCTCCATAGACCTTCACACCGGTGATGGCCACACCCTCTATGGAGGATAAGAGTGTTCTTCTTAGAGAGTTTCCTAAGGTTATGCCAAAGCCCCTTTCTAAGGGTTCTACCACAAAGCGACCGTAGGTTTTTGTTCTTTCTTCCCAATAAACCTTTGATGGGAAGAGAAATTCTCTTAGCATGTCATTCCTCCTTATACTCTTGAGTAGAACTCTATGATGTACTGAAGGTTTACAGGCACTTCAAGCTCAACCTCTCTTGGCAGGTCTATCACCTTTCCCCTAAAATGGTCCTTGTCCAGCTCAAGCCAGGGTGGTATGCTCCTTGGGTCAATGTTCTGAAGGTTTTCCAGTAGCTGAGGAATATCCCTTGAGGTGGGTTTTACTTCAATTATGTCACCCACCTCTACCCTGTAGGAGGGTATGTCCACCTTTTTGCCGTTAACAAGAAAGTGCCCATGGGCAACCCATTGTCTTGCCTGCCTGCGCGTGCTTGCAAACCCAAGCCTGTAAACCACATTGTCTAACCTTCTTTCTAACAGCTGGAGAAGAACCTGACCCGTGTTGCCCTTTGCCTTGGAGGCCTCATCAAAATATCTCTTAAACTGCTTTTCTCTTATACCTCCATACAGAAATTTAAGCTTTTGCTTTTCCATAAGGCGTATGCCGTATTCGGTTAGCTTCCTTCTCCTCCCCTTTAACCTTCCATGCTGTCCTGGCGGAAAGTTTCTTCTGGAAAGTATCTTGGGGGCACTCCTCTTACCAGATACAACAACGCCAAGCCTCCTATCAATCCTTACTACAGGTCCAATATATCTACCCATGCTTCAAACCCTCCTTTTTGCGGGTGGTCTGCATCCATTGTGAGGTATGGGTGTAACGTCCCTTATGGCTTTTATCTTTAAACCAGCCGCATATATGGCTCTTAGGGCTGACTCTCTCCCGGCTCCAGCACCCTTTATCCTAACCTCCACCTCCTGAAGTCCGTATTCTTGAATGGCCCTCTTTGCAGCCTTTTGGGCTGCAAGCTGTGCAGCGTAGGGCGTGCTTTTCCTTGTGCCTTTAAACCCAACCGTGCCACCACTTTCCCATACAAGCGTATTTCCCTGCTTATCGGTTATGTTGACTATTGTATTGTTAAAGGTGCTTAGTATATGCACTATGCCTTCAGAAACTGTTCTTTTTTGTTTCTTTGCCTGCTGTTTTCTTTTTGCCATGTTAACCTCCTTACTTAACTATTTTCTTCTTGGTTCCACCTACAGTCTTCCTTTTACCCTTACGCGTTCTGGCATTTGTCCTCGTCTGCTGACCTCTAACGGGTAAGCCTCTGGCATGCCTCATGCCTCTATAACAGCCCATGTCCATGAGCCTTTTTATGTTGAGCTGAACTTCCCTGCGCAGGTCGCCCTCTACCGTGTAGTTCTGTTCTATAAACTTTCTTATGGTGTTTAGCTCCTCAGGTGTTAAAGCGCCCAGCTTCTTCGTGCAAGGTATGCCGGTTTTTTCACATATTTCCCTTGCTCTGGACCAGCCAATACCATAAAGGTAGGTGAGGGCCACTTCCAATTTTTTGTTGTCTGGTAGGTCAACTCCAGCTATCCTTGCCATCTTTTACCTCCTTAACTGCCTTGCCTCTGCTTGTGTTTTGGGTTTTCGCATATGACCATAACCCTGCCTTTTCTTCTGATAATCTTGCACTTGGCACACATGGGCTTCACAGAAGGCTTTACCTTCATCATAACCTCCTTAGCACCTTTGTAAGCAAAAAATTATAACACATTATCCTCTGTATATTATCCTTCCCCTTGTAAGGTCGTAGGGGGAAAGCTCTACCTTGACCCTGTCGCCCGGCAGTATCCTTATAAAGTGTATGCGCATCTTTCCAGATACATGGGCAAGCACTTCATGCCCCGTGTCAAGCCTGACGCGGAACATGGCGTTGGGAAGAGCCTCTACCACTTCTCCCTCAAGCACTATACCCTTTTCCTTCTGCTTCTCTTCTCCCTTTTTCTTAGCCATCTCTATACTCCGTTAAAACTATGGGTCCTTGTTTTGTTACTGCCACCACATACTCATAATGGGCTGATGGACTTCTGTCAGCGGTTATAACCGTCCACCTGTCCCCATCGTGGGATATTTCATCGGTGCCAACAGCCAGCATGGGTTCAATGGCAAGCACCATACCCTGCCTTAGTTTGTAATCCTTCTTTTCCTGTCTTAGTGTGTCCGGGTGGTTTGGTATAAAGGGCTCTTCGTGCACCTTCCTTCCTATGCCGTGCCCTCCAAGGTTCTTTAGAGGATAAAAACCGTATTTTTTAGCCACCCTGTAGATTGCCTCCACTATGTCAGACACCCAGTTGCCCGGCACGCATACCTTTACAGCCTCTTCAAGGGCTTCCTTTGTCGCCTTCATAAGAAGTTCCTTCTCCTTACTTACCTGTCCAACCGCAACCGTTATAGCCGAGTCGCCTGCATAGCCTTCCACGTATGCACCAAAATCAAGACTTACAATATCACCCTCTTTTATAACCTGTTCCTTCTTGGGAAGACCATGAACCACCGCCTCGTTTATTGAAACGCAGAGACTTGCAGGAAAAGGCTCATTGCTGAAGGGTGGCTTGTAATTGAGAAAGGCGGGTTTTGCCCCCCTCTTCTTTGCTTCTTCCCTTGCAAGCATGTCAAGTTCATAGGCACTCATGCCCGGTCTTATGGCTTTTGCCAGGCTCTCAAGCACTTCCACTACAACGCTGCAGGCCCTTCTAATCTTTTCAATCTCCTTAAAAGAATACAGCTCAACAGCCATCCTTCAATACCTCAAGAATATCTCTGTAAACTTCCTGCACCTCCTTTGTAGCATCCAGCCTATACAATTTATTCCTTTTGCCGTAAAAATCAATAAGGGGGGCTGTCTGTTCCACATATACCTTGTATCTTCTTCTTACCACCTCTTCCTTGTCATCCTCTCTCTGAACTAACCTTCCACCGCATACATCGCAGACACCCTCTGTTTTTGGAGGGTTGTATCTTACATGATAAACTGCTCCACAATTGGTGCAGGTGAGCCTTCCAGAAAGCCTGTCCACTACCACCTCCTCAGGTACGTCAAAAAGGAAAACCTTGCAAAGGTTTTTATTATGCTTTTCTAATAGCCTGTCAAGAGCCTGCGCCTGCGGTATGGTTCTTGGAAAACCGTCTAATATAAAGCCTCCTTCCTCTGGCATCACCTCTTCTATCATGGCTATTATAAGCTCATCGGGCACCAGCTCTCCCTTTTCCATGTATTCCTTTGCCTTTTTTCCAAGCTCCGTTCCCTTCTTTACCGCATCCCTCAGAAGGTCCCCTGTGGATATATGCATTAGTCCCTTATCCTGCTGGAGCCTCTTTGCCTGCGTGCCTTTACCAGAGCCGGGGGGACCCAGAAATATGAGGATCATCTTACCTTCCTCCTGTAGCGTGTGTATCTTTGCTGTAGCAGCTGAGCTTCCAGCTTGTTTATTGTATCTAAAGCTACGCCCACCACTATCAGGGCTGTGGTGCCTCCAAAGTAAAAGGGAACCTTTAGCCAGGCGCTTACGAATATGGGAACAACAGCCACCACGCTCAGAAAAAGGGCGCCCACAAAGGCAAGCCTGTTTACCGTGTATTCAAGATACTTCTGCGTATCCTGTCCTGGTCTTATGCCGGGTATAAAAGCCCCTGCCTTTTTTAGATTGTCCGCCACATCCACCGGGTTAATAAGCACTGCGGTATAAAAGTATGTAAAGAAGACTATGAAGGCTATATAAAGTATATTGTAGGGCAGGGTCATTGGGTTAAAGGCATCATGTATAGCCTTTGCTATGGGATGCTGGATAAAGCCCAGCACGGTGGAGGGTATTATAAGAAGTGACTGGGCGAATATTATGGGTATAACACCCGCCGGGTTTATTTTGATGGGAAGATAGCTTGAAGAACCCACCACCTCCTGCCTGCCTATCTGCCTTCTTGGATACTGGATGGGTATTCTCCTTTCCGCCTCCTGCATAAAAACTATACCCACCACAACCGCTATCACAAAAAGCACAGCACCAACCACAGCAAAGGGTGAAAGGTCGCCGTTCTTTAGCATTTCCCATACCCTTATGCCTGCGCTGGGAAAGCCTGCCACAATGCCTGCAAATATGAGCAGAGACATGCCGTTGCCTATGCCCTTTTCTGTAATCCTGTCGCCCACCCACACCAAGAACATGGTGGAGGATACGAGGGCAACTATAGTAGTAAGTGTGAAAAGAAAGCCTCCTTCTGGCACGATGGGTGTGCCCTTTGGAGAAACCTGTCCCTGAAGCCAAGTGGCTATTCCTACGGACTGCACGAAGGCGACAAGAACGGTCAGATACCTCGTGTATTGGTTTATCTTATACCTGCCGTAGTCTCCTTCTTCCTTGGCAAGCCTTTGAAGTTCTGGCACCGCAACGGTTAGCAACTGCATCATTATGGAGGCGGATATGTAGGGCATAACACCCAGGGCAAAAAGGGTCATCCTTGCAAGGTTGCCACCGGAAAATATATCATACAGGTAGAAGATGGTTCCCTGAAAGCTCTTGAAAAAGTCCTGAAGGGCGGTGGCATCTATCCCGGGAAGCGGTATGTGGCTACCAAGCCTGTATATGCCTAACATTAAAAGGGTGTATATAAGCCTCTTCCTGAAATCCTCTATGCTGAATAATTGTTTAATATACTCAATCACCTTATCTCCTCGCAGGTGCCACCCACCGCCTCAATCTTCTGCCTTGCGGAGGCAGAAAAGGCGTGGGCTTTTACCTTGAGAGGTTTTGTTAGCTCACCATCACCCAGTATCTTCACAGGCATGCGCTTTCTTACAAGCCCCCTTTCCAGAAGGACTTCAGGAGTTATCTCCTCATTGGCATTGAAATACCTGTCCAAGGTTTTAAGGTTGACCACCGAGTATTCTACCCTGTTAATAGGCCTGAAGCCCCTCTTGGGAACCCTCTTGTGAAGGGGCGTCTGTCCGCCTTCAAACCATGAGGGAAGTTTTCTGTCGCCAGAGCGTGTCTTCTGACCCTTATGACCCTTTCCACAGGTCTTACCAAGCCCCGAACCTATACCTCTTCCCACCCTCTTTCTTTCCTTTACAGCACCCTCTTCTGGTGCAAGCTCATGCAGTTTCATCTCTTACCTCCTCTACTTCAAGAAGGTGTATAGCCTTCCTTATGTTGCCCCTTACCATGGGGTTGTCCTCCAAAAGCACCTCCTGACCCCTTTTCTTCAAGCCAAGGCTTTTTACCGCCTTTATCTGAGGCTCTGGCTTGCCTGCCAAGCCCCTTATAAGTTTTACCCTTAACCTGCCCATTGCCAACCTCCTTATGGAATGCGAAGGTCCCTTGCGTAGATGTTATAGCGTCTTCTTAGCTCTTCTGGGTCTATGCCCCTTTCCCTTGCCACTTCATCAAGGGATTTGAGTTTTAGCAGGGCATCAAAAACTGCCCTTACCACATTATTTGGGTTTGTGCTTCCTTGAAGCTTTGTTAGAACGTCCGTATAGCCGGCGAGCTCAAAGATGGGCTTTGCAGCACCGCCTGCCACTATACCCGTTCCACGCCTTGCGGGTATCACCTTTATCATGGTGGAACCATAATGTCCTATCACATCATGGGGCACCGTGCCGTTTTCTATGGGCACCCTTATGAGGTGCTTTTTACCGTCTTCTATCGCCTTTGCTATGGCTATGGGCACTTCCCTCGCCTTGCCAAGACCAAAGCCCACGAAGCCCCTTTTGTCTCCCACTATGACAAGGGCACTGAAGGAAAACCTTTTACCTCCCTTTGTAACCCTTGTGGTTCTCTTGGCATATATGAGCCTCTCTTCTATCTGGAGCTGGTCTTCTATTTCTGCTATCCTTTGTTCCCTTCTCTTGCTGTCAATAAGTCTTTCAATGGAAATGCCACCCATGATTACCTCCTTTAAAATTCAAGCCCAAGCTCTCTGCATTTGTCTGCGAAGGCTTTTATCTTGCCGTGATACAGAAAACCACCCCTGTCAAAGACCACCTTTTTAATACCCTTTTCTAAAGCCTTCTTTACTAGTACCTGTGCCACCTTCTGCACATCTTCTATGGATTTGCCACCCCTCTTCCCAGCAAGCTCTACAAACTCAGGGTCTATGGAGGAGGCGGAAACAAGGGTATGACCCTTTGTATCATCCACAATCTGTGCATAGAAGGCATTTAGGCTTCTATAGACGCACAGCCTCGGTCTTTCCGGCGTGCCGAATATCTTTTTCCTTATCCTTTTGTGCCTTCTTTCCCTTTTTTCATGCCTGCTCAGCTTAGCCATTTTTTTACCTCCTACTTCTTGCCACCTTTACCTTTGCCTGCGGACTTACCAGCCTTTAGCTTTAAAACCTCACCCTCATATCTTATTCCCTTGCCCTTGTATGCATCAGGCTTTCTGAAGGCTCTTATCTCCGCACATACCTGCCCCACCCTTTGCTTGTCCGCACCGCTCACATATATCTTGTTTTCCCTGACCTCTATCTTTACATCCGGCGGTATGGGATACACCACGGGGTGCGAAAGACCAAGGCTAAGCTCTAAGTTATTACCCTTTACAGAAGCCCTGTAGCCAAGACCTACCACCTCCAACACCTTTGTGAAGCCTTCGGAGACGCCTTTTATCATGTTTCTGATAAGGGCAGCAGTGGTGCCGTGCAGGGCTCTATGGAAGGGCTGGTCTGTGGGACGTTCTACCTTTATCATGTTTCCGTCAAGGCTCACCCTTATGTCTGGGTGAACCTTCATGGATAGTCTGCCCTTTGGACCTTCTACCCTGACCTCGCCCGATTCAAGGCTGACCTTTACTCCCTGAGGTATTTCTATTGGTTTTTTCCCTATTCTTGACATGGCTTCACCTCACCACACATAGGCTATGAGCTCTCCACCCTTGCCAAGCTTCCTTGCTTCATGGTCCGTGACAAGCCCGGCATCGGTGGAGAGTATGGCTATACCAAAACCCCTTTTTACATATGGTATTCTGTGTCTTGGTACGTATATCCTTCTTCCTGGTTTTGATACCTTTTCCAGCTCTGATATGGCGTTTCTTTCCTTCTTGGGGTCTAGGTATTTTAAGTATATTCTAAGCTTATACTGTGTGCCCTTTGTGTTGTCTTCGTCCTTTAAGGCTTCCCAGTCCTTTATGTAGCCTTCTTTTTTGAGCAGTTCAAGTATAGCTTCCTTTAGCTTTGAGGAAGGCACGTCCACATAATCCCTTTTCCTTGCTATTGCATTCTTAATAGCCGAGAACATGTCCGCCACTGGGTCCATCTTTTAACCTCCTTACCAACTTGCCTTTTTAACACCTGGAAGCTCACCCTTTAAGGCAAGCTCTCTAAAGCAAAGCCTGCACATGCCAAACCTTCTTAGAAAGCCCCTTGGTCTTCCGCACAGAGGGCATCTATTTTTCTGCCTTACTGCATACTTGGGAAAGTGTATAACATCCTTAGCTACTTTAGCCTTTCTCGGCATCTTAACCTCCTTAAACGCTTCTTATTGGAAGCCCCAGCAATGACAAGAGCCACAGGGCTTCTTCGTCTGTCTTTGCTGTGGTATGGATTATTATGTCCATACCCCTTATGGCATCCACCTTTTCATAGTCTATCTCAGGGAAAACAATCTGCTCAGATATACCAAAGGCATAGTTGCCCCTTCCATCAAAGGAGCGTGGGTTAAGACCCTTGAAGTCTTTCACCCTTGGCAGTGCGACGGAGATAAGCTTGTCAAGAAAGTCCCACATCCTTTCCTTTCTAAGAGTTACCTTAAGACCCACAGGCATGCCCTTTCTTAGCTTAAAGCCAGCTTCTGACTTTTTTGCACGCCTTACAGCTGGCTGCTGCCCCGTTATGGCTCTGAGGTCTTCCATAGCCCTTTCAAGCTGTTTTATATCTCCAACCGCTTCGCCCACCCCCATGTTTACCACAATTTTTACTATCTTAGGTACCTGCATGGGGTTCTTGTAGCCAAAGCGGTTTATCAGCTGTGGCACTACCTCATCCTTATACTTGCTGTAAAGCCTTGGCACATATTTGGTTTCTACACTCATCTTTTAACCCTCGCTTTTTCTCTTATGAGGTCTATGTTTTCATTACACTTCTTGCAGTATCTGTATTTTCTTAAGGTGTCGCCTTCCATAAGAGTCCTTATGCCAACCCTTGTGGGCTTTCCGCACTTGGGGCATATTAGCATCACATTGCTTATATGTAGTGGTGCTTCTATTTCGTATATACCGCCTTCCCTCACGTTTGGAATTTCCTTTACATGCTTTTTGACAAGGTTTACATCCTTTACGATAACCCTGTTTTCCTCCTTTATCACCCTTATAACCTCGCCCGTCTTACCCTTCTCTCTTCCTCTTAGGACCACTACTGTATCACCCTTCCTTATCCTCTGCGCCATATCATATCACCTCCGGAGCAAGGGATGCAAGCTTTGTAAAACCTCTGTTTCTTACCTCTCTTGCGATGGGACCAAGTATGCGTGTGCCCAAGGGTTCTCCATACTGGTTTAGAAGCACCACCGCATTGTCGTCAAACTTTATGTAGCTTCCATCCGCCCTGCGCACTTCCTTCTTGGTTCTTACCACCACAGCCCTGTATATCTTTCCCTTCTTGGCTGGGCTGTTGGGTGCTGCCACCTTAACGGTCACCGTCACCACATCTCCCAGGGTGGCATACTTCCTTGGTGCGTATGGAATACCTATTATCTGCACCTTTTTGGCACCCGAATTATCCGCCACGTTTGCATAACTTTGCCTCTGTATCATAGCCTTCCACCTCTAACACAAGCAGTTTATTATACCACAAACCTAAAAGTTCCAAGCTGTTTAAAGCTTAAAAACAGGCTAATAATTTTACAGGAAAAGCGGGCAGCATGTCAAGGGGAGCCTATAATATATAGCCCTATGAGGGTTATACTTTTTTCCGGCAAGGGTGGCGTGGGGAAAACGACCGTTTCCGCCTCAACCGCCTACAGGCTCTCAAGCCTGGGCTATAAGACCATAGTAGTTTCCCTCGACCCAGCTCACAGCTTAGCGGATGCCTTTGACATACCAGAAGAAGAGAGGGTAAGGGCTAAGGGACTGCCCATTAGGGTCAAAGACGGGCTTTATATACAGGAGATAGACATACAAGAGGAGGTGGACAGATACTGGGGCGATGTCTACAGGTTTTTGGAGCTTCTGTTTAACACCACAGGGCTTGATGAGGTGGTCTCTGAGGAGCTTGCCATCCTGCCGGGCATGGAAGAGGTAACAAGCCTCCTGTATGTAAACAAGTATTACAGGGAGAAACAGTTTGATGTGCTGGTGCTTGACCTTCCTCCCACGGGTGAGTCTTTAAGGTTTGTCTCCATGCCCACCGTCCTCAAGTGGTATATGAAAAAGATATTCCACGTGGAGAGGACCATTCTGAGGGTGGCAAGACCCGTGGCAAGGAGGCTCACAGACGTGCCGCTTCCTGACGATGAATATTTCAAAGCCTTAGAGAATTTCTATGAGAGGCTTAAAGGGGTGGATGAAATACTGATAGACCCGGAGATAACCTCCGTAAGACTTGTGGCAAATCCAGAAAAAATGGTGCTTAAAGAAAGCCAGAGGGCTTTTATGTACTTTAACCTCTTTGGCGTCAATGTGGATGCGGTCATAGTCAATAAGGTGCTTCCACCTCTGGTGGGCGAGTGTGGGCATTTTTCTAAGTGGTTCTTGACACAGCAGAAATACCTTGAAGATATGCAGAGCCTCTTTTACCCTGTGCCCCTCTTTAAAGTGCCACTGCTTGAGGATGAGGTGGTGGGCGAAGAGAGGCTTAAAATACTGTCGGACCTCATATACGGAGATGCGGACCCCATAAGGGTATTTCACAAGGAAAAGCCCTACGAATTTATAGAAGAGGACGGCAGGTTTGTGATAAAGCTTAAGGCTCCTTTCCTGACGAAAGAGGGTCTTACTGTGTTAAAAAGCGAGGGCGAGATTGTGGTAAGGTGGAGAAACTTCAAGAGCCATATAATGCTTCCCCGCAAGCTGAGAAACTACGAGCCGGCTGGAGCCAGAATAGAAGGAAATTATCTGAAGGTTTTCCTATCAAAGGCTTGAGAGGAGATTAACTATCCTTCTCATATCTTCTGTAAATTCCTTGTCTGAGTAGGGATTTCTAAGCACGTAGGCAGGGTGGTATGTGAGAAAAACCTTTATGCTCCTGTCGTATGGATAGTCAAAAAGCTGTCCCCTGTATTTGGTTACCGGAAGGTTCTTTCCTAATATCCCTTCAAGGGCTGTGGAGCCAAGGCATACTATCAGCTTTGGCTTTATGATATCAATCTCCTTCCTAAGGTATGGAAGACAGCTCTGCATTTCCTTTGCCGATGGCTTTCTGTTGCCCGGTGGTCTTGACTTTACCACGTTGGTGATATAGACCTCTTCACGCTTTAGTCCTACCTCCTCTAACTTCTGGTTTAAATACCTTCCAGCCCTTCCAACGAAAGGTCTTTTTTGCTGGTCTTCTTCTTCACCGGGAGCCTCTCCCACAAAGACCACCGGTGAGTAAGGGTTTCCCTCTCCAAAGACATAACCGCTCGCACCTTCATAAAGAACGCATTTTCTTTCTTCCTCCAGCTTTCTGTAGAGTTCTTCAAGCATTTTTCTTTTATCTAAAGTAGGTTTTTCCAATGTAATTTCCTGACTTACTTCCTCAGTAGTAGAGGAACCTATCACATACAACTCAGAAAAACCGATTTCCATTAGAGCCTTCAGCGTTGAAATAAATCTTGTATCCATGTCCTTTCAAAGCATTTTACGCCTTCCTCGTAGCTTTCACTTTTTTCAAGACAGTTTTTAATACCTTCTAACCTTCTTACACCCAAGCCTTTGCAAAGGCTCCAGAAGTGCCTGCAGTACTCTTTATCTTTCAAAGGGTTGGCTTCGCACTTTTGGGCGTTTTGTGCAAAAAGGAGCCCAAACAATAGCAGTATTAGTGTTAGACTACGCATGTGCTTTCAGGTTTTTTAAATAGCGTTCCCACTCCTCTGGAAACTTTTCCATGGTTTGACGTATAAGCCTGCCAGCCACCGCTCCGAGCCCGCATATGGAGGTGGGTTGAATGTGTTTGTTGACAAAATCAAAGCCCTCAAAGACCTTCTCGTCAGCCTCTCCGTGAAGTATTTGCTCAAGCATATGTGCCTGCTCGTGGGTTCCAACTCTGCAGGGCGTGCATTGACCACAGCTCTCATGAGCATAGAACTCGGCTACCCAGAGGCAAGCCTGCACTATGTCGTCTTCCTCAGTCAGCACTATTACCGTCCCGGTTCCTCCAAAACCGAAGGGTGAGTAGTCCATGGGTATGTCAAGCTCCTCCGCGGAAAAGCAATCAAGAGCTCCGGAAAAAACCGCCTTTACCTTCTTATTTCCAAGGGTTCCGCCCGCATACTTGTATATTACTTCTCTTAACGTAGTATTCATGGGAAGCTCATAAACGCCGGGCTTTTTTACCTTTCCGCTTACTGGAAGGAGCTTGGGACCGGGATAGTCGCTTGGACCTATATACCTGTATTCTTCCCAGCCCATACCCACGATAAGAGGAACGTTGCATAAGGTTTCCACATTGTTTACCACAGTGGGTCTTCCAAAAAGCCCATACTGGACCGGATAGGGTGGCTTTATCCTCGGAAAGCCCCTCTTGCCCTCAAGGGATTCAATCAGAGCACTTTCCTCTCCGCATATGTAGGCACCAGCACCCCTTGCCACGTATATCTCAAGGTCAAAGTTAGAGCCCATTATGTTCTTTCCAAGAAAGCCTCTTTTCTTTGCTTCCTCTATGGCGTCTCTAAGTATATAATATCCCGCTGGATACTCTCCCCTTATGTATATGAAAGCTTGATTGGCTCCTATGGCGTAGGCGGATATGGCTATACCCTCTATGAGGAGATGCGGGTCTCTTTCTATAAGCACTCTGTCCTTGAAGGTGCCGGGCTCTGATTCGTCCGCATTGCATATAAGATACCTTGGAGCTGGATTCTGCACCGCAAACTTCCACTTTTTTCCTGTGGGGAAGCCCGCACCACCCCTGCCTCTTAGCTGGCTTTTGTCCACCCAGTCTATTATCTCCTCAGGGGACATGTTCAGAGCCTTTTCTAAAGCCTGATAGCCCCCGTCTTTTAGATATTCTTCTATTGTATGGACCTTGGGCTTTTTTGCCCTCTTTAAAAGCAGGTTTAAGGCTGTCTCCGCGTATATGTTAGGTGTAGCGGGATAGGACCTCATGGAGCTTCTCCTTTGATTCGAATTTATAGGTGTCTTCATCCACCATAAAGCATGGAGCTTCAGAGCAAGCTCCTATGCACTGCACGCCTATTAGCTTAAACCTGCCATCCTTTGTAGTCTCTCCAGGAGCTATACCTAAAAGCTCCCTTACCGCCTCTAAAACCTTTCTTGAGTTCATCAGGTTGCAGACTACGCTGACGCACACCCTTATCCTGTGTCTTGCAGGCTCTCCCCTGTCAAACATGTCATAAAAAGCCACCACACCCTCCACATGGTTAAGAGAAAGCTCAAGGAGGTCAGCTACCTCCTTTAAGGCAAAGTCTGGAATGTGTCCGTAGTAGTCCTGCACCTCGTGAAGGCACAGGAGGATTGCCTGCTCCTTTCTTGGAAAATACTCGGCATGCTCTTTGAGCCTTTTGAGTAGCTCCTCTGGAAGCATAGCCATTAGCTTATCACCTCATCGCTGAAAATTATATGAGGTATATCAGTTTTTATTATACCCCTTTCCCTGCCCAGCTTCAAAAGAAGCCTTATAGCATGCCTTCCATCTTCACCGTAATCAAGGGTGCGGCTATTTACATACATGCTTACAAACCTCTCTGTCTTCTGCATATCTTGGCTTATCTCCCTTGCATAACTTTTTGCAAACTCAAGGGCTTCTTCCTTATGCTCCAAGGCATATTTTATGCTTTCTCTCATGAGCCTCTCTATCTTCCTTATGGTCTCAGGACCAAGGTCTTTTCTAATCACATTCCCACCAAGGGGTAGGGGAAGGGCATACTCTTTCTGCCACCACTGACCCAAATCGACAACCTTGTGCAGGCCTCTGTCTGTGTAGCTGAGCTGTCCCTCGTGTATCACAAGGCCTGCCTCCACCTCTTTATTCTCTACGGCGTCAAGCACCCGGTCAAAGGGCATGACTACCTCTTCAAATTCTGGTTCGTAAAGCTTTAGCACCAGGTAAGCGGTGGTGAGCCTGCCCGGCACTGCCACCCTCTTTCCTTTGAGGCTCTCAAGGGGTTCCTTAGATACCACAAGGGGACCGTAGCCTTCACCCACACTGCCCCCGCTAGGAAGAAGCAGGTATTTGTCCGCCACATAAGGGTATGCGTGTATGGATATGGCAGAGACCTCGTAGGTGCCCTTCATCGCCTCTTCATTAAGGGTCTGGATGTCCGCCAGTATATGCTCTATCTTTAGTCCTTCCGTGTCTATTTTCCCGGCTGTCAGGGCATAGAACATAAAAGCGTCGTCCGCATCAGGGCTATGTGCTATCCTTACTCTCATGCCTTTTCTCCTTAAAGAGCTCTGGAAGTCTTAAAAGGTAGGCGTAAAGTCTTTTCCATTTGTTCCATTCCATGGCAGGTATTGCCCCACCATACACCCTGCCACCCTCTAAGCTCTTTGAGACCCCTGCCTTAGCGGAAACAACCGCACCGTCCCCTATTACTACATGGTCTGCCACACCCACCTGACCCGCCAGAATAACATGCTTTCCCGTTTTCACGCTACCCGAAAGCCCCACCTGAGAGACCAGTATATTCCCCTCTCCTACAAGGCAGTTATGACCCACCTGCACTAAGTTATCCACCTTTGTATTTTTACCTATCCTTGTTTCGTCAAGCAAAGCCCTGTCAATGCATGTGTTGGCACCTACCTCCACAAAGTCCTCTATGACCACCCTGCCTATATGGTTTAACTTGAAAATGCCCTCCGGACCCACATAGTAGCCAAAGCCGTCCGCCCCTATCACAGAACCGCTGTGTATCCTTACACCCTCTCCTATCACACAGTTGGGATATACATGCACTCCAGAGAAAAGCACGCTGTTCCTGCCTATCCTTACCCCTTCACCCACGTAGCTAAAGGGATAGACCTTCACACCATCCTCCAGAACAGCCCCCTTCCCGATGTATGCAAAGGGACCCACATAAACATCTTTGCCTATCTTTACGCCTTCTTCTATATGCGCCTTTTCTGATATGCCCGCTGGATGTTTTTCAGGATATAAAAGAGACAGCACGCGTGCCATGGAAAGCCGGATATTTTTAACAATAAGGTAGTCAGGAAAGTCTATTTTTTCTGAGACCACCAGAACCACACCCTTCTCTTTGAAAAGCTCTAAGTTCTTTCCCTCTTCACAGAAGACAAGAGTGCCTTCCTTAGGTTTTTCTACGGAAGATATGCCATAAACCTCAAGCTCTGGGTTTCCTACCAGCTCAGCCTCAAGGAGCTGTGCTATCTGCTTTAGCTTCATTTCTGCTGGTCAAGCCTTTGGATAACCTCCTGCGTTATATCTATCTCCGGAGACCTATATAGAAGGGCGGAACAGTCAATGATACCCGTTAACCCTTGCTTTTTCCCTATCTCCTCCGCAATGGCTTTTACTTTTGTACCAATTTCCTCTTCCATCTTCCCTTTAAGCTCGGACAGCTCCTTGTTTGCTTTTTGCTGTAGCTCTAAACCTTCAGATTCTAACCTCTGGTATTCCTTAATCTTTTCTTCCCTTACCTTTTGAGCTATTGCTTTACTCTCTATCTGTTTTTTAAGGTCTTCAAGCCTCCTGTTTATCTGGTCAAGCTGTTTCTGATAGTCTTCCACCTTACTCCTCAGCTGTGTTTCCTTTGTTTTCACAAGCTTTGATTCCTGAAGTATCCTGCCGGGGTCTACGCACATGAACTTCTGCTCAGCTATGGCTGGTGCTATAAATATAGCGAGTAGTAAAAAGGTTTTTTTCATAACATTACACCTCCGCCTTTAATAATAACACAACTTATACCGCTTCCATCAAAACGTATGTTGGTTTTATCCTTTTTTTAACAGCCTCACCATCTACAAGCACCTTCTTTACATCCTTCCTTGAGGGTAGTTCAAACATTACATCAAGCATCACCTCTTCCATAATGGCTCTTAGCCCTCTTGCACCTGTTTTACGTCTGATGGACTCCCTTGCTATTTCCACAAGGGCGTCTTCAGTAAATTCAAGCTCCACACCTTCCATTTCAAAAAGCTTTTTATACTGCTTTACCAGTGCGTTCTTTGGCTCTACCAGCACCCTTATAAGCTCCTCTTCTGTAAGCTCATCTAAGACCGCTATTACCGGAAGTCTTCCTACGAACTCCGGTATAAGTCCATAATGCACCAGGTCATCCACCTCTACAAAGTGCAGGGGGTTTTCCTTCTTTTCAAACTTACGAATCTCCGCCTCAAAGCCCACAACGGACTTTCCGAGCCTTCTCTTTACTATCTCATCAAGGCCCACAAAGGCACCACCGCATATGAAGAGTATATCGGTGGTATCTACCTGTATAAACTCCTGATGGGGATGCTTTCTTCCTCCCTGCGGTGGCACGTTGGATATGGTGCCTTCTATTATCTTAAGCAAAGCCTGCTGGACACCTTCGCCCGAGACATCTCTGGTGATGGAAGGGTTTATTCCAGACTTCTTGGCTATTTTATCAATCTCGTCTATATACACTATACCCCTCTGAGCGGCTTTAACGTCATAACCGCAGTTTTGTAAGAGCCTTACCAGAACATTTTCTACATCTTCACCCACGTAGCCCGCCTCCGTCAGCGTGGTGGCGTCCGATATGGCAAAGGGCACGTCAAGTATCTTTGCCAGCGTTTTTGCGAGGAGGGTCTTGCCAGAGCCTGTGGGACCTATCAAAAGTATGTTGCTCTTTTCCACCTCCACGTCATCAAAGCTCATACCCAGCTCTTTAGCCCTAATTCTCTTATAATGGTTATAAACCGCCACAGAGAGAACCTTTTTAGCCCTTTCCTGACCTATTACATACTGGTCAAGCTGTCTTTTTATCTCCTCGGGAGTGGGAATTTCCGTTGAAAAGTACTGTGTCAGGTGCTTTTTTTGCTCCTTTATTATCACATTGCAGGTTTCTATACATCTGTCGCATATAAAGTTGTCGTTGGGACCTGCTATCAGAACCAACACCTCGCTTTGAGCCCTTCCGCAAAAGGAACAATAATTCTCCTGCCTTTTTCTGCTCATGTTAGCTCCTCTTTTCTATAACCTTATCCACTATGCCATACTCCATGGCTTCATATGCGGACATAAAATAGTCCCTCTCCACATCCCTTTCAATCTTTTCTAAGGGCTGTCCTGTATGTTTCGCTAATATTTCGTTCAGCATGTTCTTTATCCTCTTTATCTCCTCCGCATGTATGATAATATCCGTTGCCTGACCTGTTATGCCCCCAAGGGGCTGATGTATCATTATTCTGGAATGAGGTAAGGAATACCTTTTACCCTTCGCACCTGCGGATAGCAGGACCGCACCCATGGAAGCCGCCTGTCCGATACATATGGTGACCACATCGGGCTTAATATACTGCATGGTGTCGTATATGGCCATGCCGGCGGTCACAGAGCCTCCCGGGGAGTTTATATACATGTATATATCCTTGTCTGGGTCCTGGGCTTCAAGGAAAAGAAGCTGAGCCACTATAAGGTTTGCCACATGGTCGTCGATGGGAAAGCCTAAAAGCACTATTCTGTCCTGCAGGAGCCTTGAGTATATGTCGTAAGCCCTTTCACCCCTTGGAGTTTGCTCTATAACTATAGGGACAAGCTGGTCAAGTATTCTCATCTTTTTGCTCCTCCTTTTCTTCCACTTCCTTAACTACAGCCTTTGAGATTATATCATCAAAAGCCTTTTCCCTTCTTATGTCTTCTATCAACACAGGCATAAGATTTTCCTGCTCTATGGTTGCTTTGAGTTCATCTAAAGGCTTCTGATAGGCTTCTGCAAGCTCCTGGAGTTTTTTCTGGACTTCCTCTGTAGATACTTCTATGCCCTTTTGCTGTGCATACTTGTCTAATATGTATCTTAGCTTTATGTTGTTTATTGCCTGTGGTGTGAGCTCCTGAGCCAGAGACCTGTAGTCCACATACCTTGGGTCTATTCCATACTGGGTGAGCTGTTGAAGGCGTCTTTCTACAAGGTGTGCCACCTCCCTTCTTAATAAGGTTTGCGGTACATCAAACTCATGTATTTCAACCAGCCTGCGCGCCACCGCTTCCGCAATAAGGCTTTCCCTCAGCTTATCTATCCCGCTCTTTACTTCTTCTCTTATCTTCTCTTCAGCCTCCGCCCAGCTTTCACCCAATCCAATCTCCTTTGCAAAGTCATCGTTAAGCTCAGGCAGGACCTTCTCCTTTACGCTTTTAACCCTTATTTCTACCCTTGCCTTTCCTGCAGGCTTACCTTCCATGTCATATAGGTCAAGTTCCTCAAGCACGAAGCTGTCGCCTTCCCTTTTACCTACCAGTTCCCTTTCAATCTCTTCACGGAAGGTGCGCATTCCAATAATTCCGGAAGTCTCGCCTTCGGTGGTCTCATGGCTCTCTAAGTCCTCCACCTTATAGTCCACCACCACAAGGTCGCCTTCTTTTGCTTCCCTCTCCACAGGTTCCCATACCGCATGCTCTTCTCTTATTTCTTCTACCCTTCTTTTTACCAGCTCATCGCTGAACTCCACCTTTTTTATCTCCACCTCTATGCCTTCCACCTCTTTTAGCTCAAACTCTGGCGGCACTTCAAAGGATACACTATAGCTGAGTTTAGGAGTTAGCTCTTCAAGCTCTGTTTTTTCCAGGTATATGTCCGCAACGGGCGTCAAGCCACTTTCCTGTATGGCACTATGAAGCGTGGCGTTTGCCACTCTTTTACCCACTTCTTCCTGTATGTAATCCTTATACTTGGCTCTTATGAGCCATAAGGGAGCTTTGCCCCTTCTAAAGCCTTCCACCTCAGCGTGCTGTTTAAGGTAGTTATAAACTTCGTCAATAGCCTGTTTTACTATGTCGCCCTCCACTTCCACCTGAAGGGCTCTAAAAAGTCCTTCCCTTTCCTGAACGCTTACCTTCATAGGTTCCTCCTTCTTTTGGTGCGGGTGGAGGGAGTTGAACCCTCACGGGCATAAGCCCACGGGATCCTAAGTCCCGCGCGTCTGCCAGTTCCGCCACACCCGCTAAGGGAAAAATTATATCACTTCATAAAACAGTAGCCCTGCTCATAGAAGTTAAAGATACTGCCTATACAGCCATTCACATAACTTTGGAGAACCCAATTCCTTCTGCTGGGAAGAACAAAACTTTATCCATGTTAAGCATCTATCTTCTTATGCCTTTTATCAACTTTATCTATATGATAGCGAGCCTATATTTGAATAAAACTATGAAACTTTTACTTGAGCTTTCTGAGGAGGCTTTAAATAAATGTGTTAAATGCGGTCTCTGTAAGTCCGTATGCCCCACATACCCCTATATTGAGGAAGAGGCAGGTTATGCCCGTGGCAGGCTTGCCCTCGCGGAGCTTACCGCAAAGGGAGAGCTACCCCTTACGAGGGAAGTAGCCCAGCACTGGGACCAGTGTGCCATGTGCAGGCGTTGTGAATGGATATGCCCCAACGGTGTGGAATATAAGGAGATAATGGTTCATGCTAAACAACAACAGGCTCAGGAGCTTGGCGCGGGCTTTGTCAAGTCCGCAGGTCTTAAGGCCCTTGAGCTACTTCAGTCAAAGGCAGGAAGAAAGATGATAAAGCTTGCTGGCATGGTGCTTGATGCTTTGCCTGTTAATGAGATAAAAACTCCTTTTCCTACGGGTGCGGTAAAGTTCATGCCAAAGCCCACGGCGGAGGCTTTTGGTCTGAGAGGAAAGGTCTTTAAAGCTCAGGAAGAGAAGGGAAGGCTTCTTTTCTTTACGGGCTGTATGGTGGACGCCTTTTATGGAAAGACGGGAGAAAACGCCATAAAGCTTTTAAACAGAGCGGGCTACACGGTGGTGGTGCCTAAAGACATAAAATGTTGCGGAGCGCCTCATTATTATTCTGGAAACACGCAAGCCTTTGAGAAGCTAAAAGGGCACAACCTTAAAGAGCTTTCTAAGTATGACTTTGATGCGGTGGTGGTGGTTTGTCCCACCTGCGGTGGAGCTTTGCAGGAAGACTACAAGCTCCAGAAACCCGTTTATGACTTTGCGGAGCTTATCTTTAAAAGCCCGCTGAAGTTTAAAGGCAGGGGTGAGAAAATCACCTTCCATGTACCCTGCCACTCTTACAGTGCCATGAAGGTAAGCGATAAGGTCTTTTACGGTCTTATGGAGAGGGTTGAAGGTGATGAGGTAAGGAAGGCTCAAAAGGACAAATCCTGCTGTGGTTTTGCGGGTCTTTTTTCTATTACAAACCCGCAGATAGCGGACAAGGTGCAGGAAGAAAAAATAAAAGATTTGGAGCAAACAGAGGCGGAGCTTGTGCTTACCACCTGCCCTGGCTGTGTGCTGAACCTCAGGGACGGTGTTAAAAAGCACAGAACAGGTCAGGAAGTTATGCACCTTGCGGACTACCTTGCCCATAGGCTTGAAGAGTAGCCTCGGTAATAAGACACCCACCTTAGTGGCGGACAACACAAAGGCAAGGAAGCTTTTAGGCTGGGAGCCAAACTATAACAGCCTTGACTTTATTATAAAAACAGCCCTTGAATGGGAAAAGGCATATATTAATAAACACTGTGGAGCTTAAAATACTTGAAAAGTTAAAGGAGATAAGGGACCCGGAGATACCCATAGATATAGTGAATTTAGGGCTTATCTACGGTGTGCAGGTAAAGGACAGGGTGGCTCACATAGATATGACCCTTACGGTGCCTTCCTGCCCCGCAAGGAGCTTCTTTGCCCAGCATATAAGGGAGCATATCCTTAAAAACTTCCCACAGCTTGAAGATGTTGTGATAAACTTTGTATTTGAGCCTGCCTGGAGCAGGGATAAAATATCTGAGGAAGGACTCCAGAAGTTGAGGAGTATGGGATGGAATATTTAAAGGACAAATTCAGAGCTCTGGCGGAGGCCATAGAAAGGGAATCTGTGCTGGTGCATCGTGCTGCCTTGGTGGATGGCTATAAGGACATATACAAACTCAGCAAGTTAGGGGTGGATAAGGTTATAAAAAAGGCTACCGAATACGGCGGAAGGAAGGGAGCGAAGATACTTAAAGAACGCTACGGTATATACACGGACAGGCTTGATGAAGCTCTTGACATTTTAACGGTTATAGCCGAGTCTTCAAGGCTCCTTGATGTTTTTGAGTATGACCTTGATAAAATGGAGATTAGGGTGGACGGTTCTATCTTAGTGGAGGCAATCGGTGAAAGTAAAAAACCCGTTTGTGAGCCTATGGCGGGATTTTTTGAAGGTTTTTTGAGCGACCTTCTGGATAAGAAGATAAGTGTAAAAGAAATTGCCTGCAAGGCTCAGGGAGCTGAAAGGTGCGTGTTTAAGATAAGTGTAAAGTAGCATGGCTGTCATTAGAGTGAGGACCACAAAACACACCAGCTTTGTGAATATAACAAGTCAGGTAAGGGAAGTGGTAAGGGCTTCGGGTGTGAAGTCCGGGCTATGCCTTGTATATGTGCCCCACACTACAGCCTGCGTCTTTATCAACGAGGGTGCAGACCCTGATGTGATAAGGGATATAGGCTATATGGTGGAAAAGCTAATACCCTGGAGAGAAAATTATGAGCATGCGGAAGGAAACTCTGCTGCACACATAAGGAGCGCCATAATTGGCAACTCAAGGGTCATACCCGTAGAGGAGGGAGACCTACTTCTTGGCACCTGGGAGGCTATATTCTTGGCAGAGTTTGATGGACCAAGAGAAAGGAAGGTCATAGTCAAGGTTATAAAGGAGGATTAAATGGAGTATGTGGTGGCTTTTCTGGTGCTTGTGGGCGTTCTCATATGGTTTCATGAGCTTGGACACTTTTTGATGGCTAAGCTCTTTGGCGTAAAAGTGGAGGTCTTTTCCATAGGCTTTGGTCCTGTGCTTGTTAGCAAACAGCTTGGAGAGACAGAATACAGAATATCCTTACTGCCCCTTGGCGGTTTTGTGAAGCTTTACGGTGAGGAGGAAGAAGTCAAAGACCCAAGAGCCTTCTCTTCCAAACCCCACTGGCAGAGGATATTAATAGCCTTTGGAGGTCCCCTGTTTAACTTTATCCTTGCGGTTTTCCTTTTTACCCTTATTTTTTCAGTAGGCAGGGAAGTGCCCAAGTATGTGTATGAAAAGCCCCTTGTGGGTTATGTGGTGGAGGGAAGCTTGGCTCAAAAGCTTGGCATAAGGGAAGGAGACCTTCTTTTAGAGATAAACTCAAAGCCTGTAAGGAGCTGGAAGGAGGTGGAGGAGGTTATCTCAAAAAGCCTTCTTGATAAAGACTGGAGGGTTAAAGTGTTGAGGGACGGAAGGGAGGTTATGCTATCGGGCAGGGTTTCTCTAACTTCCCCTGCAGGTTTTGGTGCTGAGCCTGAGCTGCCTGCAGTGGTGGGCAAGGTGGTGCCTTCAAGCCCAGCCCATCAGGTAGGTATAAGGGAAGGAGATAGAATCTTAAAGGTAAATGGTAAGGAAATAAAGGGATGGTATGAGCTTGTGGGCTATATTAGAAAGGCTGGAGACCAGCCTTTAAGCTTTACCATACAGAGGGGGCAGGAGGTTTTTGAAAAGACGGTTATTCCGGCAAGGGACCCAGGCACGGGCAGGTCCATAGTGGGCATATCGCCAAAGGTGGAAAGCCTATATGTAAAGGAGCCCCTAAGTGATGCTTTCCTAAAGGGAATAGAAAGGACATACGGGCTAACGCTTCTGTCTTTAAAAGCCCTATGGAGCTTAGTTACGGGGGGTCTGTCTATAAAAACCCTTGGCGGTCCTGTGGCAATAGCACAGCTGGCTGGCGAATCCGCTCAGCAGGGTATAGTGCCCTTCATAGGCATGATGGCTTTTATATCCGTCCAGCTTGCCATATTCAACCTTATACCACTTCCAGTCCTTGATGGGGGGCTCATCCTCCTCTTTCTGATGGAAGCCATAAGAAGAAAGCCCTTATCTCCCAAGTTTAAAGAGCTTTGGGTAAAAACGGGCTATGCCATAATTATAATGCTTGCAGGCTTTGTCTTCATTAACGATATACTGAGGCTTCTAAGCGGGGGAAGGCTGTAAGCTTTTCCTTCTCAGGGCAGGAACTTCCTGCCTCAAGGGCGCCTTTGGCTCTTCTAAAGGCAAAGGTGAGCGACCCAATACCTGACTTGGTTTTTGTCAGGTTCCTTTTGCCTGCTTTGAGTCCTCCCTTGAAAAGGAGCAACTTCCTGCAGGCTTCCCTAAAAGGGCTTTCCTGGCACCTTCTCCCAGTCCTTTAAAAAGAGTTCAATGCCCCTGTCGGTCAGCGGATGCTGGAAGAGCTTTTTCATAACATCAAAGGGCATGGTGCATATGTCGGCACCAATTAGAGCTGCCTCCACCACATGCATGGGATGCCTGACGCTTGCCACTATTATCTGTGTTTCCACAATATCATAGTTGTCAAATATCTGCTTTATTTCCCTTATTAGCTTCAGGCCATCGCTTGAGACGTCGTCAAGCCTGCCCACAAAGGGTGAAACATAGCTGGCGCCCGCCTTTGCAGCTATAAGAGCCTGAGCAGGTGAAAAAACAAGGGTCACATTGGTGGGTATGCCCTCAGACTCCAAGGCCTGAACTGCCTTCATGCCCTCGGGCGTCATGGGTATTTTTACCACCACATTGTCCCCAAGTTCCGCCAGGAACTTT
The DNA here is from genome assembly GCA_030549905.1 of Aquificota bacterium. Taxonomy (GTDB): domain Bacteria; phylum Aquificota; class Aquificia; order Aquificales; family Aquificaceae; genus Pampinifervens. Next base: position 340 of record JAUQQK010000001.1, on the reverse strand, counting down.
CCTTCCTTTATCATACCGTCTGCGTCCCTTGAAACCGTCTCAAGGCTCACGGGACCGTCCACCAGCTGCAGTATTTCCTTTGCCACTTCAAGGAAGGGTCTTCCCGTCTTTGCTATCAGCGTAGGGTTTGTGGTCACTCCGTCCAGTATGCCCCATTCAAGGGCTTGTTTTATCTCATCTACCATTCCTGTATCAAGGAAAAACTGCATGTTTAAACCTCCGAAAAATTTTTTGTCAAGTATTTAGTTAGCAAAGTTTTTATTTTTTGTGTTCCCAGGGCAATCCTCCGAACACCCGCTTTTGGGGTATCTATAATGTCCGCCCGCAGGAACACATTAAA
>JAUQQK010000012.1 GCA_030549905.1 Aquificota bacterium | reverse complement strand
GCTTAAGGAGTTTGCCATAAGGCTGGGAGAGGCTTTCAGGAATAAGGGTATGGTTGCAAGGGTGGCGGGCGATGAGTTTGCAGTGCTTTACAGATACAAGGAAGAAGAGGATGTATCAGAGTTTCTGGAGCTTTTGAAAAAGCCCTTTGAAAAGCCCTTCACGGTGGGCAACGCTGATATCAGCCTTTCCTTCAATGCTGGGATAGCCATATACCCTCAGGACGGTGAAGACCTGGATACGCTGAACGAGAGGGCTGTTTCCGCCCTCATGGAGGCTAAGAGGGCTGGAGAGGGGGAGGTAAGGTTTTACAGCTCTGCCTTTCAAGAAAAGCTCAGAGACATTCTCTTTGCAAAACAGCTTGTGTCTAAGGCTGTAGAGGAAGGACTTTTTACCCTCTACCTACAGCCCTACTTCAAGGCTTCAGACCTGAGCCTTGCAGGCTTTGAAGCTCTTGTTAGGATTGTGGACAAGAGCGGTAAAGTTTATTCTCCGGGCGTGTTTATAGAATATCTTGAAAACGGCCCGTATCTGAGGGCTTTTGAGGGCTGGCTTCTGAGGACTGCGGTAGAGCTTCATGAAAGAATAAAAAGAACCATTTCTATAAACATATCCGCCAAAAGCATTAAAGACATGAGCTTTCTGGCAAGCTTTGAAAGCTACTGCAGTATTTATTGCAGGGACTATCCTATTGTCCTTGAAATCACAGAGAGGATCTTCATGGAAGATTATGAGCGGGCGGTGGCTGTTTTAAAGAAAATAAAGGAGTACGAGGGTGTGCTTGTTGCCCTTGACGACTTTGGCACAGGCTATTCCTCTCTTACATACCTTTCTAAGCTGCCCGTGGATATACTGAAGATTGACATATCTTTTGTAAGACAGCTCACAGAAAGTGAAAGAGTCAGGGCTGTGGTCAAGAATATAATAAACCTTGCCACAGACCTGGGTATGAAAACCCTCGCCGAGGGCGTAGAAACTAAAGAACAGTTAGAAATGTTGAGAGCCATGAACTGCACCTATTTGCAGGGATTCTACTTAGGAAAGCCCGTGCCAGTAGAAGAAGCCATAAGGCTTTATACATAGCTCTATTCCTACTTCTTCCATGGCTCATATTCCATAACCTGCTCAAAGGTGTAGGGACACTTTTCTGGTATGCGGAAGTCTTCGGCTTTTCGCCCGTTTAGCTCCAGCCACACTCTCAGGGCGTCCTTTGCATCCTCCCATGCACTTTCAAGCTCAAGGGGTAGCTTGACCTTCAGGCTCGGATTTCTGCGGAGTATAGACCTTATGGCAAGTCTTGAATTGGCTATGCTCTTTATCCACCCGCGTCCACCCCTTTCCCTCCCTCCATAAACCATATGCCTTAAATGTTCATACTTGTATAAATGCTCCATTATAACAGCCAGATAGCTTATGCAGGCATCAAGTTTGCTCCTCCCCATGTCTTCTATCTCCTCAAGCAGGTTTTCCCAATCCACAAACTCGTAGGCTTTTTCCCTCAAAAGCTGTGCGTTAAGCTCTGCCCACAGAGCAAAGTCTTTCTCATACAGCTCCTTTAGCTCCTTAGGAGAAACAAGTCCCTTTTTCATAACAACTCCTCCAGCTCCTTTTCCAAATCCCTTTCCATAAGCTCCTCGTAGGTATAGGGGCAGTTTTGAGGAAGGTCTTTTCTCTTTAGCCTTACTCCAAGCTTTGCCACCTCCTCAAGGATATCAACAGAGGCAAGCCTCCAGGCTTTTTCTAACATCTCGGGTAGCTTTCTCTTAAGGCTTGGCGAGTCCTCAAAAAGCATGCGTATTTCCTCCCTTGCCCTTTCCACGCTATAGACCCAGCTAAAGCCACCCTTTTGGGTACCGCCTTTTGTCAGATGTCTGAAGTGGTCCCACTTATACATATGCACCATTATTACCACAAGGTAGCTTATGCAAGACCTTAGCTCAGACCTTGCCATATCCTCTATCTCCTCCGCAAGGTTCTCCACGTCCAAAAGCTCAAAATGCCCTTCCCTCAAAAGCTGTGCGTTAAGCTCTGCCCACAGAGCAAAGTCTTTCTCATACAGCTCCTTTAGCTCCTTAGGAGAAACAAGTCCCTTTTTCATAACAACTCCTCCAGCTCCTTTTCCAAATCCCTTTCCATAAGCTCCTCGTAGGTATAGGGGCAGTTTTGAGGAAGGTCTTTTCTCTTTAGCCTTACTCCAAGCTTTGCCACCTCCTCAAGGATATCAACAGAGGCAAGCCTCCAGGCTTTTTCTAACATCTCGGGTAGCTTTCTCTTAAGGCTTGGCGAGTCCTCAAAAAGCATGCGTATTTCCTCCCTTGCCCTTTCCACGCTATAGACCCAGCTAAAGCCACCCTTTTGGGTACCGCCTTTTGTCAGATGTCTGAAGTGGTCCCACTTATACATATGCACCATTATTACCACAAGGTAGCTTATGCAAGACCTTAGCTCAGACCTTGCCATATCCTCTATCTCCTCCGCAAGGTTCTCCACGTCCAAAAGCTCAAAATGCCCTTCCCTCAAAAGCTGTGCGTTAAGCTCTGCCCACAGAGCAAAGTCTTTCTCATACAACTCCTTTAGCTCCTTCTGTGATATGGAGAGCCTTTCCATAGCTTTAAATATAGGCTAAAAGCCCTGCTTTATGCTATCATTTTTAAACCATGAGAATAGCCTTTTTAAAACAGGGAAAGGAGCTTGGAATTCACAGGCATGTGCTTGGTATTCTTGAGGTGCTGAGACAAAAGGGGGCTCAGGTAGAGGAGTTTGACCTTACAGAAGGGGAGCTTCAGGAAGTGGTGCAGAAGCTTTTAGACTTTGCCCCCCTCTTTGTGCTTGACATAAACGCGAGCGGTGTCATATTCGGTCAGAGGGAAGACGGGCAGAAGGTAGCCCTTTGCGACGCCTACGGCTTTGTGCATGTGAGCCTTTTTACCGACGAGCCTCTCTTCTATTACCCACCCCTTCTTGACCTCAGGAATACAAACAACTTCCTTGCGGTCTTTACAGACCTCAAATATGCAGACAGCCTCAGGTTTCTTGGGCTTGAAAAGGGTAGTTTTTACATAACACCCTTCGTGGACCCGAGCCAGATGGTCCAGCCCTCTGAGGAAAAGGATATAGAGGTGCTTTTCTTTGGTCCGGTGATTGACCCTGCCATACTGGCAAGCCAAGTCTCACAGAATACAAGGGAAGACTTTATTCCTTTCTTCTTTGAAGTGGGCGAGTTCCTCTTCAGAAACCCTGAAGCCCACATACTTTATGTTAGTGAATACCTGCTTTCCATGTTTAACCCGCAGTTTCAGGAAGAATTCATCAGGTGGCGCTCAGAAAACCCGCAGGACTATCTTAGGTTTCTAAACGATATTAGCCTCTATGCCACCGCAAGGAAAAGGTGGTATCTTCTCAGCTTCCTTGAGGGTATAAACCTCAAAATAGTGGGTGCCTTCGAAGGAGAGCTAAAAGAAGGGCATGAGCATGTAAAGGTAGAAAACTGGAGGGAGGTACTTGAGCTGGTGGGACGTTCTTACATGACCATACTCAGTTATCCTCATGCGGTGCCAACGGGCGTGGGCTTTCTGCCTTTAGAGGTTGCTTACATGGGCAGTGCCCCTCTAATAGACTACAGGGCTACCCTGCCGGGCTTTTTCATACCGGAGGAGGTCATTACATACCTGCCCCTTGACAGGGCGGACATTGAGGAGAAGGTGGTCTATTACCTTGAAAACCTCCAGCAGGCAAAGGAAATAGGAGAAAGGGCAAGGCAGAAGGTTCTGGAAAGATACACGCCGGAGGACAGGGGAGAGTTTCTGCTTAATACCTTTAACAACATACTTGCACAGGCTCAGAGTCAGCAAAACAGCGAAGGCTGATGTTCCCTGGCTTTGGAACCCTTGTCAACAGCCTTCTCATAGTGGCAGGCTCTACTGTGGGCTACATGCTCTCTAACAGGCTTCCAGAGGTGTTAAAAGGCTCCATAATGAAGGGCATAGCCCTCTTTACACTTCTTCTGGGCATAAGGCTCATCTCTGAAAATAAGCCTGAGCTTCTGAAGGTCTTTTTCCTGCTAATCTTAGGCTCTGCCTTGGGGCATATATTAAGGCTTGAGGAGAGGTTAGAAGTCCTTTCTGGCTCTTCTGGAGGCATGGCTAAGGGCTTTGTGTCAGCTTCACTGCTATTTACTGTAGGTCCCATGACCCTTATGGGCTGTATTCTTGAAGGCACAAAAGGAGACAGCTCTCTGATACTTTCAAAAGCCTTTATGGACGGCTTTTCTTCCATAGTGCTCAGCAGCACCCTTGGCAGGGGTCTTTTCCTTTCCGCCCTTTATGTACTTTTCTTTCAGGGTTCTATAACCCTTCTGGCTTACTTCTTCGGTGAGTTTCTTAAAGAGCAAGCCATGGCAAACACGCTCTTTATAGGTGGAGGGCTTATGCTTCTTACAGGTCTTAAACTCCTCGGACTTTTAGAGGGTTTGAAGACCCTCAACCTCCTGCCAGCCCTCATACTGGCTCTTTTCTTATAAGGGTCAAACCTCCATCAGATAAACAGTTTCGTTTGCCTGGGTTATCTTGCCCACTATGGCTGGAGAGAGCCTTTCCTCTAAAGCTCTTGCTATCTCTTCAGAAGATTGCCTCATAAGGGGGTAGTTGGTGGTTATTATGGTGCTTTTAAGATAGTTATACCTGTGGCTAATAATGTGGGATAGGGTTTCTATCCTCCAGTCGGAGAGCCTCTCACTGCCCAGGTCATCAAGCACGAGGAGCGGCACGTGAAGAACAGCCCTCATTAGCTTTTCGTATCTTTCCGTGCCTGCGTAGCCTTGAAGCCTGTAGAAGAGGTCCTTTGTATCAAAAAAGAGCCCCCTTATCTTTTTTTCCTTATAGACAGCCTTTAACAGGGCTACCGCCAAATGGGTCTTTCCCATCTGTGGTGGTCCTATAAGCGTGAGCCCCCTGCCCTCCTTCGGGTCAAAGGTGAGGGCATAAAGTTTGCATACCTCTAAAGCCTTCTTCTGAGAGGGTGAGACGGGCACATAGTTTTCAAAGCTTGCAGGCTCAAAGCGTGGGGGTATGTTAAGATAGCGTGTAAGATTTACCTCATACCTGCAGTCGCACAGCTCAAGGACACCGCTCCTGTCAATGAAACCACTTCCACCGCACCTGGCACATGCCATGAAGATAAAATATAGCTAATGCCCGTCTTTTTGCTAACCAACGACGACGGATATTTTTCTGAGGGTATAAAGGCTCTGAGGGAAGAGCTCAAAAGCCTTGGAAGGGTTATCACGGTAGCACCCGACAGAAACCTGAGCGGTGTGGGACACTCCCTGACCTTCAGCCAGCCCTTGAGGATAAGAAGGATAGATGAAGACTTCTGGACGGTGATAGGCGGAACTCCTGCGGACTGCGTGCATTTTGGATACTATCTGTTCCTTGATGGGAAAAAGCCTGACCTTGTCTGCTCCGGTATAAACGAGGGACCAAACCTCGGAGAGGACATAACTTATTCGGGCACCGTATCGGGTACCATGGAGGGAAGAATTCTGGGCATACCCTCCGTAGCCTTCTCCGCCTTCGGAAGAGAGGACATAGACTTTAGAGAGCTGGCAAAGACCGCAAAGGAGGTGGTGCTTAAGGTCTTAGATACGGGCATGCCAGAGGACACTTACCTGAACGTGAATATTCCAAACCTTCCAAGAGACCAGATAAAGGGCTTTATGCTAACCCGTCAGGGCAGGAGGGCATACAGAGAAAAGGTTTTAAAGCTCTCTGACCCCTCCGGAAGACCCCTCTACTGGATAACCGCGGAAGAGTTTGGCTGGCACTTGGAGGAAGGTACCGACTACTGGGCAGTCTATCATGGCTATGTTTCCATCACACCCCTGCAGCTTGATCTCACCAACTACAGGGCTTTAGAGTGGTTCAGAGAAAGGCTTTAAGCTATTCCCAGATAAACCCTTCTTACCACGTCCTTCTCCAAAAGCTCCTTTACCTTCCCCTGAGCCACGAGCCTTCCAAGGTCAAGCACATAACCATGAGAGCATACTACAGAGGACACGTCGTATATCTCCTGTTCCACCAAAAGAAGAGAGACCTCTTCCTTTTTTCTTATCTCAAGAAGCACCTGCGCAAGCCTTTCCACCACCTTTGGAGCAAGACCCAGAGAAAGCTCATCTATCATCAGAAGCTCAGGAGAGGACATGAGAGCCCTTCCTATGGAGACCATCCTCTGATAACCTCCAGAAAGCTCACCCACCCTTCTTTTCCTTACCTCAAAAAGCTCAGGAAAGTATTCATATACTTTTTCAAACCTTTCCCTTCCTCCCCTCCTGTAAGCACCAAGCAGGAGGTTTTCCTCCACGCTCATGTAGGGAAAGAGGTTTTTAAGGTCTGTGGCAAGGCTTATGCCAAGGGCAACCCTTTTGTGGGTTTCAAGACTGTCTATGTTTTTTCCTTTAAAGAAAACCTTCCCCTGATAAGGCACAAGACCCATTATGGCTTTTAAGAGAGAGCTTTTTCCCGAGCCGTTTGAGCCAAAAACCACCATCGCAGAATTTTCAAAGACCCTCAGGCTTATGCCCTCCAAGGCACGCACTTCTCCGTAATAGACGCTAAGGTCTTCAACTCTCAAAAGCTCTCTCTCCAAGGTATGCCCTCCTTACCTCTGGGCTTTCATGCACGCCTTCAGTACTGCCCTCGTAAATGACCCTGCCTTCCGCAACCACCAGAACCCTGTCCGCAAGGGCAAAAAGAGCCTTCAAAACATGCTCCACCAAGACTATCCCGATGCCCTCTTCCTTAAGAGACCTTATAAGCCCTATAAACTCCTGCGTGGAGGCTGGGTTTAGCCCCGCAAAGACCTCATCCAGCAAAAGCACCTTTGGCTTTAAACTTAAAGCCCTTGCCAGCTCAAGCCTTTTCCTCTGCCCCAAAGAAAGCTGTGTGCCTTTTCTGTCTCTTAGATGCTCAAGTCCTACCCTTTTTAAAAGTTTATTTCTATCTTCCTTTTCCAGCCTAAAAAGGTGTTCTTCCACCGTGAGGTCCGCAAAGGGTCTTGGAATTTGAAAGGTCCTTCCAATGCCCGATAAGGCTATCCTGTGGGCTGGAAGGCGTGTGATGTCTTTGCCTTCAAGGAAGATCCTTCCCCCGTCTGGCTTTGCGTATCCGCTTATGAGGTCTATGAGGGTGGTTTTGCCAGAGCCGTTTGGTCCTATAATACCAAGCAGGTCGCCCGCCTTTAAACTAAAAGAGACCCCCTGCAGAACCCTGTTTTTGCCAAAGCTCTTTTCAAGCCCTTCCACCCTCAGGACTTCCATCTTAAACCCCTCGGGAAAACAAGGATGAGCAGGACAAGAGCCAGACCCATGAAGAGACCATGAAGCTCAGGGCTTTTGCTCCACAGAGCCTCAAAGATAAGCTCAAGCAGGAAGGAAGTAAAAAGAGGTCCAGAAAGGGGAAAGTGTGAAGAAAGCACTAAAACAAGGAAAGCCTTTACTGAAAGAAGGGGGCTATAAACCGTATGAGCATCTATGTAGCCCTGCCATAGGGCAAAGGCACTGCCCGTAAGACCAAGAAAAACAGAAGAGACCACAAGGCTAAGAACCCTGTATAGAACTACATTCACGCCCACGCTCCTTGCCCCCAGCTCATCACTTCTGAGCATATAGTATATGAGCCTTAGTCTTGACCTTTCCACAGAAAACACGCAAAGCACGCAAAGGACAAGCAGGCTAAAAAACAGGTAATAGGAAAGTAAAGAAGGAATGCCAAGAGGAAGGACTATGCCCTTTGTGCCTCCTGTGAATTCAAGGCTTTCTGTTAGTTCCATGAGCATCACCTGAAGGGCAAGGGTGCCTATGGCAAAGTAGTGCCCCTTTAGCCTCATAAGAACTGGAGAAACAAAAAGGGCGAAGATTAGAGGAATTAAAATAGAGGAGCTGAAAGCAGGCACGTATCCGAGACCTTTCTCTACACTTAGGGCAAAAGTGTAGGCTCCAAGCCCAAAGAAGGCAACACCTCCAAAGGGTGCGTAGTTTGTGTAGTGAAAAACAAGGTTGAAGGCATAGGCAAGCAAAGAAAGAAAAAGAGCAGAACTTATAACCCTCAACCAGTAGGCATCAAGGAAGAGAGGAGCTAAAGCCAGCACTATAAGAAAGAGACTAAGCCCTTTCATGAAGCCTCACACCAAAAATTCCGTATGGTCTGAAGGCAAGGAGGAGGAAAAGCACAAGAAGGGCAAAGGCGCTTTTGTAGCCCTCACCCACATAAAAGCCTGAAAACTGCTCAAGAACCGCCAAAGCAAAGCCTCCAAGCAGAAGAGCCTCAACCCTTCCAAGCCCACCAGCTATACAGACAAAGAAGACCTTTAGGGTTATAAAGCCCGAGTCAAAGGGTGTAAAGCCCTGAAGAAGACCATAAAAGGCTCCAGAAAACATGGCAAGGCTATGAGCCAATGCACTGCTGAGGTCATAAGTCCTTCCGAGGTCTATACCGCACAGCTGAGCTCCCACCCTGTCCATGGAAACAGCCCTTATAGCCCTACCCTCCTTCGTATGCTTGAGGAAAAGGTAGAGCAGGAGGATAAAGAAGACAGAAAGGACAAAGACAAGAAGTCTGCCTTTAGGAAGGATATACTCACCCAAGAAGAAGCTACCACCAAGCCCTTCAAGGCTTACGCTCCTAACATCTCCTTTAAAGAACAGGTTTATCAGGTTTGAGATAAGCACATCAAGACCAAAGGTAAGAAGAAGCACGCTGAGGGCTTCAAATCTGAGAAGCCTCAAAAACAAAAGCCTGTTTAGAAAAAGCCCCAGAAAAAAGCCCAGAAAAAGGTTTATAAAAAGCACAAGCCAAAAGTTAAAACCCTTTTGATGAAGAAAGTATGCACTGTAGGCTCCAAGAAGCACGAAGGAGCCATAAGCAAGGTTTATAAGACCCAGCACACCCCATATTAGAGAAAAGCCAGAAGCCAGAAGGGCATAAAAGCCACCAAGCAGGAAGGCATTAATAAGGAGCTGAAGGATTACTTCCATGCGGGCTTAGGATATACGGGCTTTGCCTCTTCTACAGGAAAGAGGGTTATCCTTTTACCCTTCTGAATTTGAATTACCACCATGGGTTTTGTATTTATCCTGCCCGCGCTGTCAAAACCTACAAGGCCGTAAAGGGTTTCAAGCCTGAGTTTTCTCAGCTCTTCTATCACCTTATCTGGGTCTGTGCTTTTTGCCCTTTCTATGGTAGCTTGCAACACTATGCCAGCGGCCACACCGCCAGCCACGTGATACTCAGGGTCAGCCCCATACCTTTTCACATATTCCTCCACAAAAGCCTTTGTGCTTCCAAAGAGCGGGTCTTTAAAGTTTAAGGCAGGGCTCCACTGGACCACACCAAAAATACCTTCCGCATCCGCCTTCAAAGAATCTACAAAAGATGGAAGGGCAGGACCTATGGTGAAGGCTAAAAACTTGGGGTTTATGCCAGACTCTTTCATTTGCTTTACCATCAGCACAGAGTCCGCAAAATGCCCGCAGCCTATTACAAGGTCTGGCTTTGCAAGTCTAAGTTTTTGCATTATACCTGAGAGGTCCTGAGTACCCTTTGGATAGTTCTCATAAAGCACCAGCTCCATACCTGCCTTCTTTGCCGCCTCTTTTGCACCTTCTGCGGAATCCTCAGAAAAGATATCCTTTGCGTACACGACGGCTATTCTCTTAAGGCTCGGGTCAAGCCTTCTGGCATATTCTACCAAAGTCCTTCCATACTCGGTAGCCACCGTATAAAGACCAAATATCCTTCTGTAGCCCTTCTGATATATATCATTGGATGCACCGCCCGCCTGTACCATCACCGCTCCGTATTTTTCCACCACTGGAGCAGCAGAAAAGACCTGAGGACTGCCGTAGGGTCCAAGTATAAGCTTTATGTTGTCCTGAGTGATGAGCCTCTCCACAAGCCTTGCGGTGGTGGTGGGGTCGCTCTGGTCATCATAGTAGACAAGCTCTACTTTGTACCTTTTATTGCCTATTTTTATACCGCCCTGTGCATTTACCCTTTCCAGCCACATATCATAGCCTTGTTTTAGAAGTTGTCCTTCTTTTGCAAACCTGCCCGTCAAAGACAGGGCTGCGCCTATTTTTATGACCTCCTGAGCAAAGCTCAGGCTAAGAGTTAGCAAAAGTAGCAGAAGCACTCTCATGGCTTTGACCTCCGCCTTTTGTGTTGAATATAGTATAAAGCTAAACCCGTCTCTTAAGGGGATTGACTAAGAAGATGTGATGTATAAAATAAGAAAACAGGGGGTGCTGTTCTTGAGAATTGAGGACAGCCACATAAACTTAGTCATCCAGCATTTAAGGATTATAGAGCAGAAGGTCAAAGCCCATGAGATGGCTCACAAAGCTGTAGGAGGTTCCTATGCGGGTCAGGTGCATTACAGCTATACGGTAGGCCCAGATGGAAGGCTATATATAACGGGTGGTGAAGTTCCCATAGATACCTCCGAAGAGAAAACCCCGGAGGAAACCATCAAGAAGATGCAGGTGGTGCGCGCAGCCGCCCTTACAGAGTGGCAGCCATAGCCACCATGAAGGAGCTAAAGGCAAGAAGGGAGCTTGCGCAAAGGGAAGGAAGCACCTTTGAAATAAGGGTATAATACTTACATGCTTGCAAAAAGGGTTTCGCACATAAAGCCTGCACCAACCCTGGCTCTTACCGCCAAGGTAAGCCAGCTGAAGGCTCAGGGTGTGGATATAATCGGCTTTGGTGCCGGTGAGCCAGACTTTGACACGCCAGACTTTATAAAGTCCGCCTGCGAAAAGGCTCTAAAGGATGGACGAACCAAGTATGCCCCTTCCGCAGGCATTCCCGAGCTAAGACAGGCCCTTGCGGAGAAGCTGTTGAGAGAGAACAAGGTTGAGTATAAGCCTTCGGAGATTGTGGTCTCCGCCGGTGCCAAAATGGCACTATTTCTTATAATGCTTGCCTTCCTTGAGGAAGGCGATGAGGTGCTTCTGCCCTCACCCTACTGGGTGAGCTATCCTGAGCAGATACTCCTCTGCGGTGCAAGGGTGGTGGAGGTGCCGTTAAAAGAGGAAGAAGGCTTTGTTTTGAGAGCTGAGCTGTTAAGAGAATACATAACTCCAAAAACAAAGATGCTCATACTCAACTCACCTTCAAACCCGACCGGTGCGGTAGTTCCGGAGGAAGAGCTGACAAAGATTGCGGAGCTTTGCGTTGAAAGGAATATCCTCATAGTTTCCGACGAGTGCTACGAGGCTTTTTTGTATGATGGAGAGAAATTTGTAAGCCCTGCAAGCCTGTCAAAGGAGGTAAGGGAGATAACCTTTACCGTAAATGCCTTTTCAAAGACCTTTTCCATGACAGGCTGGAGGGTGGGTTATGTGGCATGCCCGGAAAGATACGCCAAAGTGCTGGCAGACCTCAACAGTCAGAGCATCTCCAACGCCACCACCTTTGCCCAGTATGGAGCTTTAGAAGCTTTGAAAAACCCTCAGTCAAAGGAGTTTGTAAAGAATATGAAGGAAGCCTTTGAAAGAAGAAGAAACTTAGCCTATGAGCTTCTCAGAGAAATTCCACAGGTGAGCCTGATAAAGCCTAAGGGAGCCTTTTACATCTTTCCTAACCTCAGCCACTATTCTCAAAAGCTTGGCTCAGACCTCAAGCTGGCTGATTACCTTATTGAAAAGGGAAGGGTAGCCTGCGTGCCGGGCTCCGCCTTCGGCGCTGAGGGCTACATGAGGCTTTCTTACTGCGTCTCGGAAGAGACCATACGGGAAGGCATAAGAAGGCTAAAAGAAGCCCTTGTAAGCCTGTTATAATTTAAATACTATGGAAGAAAAGGAGCTTCAGGCTCAGGAAGGTGTAGAGCAAAAAGACCCAAAAGAGGAAAGGATAAAGGAGCTTGAAGAAAAGGTCTCAAGGCTTGAAAGCACTGCAAGGCTTGTAAATCAAAGGTATGTGGAGCTACAGAGGGAGCTTGAATACTTCAAAGAACGCTACAGAAGGGACTTAGAAGAAGCCCTGAAATACGGACACGAAAAATTAGCCTTAGACCTTTTAGAGGTGGTGGATAACTTTGAAAGGGCTTTGAGCTACGAAGGCTCTCAAGAGGAAGGGCTAAAAAGGGGCATAGAGCTTATATACAAAGAGCTTCTTAGAATCCTTGAAAAGCATGGCATAAGACCTATGGAGCTTGAAGGCAAGGAGTTTGACCCTTATCTGGCGGAAGCCATAGACAGAGAGTATTCGGAAGAGCTTGAACCAAACAGGGTGTTGAGGGTTGAAAGGAAGGGCTATTTTATACACGAAAGGGTTTTGAGACCTGCAAGGGTAGTGGTCTCTTACAGAGAAGAGGAGATTACCTGATGAAGCTCCAGTATAAGGACTTTCACAGAAAAATGGCACCCTTCAGAGACGAAAGTCTGGAGCAGCTCCTTGAGGAGCAGGTGAACCAATGGATAAGGTTAAACAATCCCAAGATAGTGAGCGTTGAGACCCTCTGGGAGAGGAACTCTCATGTCTCTGTGGGTGTACGGGTGTGGTATCTTCAAGAATGAAGCGCAGGGCTGGTATTTTTATAGATGGGGCGAACTTCTATTTTATACAGAAGGATATCCTTCACACAAGGATAGACCTTGTAAAGCTGGTAAATTACTTCAGGATTGAGTTTGACATATATAATACCTTCTTTTACCTTGCCTACAGGGAAGGGGATGAAAAGCAGGAAAACTTCATAAAGCTCTTAGCCTTTAGCGGTATAACAGTCATAAAAAAGCCCATAAAACAGCTAAAGGACGGCTCTTACAAAGGAGACCTTGATGTGGATATAACCATAGACGCCCTGCTAACAAAGGATAACTATCATACAGCCGTGCTTTGCACGGGAGATGGTGATTTTGAAAGGCTGGCATGGACTCTAAGACACTTTGGCAAGGAGGTCATATGCCTGTCTGCGAGGGAAGCCACCGCAGTGGAGCTGGTAAATGCCTGCGACCGATACATTGACCTCAAGGACCTACTTCCTCTTGTGAGGCTGGAGGAAAGGGAATGAAGTTTCTGGTGGTGGGTGTGGGTGCCTTGGGTAGCACATACCTTGCCTTTTTGACAAGGGCTGGACATGAGGCGGTAGGGCTTTTAAAGAAGGGGAGAACCTTAGAAAGAATAAGGGTGGAAGGCATATGGGGTGAGTTTGAGGTGAAGGTTAAAACCCTTGATGATATAAACAGGCTGGATTTTGAGCCAGAGCTGATAATACTGACTGTTAAAAGCCACGACACGGAGCAGGCTCTTGAAGGCATAAAGCCCCTGATGGGTTCAAAAGCCCTGCTTATGATAGCTCAAAATGGCTACGGAAACTATGAGAGGGCTGTGAAGGTCTTTGGTGAGGGAAGGGTTATCCTGTCAAGGGTAATCTTTGGGGCAAGGCTTTTAAACTGGGGGCATGTAAAGATAACCGTATGCGGTGATGATGTGGTCATAGGCGACCCAGAAGGGAAGGTTCGTGAGGATTTTCTTACAGAACTTTCAAAAACCTTTTCCACGGCGGGCATTCCCACAAGGCACGAGAGAGAAGTATATAAATATCTCTGGGATAAGATTCTTTATAACTGTGCTTTAAACCCCTTAGGAGCTTTGCTTGAAGCCACATACGGACAGCTGGCAAGAAACCCACATACAAGGGAGTTGATGGACAGAATCCTTGAGGAAGCCTTTGAGGTCATAAAAGCTCATGGCATACCCACCTTCTGGAGTCATGTGGAAGAATACAGAAAACACTTTTATGAAAGGCTCATACCTCCCACATCAGAGCATTACCCCTCCATGTTAGAGGATTTAAAAAGGGGAAGGACGGAGATAGATGCTTTAAATGGAGCCTTGCTTGAGCTGGCAAGCCAGAAGGGCATAAACCTTCCCACCAACGAGTTCATAGTAAGGCTCATAAAGGCTAAGGAGCTTCTCAATCAACCTTGAGGACTGTAAGGAAAGCCTCCTGAGGAAGCTCCACCTTTCCAAACTGCTTGAGCCTCTTTTTGCCTTCCTTCTGCTTTTCCAAGAGCTTTTTCTTCCTTGTAATGTCTCCACCATAACACTTGGCGGTTACATTAGCCCTGAGGGGCGGAATCCTCTCTGAAGCTATTATCTTTGAGCCAATACCCGCCTGCACCTTTACCTCAAAGAGCTGTCTGGGTATAACATCTTTCAGCTTTTCCACCAGCTGTCTTGCCCTTCTGTAGGCTTTATCCCTGTGGACGATGAAAGACAAGGCATCTACAGGCTCATTGTTTATGAAAACATTTAGCTTTACAAGGTCTTCCTCCCTAAAGCCTATAAACTCGTAGTCGTAAGAAGCATAGCCCTTAGAAAGACCCTTCACCTTGTCGTGAAAGTCCATGATTACCTCGCTCAGGGGCATTTCATACTCAAGGAGGACTGTGTTTGGGTCAAGATAGACAAATTTCTTCTGAATACCCCTTTTTTCCTGACACAGGCTCATTATGTTTCCCACATAGTCCTTGGGCGTTATGATGGTTAAAAGCACAAAGGGCTCTTCTATGGCTTCAATAAAACCCCAGTTTTCTGGAAGCTCTGTGGGGTTTCTTATCTCTTTTATTTCACCGTTCTTTAGCCTGACCCTGTAAACCACGCTTGGAGCGGTTGTTATGATGCTAACGCCGTACTCTCTCTCAAGTCTTTCCTGCACTATTTCCATATGCAGAAGACCCAGAAAGCCCACCCTGAAGCCGAGACCGAGGGCTGGAGATGTTTCTGGTTCAAACTGTATGGCTGCGTCGTTTATGGCGTATTTTTCTAACGCATCCCTTAGCTCCTCATAGGTATATCCCTCAGAGGGGTATATGCCCGCATAGACCATGGGCTTGGCAGGCCTAAAGCCCGGCACAGGCTCAGGAGCCGGGTTTCTTGCGTCCGTTATCGTATCACCCACCCTTATGTCCCTCACATCCTTTATGGAAGCGGCAATGTATCCCACATCACCAGCGGACAGCCTTTCAAACCTCGTCATCTTGGGCGTCTGAGCTCCCACTTCTGTCACTTCAAACTCTTTGCCTGTAGAAAAGAGCCTTATCTTTGTGCCAGGCTTTACCTCACCGTCAAAGACCCTTACAAAGGCAACCGCACCCCGGTAAGCATCGTAGTAGGAGTCAAATATGAGAGCCTTAAGGGGCTTGCCCGGGTCTCCCTTGGGTGGCGGTATTCTCCTTACTATGGCTTCCAGTATATCTTCTATGCCTATGCCTTCCTTAGCGGAGGCAAGTATCACATCATCGGAAGGCAAGCCAAGTATGTCCTCTATCTGTCTTTTTACTCTTTCTGGGTCTGCGGCGGGCAGGTCTATTTTGTTTATGACGGGTATTATCACCAGGTCTTGCTCCACAGCCTTCCAGAAGTTTGCCACCGTCTGAGCCTCTATGCCCTGCGTGGCATCCACTAAAAGCAAAGCACCTTCGCAAGCAGCTAAGGCTCTTGAAACCTCATAAGAAAAATCCACATGCCCGGGCGTGTCTATCAGGTGAAGGGTGTAGGTCTGTTCGTCCTTAGCCTTGTAAAACATCCTCACAGCCTGAAGTTTTATGGTTATTCCCCTCTCCCTTTCTATTTCAAGGGTGTCAAGCATCTGCTCCTTTAACTCCCTTCTTGAAACCGCACCGGTGAATTCTAAAAGCCTGTCCGCAAGGGTGGACTTGCCATGGTCCACATGGGCTATTATGGAAAAGTTTCTAACTTTCTCAAGGCTCATAGGTTTATATTTTATGCACAAAGGTGTATTATTAAAGGGGATTACTAAATAAGGATATATTAAATTGCCTATATAAGTTTGGCTTATATATGCTATAAGAAAATTCTATAGCAGAGTTGTGGCTCACAAGGTATATTTAAAGCTACGCATGAGAAGTATTCTTCTTGGCTTGCTTGTGCTGTGCGCGGTAAGTTTTGGTGGCTGGTTTGGTAGCCTGAAGGAGGGCATGGAGAAAGCCAAAGAGCAGAAAAAGCCCCTTGTTATATACTTTTATAGCAAGTATTGTTCCTACTGCAGGCATTTTGAAGAGTTCACCCTGAGTAAAGAGGAGGTCCAGAACACCCTTGAAAAATTCGTGGTGGTGAGCCTTGACATATCCTCTGAAGAAGGCTCTCAGTGGGCGAGAAGGCTGGGTGTGCCTGGGGTGCCTACCATGGTGGTCTATGACCCTGTGAAGGACCAGCGACTGGGCGTGCTTTTCGGAAGCAGGTCGGGGGACGATGTGGTAGGCTTTATAAAAGGTATATGTAAAAAACAAAGTTTAAAAACCTGTTAGGAGGTGCGAAAATGGATAGGAGAAGGTTTCTAACATTGTCCGCAGTAGCAATGGTTGGGCTAACAGCCCTGCCAGCACTTAAGCCAGCCTTTGGTGCTTCAAAGTTGGAAGAAGAGGTGCAAAAAAGGCTTGGCGTAGCCCTCTCTCAGGTAAAGGAAAGCCCTGAGGTCAAACTTACCGCACCCACCATAGCTGAATCCGGTGCCAACGTACCGATAACCGTAGAATCTGACATACCCATAGACAAGGTGGAACAGCTCTGGATTTTCGTAGACAAAAACCCCTCCCCTTGGATAACGGATGTTAAGCTCACACCCATGAACGGAAGGGTCTTTTTCTCCACAAGGATAAAGATGGGTGAAACCTCCAACGTGAGGGCTATCCTCAAGCTAAAGGACGGCTCTTTTGTTATGGCTACAAAGGAGGTCAAAGTCACCGCAGGGGGTTGTGGATAATCAACAGTTTATTCTGAAAAATCCAATAAAGGAGGTGTAATATGGCAGTAGGAACGGGCATACTTCGTGTGCCAAAAGAAGCAAAGAAGGGGGAAATTATAAGGGTTCAGATGGTCATAACCCATCCCATGAACCCTGCAAGGAAAGACCCGCAAACAGGTCAGACAGTGCCAGCCTATCACCTTACGAAGCTTGACCTTCTTTTTAATGACAAACTGGTTAGCACCATAAACATGGGTGCTGGAGTGAGCGCAAATCCCTTTATCGCCATAGCTATGAAGGTGGAGGAGAGCGGGGTGGTCAAGATTGCCTATGAGGATAACAAGGGTGGAAAGTGGGAAAAGACCGCAGAAATAAAGGTTTCATAGGGAGGTGTAAATATGAAGAAGAGACTTCTTTTAGCCTTATTCACAGCAGGTGCGGTGGCGGGAGGTCTTCTATCAACAAAAGCCTTTGCCCAGCAAGACCAGGAACTTTCTCCTGAGGAAGAAATCAGGCTTGTGCAGGAGTTTAACAGAATGCTGGCGGAGGGTGTAAACCCTGGCGAGGTATGGTATGAGGTGGGTAAGGAGGCTATCAAGAAGTATAACCTTGACAAATGCGACCTTGGGCTTGGACCGGGCAACTTTAAAGGTGCCATGGCTCAGCTTCCAAGGTATTTCCAGGACGCGGGCAAGGTGATGGACCTGGAAACCCGTGTGGGCTGGTGTCTTCAGAAGCATGCGGGCATGAAACCTGAAGAGGTGCAAAAGTTTGTAAAGCAGTGCTGGGGTAAAAGTGGAAACTGTATGAGCGAGTATGATGCCATAATCATGTATCTGACGATGGAATCAAATGGATACAAGGTAAATGTAAACCTCAAGGACCCTCGTGTGAAAAAGATGTATGAGATAGGAAAGCAAGCTTTCCAGACGAGGCTTGGACCCTGGGACTTTAACTGTGCCACCTGTCATGCAGGCAAGCAAGAAGTCAGAATAAGAGCCACAAGGCTTTGGAGCGTGGATAGACCGGGGGAGGTAGGAAGTGCGGTTGTTATATTCCCCAAATACCTCGTCAGATGGGGCTTACCCATGAGCATGCATTACAGGTATGCGGAGTGCATACGCCAGATGAGATGGCCCGAGTTTATACCTCACTCTGACCTTGGTGTAGCTCTTTCTGCCTACCTCTATGGGTCTGCCAACGGCACTGAAATAAAAGCACCAGGCATAGGGAGGTAATTGGCATGAGGAAAATAGTTGTAGGTCTTACAATAGCCGGTATGGTGGTAGGGGGTGTTTATGCCCAGCAGAAGAAGGCACAGCCCAAAAGGGAAGAAGCTGTAAAGCCAGAAGAGGTAATGCAGGTACTAAAGACGGGGCTTTCCAGCGACCCAAGGTTTGCATGGAAGTTAAACCAGGATGAAGCTCAGAAGATATGCTCAAAGTATAAGAGCAGGGAGGAAATGCCTGCAAAAGAACTACAAAGGGTAATTCAGTTGAGCCAGCAGAGTATAGCATATCCTCAGTGGGGTATATACTGGGGCGACTGGAAGGAGGGGCAGAAAATAGTTGATTCCCCAAGTGGAGGAAGGTACGCCAGCTATGGGTTCTCAGACAGCCCCACCGCAAAGGGTGGAAACTGTTATGCATGCCACCTCATAGAAAAGGGCAAGCCTGGTGGCACCATGGGTCCTAACTTATACGGCTATGGTAAAAAGTGGGGGATAAGCAAGGAAAACATGAACAGCCCAGAAGCGGTGGAAAAGCTAAAGGCTGTCTATAACATAGTTTATAATTCCTGGTCCGCATTCCCCTGCTCCTCTATGCCAAGGTTTGGCTACCATGGAAACCTTTCCACCAACGACGTGATGAACGTGGTGACTTACCTGTTACATCCAGAGTCTCCAGTAAATAAGTAAATCTTAGGGGGCTTTGCCCCCTTATAATTTTTTTCGGAGGTATAAGATGAGTTTAAGCAGAAGAGATTTTATTGGTGTTTCCGCTCTTGGTTTGTCCGCACTAACCCTTGCTCCCTACGCCTTCGCCAGAAAGCCCCTTAGCTTTGAAAAGCTCATGGAGTTTAAACCCCATGGGAACCTTACCCTCGTGTTCACTTCAGATATTCACGGACACCTAAAACCCCTGTATTTTGCGGAGCCTATGAATTTGCTCGCACCAGAGCCTTTAAGGGGAACACCGGGTTATCTAACAGGCATGGACTTTCTGAAGTATTACAATATAAAGCCGGGTTCTGTAGAAGCCTATACAGGCTCTTGTGTGAGCTTTATAAAACTTGCTAAACTGTATGGAAAAACCGGTGGTGCTCCTCAAATGGCCACCATAATAAGAGCCATCATAGAGGAAAGAGGAAAGGATAAATGCATAGTGCTTGACGGTGGAGACACATGGGTTACCTCGGGCATAGCGGTAAAGACAGATGGCATGGCAATAGTGGACTGGCTTAACTATGTGGGCTACGAGTATATAGTTGCTCACTGGGATGTGACAGTTGGAAAGGAAAAGTTTTTAGACATAGTCAAAAATAAGCTAAAGGCTAAGTTTATCTCCTACAACATAACAGAAGAGCCCTTCGGAGAGCTTGTATTTCCGCCCTACGATGTTATAGAGAAAAATGGAGTAAAGGTAGGCATAATAGGAAGCTCTTTCCCCTTTACCCCTATTGCAAACCCGAGAAAATTCACAGAGGGCTGGTCCTTTGGCGTCCGCCCGGAAGAACTTCAAAAGTATGTAAAAGAACTCAGAGAAAAGCATAAGGTAGACCTTGTAATACTCCTTTCTCACGATGGACTTCCCTTAGACATAGCTCTGATGAAACAGGTAAAGGGTATAGACATAGTCATATCAGGGCACACGCACGATGTGACACCAACGCCTGTAAGGGTAGGAGATACCCTTATCGTCTCTCCCGGCTCTCATGGGAAGTTTGTAGGAAGGATGGACTTAGAGGTCAGGAACGGAAAGCTTCAGAGCTATAGATTTAAGCTAATACCAGTGCTCTCTGAGGTAGTGCCAGAGGACAAAGGGGCTAAGAAGCTCGTAGAAAAGTGGTATAAACCCTATGAAAAAGAATTCAACGAGGTTATAGGCACAACCCATACACTACTTTATAAGAGGGACACGGTCTTTAGCACCTGGGACAGGCTCATAGGCGAAGCCCTTGAGGACTACTATCATGGTGTGGATGCAGTCATGTCCTTAGATGTAGGCACGTCGCCTGGCTTTAGATGGGGCACAACCTTATTGCCCGGTCAGAAGATAAAGGTGGAAGATGTCTATGATGTGCTTGGTCTCACATACCCAGAGGTGTATATAATGAAACGTAAAGGTAAAGACCTGCTCGCTCTATGGGAGGATGTGGCGGATAACGTGTTTAATCCTAACCCCCTATATCAACAGGGCGGAGATATGTCAAGGATTTACGGCGTGGAGTATGAACTAAAGATAAACGCCAAGCAGGGTGAGAGGATAAGGAATGTGAGAATAAAGGGCAAGCCCCTTGAGCCTGAGAAGGAGTATGTGGTGGCTGTATATGGCGGTCCGCCTCCTATGGGCGTAGAGCCTGAAAAGAAGAACATAAGGGAGATAGTGGTAGATTACATCAGGAAGAAGAAGGAAATACACATAGATGTGAAGAAAGCCCTCAACGTAAAAGTCCTTGACCATCCTTACAATATAGACTGCTACTGGAGGTGATTCATGAAAAAGCTTCTTTTCCTTCTCCTCCTTCCCCTTTTCACCTTTGCCCTTGACCCCATACAGCTTATGTATATCACCTACGAGCTAAAAGAGAAGGACTTCAAGCAGGCGGTGGAAGGTGTCAGGAAGGGCATGGAAGGTCAGGGCATTAAGGTTATAAGAACCTTAACCATATCCGATGCCATAAGGGCACGTGGAAATAAGGACTTCAGAAACTACTATGTGGTCTTTGGCTGTCAGACGGAAAAACTTGGGGACATACTCATAAAGGCTCCAGCTCTAAGTAATATAATGCCCTGCAGTGTAGCTGTTTATGAAGACAAAGACGGTAAAGTAAAGGCAACGGTAATAAATCACAGGCTCTTTATGGCTAAATATTCAAACAGGCTCACATCTGAGGAAAGAAGAACAGTGGAGGAAACTTACAGAAAGTTAAGGCATGCCCTTGTAAGCCTGAGCTCAAAAACCCCTAAGATGCGGAAAATGAAAGGAATGCCTGCCTTCAAAGAAGAGCTTGTCTATGAAGAGGTAATAGAGGGTCAGGACTTTGATACTTTTAAGACCATATTTAAGACCTCCCTTGATGGGGTTAATATGAACATCTTGGACATGCTGGATGTGAAAAGGGAAAGCCCTAAATTTTCCATATTCCTCGCCTGCAATCTCAGCTACGGAGAAGCTATACTAAAGGACGTGCCTCAGTTTGGCACCCTTGCTCCCTGCAGGGTATATATGTACGAAAAGGACGGTAAGGTGGTTGTAGGTTATGTAAATATTCCTTTCCTTCTCAAGACCTATGGCAAACACCTAAGCAAGGAAAATGCAGAAATATTCATAAAAGCGGACCAAGATATAAAGCAGGCTCTAAAGGAGGCAAAGGGCGAGTAGGGTTCAAAGGGTAAGCTCAAAAGCTTTGTAAGAGCTTCGCACATTTGGTCCGCTCGCCACCCTCTTAAAGCCAAGCGAATATGCTATCTTTTCAAGCTCCTTAAACTCCCCTAAGCTGTAATATTTGACCACAGGATGATGCCTCAAAGAGGGCTGGTAATACTGACCTATGGTAAGAATATCACAGCCTACGCTTCTCAGGTCCTTCATTACCTGTATAATTTCCGCCCAGCCTTCTCCAAAGCCAAGGATTAGTGCGGATTTGGTAGTTATATCTGGAGCGAGCTCTTTTGCCCTCTTTAAAAGCCCTAAACTTCTCTCATACTTTGCACCGCCTCTTACTTGAGGATAGAGCCTTGGCACCGTTTCCACATTATGAGCCAGCACATCCGGCTTGGCATCAAGTACTACCTTGAGGGCTTCTTCCGAGCCTTTAAAGTCAGGTACAAGAACTTCCACCTTTATATCAGCTATATGCTCCTTCAGCACCTTTATACACCTTGCAAAATGACCTGCTCCACCATCTGGCAGGTCATCTCTGGTAGGTGATGTTATCACCACATATTTTAGCTTTAATTCTTTGACCGCCTTAAGCAGTCTGTAGACTTCTTCCTCACTTACAGGTTTTCCCCTGCCCCTTTCTAAGTTGCAAAAACTACAGGCTCTTGTGCAGATATCTCCTAAGACCATAAAGGTGGCAGTGCCACAGCCAAAGCACTCCGCTATGTTTGGACATCTTGATTCTTCACACACGGTGTTTAAGGAAAGGTTTCTCAAAAGCCTTTTTACCTTATGCGTCTGAGAAAGGTTAAGAAGAGGCTTCATGGCAAATAAATTATAATTGTTAAGACGTCGGGTGAGAAATTCCTTTTAATAGACACTCCTTGCTAAAATAAGAAGCGGGTAGGGTAGCCCTATACTACCCTACCCAATACCCCACTTAGGAGGTATCAAAATGCTACTACTTGAAGTATATCACAGAATACTGCAAACCATACAAACTTTCTCAAAAGCTATAGACCATAGCCCAAAAGTAGGCAGAAAGCCTAAGCTATCTGATGAGCAAATAGCATCCCTTTTTATTCTCTCCTTCCTTACAGGAACACCCGTCTTGAAACTTGCCAGACTTCTTATCAGCAACAAAATAATGTCCTATCACATCTTCAGAAAGTCAAAAGTGAGAAGAGTTTATAGACTTTTGAGAGAGTATATGCTCTATCGGGTGTATCTGCTTATGCTTTTGAAATTAACTGCTGGAAAGAAGATAAGGCTTGTAGTTGATGGGACAATTTTGCCAGTAGCTAATGTCAACAGAGCAAGAACGCACAAGATAAAGCGAATGTCAGACAAACAATTTTGGGGTGTAAGAAACAGAAATCTCTATAGCCAGCATTACAAACAAAGGGTCAAGTTCAAAGAGCTTTATTATGGAGTTGTTTATGACCTTTTGTTTCACCCAGGAAGTTATCATGAGGTAAGGTCTTTGAGGTTGAGATATTCAAAGAGTTCATTGCTTAGGAGTTTGCTTGAGAGGTTTGAGCTTATAGGTGATAGGGGGTATAGGGGATGTGAGCTTGTAAAGGTTTGTAGCAGTAGAGAGGACAAATCACAAAGGCAGAAGGTAGAGGGTGTATTTTCTTGGATATGCTTGCTTACCTGTTTGTATGCCTATGCTCTATGGAGGTCTTTCAATGAACATATTTCTCACTCGACGTGAAAACTAATAGTACAACTTGTTGCTAATGTACCGTGTGGAGTTGAAACCACAAAGACATAGCCATAGAGCTTGCGGAAAGAAAAGAGATGGTTCTCAGGTGTGTTACAGGTTTTATAAGGGTGATAAACAAAAAAGCAGAAGACTTTGTGGGGGCTATCTTGATGTATTCCACAGATTACTTTAAGAACTCCTCCAAACTTTTCTTCGGAATTCCAAAGAAAAATATAAACACCTCTTGACAAAACTCTTAAAATGTGGTATAATTACTAATTTTCTTGAAGAGATAGAAAAACCAGTTTTTGAGGAGGGATAAGAGATGAAGATAATCATGGAGGACGATAACAAAAAGAAGATGGAAGAACAGGAAGAAAAGAAAGAGGAAAGGAAGCAAGAAGAGGAAGATGTCCTCAAAGAGATTTTAAAGTCTAAGGAGCTAAGAGAGTTCCTGGGTGCAAGTGCGGAAGTAAGTAAAGTAGCAAATAAAATAGGGCTTTTTGTTGGGAAAGCTGTAGCAGGTGTGTTTATAACCATACTCGTATTCTTCGGTATAGCAGGGCTTGAAAGCCTGTGGAAAAGCGGTAATATTTTTGCATCCATTATATTTCTGTTGATTTACTTTCCCATTATAGGGTTTGTAGCACATTCTGTCTTTAAAATAATCCGTAAAATAGCTATAGCAAACCAAAAGTATATAGAATTGCTTGAAAAAGCAAGTAAGAAGAAGTAAGCTATTTCTTTGAGGAATTTCCTTTATCTTTGAGCGGGTTCTTTATCCCCATTCTCTCAGCGTTTTCATTATTTGTTTGGACAAGTCTTTCATGAAACTGCTCAAACTTCTTTGCCCCCTCTTTTACATTCTCAACGGTTCCTTGCACCAAACGCTTTGCGTCTTCAACTCTTGCTTCTGCCGTATACCAAATACTCTTTACCCCTGACACTGCATCGCTAAATCCTAACTTAATCAGTCTCCAAAACTGAGTATCATTTCTAAGAGACTTCCTAATCTCATCCAGTTCCTGCCTGTCTTCCTTACTAACAGGTGATGGCAAATTTTTTACATTATGATATTTAAACTGGAATTCTTGAGACCAGCTTGGAAGCTGAATACGGTTGCCCTGATGCCAGTTTGTAGCTTCATTTGTTTTTTGCTGAACACTTTGTGGCACTCCATAGACAGGATAGCTCCCTCTTGGGACCTTTTTTAATCTACTATTGAAACTATTCTTCTTAGCGCTTCTATTTTGCTTTTTATGGGAAGCAACTTATGTTAAAATAATGAACTGTTAGTGGAAATCTGAGTATTTACAACTTTTTTGAGAGAAAAAGGCAAGAATACCCATCATGAACGCAACTTTAAAGCTCCCTTCAAAGGAGCAGGAAAGAATAAAGAAGCTATTGCTGGAAGAGGGCTTTGAAGAAGTGCAGGCTAAAGATGCCCTCTGGGCCTTAAGGAAGGAAGGGGTAAAAGTGGTTTTATATCCTTCCGGTACTCTGCTACTGCAGGGGAAAGGAGCAGAGGAAACAAAGGACAGGCTCTTGGAGCTTATACAGCCTGTAAAAGAGGTGGTGGTGGGCTGCGATGAATCGGGCAAGGGGGATGTGTTTGGTCCTCTTGTGCTTTGCTGTGCAGTGGCAAAGCCCGAGCATTATAAAAAGGTGCTGGCTTTAAACATAAGAGACTGTAAGAGGATGTCAGATGAGGAGGTTGTTAAAAAATTCAGCCAACTTAAGGAATTTCTTGACTTCAGGCACATACTGGTGGAGCCTTCTGAGCTAAACGAGCTTTATGAAAGGCATGGCAACCTCAACAGAATACTCCATCTTCTATACGGTGAGCTTCTTGGAAGACTTTTAAAGGAGCATCCAGAGGCGGAGTTTAGAATAGATGCCTATGCAAAAAGAAGCCCTTTTCCAAGAAATGTTATCTTTGAACCTGAGGGAGAAAAGGACCCTATGGTGGCAAGTGCAAGCGTATGTGCAAGGGCTTTGTTTTTAGAGTGGCTAAGAGATAGAAACTTGCCAAAGGGGTCTTCAAGGGAGGTTATGGAGCTTGCAAGAAGGCTTTACAGGAAAGACCCGGAAGAGGCTAAGAGGCTTTTGAAAACCTTTTTCCTGTAAGCTTGAAAAGACCTACAAGGGCAAAGAAAACAGCCATTACGCTTACCGCTGAAGCACCCGGAGGAAGGTCAAAGAGAAAGGACATCAGAATACCGAGGGCTATGGAAGTTAAAGAAAAGCTGATGGATAAAATAAGGCTTTGAAGAAAGGACTGGGCGAGCATAAAGGCAGTCATGGGTGGAATGGAAAGAAGGCTTGCGGAGAGAATGAGACCAACTGCCTTTATAGAAAGCACTATATTGGCGGAGGCTATGGCTACAAGAGCATAGTTTAAAAGCCCGATCCTTACTCCCCTTAGCCTGGCAATCTCTTCATTAAAGGAAAGCAATAGGAGGCTTCTGTAGTTAATAAGCACAAAAAGTAGGGTGGCTATGCAGACAGAAAGGGACAGCAGAAGCTCCACCTCCGTGGCGGTAAGCATACTGCCAAAAAGGTAGGAAAAAAGCCCTGTTCCAAGATTGTCGGTCATGCTCAGCAGGATTACCGCAACAGCCACTCCCAAGGAAAAGAGAAGGGCTACCACCGTATCCGCAGGCAGGCGTCGTTTATCCACTATGAACTGTAGAAGAAAGGAGACTAAGATGGTGTATATAAGTGTAAAGGTGAGGGGCTCTATTCCTAAAACTATGGCTATGGCAACGCCGCCGAAGGCGGCATGTGAAAGACCCGCACCCAGCATGGCAAGCCTTTTGACCATCAGAAAGACGCCTATTATTGCGGTGGATATGGCTATCAGAACCGCAGAAAGTAAGCCCTTCCAGAAAAGGCTGTAGGACAGGAAATCCATGCTTAAATTTTAAACTATGGAAAAAAATAAGGAGATTGCGCGGATATTTGAAAGGATGGCGGACATTCTGGAATTTTTAGGAGACAACCCTTACCGCATAAACACCTACAGAAGGGTAGCCAATGTGCTTTCCGAGCTCAACGAGAATGTGGAGGAGCTTGTAAGGAAGGGAAAAATATACAGAATACCTGGTTTAGGGGAATCCAGCGTGGAGAAGATAATAGAGTATCTTCAAACAGGTAAGATATCCAAGTATGAAGAGCTTAAAAAGCAGGTGCCAGAGGACTTACTTGAGCTTATGGAGGTGCCCGGCATAGGTCCCAAAACCCTCAAGCTTGCATATGAAAGGCTCAAGATAAAAACTAAAGAGGAGTTTATTCAGGCTGTAAAAAGTGGAAAGCTTGCTTTCCTGCCCGGCATGGGGGAGAAGAAGCTTCAGAATATACTGAGGGGTCTGGAGCTGTGGCAGAAGAGCAGGGAGAGGATGAGCCTTTTAGAAGCCTATGATATTGGAAGGGGGCTTTTGAAATACTTTGAGGGGGTTAAGGAGCTTTATGAGAAGATTGAGCTTGCGGGTAGCCTTAGGCGCAGGAAGGAAACAGTTGGTGATATTGACCTGCTTGTCTCCGCAAGGAAGGAAAACTGGAAAAGACTTCATCAGCACTTTGTAGCCTACCCTTCCGTAAAAGAGGTGTTGCTTCATGGCGAGACAAAGTCCAGCATAGTTCTTGAAAACGGAAGACAGGTGGATTTTAGAACGGTAGAGCCTCACCAGTGGGGCTCCGCCCTGCAGTATTTTACAGGCTCAAAGGAGCATAATGTAAGGGTAAGGGATATAGCAAAGGCGAAGGGGTTAAAGCTCAGTGAATATGGTCTTTTTGTGGCGGACACGGAAGAGTGGCTGGGTGGCAGGACAGAAGAAGAGGTTTATGAGCTTATAGGCATGCAGTGGGTTCCACCGGAGATAAGGGAGAATACGGGAGAGGTAGAGCTTGCTCTTGAAGGAAGACTTCCAAAGCTTGTGGAACTCAAAGACATAAAGGGCGATTTTCATATGCATACCAACTGGAGTGATGGAATAAACACCCTTGAAGAGATGGCACAGGCGTGCTATGAGCTTGGCTATCAGTATATGGTGGTGGGAGACCATTCTCAATCCGCAAGGGTTGCCAACGGGCTTGACCCTGCCCGCTACAGAGAGCAGTTCAAACTGATAGAAAGGTTGAACGAATACTACAACCCGAGGGGTTTTTACATACTCAAAGGTTGTGAGGTGGACATACTGCCCGATGGCTCTCTGGACCTTCCAGATGAGCTTCTTGAAGAGTTTGATTTTGTGGTGGCTTCCATACACACAAGGTTTAATCAGGATAACACCTACAGGATACTCAAGGCTATAGAAAGCCCTTATGTAAATCTGATAGGACACCCAACGGGAAAGGCTTATGGCACAAGGGAAAGTTATCCATTGGACATGGAAAGGGTTTTTGAGCTGGCAAAGGAAACGGGCACAGCCCTTGAGCTTAACATACACAGGGCTGACCTCTCTCCCGAGCTTGTCAGGAAATGTATGGAAAGGGGTGTCTTTATTGCCATAGTTACCGATGCCCATGCGGTTAAGCATCTTTCTTATATGGAGTTAGGCGTGGGGCTTGCAAGAAGGGGATGGGCTGTGCCAGAGCTTGTTCTAAACACAAAAGACCTTGAGAGTATAAAAGCCTTTGTCAGGCGCAAGAGGGAGCTTATGTTAAGCGGTAGGGTTGTTTAAAGCTTACAGGGTTTATAATATAAACTATGGCTCAGCTCGTAGACATGAACTCCTTACTTGCCATATTGAGACATGAGATAGGCGAGCTCAGGAGAATAAAAAGGGAGCTGAACCTTATTGAGCATATACCTGCTATTGATAACTTCTCCTTCGTTGTTTTTTACAGTCCCTACCTTAAGAGGGAGCATGTGGACAGTATTTTAAAGTCCATGAGGGAATCAGATGTGGTTGCAATAGCGGACAATCATCTATTAGCTATCCTGCCCGGTACTGATAAGGAAGGTGCCATTCATCTGTTTGAGGGCATGAAGGACTTTTTAAGCGAAGAGGGCTATTACATAATAGTTTCCTATCCAGAAGATGGGAACAGTTGCGAAGGGCTTTTAGAGTCTCTGAAGTTATACGCCAGGTCTATGGGACGAAGCATACCAGCATTGTAAGGGCTTTACAGAAAAGAAAAAAGGCTTATAATCAATAAAAGCCATGCAGGTGGAAAGCTTAATTGACCGGATTAAGGACAGAGAGCTAAGAAGCATATCCGAAAAGGTCCTTGAGGGCAAAAGGCTCAGCTTTCAGGAAGCTGTTGAGCTCTTTTACAAGGCGGACCTTACCCTTGTGGGTTCTCTTGCTGAGTGGGTCAACCGCAAAAAGAACGGCATGTTTGCCTACTTTATAGTAAACAGGCAGATAAACCCTACCAACATATGCGTTTATCAGTGCAATTTTTGCAGTTTCGGTGTTCTCAAGTCTGACCCAAGAGCCTACGAGATGAGCCTTCAGGAGGTTTTGAAGAAGGTGGAAGAGACCTACCGGCAGGGAGGAAGGGAGGTGCATATTGTGGGAGGTATTCCGCCCCACTGGAGGGTGGAAGACTAC
Organism: Aquificota bacterium; assembly: GCA_030549905.1. Lineage (GTDB taxonomy): Bacteria > Aquificota > Aquificia > Aquificales > Aquificaceae > Pampinifervens. Next base: position 30,716 of record JAUQQK010000012.1, on the reverse strand, counting down.
ATAAACCTTGTGAGGGAGATAAAAAGGCACTTTCCGGACATGGTGGTAAAGGCCTGGACAGCTATAGAGATACACCATATGAGCAAGATATCAAAAAGAAGCTACGAAGATATCCTTCTTGAGTTAAAGTCTGCAGGTCTGGATGCCATACCGGGCGGTGGTGCGGAGATATTCTCCGAGAGGGTCAGGCACATAATAGCTCCCTACAAAGCCAATGCAGAAGAATACCTTGAGGTACACAGAACCGCCCACAGGCTCGGCATTCCCTCCAACGCTACCATGCTTTATGGACACATAGAGACCTATGAAGAAAGGGTTGAGCATATGCAGAGGCTCAGAGACCTTCAGGACGAGACGGGTGGCTTTCAGGTCTTTATTCCCTTAGCCTACTGGCCCGAAGGCACAAGGCTTGGAGGAAAAAGGACTTCTTCTGTGGACGACCTTAAAACCATAGCCATAGCAAGGCTCTTTTTAGATAACTTTGACCACATAAAGGCTTACTGGATAACTCTTGGCGAGCGGTTGGCTCAGGTGGCTCTGAACTTTGGGGCGGACGACCTTGATGGCACCATTCAGGAGGAAAAGATAGTGCATTCCGCAGGCACCAAGTCCGCCGTGGGTCATTCAAAGGAGAAACTCATAAAGCTTATAAGAGAAGCGGGCAAGATAGCGGTGGAGAGAGATACCTTTTACAACCCTGTAGCTATCTATCCCTGAACCTTATCTTTTAAAAGCCTCTGGAGGCTTTTAGCTATTTCCTTCATTATGGGCTCTATCTTGTCTTTTATCTCATAGAGCTTCTCATAGAGCTCCTGAGGGCTTACCTCCCATGTGCTTATGAGCCTGTTTTTCAGGTTTGTAAGCTTAAAGATGTCCATATAATAATCTTGAGGAATAACCCCCACCTCCACCAGCTTTGAAAGGCAGTCATCTCCAAACTTCTTCACACCGAACTTCGGGGCAAGATGCCTGCATATATCAAAAAGACTGTCGTAGGCTACCTGATAAAAATACTTAACCCTGTCGTAATACATGGGTGTTTTTGAAAACTCCTCCAAGCCATGAGATAGAACAAAGTCTATCTTTTTCACCGACTCCTTTATATGCTTTGCCTTTTCATTAAGAAGGTCAAAGTCTATTAGAAGAGGGTTGCTGGTTTCTCTCCTGACAAACTCCACCACAGCCCTTGCATACTCCTTAAAAAGTGGTAGAACCTTCTGCAAAAAGTCGTAAAGCTCTTCAGGAGGCAGAGCCTCTTTCAGGTCCCTGTGTTTTATGTAAAACTGAGCAAGCTCCTCAAAAGCCTCCGACTTTTCAAGACCTGTAAGCTGGGCAATCTTTTGAAGGCAGTCCCTTGAGGTGGTCTTTATGTTATAAACGGCGGACAGGTGCCTGCATACCCTCATGGAGCTTTCAAAGGCGAGGTTAAAGTCCACCCTCACCTTGTCCTGAAGGAGCTTATTGTTTATGAATTCTTCCTTAGATACAGACAGGTTCTTTTTAAGGTCCGCATAGGCTTTTTCAAGCTGTGTAAAGCTTTCTACTATGAGGCTTATTTTTGGCTTTTTCTGAGCTTCTTGCATGCTATTTAATTTATATCCTTAAGCTCTTCTCTGGTAATGTAGTGCTGAATTCTCTGTATGCTGACAGCTTTTCCGGTTTTTTCTTCTACTTCCACCATTACCGCGTTAAAGACCAAATCCTCCTTTTCTTCTACTTCATACTTTTGAGGAATGCCCTTTGTGAACCTCTCTATAGCCTGCTCGGGCTTCATACCTATGGCGGAATACCAGCAACCGCTCATGCCCACATCGGACACATAGGCGGTTCCCCTTTTGAGGATGATATGGTCCGCAGTAGGCACGTGCGTATGCGTGCCGTAAACCACGCTGGCTCTTCCGTCCGCATATATGCCAAAAGCCCACTTTTCTGAAGTGGTCTCCGCATGAAAATCCACAAGCAAGATGGGAGTCTCCTTGCTAAGCTCCTCATACAGCCTGTCAAAAAACAAAAAGGGGTTTTCAAGGTTTGAATCCAGCAAGGACCTGCCCATAAGGTTTATTACCGCAAACCTCATACCCTTTTTCTCGTATATTCCATAGCCTCTTCCGGGAACGCCCGGCGGGTAATTGGCTGGTCTAAGAAGGTTTTCCACCTGGTCTATAAACTGATAGACCTCTTTTTTATCCCATATGTGGTTTCCTGAAGTCATCACATCCACACCCATAGAGGTCAGTTCTTCATAGACTTTTTTAGTTATACCAAAGCCTCCTGCAGAGTTTTCTACGTTTACAAGCACCGCATCCACAAAGTCTTTGTATCCGGCAAGAAAGTATTTTAAAACCTTCCTTCCGGGCTTTCCTATTATGTCTCCCACTATTAGAAACTTCATGGCTTTATGGTGCGGGTGGAGGGAGTTGAACCCTCACGGGCATAAGCCCACTGGATCCTGAGTCCAGCGCGTCTGCCAGTTCCGCCACACCCGCTAAGTTAATAATTATAATTACTTTTCTTCCCTTTTGAGCTTAAAGCTGTGAGCTTTTACCTTCAGAGTTAAGCTTTCAGCCTGCGGCTTTGGGAAATACACAAAGCCTTTAAGGACTGCCTGACTTTCTATGGTGCCGAAGGTAAAAGCATAGTTTATTATGTCGGGATAAACTTCTGTGCTTGGCGGGAAGTAATAGTAAGGGTGCCACCAAACGCCGAAAGGATAACTATAGTATCCAAAACCAAGACTGATACCACTACCATAACTTCTTTGAACCAAAGCCAGAACGTCGCGAGGCTCTAGGGGATTTATTTGATTACCCTTATCGTCTATAAGATATATATCGTCTCTTGAAACCTTAACAGGCTCTTTTGAAAGATTTTTTATCTCTAAGTATACAGGAAGCACATAGCTTGTCAGGTTTGAAGGGGAATAGCTCCATGCCTTTGTATCCACTTTAATTGAAAGACCATTGCTAAGTAGGGAAGGACCTTCTACTTGCCATGTTTTTACAGCGCAGGAAGAAATAAAAACTAATAATATTAAAGCCACAAAGCTCATATATAATAATCTAGCCATGAAGTTCTACATAACCACACCCATCTATTATGTTAATGATGTGCCTCATGTGGGGCATGCCTATACCACCATAGCGGCAGATACTCTTGCAAGGTATTACAGGAGGAGGAGCTACAGGGTCTTTTTCCTCACTGGCACGGATGAACACGGTTTGAAAATTCAGAAGTCTGCGGAAGAAAGGGGCATATCTCCAAAGGAGCTGGCAGACCAGAACGCAGAAAACTTCAAAAGGCTCTGGGAGTTTATGGGTATAAGCTACGACAGGTTTATAAGGACTACAGACCCAGACCATGTGGAGCTTGTAAAGGAGGTTTTTGTAAAGAGCTACGAAAGAGGTGATATATACTTGGGTGAGTATGAAGGGTGGTATTGTGTAGGCTGTGAGGAGTTCAAGTCAGAAGCGGAGTTGCTTGAAGGAAATAAATGTCCTATACATCTAAAGCCCTGTGAGTATATAAGGGAGCCTTCTTACTTTTTTAGGCTTTCCAAGTATGAAAAGGCTCTTTTAGACCTGTACGAAGAGGTAAAGGACTTTATCCTTCCGGGCTACAGAAAAAATGAGGTGGTCTCCTTTGTCAGACAGGGTCTTAAAGACCTCTCTGTTACAAGACCGAGAAGCAGGGTAAGGTGGGGCATAGAGGTACCCTTTGATAAGGAGCATACCATATATGTCTGGTTTGACGCTCTTTTTAATTATGTATCCGCGGTAAGGGAAGACATGAGCCTCTGGCCTGCGGACTTACACCTTGTTGGTAAGGATATCCTCAGGTTTCATGCGGTATACTGGCCAGCCTTCCTCATGTCTGTTGGACTTGATATACCAAGGCGCATTTTTGCCCACGGCTGGTGGAAGGTGGAGGGGCAGAAGATGTCCAAATCTTTGGGGAATGTTATAAGCCCGTATGATATGGTCAAAGATTGGGGACTTGATGAAACCAGATACTTTTTGCTAAGGGAGGTGCCTTTTGGTGAGGACGGAGACATAAGAAGGGACGCCATAATCAACCGCATAAACGGGGAGCTGGCAAACGAGATAGGAAACCTCTTTAGCAGGGTTATGGCGATGGATATAAAGTATCTTAGCGGTAGGGTGGAAGGTGAAAAGGACCAGGAGTATGAAAACTTTGCCTTTGAGAGGTTGAAAGAGTATGAGAGTTTTATGCAAAGGGTGGATTTTTACAATGCTTTGGAGGAAGTATTAAAACTTTCAGCCTTCTTAAACAAATATGTGGATAGTAAGGCTCCATGGAGCCTTGCAAAGACGGACGAAAGAGCTTTAAAGAAGGTGCTGTATGCCCTTACAGATGGGCTGCATCTTCTGGCGGTCCTGCTTGAACCCTTTATGCCCAACAAGATGAAGCAAGCCCTTTCAGCCCTTTCCTGCACAGGTCAGGAAGAGATAAGACCCTATGCAAGAAGCGAGTATGTGGTCAAAGAGAAGCTAAGTCTGTTTCCCAAAAGGTTATAAAAGCTCTCTCAGATATGGATTGAACCTTCTTTCCTGCCCGATAGTGGTCTCTTCATAGTGTCCGCATATTACCAGCACATCATCTTCCAGCTCTGAAAAAACACGCCTCAGGGAGCCTTTAAGAGCTTCTAAGTCTCCACCGGGCAGGTCCCACCTTCCCACACCGCCTCTGAAGAGGAGGTCTCCCGCGATTAAAAGCTTTTCCACGGGCGAGTAAAGACAGCAAAGACCGGGCGTATGCCCCGGTGTGTGCATGACTAAGAGAGAGCTTTTGCCTACCTTTATCTCCATACCTTCTTCAAGAAAGAAGTCAGGATCAGGACAGGGCAGGCTTGCACCAATCTGTCGCTCAAAACCTGGCCATATGGGGTCGTTGATGAGAAAGAGGTCAGCCCTGTGAAGGTAAAAGGGCACCTTTAGCTCTTCCTTTAGCCTCTTTACCTGCCCCACGTGGTCTATGTGTCCGTGCGTTGCCAATATGCCAATGGGCTCATAGCCTTCAAGAGCTTTTAGTATCTTCTGAGCGTCGGCGCCTGGGTCTATTATAAGCGCCTGACCGCTCTCTTCATCAACTACCACAGAGCAGTTGACAGAAAGAAGTCCTACCGGAATAACCTTTACAAGCATCAGAATTTTATAAGGTCATAGAGCAGGTTCGGGAAAAGTCCAAGAAGGAGGACAAGAAGGCTACACAGAAGCACTGTAAAGGCTTCACCGCCTGAGACCTTTGCAGGAGTATACTTCCTCTCACCCTCTTCAAGAAAAACTGCCACCAGCACCCTCAGATAGTAGCCTGCGGATATAAGACTTGCCACAGCAAAGGCGAGGGCTAAGGGCAAAAGCGTGGCATTTACAAGACCCATGAAGAGGGTTAGCTTTCCAACAAAGAGAGCCATGGGTGGAATGCCTATCAGGGCAAAGAAGAAGAGAGCAAGGCTAACAGAAAGGACGGGATGTTCTTTAAAAAGACCTCTGTAGTCCAGTATGTGATGTGTAAAGCCTTCTCTTTTTTCTAAGGCGGAAAGTACCACAAAACTGCCGAGTGTGGCAAGGCTATACACAGACACATAAAAGAGCAGAGCCTTCTGAAGCTCGGGCTTTGCAACCGTCAGACCCAGCAAGAAGTAGCCTGCATGGGCTATGGAGGAATATGCCAGTAGCCTCTTTACAGACCTCTGGGCGTATGCGGTAAAGTTGGCATAGAACATAGAGAGAATTGAAAGGACGGAAACAAGGATAAACCACTGTTTGGCATGGCTAAAGTAGTTTATGAGATTTACAAGCAAAAAGTAGAGGGCAAGCTTTGGAGCGGTGGCTAAGTATCCTGTGATGGGTGTGGGAGCTCCCTCATAGGCATCGGGCGTCCAGAAGTGGTAGGGTACCGCAGAAACCTTTAGAGCTAAGGCGGACAGTATCAGAAAGAGGGCAAGGCTAAAAAGGGTATTCTCATCCCTGTATTCTTTCAGATAAAAGCTTCCCACTGAAGCATAGTAGAAGGCTGAGCCAAGGGCAAACATGCCCGTGCCTGCAGAACCTATAATAAGATACTTAAAACCTGCCTCCTTTGAAGGATAATCCTCTTTCAGCACAGATACCAGCACATACATGCCTATGGAAGAAAGCTCTAAAGCCAGAAAGAGGCTTATGAGGTTTGTGGAAGATAAAAGAATGGAAAGACCCAGAGTAGAAAGCAGGGACAGATAGGATAGCTCCGTGTAGGGTGAGCCTTTGGCTTCGTAGTAGTCATAAAGAGAAAAGAGCACGAGGCTTGTAAGCAGGTAAAGGAGGGCTTTTGCCAGAAGGCTAAGCCCATTTACTTCAAAGGTGTTAAAGAAGGTCCTTGCGGGGTATTCTACAAAGAGCAGGGAAAGAAAAGCCAGCAGTGGCACGAAGGCGGAAAGCAAAACAAGGAGGCGAAAATGCCTTCTGCTGGAGAAAAGCTCCAGAATAAAAAGCGTTAAAGCCCCCAAGGAAAGCACCAGCTCCGGAAGTAAAGCGTTCCAGTTTACCACCTTTATCCTCCCAGCACGTATTTAGAGGTCTGTTCCATTATCTTCACAAAGGGATACGGATAAAGACCGAGCAGGAAGGCACTAACTATGATGAGGATAAAGGATAGCATGTGGTGAAGCTCTAAGTCCTTCAGATGTCTCCACTTCTCAAGCCTGTATTCAGAAAGGGTTTCCTCCTCAAACATGACCCTCTTATACATGTAAAGGAAGTAAGCGGCGGACAGCACCACTCCAGAGCCTGCTATGAAAGCCCATAGGGGGAAGTTTTTGTAAGTGCCGAGGAATACCAGAAATTCTGCCACAAAGCCCGCAAGACCCGGAAAGCCTATGCCCGCAAGACCTGAGAGCATAAACATGACCGCCAGCTTTGGCACGTAGCGGGCAAGCCCTCCAAGGTCGTCCATGTGGTAAGAATGGATACGGTCGTAAATAAACCCTGCGGACATAAACAGAGCTGCAGAAGAAAGTCCGTGGGCTACCATCATGTATATGGCACCGTTCAGAGCGTTGAGGTCAAAGGCAAAGGTGCCGAGGGTCACCACTCCCATGTGGCTGATGGAAGAATAGGCTATGAGCCTCTTTATGTGCGTCTGAGCTATAGCCATCATGGCGGTGTATATTATGGCCACAAGGCTCAGGAAGAAGATGAGGGGTATGTAGTATTTACTTGCCTCAGGAAATAGAGGAAGAGAATAACGGACAAAGCCAAAGGTTCCCATCTTGAGAAGGACAGCCGCAAGCACCACCGAGCCAGCTGTTGGAGCCTCCACGTGGGCATCTGGAAGCCATGTATGCACGGGCCACATGGGCACCTTTACCGCAAAGCCAAGACCAAAGAGCAGGAATACCACAAGCTGGAAGAGCATGGGGTAAGAAAAGCCAAGGTGGAAGGCATAGTCAAAGGACAGCTTCCCTGTCATTAAATAAGCATAGACCACAAGGCTGGCAATACCTAAAAGCAGGAAGATGCTTCCAAAGAAGGTATAGACAAAGAACTTGTTAGCGGCATAAACCTTTCTATCATGCCCCCAAAGACCTATGATGAAATACATGGGTATGAGCATACCCTCCCAGAAGAGATAGAAGAGGAAGAAGTCAAGGGCTGAGAAAACACCAAGGCATGCCGTCTCAAGGGCTAAGAAGAGGGCAAAGTATAGGTTTGGCCTATCCTCCACCTTAAGAGACCAGAGAAAAGCCACCACAAAAATCAAGGCTGTCATCAGAAGCAAAGACACAGCCATGCCATCAAGACCTACATGGTAGGAAATGCCAAGAGAAGGAACCCAGTCATACTTGGAGACAAACTGAAAGCCCGACCTGTTCCAGTCAAAGTTCAAGAAGAGGTAAAGGGTGATAAGGAATACCACCACCGATATGGCTAAGGAGAGTAGCTTGGAAAACTTCTCCTGCCTTATTATGGCAACTGCCACTGCACCCGCTAAGGGCAGGAATATGGCAAGGCTCAAAAGTCCTTCCATCTTTCACCTCCAGAATAGGCTTATAAGAAGTAAAACAAAGAAGCCAAAGGAAAGGAAAAGGGCATACAGGTTTAGCTTTCCAGCCTGCAGTGTTTTGAAAATTCCGCCGGCGGCTCTTGCAAGGCTGTAGGTGCCGTTGACCACACCATCTATTAGCTGTCTTTCAGCTACAGAATACAGGAGCTTGGAATAAAACATATACCCCCCTGCTAAAACTTTATGGTAAAGCCTTTCGGTGAAGAACTGTTCTTTGAAGGTGGTATGAAGGGGTTTTAAAGCCTCATAGGCTTTCTGAGGGTCTATAAGACCCCTTACAAACACAAGGTAAGCCAGAAGAATGCCTGAAAGACCCACCACCACTGAAAGAAGAGCTATATTAAGGTGAAGCTCCTTATGCTCTCCCAGCAAACCCGCATACCAGCCCTCAAAAAAGCCCGCAAAAACAGCCATTATACCCAGCACCATCATAGGCACCACCATCACAGAAGGGCTCTCATGCGGTTCTTCCTCAAAATATTCTCTAAAATGCTCCCTTCCATGAAACATAACAAAACCCTCCCTGAAGCTATAATAAGCAGTCAAAAAGCTAACCACAGACACCCACACACCCCAGAAGAAGCTCACCCCATAGGCAGTAGAAAGTATCATATCCTTACTCCAGAAGCCAGAAAGCGGAAAAATACCAGCCAGTGCCAAAGCTCCCACCAGAAAGCTTCCATAAGTAGCAGGCATATACCTCTTTAGACCACCCGTCTCGTAAATATCATGCACATGGTGGTGAAAGGCATGAATGACAGAACCAGCAGAAAGAAAAAGCAATGCCTTAAAAAAGGCGTGAGTGGTCAGATGAAACATAGCAGACACCCTATCACCAAGACCCAGAGCCAGAAACATAAGACCCAGCTGGCTCATAGTAGAGAAGGCAATAATCTTTTTAATATCCGTGTGAGAAGTAGCAGCAAGTGCAGCAAACAGAGCAGTAAGACCACCCACCAAAGCCACCACCTTTAGACTTTCAGGAGCGGACTCAAACATAGGATAGAGCCTTGCCACCATATAAACACCAGCAGCCACCATAGTAGCTGCGTGCAGAAGGGCTGAAACAGGAGTAGGACCAGCCATCGCATTAGGAAGCCACGTATGAAGCGGAAGCTGACCAGACTTTCCAACCGCACCACCAAAGAGCAGGAGACAGGCAAGACCAAGAAGAGTCTTATCCACCTGTGAAAGCTTAGAAAAGATATCAAGAATACTCAAAGAGTTAAAAAGATAAAAAGAAGCAACAATACCAAAGAGGAAAAACCAGTCTCCAATTCTGTTGAGGACAAAAGCCTCTAAGGAGGCATTAGCAGCCTTCTTTTGAGTATGGAAGTATCCGATAAGCAAGTAAGAAGCAAGACCCACACCCTCCCAGCCAAAGAAGATACCAAGGAGGTTATCAGAAAGCACGATAAGGAGCATAGCAAAGAGGAACAAAGACAGGTAAGCATAGAACTTAAAAGTCCATTGACCGAAGAGGTTAGACATATAGCCGATAGAGTAGATAAAGATGAGAGTAGCCACGAAGGTCACCACTGAGGCGGTGATAGAAGAGAGGTGGTCAAAATAAAGACCGAGAGACAAAGTATAAGAGTCAAGGGGCAAAAAGTCATAGAGCTTTATAGAAAAGGGCTGTTGAAGGGCTTTGAAGGTAGCAAAGAGAGAGAAGATAAAGGAAAAAGCGCCGCCCAGCACGCAGAGAATAGCAGAAGCCATATCACCCATTCTTGAGCCAAAGAAGGCTATAAGCAAAAAGGCTATAAGTGGTGAGAGAAGAACTAACACTTCCATCTTATCCCCTCATGTCCGTTATTTCATCTGTAGAATCTACCTTCCTTAGCCTGAATATGGCTATTATTATACCGAGACCAACCGCTGCCTCTGCAGCAGCTAGGGCTATGATGAAGAGAGCAAAGATTTGACCATCCACAAGGCTCAGGTGGGAATCAGCACCCACGAATAAAACATTTACCGCATTCAGAGCAAGCTCCATGCTCATGAGCACTGTCACCAAGTTCCTCCTTACTATCATACCAAATACACCGAGACCAAAAAGCACTATGCTCACTATCAGGTAAGCCTCAAGAGGAATGGTCTTCATAAGTCTGAGCCTCCTTTCTTCCTATTATCACCGCACCAATCATACCTATTAGAAGAACTAAGGATACCAGCTCAAAGGCTAAAAAATATTTGCTAAACAGTATAGCACCCACTACTTCCGTGTTGCCAAACTTTGTTATAAGCTCCCTGAACTGCCCTTTTGGAGACACGCTTACACCGATTAAAAACACAAGCACCATCTCTACATAAAGGGCAAGCACAAGAGGGAAGGATATAAGCCCTTCAACCCTATAAAAGGGGTCCTTTTTAATCGCCTTTTCCCAAGGCACAGCAGTAAGCACAAAGACATAAAAAACCGTAACCGCTACAGCGTATATGAGAAGTTGAATAGCTCCTACCAGTTCTGCACCTGCTATGAAGAATAAACCAGCCACAGATACAAGTACGGAAAGCAAAGCGAGTATAACATATATAGGATTAGGAAGGAAAACCACACCCAGCGCTGAAAGGACCGCAATACCTGAAAAGAGAAAAAATACAAGCCACTGTATCACCTTCTCACCTCCGGCAATTTAAGGTCGTTTTCATACCACAGTTTCTGTCTCTGTGCATCATCTATCCATATTCTATCAGGCTCATCTTCTCTTCTTGCCTGCCAGTCTCTGCCTATTCTTTCAAGAAGCTCTAAGTTCAAAACTGCATCTTTTCTCGTATAGCTGGCGGTTTCATGTATATCACTTTGGAAGAGACAATCTACCGGACAGGCATCTACACAAAAGCCACAGAAGGTACATAACATCATATTCATATTAAAAACGGAGACCCTTCTTCTACCATCTGGCAATTTCTCACCTTCTATTTCAAAAAGCTGAGGAACAGGACATGCCCTTTTGCATAGCATACAGACTACGCACCTGCTCCTGCCTGGCTCTACCTTTATCTTGAACCTCTCTACCCACTCATCAAAGGCAGGCTGTGGCTCTTTTCCATTTACCACTTTATGACCAAAAAAGCCACGGAAACGTTTAGGGGGTGTTAGCTTTTCATAGGGGTAGTGAGTGGTGATAGTCCTTCTGAAGGCATGCCTTATAGTTATGGAAAGCCCTCTTATAAAATCAAGAAAAAGAATCCTTTCAAGCCAGCTCAAAGGTTTTTCAAAAACCTTTTTTACCATAGCCTTACCTCCATATAAGCGGTGCTATCACCGCTGTAAGTACTAGGTTTACAAAGGTAAGCGGAAGCATCACCTTCCATGCGGTAGAGGTAATCTGGTCTATCCTGTATCTTGGGAGAGTCCAGTGAAGCCATAGGATAAACAGGAAGAGCAAGGTCACCTTCAGGGCAAACCATACAAAAGGAGAAAGAGGTCCCAAGAAAAAGAGCGGGTCTATAAAGCCCAAAAAGGGTATGTTTATGGGAGACCAGCCACCCAAGAAGAGAACTACCGCTATGGCGGAAAGAGACAAACCTTCCACATACCACTCTACCAGAGGAAAGAGACCGAACTTCATACCGCCGTATTCTACCGTAAAACCTGTAACAAGCTCTGCTTCTGCTTCCTGTATATCGAAGGGAACTCTACCCATCTCTGCCAATACAGCAAACATATAAACTACAAAAGCTATTGGTTGAAGCCATATATACCAGAGTTTTTGTTCTATTTGTTTTTGTACTATTTCATAAGTGGAAAGCGTGCCCGCAAGGATAATAGGACCCATCACCGCAAAGGTTATTACCACCTCATAAGAAACTACAATACCAGCCTTTCTCATAGAACCTATAAGAGCATACTTGGAGTTGGAAGCCCAACCAGCCAAAGCTATAGCGAACACTGCCATAGAACCAAAGGCAAAAACTAAGAGAAGACCCACATTTACATCTGTCAGTATAGGCTTGACCTTTATACCAAAGGTTTCAAATTCTGGACCAAAAGGCACTACCGCAAAGACTAAAGTAGCAGGCACTAAAGCCAGCACAAGAGCAAGGTTATATAAAAAACGGTTTCCATATCTTGGGAAAAGGTCTTCTTTTGTAAGTAGCTTTAGTCCATCTGCAAGAGGTTGCAGTAATCCATGCCAGCCTACCACCATAGGACCTGGTCTTCTCTGAATGTGAGCGGCAACTTTTCTTTCCACCAAGGTAAGGTATGCACCTATACCAAGTACTATACCAAGAATCACCAGTATCTTTATAACGGTTATTATCAGCCATGCCAGCACACTATCCATACCTACCTCCAGACTTTTTCTAAATCAAGCTTTATTTTACAGTCCTTTAGTTCAAACTCAAGGCTTTCAAGCTCTACAAAACCCGTACCTTCATTTTTATAGGCTTTTACCTTTTTCTCTTCTGGATACACAAGCAGGTAGTATTTCACACCCTTCTCCTCATATAGCTCATACTTCACCTCTTCATCTGTCCTTTTGGAGTATTCAGAAACTATTTCTATCACAAAAGGGGGTACGGAGGTGATATAGTCCTGAGGCTCTTCATACAGAAGCACAAGGTCTGGTCTAACTACCGTGTGTTTATCCACTATCCAGTCAAGCTCCGCCACTACAAAACAATCACAACCTCTCTCTTCCATAAGCCTTCTTAATACATACAAGAGGTTTGAGAGGGTCTTCTGATGGAGGAATTTAGACAAAGCCATAGCATAGGGTATGCCTTCTATAAGCTCCCAGTCTCCCTGCCATCTTGCATAATCCTCGTAGCTGTATTTGGGCAGGTACTTGAGCTTCATCGGTCTATCTCTCCCACCACTGGGTCAAGGCTTGCCAGTATTGCTACCGCGTCCGCTATAACCCTGTCTTTCATAAGTTTTGGATACACGCACAAGTTATACATGGAACCGGGTCTTATCTTTACTCTGTAGGGCTTTACGCCTCCTGTAGAATACACATAGAAGCCTAGCTCTCCTCTAGGGTTTTCTCCAGAGGAATATATCTCTCCTTCTGGCACCTTTAGACCTATACCGTCAAGAGGAAGTTTTAATTTTTTAGGGTCTGGAGATTCCGCAAAGAAGGGAGCATCTTTAGGCATCTTTTCTAAAGCTTTCACGCACTGTTCTATTATCCTTATGCTTTGTCTCATTTCTTCAAGCCTTACCAGATACCTATCATAGACATCACCTTTCTCTCCCACAGGAATGTCAAACTCCACCCATTCGTAAGCATCATAAGGTTCAAACTTCCTTATATCGTATGGCACGCCCGAACCTCTTGCTACAGGACCGGTAAGTCCATAATAATACACGTCTTCCTTTGTGATTATTCCCACATCCACGTTTCTTCTTAACCATATGCGGTTCCTACTCAAAATGGTTTCCCACTCTTTGAGTTCTTTAGGAAACCTCTTTATGAAAGCCTTTATTACTTCAAGAGCTCCCTCTGGTAAGTCCATACGCACACCGCCTATGCGTGGGAAGGAGATGGTGAGTCTTGCACCCGTTATGCCCTCTATTATGTCCATAAGCTTTTCTCTTTCTTTGAAGGCATAAAGGAATATGGTTAAGGCTCCAAGGTCTAAGGCATAGGTGCCAAGCCACAAAAGGTGAGAATTTATTCTTTGAAGCTCAGAAAGCATAGTCCTTATATACTTTGCCTTTTCAGGTACCAAGTCTGTAATGTCTAAGAGCCTTTCTATAGCTACCACCCATGCTTGATTGGAACAGAGGGCTGAAAGATAGTCCATACGGTCTGTGTATACAAGAAACTGATTATACATTTCATTTTCCGCCAGCTTTTCCACTCCCCTATGGAGCTGACCCAGTATCACATCACACTGGACAACCCTTTCGCCTTCCAAGTCAAAGAGGAACCACATGGTACCGTGCGTACCCGGATGCAGAGGTCCCCAGTTTAGTACTATCTGAGCTTTTTTCTGGAGTCTTCTTTTTTCTGTTATTTCAAGGTCTTCAAGAGTAGGTACTGGTGTATGCATGCGGTCATAGTTCATAAGCCCCTGAAGATTATCACCCCAGAGGACTTCATTCAAAGAAGGCAAATATTCTGTGGCATAGCCTTCAAGAGGAAAGTCCTTCCTAAGAGGATAGTATTGGTAAGTTTCCCACATGAAGGCTCTTACGAGGTTCTCGTGTCCCTCATAGCGTATGCCAAACATATCGTAGCATTCACGCTCCGCCCATTTTCCAGCAAACCAGAGCTTTTCTATGCTTGGAAGCTCTCCCCTTGTCCAAGTCTTTACCACTACCCTTTTCCTTTCATCTACGTTATACAGGATATAGAAAGCCTGAAAACGTGGGTCTTTGTCAGGGAAGTCTATCACCGAGTGGTCTATGAAGAGCTTATAACCAAATTCCTCCTTTAAAGCCTTTAGAAGTTCTATTAGCCTGCCCTTATCTACGTGCAGGGCTGTCAGGGTGGGTTTTTCCTCCACCTCAAGACCTTCAAATCTATTCTTTAACTCTACAAACTCTTCAGCCTTTGCCCAGGGCATGCTCCATCTCCTTAAAAATATTCTTCTTCAAACTGCCAGTCCAAGGCACCCTTTCTCCAGGCATACAGAAGCCCGTAGGTAAGTATGAATATAAACAGAAACATCTCAATAAAGCCAAAAACCCCAAGGTATCTGTAGACCACGGTCCAGGGGAAAAGGAAGGCAGCTTCTATGTCAAAAAGAAGTAGCAGAAGACCGAGAAGGTAGTAGCCCTGATGGAAGGTGGCCTGGGCGCTTCTGTCATAAAGAGGCACACCACATTCATAAGGATAGTCTTCCATGGCTTCCGGCGTTTTTGGACCCAGGAGGTTGTTAATAAAGACAAAGAGGAGGGCAACTGCCATAAGCACACCAAAGAATATAAGCAGAGCCATATACTCCATATTCTTACCTCACAAAAAGGTTTTCCGCGGAGGGACTTATAAAGCCCCATAATATTATAGGCACAGCACCAAGAAGGACAAGGCTTACGGTCAGAAGGGCTATAAGAGCCTTTTCCCACCCTGTCAGCGCAAGCTGCAGGTTAGTGGAAGGGTTCCTCATAAACATGAGGGCGGTAATCCTCAGGTAGTATCCCGTTGAAATGCCGGTAGCCACTATCATCACAAAGGCAAGCCACCAGAGGCTTCCGGAGGAAAGGGACATAAAGACTAAGGCTTTACCCACAAAGCCAACGGTGGGAGGAACACCCAGCAGTGCAAGGAGCATGAGCATGAAGGAAACCGCAAGCCATGGTGCGGAAAACCTGAGCCCTGAAAACTGTTCAAGCCTGTTTTCCCAGCCCTCTGACCTTTCAAGCAGGGCAAGCACCATAAAGCTACCAAAGCCCATAAGGGCATAGGCTATCAGGAAGTATATGACAGCCTTGAGTCCAATAAGCTGTGCCACCGCTATACCTGCCATAATGTATCCCGAGTGGGCTATGGAAGAGTAGGCTAAAAGCCTCTTTACATCCTTTTGCACCAGAGCTACCAAGTTTCCATAGAGCATGGTTATGGCGGATATGATGCTAACGGTGGCAACCCATGCATAGGCAAAATGCTCCTGCACGTAGGGCATGAGCCTAACAAGGGGTGCAAAGAAGGCAAGCTTCCCTACAGAAGCCATGTAGGCGGTTATAGGCGTGGGCGCACCCTGATAGGCGTCAGGAAGCCAGAAGTGGAAGGGAACAGCTCCTATTTTTATGGCAAAACCTATAAGAAACAGCACAAGACCCAGCACAAGAAAATACTGGTTTTCTCCCACATGAGTAAGTATGTACCTGAGGTCCAGAGAGCCCGAGTACAGGTACATAAAGCCAGCTCCGTAAGAAGCTAAAGCTATGGAAAGACCGCCCAGCATCAGGTATTTAAAGGCTCCTTCCTTTGAGCTAAAATCTGACCTCAGAAGGGCAGTAAGTATGTAGAAGGATATGGAGACCGCCTCAAGGGCTACATAGAGAACTATAAGGTTATAGGAAGAGACCAGAAACATACCACCCAGTAGGGCAAAGCTCAGAAGGTAGTAAAACTCGCCATAGAGAGACCTCTTTTTTCTGTAGTAGATAAGGTGAAAGCCAAGGAGCACCATTGTAAGAAGAAGCATGAAGAACTGTAGAAGACTTGAGAAGCCATCCCGGTGGTAAAGTCCGAAAAAGGTCTCACCCTTAGCAGGCATAAAGGTTATAAAGAGAAGAGCTATAAGGTATCCCACAAGGCTAACACTTATGGCTATCGCATGGCTTAGCCTTTTAAAAAGAAGCTCAAGGCTGAAAAGCATAAAGCCTGTTATGAGAACCGTAAGCTCCGGAAGGACAAGCCTCAGGTCTGGTAGCTGTATGCTGACAAGCTCCTGCATCTTATCCTCCACCTCTCAGCACAAGATGTTTTAGCAGGCTTTGTATGTAGCCCTCGTAAAAGGCAAAGAAGAGAAAGGGCAGAAGTCCAACAAGAAACATGGGAAGAACTACCGATAGAAAGGCAAGGAGCTTAAAGCCCCTTATATCGGTAAAGTGTATGAGCCTTGCTTCTTCTCTCGTATCAAGGTAGAGGACCTTCAAAAGGTATAGCATGTAAAGCACGCTGAAGAAGGCTCCCGCCAGAACAAGAAGGGAGAGCTGAAGGGTGTATTCTCTTGCACCCAGTATGGTTAAGAACTTACCCCAGAAGGAAGAGCCACCCGGAAGACCCATGGAAGAATAGCCCGTTATTGCTACAAGGAGGGCAAAGACGGGCATGAACTTTATAGAACCTCTTAGAGCCTGCATGTTGAAGCTGTGAAGCCTGTTGTATATAAAGCCTGCCATCATAAAGAGGGCGGAGGAGGTAAGACCATGGGCAAACATCTCGGTAATACTTGCCTTCAGACCCTCTGCGTTAAGCAGGAACATACCAGCCACAACAAAGCCCATATGACTGACAGAAGAGTATGCCACAAACCTCTTTACATTGCTCTGGCTTATGGTAAACCAGGAGGCAAAGACAATGCTAAAAATACCCCATAGTACCATAAGGGGCATGAGGAAAAGGCTTGCTTCTGGGAACAGTCCTATGTTGAACCTAAGAAGTGCGTAGGTACCCATCTTTAAAAGAATGGCGGCAAGCACCACAGAACCTGCCGTGGGAGCCTCTCCGTGGGCGTCTGGAAGCCATGTGTGGAAGGGTACGATGGGCGTTTTTACCGCAAAGGCTATGAAGAAAAGGAAGAAAAGGAATACTTCAAAGCCAAGGCTATACTGGTTGTTTATAAGGTCAAAGTAATAAAAAGAGTATTTTCCAAACTGTTTGTAGTGCTGGACTGCAAGGCTCACAATACCTAAGAGAAGGAAGAGGGAGGAGACAAAGATGTATATGAAGAACTTGTAGGCGGAATACATGCGGAGCTTATAACCCCATATGCCTATCGCGAAGAACATGGGTACGAGGGTAAGCTCGTAGAATACATAGAAAACCATAAGGTCAAGGCTTGCGAAGACACCTACAAGGAAGGACTCGGTAAGCAAAAACCATACGTAATACTCCTTTAGCCGGTGGCTCACCTGATGGTCCCTTATGGACCAGAGGATGGCAGTAAGGGAGATGAGTGCAGTCAGTATATACATAAGATAAGAAAGACCATCAAAGCCAAGGTGAAGGTTCAGGTTAAACTCGGGAAGCAGAGGATAAACTTCTTCAAACTGCACCTTGTGGCTCTGAGAAAAGTCAAAGTAGAAAAGAGATAGGATAGAAAGGGCAAAGACAAAACCGCTAAAAGCCAGGGCTATCCATCTGGCAAGCTCCTCCCTTAAAACCAGCACGAGAAAGGAGCCCACAAGAGGCAGTATCATGCTCACCGATGCGAGAGGAAAGCCCACCATTACCTCACCTCATGCTGTAGAGTATTACACCAAGTATAAGTACCACGCCCAACAGAAGAAGGCTCACATAGTTGTTTAAAAGCCCCGTCTGTATGTTCCTTACCTGCTTGCCCGTCCAGTAGGAGACCCTTGCCACGCCGTTTACAAAAAGGTCCACAAGCATGATGTCTAACTTCATCCAGAGGAATTTGACCACCTTGAAGTAGAGGAAGTTAAGGAGGTTTATAAAGCCGTCTATAAGCACCCTGTCTCCGGCAAGAAACAGAGCCTTTGAAAGGTTCATATACCCCCCTGCTAAAACTTTATGGTAAAGCCTTTCGGTGAAGAACTGTTCTTTGAAGGTGGTATGAAGAGGCTTTAAAGCCTCATAGGCTTTCTGCGGGTCTATAAGACCCCTTACAAACACAAGGTAAGCCAGAAGAATGCCTGAAAGACCCACCACCACTGAAAGAAGAGCTATATTAAGGTGAAGCTCCTTATGCTCTCCCAGCAAACCCGCATACCAGCCCTCAAAAAAGCCCGCAAAAACAGCCATTATACCCAGCACCATCATAGGCACCACCATCACAGAAGGGCTCTCATGCGGTTCTTCCTCAAAATATTCTCTAAAATGCTCCCTTCCATGAAACATAACAAAACCCTCCCTGAAGCTATAATAAGCAGTCAAAAAGCTAACCACAGACACCCACACACCCCAGAAGAAGCTCACCCCATAGGCAGTAGAAAGTATCATATCCTTACTCCAGAAGCCAGAAAGCGGAAAAATACCAGCCAGTGCCAAAGCTCCCACCAGAAAGCTTCCATAAGTAGCAGGCATATACCTCTTTAGACCACCCGTCTCGTAAATATCATGCACATGGTGGTGAAAGGCATGAATGACAGAACCAGCAGAAAGAAAAAGCAATGCCTTAAAAAAGGCGTGAGTGGTCAGATGAAACATAGCAGACACCCTATCACCAAGACCCAGAGCCAGAAACATAAGACCCAGCTGGCTCATAGTAGAGAAGGCAATAATCTTTTTAATATCCGTGTGAGAAGTAGCAGCAAGTGCAGCAAACAGAGCAGTAAGACCACCCACCAAAGCCACCACCTTTAGACTTTCAGGAGCGGACTCAAACATAGGATAGAGCCTTGCCACCATATAAACACCAGCAGCCACCATAGTAGCTGCGTGCAGAAGGGCTGAAACAGGAGTAGGACCAGCCATCGCATTAGGAAGCCACGTATGAAGCGGAAGCTGACCAGACTTTCCAACCGCACCACCAAAGAGCAGGAGACAGGCAAGACCAAGAAGAGTCTTATCCACCTGTGAAAGCTTAGAAAAGATATCAAGAATACTCAAAGAGTTAAAAAGATAAAAAGAAGCAACAATACCAAAGAGGAAAAACCAGTCTCCAATTCTGTTGAGGACAAAAGCCTCTAAGGAGGCATTAGCAGCCTTCTTTTGAGTATGGAAGTATCCGATAAGCAAGTAAGAAGCAAGACCCACACCCTCCCAGCCAAAGAAGATACCAAGGAGGTTATCAGAAAGCACGATAAGGAGCATAGCAAAGAGGAACAAAGACAGGTAAGCATAGAACTTAAAAGTCCATTGACCGAAGAGGTTAGACATATAGCCGATAGAGTAGATAAAGATGAGAGTAGCCACGAAGGTCACCACTGAGGCGGTGATAGAAGAGAGGTGGTCAAAATAAAGACCGAGAGACAAAGTATAAGAGTCAAGGGGCAAAAAGTCATAGAGCTTTATAGAAAAGGGCTGTTGAAGGGCTTTGAAGGTAGCAAAGAGAGAGAAGATAAAGGAAAAAGCACCGCCCAGCACGCAGAGAATAGCAGAAGCCATATCACCCATTCTTGAGCCAAAGAAGGCTATCAGCAAAAAGGCTATAAGTGGTGAGAAAAGAACTAAAAGACCTTCCATGTCAGTCCCTCAGGTGTGTTATCTCAGAAGAACCTTCATAACCTTTCAGCCTGAAGAGGGCTATAACCAGACCAAGACCTACAGCCACCTCAGAGGCTGCTACAGCCAGTATGAAGAGGGCAAAGACCTGCCCCTCAATGCCACCCACCAATCGGTCAACGCTCGCTAAAGCCAAATTCACACCGTTTAGCATAAGCTCTGTGCTTAAAAGCAGCATTATCAGGTTCTTCCTTATGATAACACCGAGGAGACCGGAAAGGAATAAAAAAATACTTATAAGGATATAAGCCTTCTCTATGCTCACTCCTCTTTCCTCCCAAGTAAGATGGCTCCAAGCATGGCTGTAAGTAGTATAACAGAAGCCACCTCAAGAGGAAAGAGGTATGTGGTAAAAATTGCCTTACCCACC
Source organism: Aquificota bacterium (assembly GCA_030549905.1). Classification (GTDB taxonomy): domain Bacteria; phylum Aquificota; class Aquificia; order Aquificales; family Aquificaceae; genus Pampinifervens. The sequence goes on along the minus strand of JAUQQK010000012.1, from coordinate 10,472 downwards.
GCCTTCGGGTTGTTTTCTACCGCCATGCCCACACGGGCAAAGTTGCCCTTGAGGACCGCATAGGCAAAGAGGACAAAGGCTAAAAGCAAAACAGGAAAACCAAAGATAAGCTCCTTCTTGTAAAAACCCTCAAACCTCTTTACCTTTTCCCATGGCACGGTGGTGATAACAAGCACATAGAAGACCACTATGGCAACCGCATATATGACCAGCTGAAGACCTGCCAGAAGTTCAGCTCCAAGGTGTAAAAACATGCCCGCTACCGCAAGTATCAGGCTAACAAAGGACAATATGGCATGCACCGGGTTTTTTAGAAAGAGAACTCCGAACACCGACAAGATAGCCCATGAGGAGAGAAAGCCAAATATCAACCACTCCATTGAATTTTCCCCCAGAGCCTTTCTCTATGCTCGTCATCACTCCATATACGGTCTGGTTCATTACCGCGTCTTTTCTTCCAGTCTATGGCATTTTCCTCAAGCCTGTCCATCCTTAAAACAGCTTCTCTTCTTGAATAACCTGCCAGCTCATAAAGGTCTGTCATGGTCAAACAGCCTACTGGACAGGCATCCACACATAGACCGCAGAAAAGGCAGTTAAGAAGGTTCATATCAAAACGCACCACCTTTTTTGAGCCGTCGGGCATCTGAACGGCTTCTATACGGAAAAGAGTGGGCATAGGACATGCGGTCTGACACATATAACAGGCAACACACCTGCTTTTGCCCTTCTCATAGCTCATAAACTTCTCTATAGCCCTCAGGGAGTCAGGTTCTGTGCCATCCCATACAAAGTGTCCGTGAGCACCCCTGTAGCGTTTAGGTGGTGTGAGTTTTTCTACGGGGTAGTTGGTGGTTATTGGCTTTCTAAAGAGGTTTGTAAGAGTCACGGAAAGTCCCTTTATAAAATCTACAAAGAAAACCGTTTCCAGCAAGCTAAGAAAAGCCTTCCTGTTTACCTTCTTTATACCCATGGTGGGCTATTATTTTAAGCCAAGAGTTTAAGGCTTGCAAAAGTTTATGAGCTGTATCAATCTTTTATCTCTTCCACTGCCCCAAGGTCGTAGCCACCCACCTGAGTTATTTTGACCTTTATAAATTCACCGGCTTTTAGTTCTCTCTGTGATTCTATGTAGGTCATTCCATCTACTTCTGGTGCCTGAGCGTATATCCTTCCCACAGGTACAAAACCAAACTCCTCATCAAAGCCATCTACCACCAGCTCCAGCTCCTTTCCGATAAACTGCTCATTTTTCTTTATTGTTATCGCTTCTTGAATAGCAAGTAGTTCATCTTTACGTCTTTCCTTTTCTTCTTGAGGAACTGGGTCTCCAAGCGTGTAGGCATGCGTGCCTTCTTCAGGCGAGTAGGTAAAAACGCCAACCCAGTGAAAATGTTCCTCTTCTATAAAGTTCTTCAGTCTTTCAAAATCCTCTTCTGTTTCTTCTGGATAGCCCACTATAAATGTGGTCCTCAGGACCGCATGAGGTATTTTTTTCCTTATCTTCTCTATCAAAGCCCTTGCACAAGCCTCATCATGACCTCTTCTCATGCTTTTGAGAACCCTGTTGGATATATGCTGCAGAGGCATGTCAAAATAAGGAAGCACCTTTTCAGAGGAGGCTATGTAGTCTATAAGCTCTTCCTCCAGCTCCGTAGGATACAGATAAAGAAGCCTGACCCATCTAATACCCTCTATCCTTTCCAGCTCCTTAAGAAGCTTTATAAGATATCCCCTTCCATAAAGGTCTCTACCATAATAGGCAGTATCTTGGGAAACTATACACAGCTCTTTGACTCCTTCCTCCGCAAGATATCTGGCTTCTTCCAGAAGCTCTTTAATAGGCTTTGAGCGATGCTTTCCTCTTATCAGGGGTATGGCACAGAAGGAGCAAAGGCGGTTGCAACCTTCTGATATCTTAAGGTAAGCATAGGACTTTGGCGTTGTCAGAAGCCTCCTGCCCTCAGCGGGCTTTAAGCCTAAAAAACTGACCACTTTATCCCAGCTCTCCGTTCCAAAGTATGCCATAACCTCAGGAATTTCCTTCTGAAGCTCCTCCTTATACCTCTGTACAAGACAGCCCATCACTATTACTTTCTTTTTGTCCGCAAACTCAAGTATGGTCTCTATAGCTTCTCTTTTTGCAGGCTCTATAAAACCGCAAGTGTTTATTATTATCAGGTCCGCTTTTTTGGGGTTGCTAACTAACTTAACGCCACTTGCTTTCAGCTTTCCAAGAAGTACCTCTGTATCCACCAGATTCTTAGCACATCCAAGGCTTATAACACCTACCTTCATCTATTCCTCCATATCCAATTCCGTATATATCTTAAAAACATTAGCGTTGTGAAAAACATCATACATCACATATTTAGCATATGGGTTGTTTTTAAGAAGTTCCTTTATTTCATCAAGGCTTTTCCCCTCTTCTTTCAGCCTTTTGATATTGTCCCTCAGGAAGTTAATATATCCAAGAGTGAAATCAATGGATTCCTTACCCATAGGCTCATTATGACCTGCAAGAACCACCTTTATATCCATATCCCTTATTTTCCTTAAGGCTTCCACCCAGCCCTTTGAGCTGGCGTTTCTGTCTCCCATAAAGGGTATGCGGTTCATATAGAGAAGGTCTCCTGCAAAGAGTACCTTCTCTTCAGGCATATATACCACAAGGTCGCTGTTGGTATGGGCTGGGGTCATGGATATTAGCTCAAAGGTTTTTCCACCTACCTTTAGAGTAAGCCTGTCTTTTACCGTCCTGTCTGGAGGAACAAGGACTACCTTGTCAAAAAGACCCTTAAACCTTTCCTTCTGTGCCTGTAGAGTTTGCTGAGCATCTCCAGACCTGTAAAACTCTAAAAGTTTCTCGTGAGCTATTATGGTGGCTCCCAAATCCTTATAGGTTTTTGCTCCATAGTAGTGGTCCGGGTGGTAGTGGGTGATTATGGCGTATTTTATGGGTGCCTTTTTAACCCTATAGAGGTTATCCACAAACTCCTTAGAAAGCTCAGGCGTAGAAAGGGCATCTATCACTACCCAGCCTTCCTTTGTAAGCACCGCAAAGGCATTGGACATAAAGCCCCTGTTTTCTACCGATGGCAGGGCATCCACACCCCTGACCATGTATATATCCTTTGCAACCCTTTTAAGCTTCATCTCCGGTGCCATGGCAAAGCTAAGAAGGACAAAGATAAGTAAAAGCTTTAAATACCTCATGGTAGCCTCCTCCTTTCTTAAAATTTATACAGCCTCCTTCCTCTTTCAGCAATCCAGTTTTCAAAACTCTTGCCTTCCTTTATAGCTCCAAGCATATCTTCTTCTAAGGGTGTGAGGTCTTCTGGCACAAGGTCTGGTCTATACTTTAATGTCCTTTCTATAGAATGCCATAGCTCCCAAAGCTCTATCAATTTGTGGTTGCCAGAAAGCAGAGGCTCGGGCACCTTCATACCTCTGAAGTCTGCGGGTCTTGTATAGACAGGAGCACCCAGCCACCTTCTAAAAGAGTCTTTTTTTATGCTTTCTGGCTCGCTGAGAACCCCCGGCAAAAGCCTTGCAATACCCTCTAAAAGGACAAGGGCAAAAAGCTCACCCCCCGCCAGCACGAAGTCTCCCAAAGATAATTCTTCATCCGCCAGAAGGCTCACCCTCTCGTCAAGCCCTTCATATCTTCCGCATATGACTGCAATACTTTCCTTCTGAGAAAGCCTGTCAAGGTCCTCCTGTTTCAAAGTTTTCCCCCATGGCTGAGGAATTATCGTGTATGGCTTTCCATGTTCCTTTACAAGCTCTTCGTATGCTAAGAATACGGGTTCAGGCTTTAGAACCATGCCCGGATGTCCGCCGTAGGCTGTGTCATCTACTTCACCCTTACGGGCAAACTTCCTTATATCTACCGTGTGAAGCTCAAGAAGACCCCTTTTTATAGCCTGTTTTACTATACCATACTGGGCGTAGCCTTCTATAACCTGCGGGAAAAGGCTCAGGACAAAGAATTTCATAACAGGAAGTCTTCCACCAGCCTTTTAGCCCTTTCCTGATTAAAACGGTAGTATATGTCTATGGTGGTTTTTACATTGGAATGTCCCGCAAACTCTTTAACCACCTCCGCAGGGAAGCCCGAATTTACCAGATTGGTTATGTATGTATGCCTGAAACTATGCACGGAGAAGGGAATGTTTAGTTTCTGAGACAGTCTGTTGGTGTATACCTGAAGGGAGCCCGTGTTTATTCTCATGCTCTCATAGTCTTTTAGCCAGTGGTCAAGCTTATGGGATATTTCATAGGTTTCTTCCTTTGTAGGACCTATTACAGGAACTATCCTTTCCTTCCTCCTTTTAGTTATCTCCGCAGGAAGCCTGAGCCAGTATATACCGCTTTTATCCTTCTGAAAAAACTCAGACCTGAGCTGGGCATACTCAGAAAGCCTTATACCGCTGTAAAGGAATAGGCTATATACTCGCTCATATCTGGTGTTTCTCACATGGTCAAATATTTTTTTAAGCTCTTCTTGCGTGAGTGCCTTCGGCTTTTTACTCAGTCCCGCAGAGGAAAGCTCCTCTCTTAAGTCTTCAATTACCGACTCTATCTCTGAATAGGCTTCTTTGCTCAGCATACCCCTTCTAAAAGCAAACCTATAAAAACGTTTTATGGCGGAAAGGTGTGTAAAAAGCGAAGAAACGGAAAGCTCTGAGTTGTCCGCATAGGAATAGATTACTTTTGGGTCTATTTCCAAAAGTTTATTCCCCTCACCTAAGAACTTTTCAAAGGATTGAAGGCAGTTTTTATAGGTTATGAGCGTTCTCTGGCTCTTGCTTCTTGATAGGCTCCTGAGCCACAGTTCTATAAGCCTATCCATGTTTTATATTTTATTCCTTTCTTTTCCTCTTCTCCAGCTCCATCTTCAATACGGAAAGCTCCATATCTCTGCTGAGTATTTCCCTGTCCTTATCAAGCACCACCCTCTGTAGCTCTAAGTCCTTTTGAGATATGATATAGTCCTTTTCCTTTAGCTTTTCTTTAAACTGGGCGAGTTCCTCTTCTTTTTCTCTTAGCTTATCTTTTAGCTCCTTGTTTTCTTGCTCTACTGCCTCACATTTGCCCCTCAAAAGTTCTAACTCCTTTAACAGGAATTCCATCTCCTTTTCCCTTATAGCCAGAAGTGTATAAAGGCTTGAAAGCTCATGGAGGAGTTGTTCTTTTTGCTGTTCCTTCATCATGAGGGCGGACATGTAAGTGGCTATTAAACTGCCTTCTAAGGTGGATTTCATGCCCTCTAAGTTTGCCTGCAGGTTTTTAGTTCCTTCTTCCTCTCTTTCCCTTAAGCTCCTTAGGTGTTCCAGTTCCTCCTGTGTTAAATACACATACCACACACCATCCTCTTCCTTGCTACCTTTGAGCACACCAGCCTTTATGCGGTTTTTTACCGTGTTGAGAGACAGACCAGTCAGGCTTGCATACTCGGACGCCTTTATCTTGACATCAAAGCTGATATCATTCATGACTACCTCCTTACAGTTATTTGATATTGATTATATATTATTGATGTCAGATGGCAACTGATAGTAGAGTGTCAGGAGGCTTTAGTGTATGTTAATATAATGGCAATTATATTAACAGTTCCTGTGAGTAATTGAGGCTCAGCAGGTTGCTTTTCTTGTGGCTCCTCAGGACTTTATGTGGTCTTTGTAGTAATCCACCACCACCCTTCTTATCTTCTCAAAGAGTTCTTTGTCCTCTATTTCCACCAAAGCCCTGCCGGTTTCCGGGTTGTATTCGGGCATGGATATAAAATAGCCCCCATGCTTGCTCTCATAGAGCCTTATTCCCCTTATTAAAATCCTTCCGTCAATCTTTACATCCGCATAGGCTAACAGCCTTGGCTTTCTGTTTGACACTTCAAAGGGGTAGAACTCTACGAGCTCCACCTTCATGCCTTCTGTTTCTGCAGTTTGGCATACTTGTCAAGGGCGAGCCTTTTCTTTAGTCCATTGACCCTGTCTATGAAGGTTATACCATCAAGGTGGTCCATCTCGTGCTGGAACACTATGGCAGGAAAGCCCTCCAGCTCATACTCTTTTTCTTCACCTTCAAGGTCAAGGGCTTTTACCACAACCTTGCTAAACCTTTCCACCTCCACTGTAAGACCGGGGAAGGACAGACAGCCTTCCCTATACCTTATGCTTCCTTCCGTTTGTATGACCTCCGGGTTTATGAGGACAAGCTTAAGGGGCGGGGCTTCCTTTTTGGGCGATGTATCTATCACCATTATCCTGAGGCTCTCACCTATCTGGTTTGCCGCAAGCCCCACTCCTTCCGCATGATACATGGTTTCAAACATATCCTTCACAAGCTCCCTTATCTCCCTGTCTATCACATCCACCCTCTTAGTGGGCGTCTTCAAAAGCGGGTGTGGAAACCTCAGTATCTGCCTAACCATAAGAGTAATAGTTTATGCTCTGTTTTTCTTCTTTCAAGGGTTAAGAACTGTTGCAACATTGTTGCAACATAAAACACATGCCCGTAGCCCACAAATCCAGAAAAGCTTTTAAAATCAATGCCTTGTAAAAGGGGCGTGCGTGGCATGAAAATTGCGTAATACTCAGATGAAAAACCTTTAAAGGAGGTGCAGACATGGCAACGCTCAGCAAGTTAAAGGAGCTTATGTCCATACCCGGCGCCGTTGCGGCCGGTGAGTTTGCAGACGATGGCAGGCTTCTTGCCTACTATGGCAACATTGACGAGAAGTCTGCAGAAATAGCCGCCATGATGTGCGCCGCTAACAAGCTCATGGGCAACATGCAGGCAAAGGGCTGGAGTGCCTACACAGGACAGGGAGGTTTTTATCCTGTCTATGGCTTTGCGGTAGCCGGCGGAAAATACGCCGCCTGCATAATGGGTAATGTGGGTGTTTTTGTAGAGCTTGATAAGGCGGACTTTGACAAAACCTTTGAAATCCTTTCAAAATACATCTAAGGAGGTATAGCCATGGCGAACCTTGACAGGCTTATGCAAATCAAAGGAGTTTGGGCAGCAGGAGAGTTTTCTGACGATGGCAAGCTCATTGCCTACAGGGGCAACATATCTGAAGAGCATGCGGCGATGGCAGCTGAAATGTGTGCCGCCAACAACATGATGGCTAAGATGCAGTGCGACGGATATACAGCCTTTTCTGGACAGGAATGGACGCCTCTTCATGGCTGGGCTTTGACGGGTCCCAAGTATTCTGTATGCGTAATGGGTAATGTGGGTGTGTTCGTGAATAACGATGAAGTATCCTTCAACGAGGTCTTTAAGGCTCTGAGAGAGGAAGCGGGTAAATAAACCGAATGGGGAAGCTTCTGCCTTCCCCCTTTTTCATTTTTTTGGAGGTGCGGAATGTATAAGTTTCTTTCGGAAGAGTGGATAAAAGCCTATATTGAGGAGTGGAACAAAAACGAAAAGCTAAGGACTGAGCTAAAAGACTTTTCTGCCTCCATAAAGTACTACATGGAAGGCAAGGAAGACCAGGCGGTGGAGCTAATAGTGGAAAAGGGAGAGGCAAAGTCTGCAGGTAAGGCAAACAGCCACAAGTATGACTTTGAACTGTGGGCAAACCCTGAAAACTGGAAAAAGCTTGCCACCGGTGAGATGGGTCCCCGTGCAGCAATGCTAACCAAAAGGCTAAAATTCAAAGGCTCCATGATTACCGCCATGAAGTACATGTCCTCCTTTGAGGAAAGCCTGAGGCTCATGTCAAAGGTTCCTACCGACTGGAGCCTATAATTTAAGAATATGGACTTTAGCCTTTATGATAGTTTCTTTGACGGGGTTATAGTAATAGACAAAGACTTTAAGGTAATATACACCAACAGGTCTGCCAAAAAGCTTCTTAACTTAGAGGAGCTTGAGGGCAGGAGCTGTAAGGGGCTTTTTTCCATATGTAATAGCTGTCCCTTTGGCTACGTGGAGGAAGAAGGGGAGGGAGTTCAGGTTTATGATGTGGAGCTTATTTCCTCAAGACGTGCCTGCTGGAGCATGTCGCCTCTGTATGAAAAAGGTGAGCTGGTGGGTGTGGTGGAGGTTTTCAGAGATGTGAGCAATGTAGTCCATTGCATCATAGAGGCAGAACGTCAGAGGGTTTATAAGGAAACTGTTTTGAACTCCATAGTGGAAGCCATATTGGTACTTGACCTTGAAGGCTTTGTGTTAGAGCATAACAGCGTGGCAAAGAGAATGCTCTGCAGGGACGAAGAAGAGACGCTGACGGGCAAAAACATAAGAGAGCTTATAAACCTTTCCTTGGAGGACCTTCCTCCTGAGGGAGAGCGTGCGGACATATACGTGGAAACTCCCTGCGGAAGGCAGAAGGCTTCGCTTCTTATCTCTCCCATGGCTTCTGGCTTTGGCTATGTGGTGTCTCTTTACGTGGTTCCTCCCATATCTGAGTGCCGTATAGAAGGTGAAGAAAGCATAGTGAGCAGAAGCCCTGCCTTCAAGAAGGTGCTTGACATGGCTCAGACAGTTTCCGAGTATGATGTAAACGTGCTTATAGAGGGTGAAACAGGCACGGGCAAGAGCCTGCTGGCAAAATACATACATTACACCTCTCCAAGAAGGAACGGACCTTTTGTGAAGTTAAACTGCGCCGCCATACCCGAGACCCTGCTTGAGGCAGAGTTATTTGGCTACGTAAAGGGAGCCTTCACCGGTGCGGTAAAGGACAAACCCGGAAAGGTAGAGTTAGCCGAAGGTGGAACCCTCTTTCTTGATGAGATAGGTGATATGCCCCTGCATCTTCAGGCAAAGATACTACACCTTGTGCAGGAAAAGGAGTTTGAAAGGCTCGGAGACACGAAAACAAGAAGGGCAAACATAAGGCTGATAGCCTCCACCAACAGGAACCTCAAAGAACTGATAAAACAGGGGCTTTTCAGAGAAGACCTCTACTACAGGCTGAGCGTGGTAAAGCTACACCTCCCACCCCTCAGGGAGAGGAGGGAAGACATACCCGCCTTAGCCAGCTACTTTCTTGAGAAGTATTCAAGGCTCTACTCAAGGAGGATAAAGGGCATTTCTTCCGAAGCCATGAAGCTCTTGCTTTCTTACAATTTTCCCGGCAATGTGAGGGAGCTTGAAAACCTCATTGAGCATGCGGTAATAACCTGTAAGGGAAGCCTGATAAAGCCCGAAGACATACAACTTGACCCTGAACCAAAACAGGATAAGGAAGAGGAAAGGGAGAGGATAAAAAAGGTCCTTGAGCAGGTGGGAGGAAACAAAAGCCTTGCCGCAAAGGTTTTAGGCATGCACCGCACAACCCTGTGGAGGAAATTAAAAGAGCTTAGGATTGATGAAGGTTAAGGTGTGCTACTTTACACACAGAGGACGCATAAGGGACAAAAACGAAGATGCCCTGCTTATCCACAAGCTTATGGTAAGTGAAGAGTTTATGGAAGAGCCAGAATGTATAACTTTGACGGGTAATAACTTTATCTTTGCGGTGGCAGACGGTCTTGGAGGACATGAAGGCGGAGAAATAGCAAGCAAGATGGTGCTAAAAACTCTTGCAGGGCTTGAACCCATCAGCAAAGAAGAGCTTTATAAAGCCCTTAAGGAAGCTCAGAAGAAGCTGGAGGAGTTTGCCAGAGAAAAGCCCTTTTATGAAGGTCTTGGCACAGCCCTTGCAGGCGTGCTACTTTTTGAAGACAAGGCTTTGGTCTTTAATGTGGGAGATTGCAGGGTATATTGCATAGAGGAGAAAGCCATACAGCTAACAAAAGACCACACGCATGTGCAGGAACTTGTAGATATGGGACTTTTAACACAAGAACAGGCTAAAAGACACCCATTCAGAAACATGCTAAGCTCCTCTCTCATAGGAAGCCCTTCTTTCAGGGAGTTTGAAATATATATGAAAGACGTTTATAACTGTGAGAGCTTCCTCATCTGTTCGGACGGTCTGTGGGAACCTTTGGAAGAGCATGAACTTTTACTTACACCCATTGAACTTGCAGAGCTTGCCCTCAATAAAGGCGGACAAGATAACATAACCTTTATAACCATTAAAAGGCTAAAGGGTGATACGATATAACTGATGGTTTTTAGGAGGGGGCTTTATGCCCCCTCGTCATCTTGACAACTGAATAGGTGTGGCTTCCTTTTGAGTGGGCTAAAAGTCAAGGGGATTATCTGTCATTGCGGTCTTTGTCCTTTCCTCTTCTTTTGGCTCATAGGTTTTATTGTAGCATCTTGATGCTTGAGCATACAGGCATCTTGATGATTTGATGCATTGATGACTTGATGCTACAAGCTTCAAAGCCTTGAAAGACAAGGATTTAAATTTGATAATATCACACTCAAGTTTGCATAACCTCGGACTTTTGGCAAAGCACCTTCATTTGAGAGGGGTACCCCCTTGACAAAATCCTTGTCATTGCTTATTATTTTTTATGTGGTGAGGTTGGGTTGCTAATGTACCGTGTGGAATTTAAACG
>JAUQQK010000011.1 GCA_030549905.1 Aquificota bacterium | reverse complement strand
ATGAATAAAAGTATAGTTGACAGATGCATGCGGTAAGCATATATTTAACCATGTAAGCAACTACTTACTAAGGAGGTGTAGCCATGAATGTAGGGTGGCTGGAGGTAGTAGTGGCGACTCTTCTTATTTCCCTTGTAGTAAGCCTTGTCCTCGCAAGAGGGCGCCATTGGCTTGAGCCGAGCTTTTGGAAGGTGGCTGCCACCATAACAAGCGTGGTTATGGCAACCACTTTGGTGCTTCTCACCTTTCACACTCTCAGTGCTATAGGCATGGGAAGTAAGCGGGTTCCCTCTCCAGAGGTGATTAACATGGAGATTGGCTACGTTTATAACCCAGACAGGAGGGCTATGGAACCGGTTATTGGTAAGAAAACGGGTCTTTTTGGAAAAGTTTGGAGTGCTGAGGAGGCGCAAGAGCTTATAACAAAAGGGAAGCTTGTAATCCAAAGTAGGAACTGTATGGACTGTCATACCCTTCTAGGAAACGGTGCCTATTATGCACCGGACCTTACAAAAGCTTGGCTTGACCCCAAGTGGGAAAAACAGATTATGCCTATGGTGGGAGCAAGCACAAAGGAAGATGCTATGAAGATTTGGCTTATGAACCCGGACAAGTATCCTACTTGGGTAAGGAAAATGCCTAACTTGAAGCTCACTGAAGAGGAGGCAAAAGCGGTGGTGGCTTATCTCAAATGGATGTCCGCCATAGATACTAATGGCTTCCCAGCCAACTTTCCAGAAGTAAAAGTATCACAACAATAAAAGGAGGTGTAGCCATGGAGAGGCTTTATGAATCTCAGAAGTTAGCCCTTTGGTATTTCTGGACTGCAATAGTTCTCTTTGGTGCTCAACTTTTGTTCGGACTGCTTGCAGCCATACAGTTTGTAAATCCAGACTTTCTTTATGGTACGTTGAACTTCATGACCAACAGAATGCTCCATATAAACGCCATGGTGGTGTGGCTTCTTATGGGCTTTATAGCAGGTATTTACTGGTTTCTTCCCATAGAGACTGGTAGGGAGGTGGTTGGTATAAAACTTGGAAAACTTGCCTACTTTGCTTTTGTGGGTGCTGTGGCTGTGGTAGTGCTTGTGTATCTTCTAAAACAGTTTGGAAGCGGGGACTTCTTTACTCTATGGTTTATAACGGAGGGAAGGGAATATATAGAAGCACCTCGCTGGGCTGATATAGGTATAGTGGCGGTTGCCTTAATAGTTGCCTTCAATGTGGTAGGCACTGCCATTGCTTCAAGGAAGATAACAGGCATACTTGGTGTCCTTATAGTAGACCTTGCCTTTCTTTTTGGTCTATACCTTGCAGGCATGTTTTTCACTCCTAACATATCCGTGGACCAGTTCTGGTGGTGGTGGGTAGTGCATCTGTGGGTTGAAGCCACATGGGAAGTGCTGGTGGGTGTCCTTATGGGCTGGCTTTTGATGCATCTTCTTGGAACTCCAAGAAAAATAATTGAAGCCTGGCTTTATGTGGAGGTTATGTTAGTTTTTGGAACGGGCATACTCGGTCTTGGACACCATTACTATTGGATTGGTACGCCTGAATACTGGCTTGGTATAGGAGGTTTCTTCTCCTCCCTTGAACCTCTTCCGCTTGTTGCCATGGTGGTGCATGCGGTTTATGATGCAGGAGTTCATAAGCTGAAAACGGTTAATAGACCTGCTCTCTTTTGGGCTTTTGCTCAAGCTTTTGGAAACCTTTTTGGTGCGGGCGTATGGGGTTTTATGCACACACTACCTCAAATAAACCTCTTTAGCCATGGAACGCAGATGGCTGCAGCACACGGACATCTTGCCTTCTTTGGAGCTTATGTCTCTGCAAACCTTGCCCTCTTTTACTATGCACTTGGAAAAACAAGGGTAAAAGAAGGATATATACTCAATGGAACACCATGGAAAATAGCCTATGTGGGTATGATAATAGGTATTTTTGGTATGGTTGCGGCTCTGACTGTGGCAGGCTTTGCACAAACCATGATAGAAAGGGCAACGCTTGGAAGCACTTGGGAAGCCTTTATACAAGCTCAGATGCACCCATGGATGGAAGAGGCTTTTAAATGGAGGCTTTTCTTTGGAATTATATTCTTCCTCTCTTACCTGGTGCTGGTCTACGACCTTCTCACAGCAGGCAGAAGAGTGGAAGCCCTCAAGGAGGCTGAAGTTGTTGGCTGAAACTCTATATAGACTCATGCTTTATGGATTTCTTATGGTGCTCTTTGCGGGCACCTACGCCATACTTTATGCCATGGGGAGGTTTTCACGCCTCCCTTTCCTTGTAAAAACCTCTTACGCTTTTGCAGTCCTTCAGTTTTTAGCAGGGCTTGGCATGGCTTTTTCCAACTATCTTGATGCCCTATGGCGTGGTATCATACTTTTTAGCGTCTTTGCCTACTTATTCATACCACCAATTATGTGGAAAATAGTAGTAGCCATGCATGAAAGATATGAAGATTAAGCTTTTACAACCTTTACTCTTTCAAGGGTTATAAGCCCTTCCTTTACAAGGCTTGCAAGCTCTGGAAGAATTTTGTTTATGTTTTCCTCGCAATCTACCACTTCAATCAGTATAGGAAGGTCTGAGGAAAAGCTGAGCAGTCCTGCCTTGTGAAGCACTGAAGACTTTCCATAACCCATAAGACCCCTGAAGACGGTAGCACCAGCTATGCCCTTTTCTTTGCAAAACTCCACTATATACCTGTATAGAGGCTTTCCCTCATGTCTGTCATCTTCACCTATGAATATCCTTACAAGAAGTGCTTCTTCACATTTCATCAGAGCTCAGCTTCCCAAGGCTCGTATTCCATAGCCTGCTCGTAGGTGTAAGGGCATCTTTCAGGCAGGTGAAACTTCTCAGGTTTGTAGCCTCTTAGCTTTAGCCAGGCCCTTATAGCATCCTTTGCATCTTCCCAGGCTCCCTCGAGTTCAATAGGCAACTTTTCTTTGAGACTCGGGTTTCTCCTAAGAATAGACCTTATGGCAAGTCTTGAATTAACTATGCTCTTTATCCAGCCATATCCACCTTTCTGCCCTCCGTAAGTTAAATGTCTCAGATGCTCGTATTTATAAAGATGCTCCAATATTACCGCCAGATGGCTCACACAGGATTTTAACTCGGACCTTGCCATATCCTCTATCTCCTGTAAGAGGTTTTCCCAGTCTACAAGGTGGTAGGCTTTTTCTTTCAAAAGCTCCAAGTTAATCTCAGCCCACATACTAAAATCCTTATCGTATAGTTCCTTAAGGTTAATGACCCTCTGCATAGGGATAAATATATGCTAAATTACCTTGCCTAAGTTATAGCCTATGGCTACAAATACAATACCCAGAAGGTTGCTCAGAAGCAAATATGTAAAGAATTTCAAAAGCTCACCGTTATAAAGAAGATAAAAGGCTTCGTAGAAGAGAGTTGAATAGGTAGAATAGCCTCCCAAAAAGCCTGTTATCAAAAGGGCTCTTAGCTCTGGTGAAATGTCAAGTCTTTCTACGAGGAAGGAAAAGAAAAAGCCTATAAGAAAGGCAGAACTCACATTGACCACGAGAGTTCCAGCAGGAAATTCAATACCTACCCTTGTCTGGACAAATTTTGAAACAAAAAACCTAAGCAATGAGCCAACAGCACCGCCAACCGCTATAGCTATCAGCATTGCCAAAGGGACACCTCCTCAAGGGTAATAAGCCCTTTGCAATTCTTTACAACTTCTTCAAGCATCCTGTTTATCTTATCCTCTTCCTCCACAAACTCCACCACAAGGGGAAGCCCGTAGGATAGCACCTCAATGCCCTCGTAGTGAAACTCTCCAGTGGTGCCGTAGCCCATGATGGACTTCAAAACGGTAGCCCCAGATATACCCTTAGCCTTTAAAAACTCCAAAAGCCATACTTCCGCAGGTTTTCCTCCAATCCTGTCGCCCTCTCTCAGGAAAACTCTGACCAGCAGGTAGCCCACAGGAAAATTTTAGAGTATGTGAAAATGCAATAGCTCATAAATCTTTATGGCTTCAAGGTATATATTACTCTTTATGGTTTCTGTGGAGCTTGTCAAAGAACAGGAGTTAAGTAAGCAAGAAATAAGAGATTTGCAGGAAGAGGTTAAAAGGCTTGCAAAAGAAAAGAAAGCAGTCATACTTGCCCACTACTACCAGAGACCTGAGGTGCAGGATATTGCGGACTTTGTAGGAGACTCTTTGGAGCTTTCAAGGAAGGCAAGTCAGACAGATGCGGACATTATTGTCTTCTGCGGTGTGCGTTTTATGTGCGAGACTGCCAAGATAGTAAATCCTACCAAAAAAGTCCTTCATCCAAACCCCGAGTCAGGTTGTCCCATGGCGGACATGATAACCGCAAAGGATGTGCTAAGGTTAAGAGAAGCTCATCCGGATGCGGAGGTGGTCGCCTACGTGAATACGAACGCTGAAGTCAAGGCAGTCTCCGATGTATGCGTGACTTCCGCAAATGCCATAAAGGTGGTGCAAAAGCTACCAAGTAAGAAGATAATTTTCATACCAGACCAAGCTCTTGGAAACTGGGTAAAAAAACACGTACCAGATAAAGAGTTCATAATATGGCAGGGTTTTTGCCCTCCCCACTTTGAATTTACCGCAAAAGAAGTTATGAAACTTAAAGAAAAGTATCCAGACGCAAAGGTGGCTGTGCATCCTGAATGCCACCCCAAGGTGATAGAAATGGCGGACTTTGTAGGCTCAACATCTCAGATAATCCAGTATGCCACCACATGCGATGCAAAAAGGGTAATAGTTATTACAGAAGTGGGACTAAAGCATACACTTATGAAGAAAAATCCTAATAAGGAGTATATTTTCCCTGAATCCATGAACTACTGCGGAACTGTATATTGTTGTACTATGAAAGGTATAACCTTGCCAAAAGTTTATGAAACTTTGAAAAAGGAAATAAACGAAGTAGTCCTACCTGAAGAGATAATAGAGAAAGCAAAAAGACCAATCTTGAGGATGTTGGAGCTGTCATGAGGATAAAGGAAATTCTAAAAGAGCTTTATGAAAGAGATTATCACAGGTGGCTTGAAGAAACCATAGAGCTTTTAAAGGCTAAAAACTTTGAGGAGCTTGATGTGGAAAACCTCCTTAAGGAGCTTGAATACATGGAAAAGTCTCTCATTAGAGAGCTAAGAAGCAGGCTTGCGGTCATAATGGCTCACATATACAAGCTCCAGCACTTCAAACAGTTTTCTCAGGGAGGACACAGCTGGGTAAAAACCATAGAAAGGGAAAGACAAAACCTCAGAGAACTCTTTGAAGATGCACCTTTTTTAAAAAAATACCTTGAGGAGGTCAAACACAAAGCATGGGAAAGTGCCATATCTTTGATAATCATAGACCTCAAGCCAGACCTCAAACTTACAAGGAGAGACTTTCCTCAGGCGTGTCCTTACAGCTGGCATGATATTCTTGAAAAAGACTGGTGGGAGGAAGTGCTGTGATTGAACGTAGAAAGACTCGTCAGATAAAGGTAGGATGGGTAAAGGTAGGAGGTGATGCTCCTATAGTAGTTCAGTCTATGACCTCTACAAAAACGCATGATGTGGAAGCAACTCTTGAGCAGATAAAAAGACTTGCAAAAGCTGGCTGTGAGCTAATAAGAGTAGCTGTCCCTCACGAAGAAGATGTGGAAGCACTACCTGACATTGTGAAAAACTCTCCTATTCCTGTAATAGCGGACATACACTTTGCACCCTCCTATGCCTTCAAGTCTATGGAAAAAGGCGTGCATGGCATACGTATAAACCCCGGCAACATAGGAAAGGAGGAAATAGTCAGAGAAATCGTAGAAGAGGCAAAAGGGAAGGGTGTAGCCATAAGGATAGGAGTAAATTCTGGCTCTTTAGAGAAGGACCTTCTTGAAAAGTATGGCTATCCTTGTGCGGAGGCTCTCTTTGAAAGTGCCATGCGCTGGTCTGAAAAGTTTGAAAAGTGGGGCTTTTATAATTTCAAGGTTTCCATAAAAGGTTCTGATGTGCTTGAAAACATAAAAGCCAATGAACTTTTCGCTTCACACACGGATATTCCTCTCCATATAGGCATAACAGAAGCAGGGATGGGAACAAAAGGTATAGTCAAGTCCTCTGTGGGTATAGGCATACTCCTCTATAAGGGTATAGGTGATACGGTGCGTGTTTCTTTAACTGACGACCCAGAGGTAGAAGTAGAAGTTGCTTACAATATACTTCAATCTTTAGACCTCAGAAGACGGGGCGTAGAGATAATAGCCTGTCCCACTTGCGGTAGGATTGAGGTGGATTTACCAAAGGTAGTAAAGGAAGTGGAAGAAAAGCTAAAAGGTTTTAATAAACCTCTAAAGGTAGCCATAATGGGTTGTGTGGTAAATGCCATAGGAGAAGCAAGAGAAGCGGACCTTGGTCTTGCCTGTGGAAGAGGCTTTGCATGGCTTTTCAAAAAAGGAAAACCTATAAGAAAAGTAAGCGAAGAAGAAATGTCTCAAGCATTACTGGAGGAGGTTATAGGCTATGACGGAGAAGGAAAAGTTTGAAAGACTTATGCAAAAAGCCCAGCTTGTAGACCCAAACATTCAGATAAACTTTGTAATCCTTGACCTCACACCAAGGTGGATGAAGTGTAGAAGAACAAAAAGGCTTGTGTTTCAGTTTCATAAGCTTGGCCAAGAGGAGGCTTTAACTGCCTGCGGCAAAAGGCTTGAAAAGTATCAGGTGCTTCCAGAAAGGCAAGAAAACTTGGTTATAACACAGGTCAATATGATGCTTGGAGGTCTTGGACTTTTGGTCTTTTTTGACCTATGCCCTGCCTGCTTTGGAAATATAAATAGATGTAATCCTTTGGAGGAGGGGGCATAAGCCCCCAAAGTTTTTACTTTACAGACATTATCCACTGGGCCAACTGCTTGGCCTCTGCGTCAGACACGTTTTGAGGAGGCATAGGCACAGAGCCCCATACACCAGAACCACCCTTCTTTATCTTGCCAGCAAGGTAATCCACCGCATCCTTTCTTCCAGCATACTTCTTAGCCACATCCGCAAAGGCTGGTCCTACCTTCTTAGCCTTCAGGTCATGGCATGCCATACAGCCCTTCTGCTTGGCAAGCTGTTCGCTGGCAAGGCTTGCTCCTGCAAAGCCCACTACCAAGGCAAGTGTTAAGGCTGCCTTTCTCATGCTAAAACCTCCTTGTTAAGTTTGGTTAAGATTATAATACAAAAGCAAGGATGAAAGAAGGATGAAAATAGGCGTCTTTGACTCGGGCGTAGGTGGTCTTACTGTATTAAAAGCCTTAAGGGAAAGGTATCCGGAAGTGGATTTTGTCTATCTTGGAGACACAGCTCGCGTTCCTTATGGAAACCGCTCTCCCCAGACGGTTATAAGGTATAGCCTTGAGTGTGTGGAGTTTCTTATGGGTGAGGGTGTGGAGCTGGTGGTGGTAGCCTGCAACACGGCAAGTTCTTATGCCTTAGAAGTTCTTGAGGAAACCCTTCCTGTGCCTGTCTTCGGCGTGGTGGAGCCGGGCGTAAAGTGTGCCTTAAAAACTACGAAGAACAAGAAGGTAGGAGTTGTAGGCACGAGGGCTACCGTATCAAGCGGTGCCTACAAAAGGCTTTTAGAAAAGGAAGGTGCGGAGGTTTTCCAGAAAGCCTGCCCCCTCTTTGTGCCTTTGGTGGAAGAGGGTCTTATAGAAGGTGAAATTCCTAAGAGGGTTGTAGCCTATTACCTTGAAGACTTAAAGGAAAGCGGTATAGACACGCTCATTCTTGGATGTACCCACTACCCCCTGCTAAAGCCTTTAATAGAGGACTTCATGGGTCCGCAGGTAAAGGTGATAGATTCCGCTCAAAGCACAGCCCTTGAAATAGAAGCTCATGTATTAAGGGAGGGATCCGCCAGCTTTGAGCTTTACTTTACAGACGAATCACCAAGCCTTGGCTTCCTTATAGAGCTCCTCCTCGGTGAACCTGCAGAGTATAAAAGGGTTTCCCTTCCTTGCAAGGTTTAGCTCCTTTAAAAAATCTTCCCTTACCTGCTCAAAAAAAGCCCTCACCCTCCTGTCCCTGTAGTCAGAGTATGTCCAGTACAGTGGTCTGTAAGAGCCATATACATACAGATATTCCATCTCCACATAGACACCAGAACCCATGTATATCCTTGCACCCCTTCTTTTTGAAGAAGCAAGCACAAGATGGCTCTCATCCACATAACCCGCATCAATGTTAAGCTTCCTTTTACCCTCTAAAGCATAAAACCTCTCCTGTGCCATAGCCCACAGCTTAAAAGGCACTATGTACTCCTTCCTAATCAGACAGTCAAGGCTTGCATACACCTTTAAAAGCCCTTCCCCCATCTCCTTAGAATAATATCTTTGTAAGCCTTCAAAGTAAAAGCTTTCAGAAAGCCTGCTTATGGGCAGTTTGCTGAGAAAATCCTTAAGCACGTCCTCCTCTCTATACAGAATAGCCATCACAGGCTTTGATAGCTCCAAAGGAGTTCCTCCAGTAGTTCCCTCTTTTTAAGCCTGATGGCCTTCTCTCCAAGTGTGAAAAGTCCAAGGGCTAAGAGAAGGTGGTCATCCACAAGATATCCCCCTGCATTGTTTTTCATTATCCTCCTGACCCTGCCCAGCTCTTCCCTTGCTTTTTCCACCGGCATCTTCCTCACGCTTACAAGCTTTTCAAGGAGGTTTTCCCACAGCTGGTGGCTTTCCATGAGCAGGATAAGTTCCTCCACCGGCTCACCGAGGGCTGGCACTTTTATCCCCTCCCCTTCGAAAACCTCTTTGAGAAGGTTCGCTCTAATATGCCCTATACCCTTTATACCAGAAAGACCTGCATAGTCAGGCTCTATACCATACTTCACCGCATGGGCAATAGATAGCACCTTATCCTTACCTAAGCTGTAAAAACCTTGCCTTTCCACCTCAAGGAGCGTCCTTATGAGATGAAGGGCATCCGTTCCAAGGTATGAAAACTCTCCCGGCGGGCTTTTCAGGTTGGGATACCTTATTGTTAGTCCCATCACATAGAAGAGGAACTGGTCCGTGTTGTCCTCAAAGCAGGCTTGCCCGCACATAGAAAGCCTTGCCTTTACAAGCTCATAGGCTTTTCTGAAGCCCTCCTGCCTGCGTATAAACTGAAAGAGCCCGTCAAACCTTTTCATATGCAGAAGTGGTCTAAGGGTAATAACAGGTTCAAGGCTCAGCTCTCTCCTCCTTAAAAACTCCTCAAACCTAGTGGGTGGTATGCCCGTTTTTATGCAGAAAAGACCCTTATCTGTTGGAAAACCCTTCCTTATATAGCCCCTTTCCCTCAAAAATTCCTCCACCCTCTCCACTTTTCTGCCTTCAAGCCTTCTGAAGGAATAGGTATGTTTTAAATACTCTTTGTAGTTGCTCCCCTCATGCATATGGGCAAGAAGGAGGAAAAAGCTGACAGCGTCTATGTTTAGACCTTCTTCTATAACCGCCGTGCTGAAGGGCTTTTCAAGGGCATCTTTAAGCTCCTTTTCAAGAAGGCTCTTGCTCGCACCCTGCACCAGAAGGTTTGAGTATCCCACCTCCCTTATGCCGAGCCTCCCAGCTCTTCCTTCCATCTGAAGTATATCAAGGGCGTCCGGAATACTCACAAACTTGCTTCCCTTTCTGAAAAACCTCACAAGCACTAAAACCCTGTCCGCAGGAAGGTTCACGCCGTAAGCTAAGGTCTGGGTAGCTATTAAGAACCTTAAATTCCCCTCTCTGAAAGCCTTTTCTATTGCCTCCCTTTCTTCCTTAGGCACGTCCGCATTGTGGAAGGCAATCTCCGGCTCTCTTGTCTCTGATACCTCAAAGGGCACCGTCTGGTTCATAATGCCTATCCTTTCAATGCTGGCAAGCTCTAACAGCTTCCAGCCAAGGCTTTTCTTAGGCACAAAAAGGATTACGCTCTCGCCCTGCTTTGAAAGGGTAAAGAGAGCCTGCAGAAGCCTTCCGGCGGTCAGCTCCTCTCCTTCAAGCTCTTCTACTATAGGTTCAAACTGGCTGAGACTGTAGGACTCCCTTATTAGAGGAACAGGTCTCCAGAGACTTTTTATGACAAGCTGGGAGCCCGTCCAGCCTGCAAGCTCCTCCACACCCGGAAGGGTAGCAGAAAGGGAAAGCATAGGAAGACCAGCTTTGAGGCATGAGGTTATAACCTCCTCCAGAACCCATCTTTTTAGTATCTGATGCACCTCATCTATCACAACGGCGGACACATCCTTTAGCCATCGGGCAGAGTTCCTGAAAGAGTATGCCAGATGCTCGTAGGTGCTTACCACCACCTTTGCCCTTACCTCCTTGTAGGACTCTAATACACTTTCACCCGTGCGCATCTCCACGCTTTTGCCGTAGTATTTCCTCAGCTCCACCGCCTTTTCCTTTACAAGGGCCTTTGTGGGTGCCGTATAGACAAGCCTGCCCTTGAAGTTTCTCATGAAAAGGTAGGCAATAAGGCTTTTACCGGAAGAGGTGGGGGAAGCCACGAGAGCTGAGCCTCCTTTGTATAGCCTGTAGAAAAGACTCTGAAGGGGGTTAAGAAGAGGATAGGGTATCAGCTCATCCACCTCCGAAGAGGGTATAAGCTCCTCCTCCTTCAACACACCCTCCTCTGAGATGCGGTATAAGAGCCTGCCGCCCGGTGGGTCTATGGAGAATTTACTGCCCTCAAGAAGCAATGCGGTTAAAGCCTCTGCCATATCCTTTCCATTCTTCTAAGCTCTTCGTCAAAAATAAAATAAAGTTCAGGAAGTCTTTTGAGCCTGAGGCTCTTAATAAGATAGCTCCTTATGTAGGGCTTTGCCCTTTCTAAAGCCCTGACCGCCTCCTTTTCCCTACCCTCCTCAAAGGTGGTGAAATAAACCTTTGCATTTCTCAGGTCTTCGGAGAGCACAACCCTTGTTATGACAACACCAGCCAGCCCGGGGTCCTTTAGCTCGCCCACTATTAGCTTGGCTATTTCCTCCATAAGCTGTTTTTCAAGTCTTGACCTTTTTACGCTCATAGCCTATAATAGTTTAACCCTCGTTCCCGCAAAAGGGCGGGGACCATTAAGCCCAGGAGGTGAAAGATGGCAAGAAGGTATTATCAGACCACACGCCACTACGAGAGCGTGGTAGTCTTTAAACCAACCCTTACTGAAGATGAGGTTCAGAGAAGGCTTCAAGAAATCAAGGACTTTATCCAGAAAAAGGGCGGAGAGGTCCTTGACACGCTGGACTGGGGTACAAAAACCTTAGCATACCCCATACAGAAGTTTAACCATGGCAGATACTTTATAATAACCGTCAGGTCCGAAAATCCAGAACTTCCCAACGAGCTTGACTTTTATTACAAAATAAGCGACCATGTGATAAGATGGCTCAATATTCAGGTAAAGCCCCAAGAGGTGAAGCAGGTTGCTCAATAGGGTCATAATCATTGGCAGGCTGACGAAGGACCCTGTTCTAAGATATTTGCCCTCTGGCATGCAGGTGGTGGATTTCTCGGTGGTATATACAAGACGCTACATGGTAGGGCAGGAGTGGAAGGAGGAAAGCCATTTCTTTGATGTAAAAGCCTATGGCAGGCTTGCAGAAGGACTATCCACCCGCATATCAAAGGGATATACGGTTGTTGTAGAGGGCAGGCTTGTACAGGATCGCTGGACCGACAGGGAAGGAAAACCTCAGAGCAAGGTGCGTATCTTAGCTGAAAGCGTGCGTATAATACAGAAGCCAAGGGTGGAAGGCCCCACGGAAGAGATTGTTTTAAAGGGTGAAGAGGAAATCCCGGAAGAAATTCAAGGAAGTCCCTTCACCTCGGAAGACGATGAAATACCCTTTTAAAGGAGGTAAGAAATGGATGTGATTAAAAGAACTGCAAAAAAGACATGCCCCTTCTGTGAAGGAGGCAAGGAACCAAGCTACAAAAACTACGAAGAGCTGAGGAGGTTCCTCAGTGAAAGAGGAAAGATAATAGGTAGAAGACAGACGGGAGTATGTGCCAAACACCAGCGTTTGCTTGCCAGAGAAATAAAAAGAGCAAGACAGCTTGCCCTTTTACCCTATCTTGTGGCTTAAGGAGGTAGTAAGATGAAGGTGGTGCTTGTCAAAGACTTGGAGGGCTATGGCGTCTTTGGTGATGTTATCAATGTAAAGGACGGCTTTGCAAGGAACTATTTAATACCCAGGGGTATAGCCCTGCCAGCCACAGAGGCTAATCTCAGGCATGTGCAGAGCATACTCGCTCAAAGGGCAAGAAAACTACAAAGGGAAAAGGAAAAAGCCCTTGAGCTTGCCAAGAAGTTAGAAGGTCTAATGTTAGAAATACATAGACAGGTAGGCGAGAAGGGTAAGCTTTTTGGCTCCATCACTTCTCAGGAAATAGCTCAGGCTCTAAAGGAAAAGGGCTTTGAGGTGGAAAGAAAAAAGGTTATGCTTAAAAACCCTATAAAGGAAGTGGGTATATACACCATAACCCTCAAGCTACACCCAGAGGTAAGCGTGGATATAAAAGTCCATGTAAAACCCCAAGAGTAGGCTTATATTTATAGGTGCTATGAGAGAGGTAATAGTAGAGGAAAGAAGAAGGTCATATGGCTATATGCTCTGGTTTTTACCCTTTATAGTCAGCCTTGTCCTCGGTCTTTTTAAAATAGACAACACCTTCTGGTATAAGTCCGCCACCCTCGCCTATGCCCTCTCTTCTGTTATATACATCAGCCTCGTCTTTTTCAGAGATAAAACTATTCAGTGGATAGCCACCGCAAGCCTTACCATCGGACTTTCTCTTAACCTTACAGGTATGGTAAGAAGGACTATGCAGACATACGAGCTTGGAGTGCCCCATCCCCCATGGAGCAATCTATTTGAAGCCCTCACCTTCTGGAGTTTTGTGGTGGGTGTAATATACCTTATCATTGAAAGAAAGTATCACATAAAGCTACTGGGGGCTTTAGCTGTGCCTGTCATATTCGGTCTTTCTGCCTTTGCTCAGCTTTACGCGTCAAAAGAAATAGTGCCCCTTATGCCAGCCTTAAGAAGCTACTGGCTATACCTTCATGTGGTGACAGCCTTTACAGGTTATGCTGGCTTTACTGTAGGCTTTGGTGGTGCGGTTCTCTACCTTCTTAAGGAAAGGTTTCCAAAACTTCCCCTGCCTTCCTTGGAACTGCTTGATGAGATAACCTACAAGTCCATAGTTATAGTCTTTCCCGTATGGACTGCCTCCATCATCTTAGGTGCTGCTTGGGCAAACGAAGCCTGGGGGGGATACTGGAGCTGGGACCCTAAAGAAACCTGGTCCTTAATAGTGTGGCTTTTCTTTGGTGCATACCTCCATGCAAGGCAGATGCTGGGGTGGAAAGGTAAAAGAACCGCATGGCTCGTAGTCTTTGGGTTCATTACAGTGCTTATATGCTTCTTTGCCATAAACCTCTTTTTCCCGGGCATGCACAGCTACGCCACCGATTAAGAGACGAACCTCTCCGCCTCCTGTTTGGCTTCTTCTATAAGTGCTTTTAGCTTATCTGGAGACACTTCAAGCACCTTAGCCACCTTTCTAACCGTTTCATCGTCCTGTCTGTCTTCCAGCAGGTCTATAATGGAAAGTATAAAGCCCAGAGGGCTTAATCTGTTTTCGTAGGCTTCTACTATTTCATGGTCAAGGGCTATACTTCTTGCAAGGTCTGCGGGGTTTTGTCCCATTATCTCCTGTGATAAGGAAAAGAGACCCATCAGATATGCCTTGTCCTTGTAATCTCTGGCATATACCCCCGCTATCCTCTCCGCAAGGCTTGCCCTGAACAGAGCCCTTTTCCAAAGCTCTATCTCTTCCTTTTCCACAAACATGTCAGAAAGGGCAAGAACTATGGTAAATTTGGCTATGTTTTCCAACCCGAGATAAACCACCGCATCCTCCACCTTGCTGAACTCCCTTGCCTTCGGGAAAAAGGCTGAATTCACCAGCTTAAGAAGTCTGTAAGCTACACCCACGTCCTTTTCAATCACATCCACAATGCCCTTTATATCCTTTGACTTTATTGCATTGTATATCCTAAAAATGGTGGATTTTAAAAAGGATATGGTTCTTGTATCTTTAACAATCGCAGGCTTTGATAGATAAAGCCCCTGAAAATACTCAAATCCAATATGGTAAGCCTTATCATAGTCTTCCTTGGTCTCTACATTTTTAACAATAATGCCCTTTTTCAAGCTTTTTAATACACCTATTACCTCTCTAAGTTCCTCCTCATTATAGGGATTATTTTTGAGGTCAATCTTAACAAAGTGGCATTTTTGGAGCAAGGGCAGGTAATCTATCTTTTCAAAACCAAAATCATCAATGCAAAACTTAAAACCTCTCTTCACCAATACATCTATAGCCTCAAAAAGTGTCTTTGTTAGCCTTTTATTCTCCACAAGCTCCACAGCCACATACTGAGGAGATAAAAGGTCAAACATGGAGGCTTCAAGAAAGATAGCCGGGACATTTACAAAAACCAGCTTACCGTTGCCCACCTTCTGCGCACCCAGCTCTGTTAGCACATCTATGGCTATGGTAGTAGCCTTCAAGGGGTCAAGACCTTCCGGATAGGCTCCCGTGCTTTTGTCCTGAACAAAGACCTCATAAAAGGCTATGTTCCCCCTACCATCATAAATTGCCTGTTTACAAAGCACGTTCATGGACTGGTATTATAAAATTCCTCAAGCAATGCATGCAAGTCCTTTTTATTAATTTTTCGCAAATAGTTTAACACATATTTGCCTATAATATCCACCTCCACATTTACTAAGTCTCCCTTCTTTTTGTATCTAAGGCTCGTGTTTGCATAGGTATGTGGGATTATGTTCATGCTTATAAAGTCTTCATGCACAGAATTAATTGTGAGGCTTATCCCATCTATACCCACTGAGCCCTTTTCAACAAAATAAAACCTGTAATCCTCACTTATCTTAACCCTCAGTTCCCAATGCTGACCCCTTCTTTCTAACATGAGTATGGGTGCTGTAAAATCCACATGACCCTGAAGCAGGTGTCCGCCAAGCCTGTCAGTGGGTTTTAGAGCTCTCTCAAGGTTTACAGGGTCTCCAGCCTTTAAAAGCCTTAAGTTGCTCCTCCTTAGTGTTTCCTCTGATACGTCAAAGTAAAGAAGCTCCTTCTCTATTTTAACCACTGTGAGGCATACGCCATTAACCGCCACGCTGTCGCCCAGTTTCACATCTTCAAAGCCCGCCCAAAGGCATAGCTGACCTCCTGTGAAGGAGACTACCTTACCTACCCTTTCCACAAGCCCCGTGAACATCAGAAAAGCACCTCCTGAGAGTCAAAGACAGGACCCTCGTAGCAGACCCTCTTGTAGCCTTCCTTTGTTCTTACTACACAGCCAAGACAGACCCCCCATCCACAAGCCATCCTGCCCTCAAGGGAAAAGTGTATGGTATGACCTGTCTTGAGGTTTTTGAGGGCTCTTAGCATGCCCTTTGGTCCGCAAGCATGGACTACCCAGGATGTGTCAAACTCTTTAAGCACCTCAGTTATCAGCCCCTTCCTGCCCCTGCTTCCATCCTCCGTGTAGAGAATATACTCAAAACCTTCCTCTCTGAGCCATTCTTCCATTCCAAGGTGCTCTGCAGACCTCCCCGCATAAACAAAGACCACCTCCTTACCCATCTGCCTTAGCTCCTTGCCCCACAGGGTAAGGCCAGCCAGACCCACACCACCTCCAAGAAGAAGATGTTTATTGCCCCTCTCAGGGAAAAGTCCCTTGCCAAGTGGACCGAATGCCATAAGCTCCTCACCCTCTTTTATCTGGCTCAGGAGCCTTGTGCCTCTTCCCACTAGGTCATAGAATATGAGAATATTCTCACCCCTTACATCACCTACCGCAAAGGCTCTTCTACCCATAGGGTCAAGGGTAGGCGAAACTTTAAGCATAACAAACTGCCCACCTCTAACGTTTCTTGATATATAAGGCGCATGGAGCTCCAAGAGGTAAAGCCTTCCGCCCATATGCCTGTTCTTTATCACTTTGCAGGCTTCATCCTTCATGCCTTTCTCCCTTTAAAAGCTCATCGCCGAGCAGATTAAAAGCTATAACGAGCAGGAATATGGCTATGCCCGGCGCAAGTATCCATGGGTGTGCCATAACAAGGTTTACGTTTCTTGCATCAGAAAGCATGTTGCCCCAGCTGGGGTAAGGCTCCTGTATGCCAAGACCGAGAAAGCTAAGGGATGCCTCCGCCAGTATGTAGCCTGGGAAGGACAGGGTGGCGGAGACGATAAGGTAGTAGTAAGTGTTTGGCAGTATATGAACCCTCAGTATTCTTAAAGTGCCTGCACCGTAGGTTTTTGCGGACTGAACAAACTCCTTCTCCCTTATGGACAGCACCATGCCCCTTACAACCCTTGCAAGTCCAGCCCATCCTATAAAGGAAAGTATGAAAACCACCATCAGGAAGACCTGAAAGCTTTCCATGGTTAGGGGAAAGACGGACCTCAAGGACAGCATGAGGTAAAAGGTGGGGATAGCAAGCAAAACTTCCACAAGCCTCATCAGTACCGCATCAACCCTGCCTCCAAAGTATCCGGAAAGACCACCTATCAGGCTACCTAAAAGGAAGGTAATGCTAATGCCCACAAAGCCCACAAGAAGGGAAACCCTCGCACCATACAGGAGCCTGCTGAATATATCTCTTCCCAGCTTGTCCGTTCCTAAAAGATAGAGCCTGCAGGGCTCTTCTACCGACAGGAATTTAAAGCCATAGGGGGTTCTGGAAAAGAGCCTGAGCTTGCAGTAGGCGTGCCTGTCCTCCTCATAGACCTTGAAAAGGGGGTCCTTGAGCCTGTAGGGATGTACGTAAGGAAAGGTAATGGAGCCTTCCTTGAATACGTGTATCCTTGTGGGTGGATGGAAGGGAGCTGTGCGGTTCTGAAGGGCATAAGGATAGGGTGCAAGGAAGTCCGCAAGTAGGGCGCAGAAGATAAAAAAGCCTATTATGGTAAGTGGAAAACTTAACCTCACGGTGGTAATAGTATAATATAAGGCATGAGCGTGCTTGTGTTTGTAAGCATGACGCCATTAGGAAAGGGGGAGAGCGTAAGTGAGTATGTGGCAAGGGTTGTAGATATTGTAGATAAGTCAGGACTTAACTATGTGCTTACCCCCATGGGCACCATCATAGAGGGCGAGAGCTGGGATGAGGTCATGGCTGTGCTAAAAGAAGGCTTTGAAGCCCTCAGAAAGGACTGTCCACGCATATCCATCACCATGAAGATAGACTACAGGGAAGGCAAGTCAGGTAGAATATTCAGCAAGGTAAAATCGGTAGAGGAAAAGATAGGAAGAGAAATAAGGAAGGCATTATAAGGTGGCTATAAGGAAGTTAAGGGCTGAGGAGCTTAGTTTAAAGTATGTTTATGAAATATCCACAAGGGATGTGGAACCTGGCGAGCTTTTCCCCGGGCAGGAAAGGGTCAGGTTAGCCTTTGACCTTGCCCTGAACACAGAGTCAGAAGGCTACAATATATATGTTTCAGGACCAGAAAGCGTGGGAAGGACCGTATATGCTTTAAGAAGGCTCAGGGAGGTGGCTAAGGGCAAGGAAAAGCCAGAGGATATATGCTATGTGAATAATTTTGACAACCCCTTAAGACCCACCTACCTGCTGCTGCCTGCAGGCATGGGCAAAGCCTTTGCTCAGGATATAGAAAGGGCCATTGAAACCTTGAAAGAAGAAATTCCAAAGGCTTTTGAAAGCAAAGAATATGAGGAAGAGGTGGCACGAATAGCCAAAAACGTTGAAATGAAAAAAGAAGAAGTAGCCCAGAGGCTTGCGGAGGAAGCCCAGAGGCACAACCTTGGTGTGGTATTTACACCTGCAGGTATAAAACTTCTGCCCCTTGTGGGCAGGAGGATAGTGCCGGAGGAGGAAATTTATTCAAACCCGAGGCTTCAGGAGGCATACGAAAAAAACCTGTCAGAGTTTGAGGAAAGGTTCAGGGACCTGATGAGGGAGATGAGGGAGCTTGACCACAGCCTATCGGACCAGATAATGGAGTTAAGGAATAGGGTGGCACGCTATGCGGTGGAAAAGGTGTTTTCCAGATTTGAGAGCAAATACGATAGTTATGAGGGGATAAAAAGCCATCTGACAAGGCTCAAGGAAGAGCTGGTGAAAAATGCGGACCTATTCCTGTCATGGCACACCTCTAAAGGCAACTTAGCCTTTCAAAGGATGATAGACAAATCCCTCAATGCCTTCAGAGTTAATGTGCTTGTGGATAACTCCTCCCTTGAGGGTGCGCCAGTAGTTTTTGAAGAGGTGCCTACCTTCCAGAACCTCTTTGGAAAGGTCTTTTACAGTGTGGAGATGGGTGTGGTCTATGCAGACCACATGAGCCTTTCCGCCGGGTCCCTACATAGGGCAAGAGGAGGCTATCTGGTGGTCAGAGCCCTTGACCTGCTAAAAAATCCTTTCCTGTGGGACGCTTTCAAAAAGGTGCTTATGCATAAGAAAATTCATTTGCCCCTTCATCCCTTAGAGGACAGTCTTTTACCCTATGTGGGTATAAGCCCGGAACCACTACCCGCCGAAATTAAGGTGGTTCTGATAGGCGACCCATACCTTTACTACCTGCTTTACAACTTTGACCCCGAGTTTGGAAGGCTTTTTAAGGTAAAGGCGGAGTTTGACAGCATAATCTGGATAAAGGAAGAGCTTATAGAAGCTTTCCCGAGAATCATTAGAAAGATTATAGAGGAGGAAGGATTAAAACATCTTTCATCAGATGCGCTGACCGAGCTTTTTTCTTACGGCGTGAGGCTGTCAGGACATAGGGAAAAGTTTAGTGCTGTCTTTGGTCCTATCATAGACCTTGTAAGGGAAGCCCAGTCCTTCTCCGAGGACGACCAGCTTATTAGAGGGGAACATATAAAAAGGGCTTTAAGGGAGAAGGTAATAAGGTCAAACCTGCTTGAGGAAAAGATAAGAGAGGCTATAAGGGAAGGAAAGCTTATAGTGAGGGTGGAAGGAAGGGAAGTAGGACAGACTAACGGCCTGAGCGTATATGAGCTTGGGGACTACAGCTTTGGAAAACCAAGCAGGATAACAGCCTCCGTCTACATGGGAGAAAAAGGTGTCATAAACATAGAAAGGGAGGTGGAGCTCAGCGGACCCATACACTCAAAGGGAGTTCTCATACTCAGCGGCTACCTTGGGAGGAAGTATGGTAGAGAAGTGCCCCTGCACATATCCTGCAGCATAACCTTTGAACAGAGCTACGATGAGGTGGAAGGCGACAGCGCCTCTGTGGCAGAGCTTGTGGCAATTCTCTCTGCGATCGCAGGCGTGCCTCTAAAGCAAAACATAGCCATAACTGGCTCCGTAGACCAGCTTGGTAATGTGCAACCCGTAGGTGGTATAAGGGAAAAGGTGGAGGGCTTTTACAGGGTTTGCAAGGTTTTAGGCATGAAGGGTAATGAGGGTGTTATACTGCCTTCAAGAAACTACAGCAACCTTGTGCTCGATGAGGAAATTTTGGAGAGCATCCACAGGGGAGAGTTTCACCTGTATACGGTGGATACGGTGGACGATGTGATAGAGCTAATGACGGACATGCCGGCGGAAAGGTTTCATGAAAGGGTAAAAAAAGGTCTTATTGACCTTGCCAGAAGGTCCTCGCAGGCTGTCAGAAAAAGGAAGTTATAATAAAGGCATGCAGGGAAGACCGTTGCTTCCAAACGAGCTTGAAATGTTCAAGAAAGCCCTTGGTATAGGACCTCATAATTTCTGGAGGTGGTCCTCAAGGACAAGAAACTTTAAACTTCTGACAGACGGAAAGGTCATATGGGTTGAGGGCACGGAGGAAAACATAGGCAAGAGCATGCCTATAAACGAAGCCACATGGTGGAGCTGGGAACTAATAAGGGAAAAATTAAGGGAATTGGGTTAAAATAGCCATCTTATGGGTAAGCTGGCTTACATATTTCCAGGACAGGGTTCCCAGTATGTGGGCATGGGTTATGACTTTTACAGGGAGTTTGCGGAGTCCGCAGATGTATTCCACAGTGCGGAAACGGCCCTGAGATACAGCATAACGGACATTATCTTTAAAGGACCGGAGGAAGAGCTAAACCGTACGATAAACACACAGCCAGCCATACTGACCACAAGCATGGCCATATACAGAGCAATGCGGGCAAAGGGCTTTCCAGAACCTGATTTCGTGGCGGGTCATTCCCTTGGTGAATACACAGCCCTTTGTGTGGCTGGAGGTGTGGAGTTTTTTGAAGCAGTCAGGCTTGCCCATCTGAGGGGTAAATACATGCAGGAGGCTGTGCCTGAAGGTAAAGGTGCGATGGCGGCCATTTTAAAACTTCCACCCGATAAGGTGGAAGAAGCCTGCAGGCTTGCTCAGGAGGCAGGGATTGTAGAGCCTGCCAACTACAACTCTCCAGAGCAAACGGTCATATCCGGAGAAAAGCCTGCGGTGGAAAAAGCTGGTCAGATAGCAAAGGAGATGGGGGGTAAGGTGATACCTCTGAAGGTCTCCGTCCCCTCTCACTGCTCTCTCATGAAGCCAGCGGCGGATGCCTTCAGGCTAAAGCTGGCACAGACACCCATAAAGAATATCACCCTACCGCTGGTGCAGAATTATACCGCCAGAGAACATACAATGGCACCCGAAATAAGGGAAAACCTTTACAGGCAGATTTTTTCACCCGTCAGGTGGTATCAGAGCGTGCTTTACATGGTAGAAGGGGGCGTGGATACCTTTGTGGAAATAGGACCAAAGAACGTGCTGTCAAAACTTGTCCAGCAGACAGTGCCCCATGTGCGGGTCTTTAATGTGGAAAAGGTGGAGGACCTGGAAAAAGTTATAAGGGCATTATGAAGTTTGTGGGTGTAGTGAAAAGCGGGCTGTCGTATGTGTTTTTTAACAGAACTGCCTTAGAAGAGTTTGAGTTTGGCTCTTTGCCTCCCAATAGACCCAAGTTCATAACGAAGGTCAATAGCTCCTCTATGGCTGTCTGCTTGTGGGTATCTCCAAAAAGGACAAGAAGCTACCCATATGCAAGGGTTTATGATATTCTCACCCAAAATGTATCAAAGAAGGTTAGCATTATACCAATAGTCAAAGATGAAGGAATAGAGGGTGACAGAGACTTTTTACAGTGGGACACTGTATCTTTAATGAGCTTATTGAATGTATATGTTATACCTGCTTACTACTGCTATGCGGAAAAGGTGGGGAATAAGTTAAAAAACCAGAGGTTTGACTGGTCTTATATTAGAAATAAATTGATAGAATTATCCTATTACCACCATACCGCTCTACACTGGAACTTGAAGGAATTGGAAAAGGAAAATCTTACAAATTTAATAGAAAAAGTAATTGAGTGCTATTCAAAGCTAAGTAAGTCCTTGGGCGTTAAAATGCATAGTGAGAAGGGTTTAGAGGATTTTAAAAGGTTAATCTATGAAGGTGTAGAAAATTTTAAGCTAAACTCCAGACTTAAGGCAATGTCTGCTCAGAACAGAGAAGTAAATACAAGCCAGCCAAAAGAGTTTGTTAAAATGGGACATAAGGCAAAAATAGACATAGAAAACTATTTGGGTGGCATATATCATTTAACAATAGACGAGTATGAATACAGGGACGGAATATTCTATCTATATGAATGTAAGCATGCTAAAAACTCATTGCTTCCGAGTGTAGAGGACATTAAAGACGGGCTTATCAAGATAATGTTGCTGAAAAGCATAGATGAGCTTTATGTTGATGGCAAGCCTGCCCATTTCAAGCCCGCAATAAAACTAACCTCATCAAAACATCTTTCTAAAAGCCTGATGGATATTATAAATTCACTGAGGAATGGGAAAAGAAAAAACTTCTTTTTAAACCTTCTGAAAGAAGCAAAGTATAACAACTTTGAGGTAGCTTACTATGGGTCTGATAACATCTCCCCTTAGATATCCTGGTGGTAAATCCAAAGTAGTAAATTTTTTGTCAAGGTTTTTCCCTTCAGATTTTAAAGAATTAAGAGAGCCCATGTGTGGTGGAGCAAGCATAACGCTATACTGGGCGCAAGTTAAACCAGAAGGAAGATACATTATTGGAGATATAAACTATGACATCTACTGCTTTTGGAAAGAGCTTAAAGAACAGCCTGAAAAATTAATAAAAGAGATATTAAATATATGGAAAAGCACAGGCGATGGAAGAAAACTCTATGAAGAATTGATTGAAAGAAGACATAAGCTTGGAGATGATGCCTTTCAAAGAGCTGTGGATTTCTTCATACTTAACCGAATATCCTTTTCTGGAACTGTTGATAGTGGAGGTTATTCAGAGGAAGCCTTCAGGAAAAGATTTACCCTAAGTAGCATTGAAAAGCTTTTATATGTAAGCAGAGTTTTAAAAAGGATAGATATATTCTACGGTGATTATTCTGAATTAATGCATATAGAAGGGGAGGATACGGTAATTTTCCTTGACCCTCCATACTACTCCTCAAGAAATTCCAGACTTTACGGTAAAAGGGGGAACCTTCACACTGATTTTGACCATAAGCGATTAAGGAATGAGGTAGTAAAGTGTAGGCATAAAATACTTATAACCTACGATAACTCTCCTAAAATAAAAAGACTTTACGAAGGATTTTACATTTTAGAGTGGAAAATGAAGTATGGTATGACCAACTACGGAAGAAATTATCTGAGAGAAGGTGATGAGCTTCTTATAGCAAACTACCCTCTGGATGCTTACCTGAGCCATATCCAAAAAGAGCCTACCCTCTTCCAGAGAGTGGTCAGCTACACTGTATAATAGGTCTATGCTATAATTTTATTACCATGATTAAGGTGGAAATAGTCACGCCCCAGGGGCTTCATTTTTCAAGGGAGGTTAATTCAGTAAATATACCAACAGCGGAAGGGGAAATTGGCGTCCTTGAAAAGCATATGTATCTTATGACCATGCTAAAGCCTGGACTTGTCTATTTTGACGGCAAGCCTGAAAACGGTATTGCTGTCACCTACGGCTTTGTGGATGTAACCCCCGAAAAGGTCATAATCCTCGCAGAAGAAGCCTACAACATAGGAGACATAGACCCCGGCAAGGAGAAGGAGCTGTTTGACCAGGCAATGAAAAAACTGGCCACCGCCCAAACCATGGAAGAGATAGAGGAGTGGGAAAGGATAAGAGAAAGGGCAAGGACACTGCTCGAATTAGTGGAGAGGTTTGGAGGAGTATAAGGAGTTTGGCTTTTTTAGGGGTAAGGTAAGGTTTAAACAACCTAAGAAACACAGACTTTCTATAATAGAGCTTCTGTTTATCTCAAACATCAAGGGCATAAAGAAAAAGTCTAAAGTTATTGACCTGGGAGCGGGCTTTGGCGCCCTCTCTATTTTAATAGCCATTAAGTATGGCTGTCCTGTCTGGGCTGTGGAAAAAGACCCCCTTATGCTTGAGCTGTTAGAATACAACGTCATAAAAAACGGACTTGAGGAGAAAATACAGATAATAAATTCAGACATAAAAAAACTTATGGAACTTGTAAAACCCCACAGCTTTGACTGTGTGGTGGCAAACCCGCCTTTTTTCAGGCAGGCAGGCTCAAACCCATACCACCACGAAACAGAAACCACATTGGAGGACTTTATAAAAACCGCATCAAAACTGCTAAGAGATGGTGGGGTCCTTAACCTTCTGATAACCGCTGAGCGGTTCTTCGAGAGCCTCCAGCTAATGGATAAACATCGCATTGGCGTAGCATCCCTGAGGTTTTTCCATCCAAAGATAAATAAGGGGGCAAAGGTGGTGAGTATATATGGTCGTAGAAACTTCAAACCCACACCAACGGTGGAAAAGCCCCTGATAATAAACGAAGAGAAGGGAGGCTATACGGAGGAGGTAAAGAGTATGCTTGCCCACCTCCTGTAAGTTATAAAGGATTTATTAAGAAAACTTGACAAAATTCCACTAAAGTTTTAAATTATTAGGAAGACTAAACTGGAGGTGGTAGCATGGCGGAAAAGGTAATAGGAATAGACTTGGGAACCACCAACTCGGTGGTGGCAGTAATGATAGGTGATGAGCCTGTGGTTATAGCAAATCAGGAGGGTTCAAGGCTTACCCCCTCCGTGGTTTCTTGGACAAAAGAAAAGGAAGTGCTCGTAGGAGAGCCTGCCAAAAGGCGTGCCATACTTGACCCGGAAAACACCATATACGAGTCCAAAAGGTTTATAGGCAGGAAGTTTGAGGAGGTGGTTGAAGAGGCAAAGAGGGTCTCTTACAAGGTGGTGGCAGACGATAAGGGAGATGCAGCCTTTGATGTGCCCAATGCGGGCAGGCTTGTAAGACCTGAGGAGGTGGGAGCTCATGTACTTAAAAAACTGAAGGAGGCGGCTGAGGCATACCTTGGAGAGAAGATAACAAAGGCTGTTATAACGGTGCCTGCCTACTTCAACGAGCGCCAAAGACAGGCAACAAAGGATGCAGGTAAGATTGCTGGTCTTGAGGTGTTAAGAATACTTAATGAGCCAACCGCCGCAGCCCTTGCCTACGGGCTTGACAAGAAGAGCGATGTAAAAATTCTCGTGTATGACTTTGGAGGTGGTACCTTTGACGTGTCCATACTTGAGGGTGGTGAGGGTGTGATAGAGGTAAAAGCAACCGCAGGAGACACACACCTGGGCGGTGCCAACATAGACGAGAGGATAATGGACTGGCTTATTGAGGAGTTCAAGAAAGAGACAGGCGTGGATTTGAGAAAGGACAGGACAGCCCTTCAAAGGCTCAAAGATGCCAGCGAGCAGGCAAAGAAGGAGCTATCCTTTAAACTGGAAACGGAGATAAACCTTCCCTTTATCACCATAGACCCCTCCACAAACCAGCCCCTGCACCTTCAGAAAAAGCTAACCCGTGCAAGACTTGAAGAGATGATAAAAGACCTGGTGGACAGAACAATGGAGATAGTGAAGCGTGCCCTGGAAGACGCCAAGCTAAGACCGCAGGATATTGACGATGTGGTGTTGGTGGGAGGCTCTACCAGGATACCCTTAGTCCAGCAGAAGATTAAAGAGTTTTTTGGCAAAGAGCCCCACAAGGGTGTAAATCCCGACGAAGTGGTGGCGGTTGGTGCAGCCATACAGGCTGGCGTGCTTACTGGTGAGGTAAAAGAAATACTGCTTGTGGACGTCACGCCCCTTTCCCTTGGCGTTGAAACCTACGGAGGTGTTATGACGGTTTTAATACCCAGAAACACGCCCATACCCTACAGGAAGTGCGAGGTATTTACCACAGCCAGCGACTACCAGACAGAGGTGGAGATACATGTGTTGCAGGGCGAAAGACCACTGGCAAAGGACAACAAATCCTTAGGTAAGTTTTACCTCACGGGCATACCACCGGCACCGAGAGGCGTGCCAAAGATTGAGGTGTGCTTCGACATAGATGTGGATGGAATACTTCATGTGACTGCCAAGGACTTAGGCACGGGCAAGGAACAATCCATAAGGGTGCAGGCTTCCTCCGGGCTTACACAAGAAGAGATTGAAAGGATGATTAAAGAAGCTCAGATGCATGAGGAGGAGGACAGAAGGAAGAAGGAACTTGTAGAAGCCAAAAACCAGCTTGACCACCACATCTACAACCTTGAAAAGGTGCTTAAAGAAAGCAGGGATAAGCTCCCTTCTGAAATAGTATCTGAGGCGGACAGGGTTATAGAAGAAGCAAAGAGGGTCTTCCAGACCTCTCAGGACATACAGGAGGTAAGAAGGACCACCGAAAGAGTCCTGGAGGTGGCTGGTAAGGTGGGAAGCCATCTGTATCAGGGTGCGGGCGGAGGACAGCAAAGCGGTGGTGATGTGGTAGAAGGAAAGCCCTTGTGATATAATAAGGGTCGCCCATGGCGACCCACCTTTTTATATTCCTTTTGCTCTTAAGCATCGCCTTTGCTGTAGAAAGGGATATTAAGCTTTACTGGAACAGGCTTAAAAACCCCCAGAAGATTTATCAGCTTTACCGGTCCCTTGGCTTTTCTACCATATGGAACGCAGAGGGAAGTAAAAACATAATGGCTTATCACAGGCTTCTTGAAAAGCTAAGAGTACACGGGCTAAAAGAGGAAGATTACCTACCAAAGGAAGGGCTGCCTCTGGAGCTTGCCTATACGGATAGCCTAATAAGGCTTGCCTACGACCTCTATTACGGAAGGGTGGAACCTAAGAGGCTCTTTGGGGGATGGACCATACCCAGAAAGCCCGATATAGTTATAAGCCTTCTTTCAGAGTTAATAAAAGAGGATAGGCTCGAAGAGCTTATAGACAGGCTATCACCACCCCACAAGGATTATAAAAGGCTGGTTGAGGAGGCGGAATATCTTGAAGAAATTTCAAGCATAGAATGGAAGTCCATAAGGTTAAACAGAGAGCTTGGTTTGGGAGATAAAAGTCCATGCCTTGATGAGATAAGGTTCAGGCTCTTTCTGCTGGGAGACCTTGAGGATTATAAGCCCTCTTATGTGTTTGACAAGGAGCTTGAAAGGGCGGTTAAAAGGTTTCAGGAAAGGCATGGCATCAACCCAACGGGTAAAATAGGTCAAGCCACCATAAAATGGCTCAACCTTAGCCCTGCGGAGCGTCTGAAGATAATCCATTTAAACCTTGAAAAGTATAGATGGCTTCCAGAGATAGTTCAGGGTATCATAGTCAACATACCTTCCTTTGAGATGCATGTGGTAAAAGATGGAACAGTGCTTTTGCACTCAAAGGTGATAGTGGGAAGAAGCTATAAGGAGGATTTTAGACCCACCCCCATGCTTTACAGCAGAGTAGAAAGCATTACCATAAACCCAAAGTGGTATGTGCCTGTAAGCATATCCGCAAAGGATATAGTTCCTAAGGTAAAAAAAGACCCACAGTTTCTGAGCAAAAAGGGTTTTAAAGTCTATATGAACGGGCAGGAAATAGACCCATCAAGCATAAACTGGGAAGGGTTGAGTGAAGAAAATTTTCCCTACAGGCTTGTGCAAGAGGCAGGACCGAAAAACGCCCTCGGCAGGATAAAGTTTAACCTGCCAAACCCCTTTGATGTATACCTCCATGACACGCCAGACAAACACCTCTTTAAAAGACACAGGAGAGACTTTAGCTCTGGTTGTATAAGGATTGAAAAGGCTAAGGAGCTTGCACTTCTTCTGCTGGATGGGGACTGGAGCAGAGAAAGGCTTGAAAGGCTCATAAATGCAGGTGAGACTGCAAGCCTAAAGCCAAAAAACAGAATGCCAGTTTTCATACTTTACTTTACCGCCTTTGAAAAGGATGGGCTTATAAACTATAGAGAAGATATATACGAATATGATAGAATTTTGAGCAAAGCCCTCTCAGGAGGTCCAAGATGACAAGAAGGGATGTTATAAAAGGTGGTGGTCTTTTGGGCTTGCTGTTTTTTTCCAACCCTCTTGCCTTTGCCACATCCTTCCTGCAGGAAGAATTTAAAAGGGGTTTCAGATACTTAGACCTCTACGCAGTAAATACGGGGGAGAGAGAAAGGATTGCATACTGGATTGACGGAGAATATCTGAAGGACGCCCTTGATAGAATAAACTACCTCCTCAGAGATTACAGAAGCGGTGATGTGGCAAGCATAGACCCAAACCTCCTTGACCTTGTATATATTACCACCAGACTGTGTGAAAAGGACAAGGTTTTAGTCATATCCGGATACAGGTCCTTCGTCACCAATTACATAATGCACCAAAGAAAAAAGGGTGTGGCTGAACACAGCTATCACACGAAAGGTAAGGCTGTGGATATAAGGATAGAAGGTGTGCCTCTGAAAACCCTCCGGGATGTGGCGGTGGCACTTAGAGCCGGCGGCGTTGGATACTATCCAAAATCTGGCTTTGTCCATATGGACACGGGTCCGGTAAGGCACTGGTAATGGTAAGGGTTTTTGTGGGCTTCTTTACTACAAAAAAGATACAGGAGGCTGTAGAAAAATTGCAGGCTCAGAGCGAAGGCTTCATTAAAGGCAAATGGGTTGAGCCCCAGAACTTTCACATGACCTTTCAGTTCATAGGCGATGTCCAGCAGGAGAAACTTGTAGACCTGCTAAAAAGCCTGCAGGAGGTAGCCCAGAGGGCAAAGCCTATAAGGGTTAAGTATAAAGGGCTTGGCGTATTTCCCAATCTTGACAGGGCAAGGGTTTTATGGATAGGCGTGGCTGAGGGGCACAGACAGCTGATAGACCTTGCAAAGACCGTAGTAAGGTCAAACAGGCAAGTGGGCATAAAGGATGAAGGCAAACCCTTCCATCCGCATGTAACCATTTGCAGAATAAAGGAGTTTGACAAAAGATACCTTAAGGACCTTTTGAAAAAACACGAAAACACCTTCTTTGGAGAAGATTTAGTAGACAGGGTGGCACTTATAAAGAGCTCTCTTACCTCCATAGGACCTATATACACGGTCATAGAGGAGTTTTACCTCCATGGGTGAATGGAGCTATGAGAAGGCAGGGGTCAGTATAAGAAGGGCTGATGAGTTTGTTGATTACATAAGGAAAAAGGTGGGTGAGCTGCATCAGAAGGCTCTCCTGTTTGGAAGCTTTGCCAGCGGTTTAAGGCTTGAAGGTTATAAAAAACCTGTCCTTATGCTAACCACCGACGGCGTGGGAACAAAGCTGAAGGTGGCTCAAAAGGTAGGAATTCATCACACAGTAGGCATTGATTTAGTTGCCATGAATGTGAACGACCTTATTACCACAGGGGCTGAGCCTTTGGGCTTTTTAGATTACATTGCCACAGGAAAGATAGAGCATGAGGTATTAAACAGGGTTATTGACGGTATAGTGGAGGGGTGCAGAAAGGCTCAGGTTGCCCTCGTGGGGGGCGAGACCGCAGAGATGCCAGATTTTTATCCGGAGGGTGTTTATGACCTTGCTGGCTTCTGCGCAGGGCTTTGTGAAGAGGAGGAACTTATAACCGGTGAAGATATAAGACCGGGACACATAATAGTAGGTATTCCTTCAAGCGGTTTTCATAGCAATGGCTACAGCCTTATAAGAAAGGTGCTTGAAGCAAAGGGCATTGGCTACGAGGACAGACTACCCTGGACTGAAAAGAGGGTCTATGAGCTTTTGCTTGAACCTACAAGGATATATGTAAAAGAGGTCAAGGCTCTAAAGGAACATGGTGTAAAATTGAAGGGAATGGCACACATAACAGGTGGTGGCATTCCAGGAAACCTGATAAGAATACTGCCAGAGGGCTGTAGGGCAGTGGTGGAAAAGGGAAAGATACCCAAAAACCCAGCCTTTTCGTGGATAGCGGAGCTTGGAAAGATAGAGGAAAAAGAAATGTACAGAACCTTTAACATGGGTGTGGGCTTTATGCTAATAGTTGAAAAGGAAGAAGAGGAAAAGGTGCTTTCCCTTATAGAAGATGCCTTTGTGTGCGGACATATAGAAGAAGGTGGAAGAGATGTCATACTTAGGTAAAGCTTTAACTTTGTTCCTTCTCGGTATAAGCCTTGCCCTTGCCCAAATAGTGGAGGATATAAGGGTGGAGGGCGCCAGGTATGTGCCGGAAGATGTTATATACGGGCTTATAAACATAAAAAGGGGTTCTTTATACAGCCCGGATATGGTGAGGGAAAGCATAAGAAACATGTATAGGACGGGCTTTTTTGATGAGGTGGAGGTCTATGAGGAGAGGGTGGGAGAGAAGGTAATTCTTATATACAGGGTCAAGGATTTACCAGTCATATACAAGATTGAATTCGTGGGAAACAAAAAGATAAAAGGAGATGACCTTGAGAAAAAGATAGGCATAGAAACGGAGGTGGGAAAGATTGAGGCGGAGGAAATAATAAAGGGATATACTTCTTCACCTGCCATTGAAGAAAGACTTGGCATACAGAGAAGGCTAAAGCTCGGTAGGGTGCTAACAAGGGAAGAGATGGAGTTCATAAAGAAAAAGATAATAGAAGCTTATGCCAAGGAGGGTTATCCAGATGTGGAGGTGGAATACGAGCTTGTGCCGAAAAAGGGCGCCTCAAAACTTGTCTACAAGATAAAGGAAGGAGAGCCTTCCTATGTTGGAAGTATTCACTTTAAAGGCAATAAAAGCTTCAAAAGGGGCAGGCTTATCGACCTTATGGAAACAAAGCCTGTAAGCCTGATAACCTTTAGGTTCAAGCCACCTTTTAGTGAGGAGGTACTCAAGGAAGACGTTAAAAAGCTTGAAGATTTTTATCGCTCGGAGGGTTTTTTAGAAGCCAAGGTTAGCTATTCAGTTAAGAAGGAGGGGTCCCGTCATGAGATAACCATCAACATAGAGGAGGGACCCAGGTATAGACTGGATAAGCTAAGCATAGAAGGGAATACATATTTTACCTACAGGGAGCTGGTGGGTAATGTGCTCAAGAAAAACAGAGGAGGCTTTTACAGGAAGGAGGTGATAAATGCCTTAAAGGAGAACATAAGGCTTAAATATTCTGAGCTTGGTTTTTTAAACGCTTCAGTTGAAGAAGATATACAGGTGGACAGAGAAAAGAAAAGGGTGTTTGTAAAGCTCAGGATAGAAGAGGGGGAGCCTGTATACATAAACAAGCTTGAGGTGCAGGGCAATTATGAATCAAGGGACTACGTGATAAGGCGTGAGTTTAGGGTTCAGGAAGGCGAGCTGGCAAACCAGAAGGAGATAGAAAGGTCAAGAACGAGGATATTTAATCTGGGCTACTATCAGGATGTGTCCATAGAGCCCTTTGGGGGTATGGGAAACAGATGGGA
The DNA here is from genome assembly GCA_030549905.1 of Aquificota bacterium. Classification (GTDB taxonomy): domain Bacteria; phylum Aquificota; class Aquificia; order Aquificales; family Aquificaceae; genus Pampinifervens. The sequence goes on along the minus strand of JAUQQK010000011.1, from coordinate 33,495 downwards.
CTTTCTGGCGAAGGTGTCGGAGCGTTTCACAGGTCAGTTTTCGGTAGGTCTGGGATATAATCAGGTTACAGGTGTATCCGGCTTTGTCTCTTTGAGAAAGGGCAACTTCCTCGGTACGGGGGACATAGCGGGCATATCCGTTTCCTACGGAAGCAAGTATAAAGACAACTCCCTTTCCTACACAAGAAAATGGTTCCTAAACAAGCCAATAGACCTTACAGGTTCTATTTACGACAGAAGGATAGAATACACCACATATACGGTAGAGAGGACGGGAGTTGACTTCATATTCTCAAGAGAGTTTGCGGAATACTGGAGGGTCGGTACAGGTATTAGCATACAGAGGGTAAGGTATAGCAACATAGCGGATAACGCCTCTCCCATTATAAAAGAAGAGGCGGGCACAAGGCAGTCAAGAAAGCTGCTCTTTAGCCTAACAAGGGATACAAGGGACAACTATCTTTTCCCAACAAAGGGCTCTCTGAGCGAGCTAAGCTACAGCGTGGCGGTGCCAGTATTGGGTGGCAGTGAAAGGTTTAACAAGATGGTCCTGTCCCATCAGCACTTTTTCAAGGATACCCTTTTGGACACGGGTCTTATAGTTTCCCTGAAGGGTGTGGTGGGTGCGGTAGAACCCTACGGTGGCAAAAGGGTGCCTCTTGATGAAAGGTTCTTTGTAGGTGGGGACTTTACTATAAGGGGGTATAAATACGGCTATGCTGGACCTCTTGACCCAAACACCAACGACCCCATAGGTGCAAAACGGCAGCTTATCCTATCAGCGGAGGCAAACTACCCATTATATAAGAATGTCTTATACGGTGCGGTCTTCTACGATACGGGGCTTGGCTTTAATGACTTTAAAGAACTGAAAACACAAAACCTGAGGGGTGGTTTCGGCGTAGGTATAAGGTTCATCACACCCTTTGCCCCCATAAAGTTAGACTGGGCTTTTAAGACGAAAAAGGTACCCGGTGATACTTCAAGAAGCAGGATACATTTTGTACTGGGGGTCTTCTTCTGATGGTGCCAAGAGCGTTAACCATTGCGGGCTCAGACAGCGGAGGTGGTGCAGGTATTCAGGCAGACTTGAAAACCTTTACTGTGCTTGGTGTTTACGGCATGAGTGCTATAACCTCCATAACGGTACAGAACACGCAGGGTGTTTACGACGTGGTAGATATGCCCCCTCACATAGTCTATGAGCAGATAAGGGTGGTAGTAGAAGATATAGGCGTGGATGCCTGCAAGACAGGCATGCTTTCCAACGAGGAGATTATTCTGGCGGTGGCAAGGGCTGTAAGAGACTTAAAGATAGAAAAGCTGGTGGTAGACCCCGTTATGAGGGCAAAGTCAGGAGACCCGCTTCTGAAAAGCTCTGCAAGGCAGGCCCTCATAAAAGAGCTTGTACCTTTAGCAACACTGATAACGCCCAACATACCAGAAGCTGAGGAGCTGTGCGGTTTTGAGATAAAAAGCCTTGAAGATATGGAAAGGGCTTGCAAAAAGATATACTCCTACGGTTGTGGTGCGGTGGTGGTAAAGGGAGGGCATATGGAAAAGGAAGAAGCTATAGACGTTCTTTATGATGGCTCTTCCTTTGAATACCTGCGCGGCAGGTTCATAAGAACAAAAAACACGCATGGAACCGGCTGCACCTTTTCCTCCGCCATCACCGCCTATCTTGCAAAGGGATACGAACTAAGGGAAGCACTGAGAAAAGCAAAGGAATACCTTCAGAAAGCCATAGAAGAGGCTCTGCCCCTCGGAAAAGGACACGGACCCTTAAACCACATGTGGCCCTTTTACTCCTTTGACACAAGGGCAACAGCCACCGAGTAGTCCCTCTCGTGAGATAAGGAAACAAGCACCTTCAATTTTTCAAGCCCCTCCCTTTTTATCCTTACCCACGCAGGCTTTCCCCTGTTTCCAACCACCTCAATCTCTGAAAATCTAAGAAGTATGCCCAGTTCCTGATATACAGCCTTCAACACTGCCTCTTTACAAGCCCACCTTGCGGAAAGACACTCATAATAAGCCTGCTGACTTTTGCAATATTCAAGCTCCTTTTCTGTGTATATTCTCTTTAAAAACCTGTCGCCGAACCTCTCCACCGCCTGCCTTATTCTGTGATTGCTTACTATGTCTATGCCCACCATGTTAAACTATCTTACATGCAGTTGGTCTTCATAAGCCTTTTTTTCTATATAACTGCCTTTCTCCTGTCCTTCCTTTCCCATACCTTTGACAGGCTGAGGCTCTTTGTCCCCATACCCCTGTTCCTCGCACTACTTTTTTACACCCTTCATACAAGCCTGCTTGCTATAAAAGTGGGTAGCTTTCCCTTTGCAGACCCCTACGGTTTTTACTCGCTCCTTGGAAATGTGCTGGTAGGCTTTCTTAGCCTTATGTCCTTCAAATACACTTATGCAAAGAGGTTCTACGCCCTCTTTTCCGTGTTGGGCATGCTTTCCACCCTGCTTTTGATACCCGCTGAGCCATCTCCTTACAGAAGCCCCCTCTATTCTCTGCACATATCGGTGGCTCTGCTTTCCTATGTATCTTCTATATTAGGAGGCCTTTCGGCCCTTTTCAGGCTCCTTGCGGAGGCAAAGCTAAAAAAGAAGAGCTTTTCGGAGTATTACATGCCCATCAATGTTTTGAGGAGGGCGGAAAGGCTTTTTATGAACCTGTGCTTTCTATTTCTCTCCCTTACCTTGCTTTTTGGCAGTTTATGGAGCAGGAGCTACTTTGGAAGGCACTGGGTAGATGACCCCAAGCTCCTTTTTGTGCTTTTCCTCTGGCTTTACTATGCGGTGGTGGTGCATCTGAACCTGACAAGGAGAATAAAACCCAAAAACCTTTCCTATGCGGTGCTTGCGGGCATGCTGCTATCACTTCTTAGCCTCTTCCTTGTAAAACATGAGGTGTAAAAGAGTATTTCTTGTGGGCTTTATGTGCAGTGGAAAAAGCACCTTAGGGAAAGCCTTGGCTGAGGCTCTGGACTGGAGTTTCTTGGATGTGGACAGGGTTTTGGAAGAAAGGGAAGGCATGAGCATTCCAGAGATTTTTGAAAGAAGAGGAGAAGAATACTTCAGAAAAAGGGAGTTTGAAGTGCTAAAAGAGCTGAGCAATTTAGAAAAGGTTGTTATAAGCACGGGGGGAGGGCTTGGAGCAAACATAAAAGCCATGGAACTTATGAAGTCAAAGGGTCTTGTAGTGTGGCTGAAGCTGGACTTTGAGACCTTCCTTGAAAGATGCGCAGAAGATAGCTCAAGACCCCTCTTAAGAAAAAGCAAAGAAGAACTAATAGAGCTCATGAAAGAAAGGGAAAAGGTCTATAGCCTTTCTCACCTATCCCTTGACTCAAAGGCTGATTGTGAAGAGAACGTGAAAAAGATACTCCTTGCTTGCCAGAAAAGCTATAAGGGTTTATAATTTAATCCTTTGAAATAAGAAAGGAGGCTAATATGTTTAGAAAAGCTCTATTTGCTACTGGTTTTGCCCTTGCGATGTTTTCTATTACCGCCTGCGGGCAAAGTTCTGCCAAATGCCCCTCAAAGGAGCAGGTCAAAACTGCGGTTAAAGACCTTATACCTCAGGATTTTAATGTGGAATCCATTTCTCAAGTGCGGAACATTAGCGGTCTCTGTGAGGTGGTGGTAAAGGTGGGTGCTCAGCCCCTTGTCTTTTACATGGACTCTCAGGCTCAGTATCTTGTGGCTGGAAACCTAATAAGCCTGAAGGAAAAGAAAAACCTGACAAGAGACAGGCAGCAAGAGTTTATGAAGGTTTCTCAAGACCAGCTTAAGGAGCTTGAAAAGCGCGTGAACTTTACCTTAGGAGAAGGTAAAAAGTATGTATACTACATAACAGACCCAGACTGTCCCTTCTGTAAAAGAAGCAACCCCATAGTAGAAGAGTGGGCTAAGAAGAACGGCGTCCAGGTTAAATTCATACTATACCCACTACCCATTCACCCTGAAGCCTTTGGAAAATCTGTGGCTCTTGTGTGCGACAAGAAGGGTTATAAGGAGTATGAACAGGGATACACCTCACAAAACCAGTGCGAAGATGGCAAGAAGGCCGTGCAGTCAAATCTTGAATTCTTGCAAAAGCTGGGCATTGGCGGAACGCCCACCTTTATAGGTATGAACGGTAAAATGCACTCAGGCGTGCCAACGGAGGAGGACCTAAACAGGCTCATAAATTGAACTTTTGTTAAATTATTAGCCACATACCTAAGTGGATCCCTGCCGGTAGAAGGTGGGAAAGGAGGTGAGCCATGTTTATGTGGTTTTTTATAGCCCTGCTTAGCTTTTCACTTACCCTTTCCCCTGTTCTTGCACAAGAGGGTCCATATCGGGAAGCACCAAAAGGAAAGGGGGGTGTTGGTCCGGGCATTATCCTGCCCTTCATACTAATTCCCATGCTCATACAGAAATTAACACAAGGACAGCCCACATACCCAACCCTTGACAAGAAGCCCTTAAACATTACACAGAGCGGAAACACCTACACGGTGGATTGGGTTGTTTATTATGCCAACAACACAAACACCACGCAGAACAATGTGACCATAACAGAGGGACCTATTAACACCATAGTCCCTGGCTCCCTACAGCAGCCCGCAGGATGGACAGGCACGCTAAACTCTACAAACACCATAGTCACATGGACTGGAAACGCACCACCAATAAACGGATACATGACCGCAACCGTATCCACCTCTATGGCTTCTTCCTTTAATGTAGTAGGAAGTGGAGACGGATACAGGGCAATACCATACAGGCATATGGCTTCGGGAGGAAAGTTAAGGATATACTTTATCAACCATCACGAACCGCCCACATCACAAAGTCTTAACGTTTTTAAATGCGTGGATACAAGCACTGGAAACTATTGCCCCGGTTTTCCAAAGAAGCTACCAAAGGGGGACAGCTCAGGAAGATACTCTTCCTCAGGCACGTATGACGAAGAATATTACATAGACCCTTCTGGAAAGCTATATTATGCGGTTACTGCCAACGATGGTGATTTTGGTTTAGGTTGCTATAATCTTGAAACGGATACAGAATGCGGTTTTTATAAGCTTGGAACAACATCAAACCCAAACAAATCATATGTAAAAGGTCCTTGGAAGGTGGGTAATGAGCTATATATGGTAGGTGGGGACAGAAAACTTTACTGCTTAGATGCTACAAACCCATCAAACCATTGCCCAGGGCTTACTGGATACTTTACAGGTTTTACCTTCCCGCTTACAGCTTTTCAAGATCCAAAAACAGCAAGTATGAGCTGGGGACCAGCTGTCTTTGGAGAAGTGGTTGGTAGTAAGCTTTACTTTTTGACTTTAGAATTAAATAATTTAAACTATCCTACTTCCACAACAAAAAAGATTAGAGCTTTCTGCTTTGATTCTTCCACTAAATCTAATTGTTCAGGTTGGCCTCTGCCCAGTGCTGCCACTGCACATTCTTATTCTTCCGCATCTTCTACTCCAAGTAGTTTCATATATTATAGTACCAGTATGGTTCCTGTTGCGATATGTCATAGGTATGAAAGTGGGCAAGCTTGCTTTGATCTTACAAACGGTAGTCTAATAACTTTACCGACAGTTTTTCCATTACTGATAAATATAAGTGCGTCTTGTCCAGGATTTCTTTTTACTACAAGACCTGGACCGATTCTTGCACCTGAGGTAAAAATAGGCACAAAAACATACTTCCCAGATGGTTGGTATTGTGATGGTAGCAGCAATGCCCGTGGTAGAATTATTTGCTGGGATTGGTCTACTGGCGCCCCCTGCGCACCAAACTGGGAGTTCAAAAGTTGGACAAAGGATCCACGGGACTACACCACAAACGTAGACGACAGGGGCTGTATATGGGTTCTTGGTGATAATGCCCCTGCCATGTGGTATTTTGACCCTTCGAAACCTCCGGGTAAAGACGGAATAGCTCAAAAATGTGAATATAAGGATGGGACTTTTAACTACACTTTCCAGCCATGGAAATACTGCTCCGGTCCAAAACCCTTTAAATGGCTTGCTGTAGAAATTGCCAATGCTACCCTCTCGGACTTTAACAAGTTAGAGATAAAGGTAAAGGATAGCTCCAACAACACGATTTTTACTTACGACTGCATTGCCAACAATAGCCTTATTGCTAACATAACAAGCATAGACCCCCAGACAAACGGACAGCCTTTAAAGGTGGAAATCAGTTATACCCTTGCCACTGGCTCAAACCTACAGCAGTTTGAAGTTAGAGCCTATTACAGTGCCTCACCCCTTGAGTTCTGTTTTAAAAGCCAGCATAAGTGTGAAGAAGGACCTGTAAAGAATACGGTATCCGTTTCTGGTATTGAAAAACCTCCTGGAGTTGAGGTAGAACTGCCAAAACCAGACAAGTGCGGTGAAGTAGCAGGTGGTGGTCAGCCTCCCGGTGGCACACCTGCAAGCCCTTCCTCTGGTGGCGGCCAGCCTCCTGGTGGCTCGCAGAGTGGTGGCAGTGGTATCCCTCCTGAGGTAATACTACTTACACCGTCTCCCATACCCTCACCTGAAGGTGCAGGAGGTGTTTCAACTCCGGGCGGGGCTGGTGGCTCAGGTGCAGGAGGTACCGGAAGCAGCATGCCTATAGGTGGCGGTAAGCTGGTGGAAAAGGAGGGTCAAGTGCAGATACTTCCTGAAACAAAGCAAAGATGTTACTGGAGACCAAAGCAAAAGCCTGTGGCTCAAACACAAACCAAACCTAAGAAGCCAGCAGTCAAGAAGCCTGTAGCAAAGAAAGAAACACCATCAAGCCAAAAGGCTACACAGCCCACTGCGCAAAAGCCTAAAAAACCTATAGTTAAGAAGGCAGTTAAACCCAAAGAGCCAGAAATGGAATATATCTGCGAGCCTGAAAAGTAATCCATGGGGGCTTTGCCCCTTTTATTATCTTTTTATATATGCACTGGCTTGAGGAGGAATTAGAAGGGCTAAAAGGACAGAACCTATACAGGCGGAGGCTCTTAAGAGAAGGTCTTATAGACTTTTGCTCCAACGACTACCTTGCTTTCAAAGACCACCCCCAGGTGGTGGAAGAAGCCATAAGGGCTTTAAGAGAATACGGTCTTGGCTCCGGAGCCTCTCAACTGGTTTCCGGGTATACAAAGGAGCATAAGAAGCTTGAGGAAAAATTAGCTCAGTTTAAAGGAACGCCTTGCTGCGTGCTTTTTGGTTCTGGTTATCTGGCAAACCTGGGCACCATTCCAGCACTTGTGGGAGAAGAAGACCTGCTTCTGAGCGACCAGCTCAACCATGCCAGCATAATAGATGCCTGTAAGCTCTCTAAGGCTAACTTGCTTATCTTCAAGCACAGGGATTATGAAGACCTTGAAGAGCTTTTGAAGGAGAACAGAAAAAGATACAGAAGATGCCTCATAGTGAGCGACACGGTCTTTAGCATGGATGGGGATATAGCGGACATAAGAGTTTTAAAGAGGCTTTCTAAGGAGTATGACTGCATGCTTTATCTGGACGAAGCTCATGCAACGGGTGTGCTTGGAGATAGAGGCAAGGGCGGGCTTGAAGCCTTTAATGAAAGCTGGGAAGAGTTTATGGTTATCATGGGTACCCTTTCAAAGGCTCTGGGCTCTTATGGAGCCTTTGTCTGCGGTTCTGAAAGGCTATGTGAGTATCTTATAAACAGGTCAAGAAGCCTCATATTCTCTACCTCCTTGCCACCTTCTGTGTGTGCTGGTGCAAGAAGGGCTATAGAAATTCTTGAAAAAGAGCCCTGGCGCGTGGAAAGGCTAAAAAATCTGGCACAGAAGCTCCATAGTAGCCTGACAGAACTTGGCTTTGAAGTGCCTTTCTATGGAACACCCATACTTCCTCTGATGGTTTATGAAGAAGAGAGGGCTATAAACATAAGGGACAGGCTTTTATCAAAGGGCCTTCTACTGCAAGCCATAAGATACCCTACCGTGCCCAAGGGCAAGGCAAGGCTTAGGCTCACCGTTAGCATAAAATATAAGGAGGAGGAGATAAGGCTCCTCCTCCAGTCCCTAAAAACCCCTCCCACCCCTCAAAACCCCTCCCTTAGCCCATCCTTATAAACTTAACGCACCAGGTTTATCGTATCTTCAAGTATGGTATTTGAAGAAGTAATAACCCTTGTATTAGCCTGATAAGCTCTCTGAGCGGATATGAGGTTTATAAACTCGGAAGCTATATCCACATTGGACATTTCAAGCATGCCAGACCTGACCTTTTCCGCACCCCCCGGCGTCATAATGGTAGGTGTAGAGATGGATGTGTAAAGGTTAGCACCTTTTTTGATTAGTTCCTCTGGGTCCGCAAACACTGCCACCGCTACCCTGTAAAGGGGTAAGGATTTTCCATTTGAATATACACCTACCACCGCGCCGTCCTCAGAAAGCACATATACATCCACCAGATCCCCTTTGGCATAGCCATTCTGGTCAGCGGTAACTATAAAGTCAGAAGAATATTGAGTTATAAAAGAGTTATCTATAGTCGTCCCTGTAGAACCCGCTAAGGCTTGGAGTTCTTCACCCACTATTATCCTCCAGTTCGTGCTTGTAGTAAAAGTTCCACCGCTTGGCGTTGTAGTAGGTACCGCTAAGCCACCTGCTGTTGGATCAAGATAATATTGATACAGCTTTCCATCAGGAGTCAGTTCCCTATTAATAGCGGTGCTTGAATATATAAGAAGTCCATTGTTGTCAAACTGTATATCCCAAACACCGAATATATCACTGGTGCCAGTAGTATCTACAACACCATCCTTATTAATATCAGACCATAAATATACGCTCCATGTATTAGTTCCCGCAGTGGTTTTCCTGAAGAATATATCCGCCTGATATGGCGTACCCAAGCTATCATAAATAGTTACCGTGTATTTGTAGTTGTAGCTTGAAGGATTAGCAGGGTCAAAGGCTGTAGCGGAGGACACTGCACTCGCATCTGCGTTTAAGTTGGTGGGGCCCAAAAACCTTATCTGTGAAGTGGCGTTGGGTGGTAGCTGTTGAACTACATGAATATCCTCAAGACCCGTCCCTATAGTTCGTCCTCTATCATCCACTTTAAAACCCTGAAGCTTAAAGCCACCCGAGTTTACCATATATCCATCCCTGCTAAGCCTGAACTCACCATCCCTTGTGTAGTAGTGAGCTCCAGTAATCGGGTCTTTAATTATAAAAAGACCCCTGCCCTGTATGGCAAGGTCCGTATTTACGCCCGTTTGTTTAAAGTTTCCGATGGTCCACAGTTTCTGAGTGCTGTCCACCATAACGCCGGCACCGTAGGTGGTAGACTTCATCGTGTTTGTCACCGTGTTTAGGCCTATGGTAACAGAAGATATCACATCCTGAAACAGGGGTCTGCTACCCTTAAAGCCTATAGTGTTTACGTTAGCCATGTTGTCCGCAGTTATATCCATCCATGTCCTGTAGGCGTTGAGCCCTGTTACCGCATTAAAAAAGCTCCTCATCATGGTTAAACCCCTCCTGCGTATATTAGTCTTGATGGGGAGACGAGCTCCCCATTGTTAAGCTCAAATAAAAGCTCACCATTTACAACGCTCACAGACCTTATAACAGACTTATAACCAAGGCTTATCCCCTGAGCAGGTAAGCCATTTTTAACAACCTGCACCTGAAACTGCCCCTTAGGCAACCCCGACAGGTCTATAGGGTTAAGCCCCTTTTTAAGGTCCATCTTAAACTCCTTAACCACTTCCTGCCCATCAAGTATCCTAACAGTAGCCTCTTTGATATCATCGGAGGAAAGCAGGTAGTAGGAACCCCCTTTGACCGTATCAAGGGTGTCTGTAGAAAAGGTAAACTCCTTTCCAATCAAACTTATACTTGACAGCATAGTCATCTGATTGAACCAGCCCTTTAGCCCTTCTATAAAGCCTTTCATGTCGTTCATATACCTTATCTCGTTTAGCCTTGTCATATCTTCTAACATCTTTGAAAAGTCCTGTTCCTGAAAGGGGTCCTGATATTTAAGGGTTTCAAGGTATATCTTCAGAAAGTCGTCAGAACTAAGGTTGTCCACGCCCTGCGTGTAGTTTTTTGGCAAAACCTTAGGCTCCGGTGGTTTAATATCGTAAGGGTTTGTAGCTTTAAGTTCCGCCATCTTTCTTGCCTCCCCTGTGTTTTTGTAGCTCCTCAGAAAGTATCTGGGCAAAGCTCTTAAGCCCTGCCTTTCCTCCTTCCACACTGCCCTTGAGGTCGTATATTCTCTGCTCCTTTTTAAGCACTATCCTGTCTCCTTCCACTTCAATCTTCACAAGGTCTCCTTCCTTTAGCCCCAGCCTCTTTCTTACATCGCTGGGCAGTGCTATAAGCCCTCTTGCCATTATCTTGGCTACCTCATCCATAGGTATGATTATATATACTTTTTTGAAAATGTCAAGTAGTTTGATAAATAAAAAATGTCAAACATATCTACAGCATCAAACATAAGCAAGAGCATACCATCTAACGTATGTTGTATAATCTTTTACGAAACCCAAGCCAGAAGGCTCTCCTTTTTAAAGGAGAGATGAATGACTGAAACTACTTGACAAGTCATTCAAGATACATTATATTATTCACATGGACGAAAAGAAGCAGGTATCATTAAGAATGGATAAAGAGATTTATGACAAGCTGGTGGAGATACAGGCAAAGTGGTATTTGAAATACAAAGAGAAACTGCCATTAAAGGAGATTGTGAGGAAGCTTGCAGAATACTGGGAGAAACACCATGACAAGAGCTGAAAAAATAAAGGAAACTTTCAGAGAAACCAAAGAGAGAAGGAAAACTCAGATAGCAAAAACCTACTGCCTTAAGCTCCAGAACATCTCAAAGGCAAAGGAAGAAAAGCTCCTGAGGGCGTTTCTGGAAGCAAAGTGGCTTTATAACTGGGCTATAAAGCAGGAGAATATTTTTGAGATAGATGGAAGCAAGGTCAGAAAGGTTCAGGTAAAGGTAGGAGAAAGCTTTGAAGAAAGAGAGCTTGCGGTTCTTGGCTCTCAGGTGAGGCAGGAAATAGTAGATAGAATAAAGGACAACATAAAGGCTCTGGCAAGGCTTAAAGAAAAAGGCAAAAAAGTAGGCAGGCTAAAACCAAAGAAGAGGGTCAGTTCCATACCTTTCAAGCAGTATGGGGTATCTCACAGGATTGATTTTGAAAGAAACAGAATTCATCTTCAAAAGCTTGGCTCTTTCAGGGTGCTTGGACTACACCAGATACCTGAAAATGCAGAACTTTCTAAGGCGGTGCTGATAAGAAAACCCTCAGGCTATTATATCCATATCACTTGCTTTGTGCCAAAGGAAGAAAGACCCACCTTAGAAAAACCTGTGGCAATAGATTTTGGAATAAAGGACAAGCTAACGCTTTCTAATGGCATGAAGATTGACTTTGAGGTGCCAGAAAGCAAAAGGCTTAAAAGGCTGCAGAGAGAGCTTGCAAGGAAAAGGAAAGGCTCAAGAAACAGAGAAAAAGCAAAGCAAAAACTGGCAAGAGAGTATGAGAGGATTGAAAACAGAAGAAAGGACGCCATAAACAAGATTATTGCTTTTTTGAAGCTCTACAGCATGGTAGTGTTTCAGCAGGATAACATTAGCTCATGGCATAAAGGCTGGTTTTCAAGGGCGGTTCAATACTCGGGGATAGGAAAGTTAAGGGAGAGGCTGAGTTCCAGCCCCCTGCCTGTCCTTGAGATTGACCGCTTTGAGCCAACATCAAGGATATGCTCTAAGTGTGGAGCATATTTTGAGGAGCTAAAGCTTTCTGACAGGACAGTTTTCTGTCCTGAGTGTGGCAATAAGATGGACAGAGATTTGAATGCGTGTCTTGTGATGCTTAGAAAGGTCTCGCCCGCCTTAAGGGTGGTAGGGCTGGACCGGCCCGAACTGACGCCTGCGGAGAGGGAAGCCTCTGCACGAATGCTGGGGTCTAACCCCTATATTCGTGTAAGCTACCTCTGTGAAGCAGGAAGCTCCTATTTTTAACGAGGGGAGGAGGTCACCCATGAGCCTGAAACCCACAAAGGTTCCCCTAACCGTCAAAGAGTTTGAGGAGGAAAGAATAGGTTTGTGTGCAGGCTGTGGCTGTGCCTGTGGCTATATAGCCTACATAAAGGACAATAAACTTGTAGACCTGTACGGGCATCCAGCAGACCCAAGGGGCGTGGGAAGTCTATGTACTAAGGGCATTACTTACATACAGCAGGCTACCTACAATCCTTTGAGACTTAGGGGGGTTTTTTTAAGAAGGGGGGAAGAATTTGTGAAAATAGGGCATGAGGAAGCTATAAGGACCATAGGCGAAAGGCTAAAAAAGGGCAGAACAGCCTTTTTGCTTGGCAGGCAGGCAGGTCTTGAGGAGTATGTGCTGGCAAGGGATACGGGGGAGGTCTTTGTGGATACACCCGTCGTTGATTTTCTACCATCCACCTTAAAACCCACTCAGTGGAAGGAGGCTAAGTTCATACTCTCCGTGGATACAGAACCAGTCTTCTCAGAAGTAATGGCTACCAGATGGCTGGTGGATGCGGTGGAAAGGGGTGCTTACCTCTTCTGTCTTTCCTCAAGGTATGAAACACTCTGTGCAAAGGCAAAGGAAAGGCTACTGCTAAAGCCAGACCTTATAATAGAGTTTCTTCAGAAGCTTATAAGTCCGGAGAAGGAGGAGGCTAAGGCGGAGTTTGTAAAGAGAAACCTCTACCTTTTAAAGGGTTCTCTTGTACTGATAGGTACGGGCATCCTTGCCTCGCCCTTTCGAAAAGCCCTCCTGCATATCCTATCACAGCTGAGGAAAAAGTACGGGGTTAATTACAGCCTTGTGGGGGATGTGATGCCCTTTAAGGCTGAGGAGCTTGACAGGTTTGTGGAAAGGCTGGAAGAGTTTGACAATATAGTGGTCGTCGGAAACCTCTTCAGATACTTAAGGGACGAGCACCTTGAGGCATTGAGGAGTAAGCTGGTGATAAGTTTTCAGAGCTTTCCAAACCTTACCGCACATCACTCAGACCTTGTCTTTGCCAGCACCATGTTTCATGAAAGGGATTTTATAAACTACAGGCATGGCTTTGGCTACTTAGCTTACTCGCAGAAAGCCATACAGCCCGACGAAGAAACCTACAACCCCTATGAGGTTTTAAGCCACATACTTGGAAGGACTGCAGACCTTGAGGGCTTTCTCTCAGAGCTATGCGTAGATGCAGGAAAGCTCAGAGAAGAAGGAGAGCAAAACCTTAAACTGCCAAGTATAGAGGATGCAGAGCTTACGCCGGGTGGCTTTAAAGGGTCAGAACTTTTCCTTTATGTGGACACAAGCCTTGTGGAAGAGCTTGGACACTGGAACCCCTGGACGCATGAGATGGAAAAGGAGCAGAGGGCAAGGATAAACCCAGAAACGGCAAGAAGGCTTGGAATAAAAGACAGGATAAAATTGAGGGGGGTGGAGTTAGAGGTGCAGTTAGATAGCAATATAGCAAAGGGGCTTGTTTTTGTGCCCTCCGAGTATGATGAGTTCCAGCCCTTTGACCCCGGGCACAGGGTAGGTAAGCTACTCAATAGTCCTTCTAACAGGTATGAGGTAATAGAATGGTAATAGGCCTTTGCAAACCTAAGGAAAAACTAATCGAGGAAGAAGTCATAAGCCTTCTGACGGAGAAGGGTTTGACCCTTGCAGTTGCTGAAAGTTGCACGGGCGGGCTTTTATCCGCAAGGCTTATAAATGTAGCAAATGCGTCAAGGTGTTTCTTGGGCGGTTTTGTGGTATACAGCAATGTGCTGAAGATGAAATTCTTAAGCGTGGAGGAAGAGACAATAAAAAAATACGGAGCTGTTTCTGAGGAGGTATGCAGGCAGATGGCGGTAGGATGTTTGGAGGAAACGGATGCGGACATAAGCATTGCCATCACAGGCATTGCTGGTCCCGGTGGTGGCACTCTACAAAGGCCTGTGGGGCTAACTTACATAGCCCTGGCAACGGATAAGGAGGTGCTTGTGGAAAAATATGTCTTTACAGGAAATAGGAACGAAAACCGGTTTATGGCAACCCAGAAAGCCATGGAAATTCTGATAAAATACCTTAAGGGGGAGAGCTGAATGATACACCCGACAGCCGTAATAAGCGGTCAGGTGGAGCTTGAAGAGAATGTAAGTATAGGACCCTATACACTCATAGAGGGCGCGGTGCGCATAGGGAGGGGAACAAAAATAGGTGCAAGGGTATCCATAAAGGGCAGGGTTATTATAGGTGAAGACTGCAGGATATACGACGGTGTGATTATAGGCGAGGAGCCACAGCATCTTAAGTATGCGGGCGAGGAAAGCGAGGTTCTCATAGGAAACAGGGTAATCATAAGGGAGTACGCCACCATACACAGGGGCACTGCCATAGACAGGTTAAGAACGGTGGTGGAGGATGATGTGATGCTCATGGCTTACACCCATGTAGCCCATGACTGCACTGTAAGAAGGGGTGTCATAATGGCAAACTGTGCGACCCTTGGGGGGCATGTGGAGGTAGGTGAATACGCCTTCATCGGAGGGCTTTCCGCCGTGCATCAATGGGCAAGGGTTGGTGCCTATGCCATGGTGGGTGGTCTTTCTGGTGTATCCCTTGACATACCACCCTTTACAGTAGCCTCCGGACAGCATGCACACCTTTATGGTATAAATGTGGTGGGGCTTAAAAGAAGAGGCTTCACAGAGGATAAGATAAAAGCCTTAAAGAGAGCATACAGGATACTTTTCAGAAGCGGGCTCATAAGGTCGGAGGCGATAAAACTGCTTATGGAGGAGATGGGTCAGTATGAGGAGGTAAAAAGGCTGGTAGATTTTGTCCAAAGCTCAAAGAGAGGTGTGGCAAGAGATGCAGGAAAGGGGTAAAATATAAGCATGCGAGCTCTTATACTGTCCGCAGGTCTTGGCACAAGGCTAAGAAGCGAAAAGCCGAAGGTGATGCACACCCTGCTGGGCAAGCCCATGCTTTGGTATGTGGTAGAAGCCATAAAGGCTTTAAAGCCCGAAAGCATAGCCCTTGTGGTGGGTTATAAGGAAGAAGAGATAAAGGCATACTTTGGAGAGGACTTTTATTACTACCATCAAGTAAACCCTAAGGGTGGCACTGCGGACGCAGTCATTTCCGCCCTTGACTACTGGAGGGACTATGAGGGCTACCTTCTTGTAGTAAACGGAGATGCACCCCTTATAAGACACCAGACCCTAAGAAACATGCAGAGATACCTTCATTTAGTGGAAGAATACGAGGGCATTAAACTGAGCGCCCTCTTGCTGTCAGCCCAACTGCCAGACCCTACGGGCTACGGAAGGGTCATAAAGGACGGAGAGGGCAACGTGATAAGGGTGGTGGAGGAAAGGGAAGCAAGCACGGAGGAAAAGCTCATAAGGGAGGTAAACGGTGGAGCTTACATGTTTTACTGTCCGCACCTTTTTGAGACCATATTTCACATAAAGCCAAGCCCCACATCAGGGGAGCTATACCTTACTGAGGTCTTCAGCCTTATGCACGAAAGAGGCTACAGGGTAAGGAGCTTTATGGCAGAAGACCCTACAGAAATTCTTGGTGTAAACACAAGATGGGAGCTTGCCATAGCGGAGAACGTGATAAGGCTTGGCATAATTCAGGAATGGGCAAAGAAGGGCAATACCATACACCAGCCGGAGAGCGTATGGATTGAGCCTGACGTGGTCTTAGAGGGTGATGTGGAAGTTTATCCGGATGCCATGCTGAGGGGGAATACGAGGGTGGGAAGGGGTGCGGTAATAGGTAAAGGCTGTGTGATAGAAGATTCTATAATTGAAGAGGAGGGTGTCGTAGAGCCCTACTCGGTAATAAGAAACTCTCACATAAAAGCCAAGGCTGTTGTAGGTCCCTTTGCCCATATAAGGGACAGGAGCCTTATAGGTAAGGAAAGCCATATAGGGAACTTTGTGGAGGTTAAAAAGTCCTTAATAGGTAAGGGGGTGAAGGCAAAGCATCTTGCTTACATCGGTGATGCCAGCATAGAGGAGGATGCCAACATAGGTGCCGGCGTTGTCTTTGCCAACTTTGATGGCAGGAGGAAGCATCAGAGTTATGTGGGCAGGGGAGCCTTTATAGGAAGCAACTCTCTTATAATAGCACCTGTAAGGCTTGGAGCTTATTCCTTCGTGGCGGGTGGTTCGGTGGTAAATAAGGACGTGGAAGATGGAGACTTAGCCATATCAAGACCGAGGCTCAGGATACTCAAGGGGAAAGGCATAAAAAAGCTTCTTGAACCGCAGGAGGAAAAGTAGTATAATTATCTGGCTTAGAGCCGGTAGCTCAGTCGGCAGAGCAACGGACTTTTAATCCGTGGGTCGCGGGTTCGACTCCCGCCCGGCTCATACCGCCAACCTTTCAAGCTCTCGCCTTTTAAGTATTTCTATATAACCCCTCTCTGCGTTTATTATGCCCTGCTTTTTCCATTTGCTCATAACCCTTATGGTGGTCTCCACCGTGGTGCCCGTCATCTCCGCTATATCAAGCCTTGTAAGAGGGGCATCTATCACTATCACATCTTCATACTTTTTGCCTATTCTGTCCGCAATCTCAAGTAGGACCTTTGCTATTCTTTCCTCCACCTTACCACCCGCTATGCTTTTTAGGGTCTCATAGCTGTGTATGAGGGTGGCGGTTGCCTCACAGGTCATCTTTATGGCTATGGCTGGATGCTTTATGGCTAAGTTTATAAAGTCCCTGTTGGATATGTACAGAGTTTTGCTCTCTACAATAGCCTTTGCCGTGTATGTATTCTTTGGTGCCTTTTTGCCCCACTCAATCCAGCCAAACACATCGCCGGGATACACGAGCCTCACTATAACTATACGGGCATCGTGGGTCTCTTTTAAAAGCTTTATGAGCCCCTCCAATAAAATATAAACGCCCGGCTCCGCCTCCTCTTCAAAAAAGAGGTATTCGTTCCTTCTGAAATCCCTTACCTGCATGTATTTCAAAACATCTTTAAGCTCATCCTCCGAAAGGTCCTCAAAGAGATGCACCTTCTTAACCAGCTCTAACTTCAGGTCCTGAGCTTGCCTTTCTCTAAAAGCCTCTTTTGCCATCCCTTACCTCCTACAATAACTTGTGGTTCAAAGACTACATAATCTGTATGAAAGGGCACCCTGTTGGTGCCACCAAAGGTATGGTTATCACCAAGGGCTATATGCACAGTGCCAAGTATCTTTTCCGCCTCCAGCACATTATCGGGTCTCTTTGCCTTGGGGTTTGTTCCCACACCAAACTCCGCCATAAGTCTTGCGGAATCATGCTGTTTAAAAACGCCTTCTAAATAGTATCTGTAAGGCTCAAAGCCCTCCAGCTCCTCCACAGCACCATCTTTGAACTTAAGGCTTATGGGTCTATGCAGTGGTCTGTCGGGTCCATAGGTAATGGTGAGCCTCCCATAGGCACTGCCCTCTATGGGTGCTATAAAGGCTTCCCCCGCGGGCAGGTTTCCATACTGACCCTTCTGATGGAAAAGACCCGTATCCGCTATGCCTTTTCTATCCCTTAGCTCAAACTCCAGGTCTGTTCCCTCCGCCACCACATGAGCCCATTCGGCCTCCGATAGAATATCCGCCACGTCAGTGCTTAACCTTGCCACCTCCTGCCAGTCCACATCCATAGGACCTTCAAACATATCCGGCTCAAAAAGTGGCATGGAAGCGTATCTGCAACCAAAAGCCTCTGTGAGCACCTTCCTGAAAAAGGTATGCGTGGTAGAATAGTGGGCAAAGACCACAGCCACCTGAGGCACATCTTCCGCATGCTCTTTCAAAAGCCCAATTACCTCTTCCGGTGAATAATCCTCCTTATGGAGCACCTTTGAAAGCAGTCCCTTTTCCTTTAACTTCTCAACCGCCGCCTCTCCAAAAGCAAGAGCCCAGACCTCCTCCGGAGGCTCCTTACCATGCCCTTTTAGAGAAGGATACACAAAGCTTTTAAGCCTGGAGGTGAGGGTTTTGCCCACTTCAATAAACTCCTCCATTAGCTCCACTAAATAGTCCTTCTCATCGTCCGTCAGAAGCAGAACACATTCCTCCTCTTTAAGTCCCATATTAACCTTATAGAGCTTCTCTATAGCCTTTTCAAACATACTAAACATAAATTTATTTCAATTTATCCTATGGCAAGGGCAACCTTAGACCACCGAGCAGGTATTTGAGGTCGTTGTCGGTAAACATAAGACCTGCACCGCCAAAAAAGCCTCTCAGCTTTGCATTCAGCAGGTCATCACCTCCAAACCTTACATACAGGGGTCCGCGAACCCTGTAGTTTATACCCACCTGAAGGTTTGGCTTTAAGTCCTTATCCTGGGGTCTGTCCTTTCTTCCAAAATCCCAAAGGTCTGAAGTAAAGACAAGCCTGTCTGAATAGACAAAATCCATACCCACACCACCTGTAGACTCTTTTAATCCACCCCTGAGGACTAAGCTCTTGTCATCTAAGAAGGGGAAAACACGAGCATACTGAAGGGTTATCTCAGGTTTGAACTCTTTTTTCACAACCCACTGGTTTGGCAGAAGCTCTTCCTTATAGACCCTACCGCGGGAATCGCCTACAAGCTCAAGAAGGTAGTATTTTTCCCTGTCTGGCTGGAGTTTTACCGTCAGAATGCCTTTAGAGTCTCCACCCCTGTATAACTCACCACTGAAGCCAATGTAAAGGTTTGTTTTCTCAGCCACTTCACCCGCCTTGCTAAAGGTTTTTACGCCAGAAGCTATATTTCTGTAAAGCTCCTCATCCTTTACCAGCTTGCCAAGGGTCCCCTCTCCCCTCTCTATCTGAGCCAGTATGTTGTTTAGCCTTTCTGAGCTTTCCTTAAGACGTTTTATGAGCTCTGATAGGTTGGCGGTAGTATTTCTGAGGTCCTGCCTGTTTTCCACCACAACAGCATTTAGGTTTTCAGATAGGTTGCTCAGGTTTTTAACCATGGCGGGAAAGGTTTCTTTTAGCTCCTGACTTATCTGCCTAAGGTTCGCCACTACATGCCTTATGTCCTCCCTGTTTTCAACCACCAGCCTGTCAAGGTTCTGAGCAAGCCTGTCTATGCTCTCCACAGTTTTTGGAAGCGTGCGGTTCAGGTTATAAGCTAAAAGGTTTATGTTATTTATGGCACTCTTAATAGCTTCCCTGTTTTCTGTAGCCATAAGGTTCAGGTTCTGCGTTAGGGCTTCAAGGTTCTGCACCACTCTTCTAATGTCTTCTCTGTTCTCCGAGAGGATAAGACCGAAGTTCTCTACCATCAGCCTTATGCTCTCAGAGGCGTTGGTCATTTCCTTTACGAGCCTGTCTGTATCTGCATAGCCAAGGGACTTTACTATAAGACCTCCTTCCTCAAGCACGCCTGCGGAAGGGCTGCCCGGGTATATGTTCAGATACTTATCCCCCATAAGCCCCAGCGTCCCTATCTCCGCCTGAGCATCCCTGTAAAGCACAATATTTTTGTCCAGCTCAAAAACCACCTTGACCCTGCCCCCTTCAAGCTCCACATACCTCACCTTACCGCTCTTTATACCCGCCACCCTCACCTCCGCACCCTTACTTAGCCCAGCCACGTTGTCAAAGTAGACCTTATAGGTTTTTACAGAAGGTTTTAAGAAGGGAATTTCTCCAAAAGTCAGTATCAGGAAGGCAAAGCCCAGAGCAAACAAGATTACGAGAAAACCCACCTTAACTTCTGGGGATAGCTTCATGGCTTTAATTATACAACCTTAAGCTATAAGGGAATGCCATAAAAGAAGCCCATCCCGGTAGCCCATAAGGTCCTCGCAGGCTCTTTCGGGATGAGGCATGAGACCAAAAACATTCCCCTCTCTGTTGCAAACACCCGCTATGTTCGAAACAGAGCCGTTTGGGTTGGCTTCCTCTGTAGCTTTTCCTTCCTCGTCGCAGTATCGCATAACTATCTGCCCCCTCTCCTCCATGAGCCTTAGCTCCTCCTCAGGCACATAATACCTGCCCTCACCATGAGCTATAGGCAACACCACCACTTCATCCTTCTCAAAGCGGTTGGTAAATGGAAGGGAGTTGTTTTCCACCCTCAGGAACACATCCCTGCACACAAACCTCAAGTTTTCGTTCTTGAGGAGGGCTCCGGGAAGGAGGTGAAGCTCTGTCAGTATTTGAAAACCGTTGCATATACCAAGCACAAGACCACCCCTTTGAGCAAACTCAAAGATGGCTTCGCCAAGGGGTGTTTTGCTGGCAAGCACACCAGCCCTCAGATAGTCTCCAAAGGAGAAGCCCCCGGGCAGGACCACGCAGTCAAAACCGGCAAGGCTCCGCGTATGATGGTCCACAAAACTAACTTCCTGCTGCAGCAAGTCTCTTATCACATAGTAGGTATCATAATCGCAGTTTGAACCCGGAAAGACGCATACCGCAAACTTCATTCTATAACATATTCCTCCACCAAAGGATTGATAAGGTATTTCTCCGCCAATGTCCTTATATCCGTATCCTCTTCCACCTCAAGCTCTACCACCTTACCCACCTTTACCTCTTTGACCTTAAAACCCTCCTCAAGAAGCATCTCCTTAACCGCACGACCCTCTGGGTCAAGAAGCCCCCTTTTTGGAAGTATTAGAATTCTTACCTTCATCGCATCTGTATTATAACACCATGCCTTGTGTTATACTATAAGAAAATGGCGGAAGGTCAGAAGCTGGAAATCCCACTGTATTGGCTTATATCCCTTTTTATAAATGGTATGCTTTTTACACTGCTTGCCTATTACCTGACTGTCAGGATTGAAGCCTTAGAGCCATCAAAGCCCTTAGAGGTTTTCATACAGCAGGAAGAGGTGAAAGTGGAGGAGGTAAAGCTAAAGAACCTTACAAAAGGAGGTGAAAAATCCCTTAGAAGAGGCGAAGACCTTCAGAGAAAGGGGAAAAAACTCTTAGAGTCCGCACCTTACCAGAGCTATGTAAGAGAAGGAGACCAGTCCCTGCCTTCTGGAAGGTCTTCAGAAGAGCCTTCCCTATTAAAAGAGGTCGAAGAAAAGGTAAAGGGTAAAAGCAAAAGGGTGGAAGAGGAAGGGTTAAAAAACCCCAGTGAGATCGGAAACATTACTGCAGTGGTTTCCTCAAGGGGCTTGGAGCTTAGCGGGGGTACAAGGGGCACTCTGTATGTGCCACCTATGCCCAAGGTGGTTTCCGACGAGCCTCTGGCTCCGCTCAAGATAAGGGTATGGATAGAACCATCTGGAAGGGTTTCTTCCGCAAGCATAGTGCAGAGAAGCGGTTCGCCAGAGATAGACCAGAAGTTTTTGCAGTTTGTAAAGGCTATAAAATTTGAACCCATTAAGGACAACGTCCTTCAAACGGGCATAATTACTTTCAGGTTTAAGGGAGGTTGAATATGAGTATAGGCAAACAGGTCAGGCTTGAAAGGCTTATGAACAGGGACACGGGTAAGACCATAATAGTGCCCATGGACCATGGAGTAAGCTCAGGACCCATAGAGGGCATAGTGGACATCAGGAAGGCGGTGGAAGATGTGGCGGAGGGGGGTGCCAACGCGGTAGTGCTTCATAAGGGTATGGTGAAGGCAGGGCACAGGGGCAGGGGCAAAGATATAGGGCTTATAGTGCATTTATCTGCCTCCACCGACTGGGCACCCACAAAGAACGACAAGGTGCTTGTCTGCACGGTGGAAGAAGCCATAAAACTGGGGGCAGACGGCGTGTCCATACATGTAAACGTGGGCGCTGAGCTTGAGAGAGAAATGCTCAGAGATTTTGGTTATGTCTCTAAGGTTTGTGAGGAATGGGGTATGCCCTTGCTCGCCATGGTATACGGAAGGGGCAAGGATATGAACCAGTATGAGGCAAAGGTGGTGGCTCACTGTGCAAGGCTGGGTGCGGAGCTGGGCGCAGATATTGTCAAAGTGCCATACACGGGAGACCCTGAAAGCTTTGCAAGGGCTATAGAGGGATGTCCGGTCCCTGTGGTTATTGCGGGAGGACCCAAGATGAAGACAGAAAGAGAAGTCTTGGAGATGGTCTATGGTGCCATACAGGCTGGAGCAAAGGGGCTATCTGTGGGCAGGAACATCTTTCAGGCAAAGGACAGGGTCAGAATGGTAAGGGCTTTGAGCCTCATAGTGCATGAGGGCAGAGGTATAGAAGAGGCACTAAAGCTTTTGGAGGGATAAGATGGGACTGCTAAAAGGAAAGAGGGCTTTGATAACGGGCATAGCCAATGAGAGGAGCATAGCCTATGGCATTGCAAAAAGCTTTTACAGGGAAGGTGCGGAGCTTGCCTTTACCTATGCCAACGAAAAGCTAAAAAAGAGGGTTGAAGAAATAGCCCAGGAGTTTGGCTCTGAGCTGGTCTTTGAATGCGACGTGTCAAAGGACGAGCATATAAGAGCTTTGAAGGACTGGCTTTCCA
Source organism: Aquificota bacterium (assembly GCA_030549905.1). GTDB lineage: Bacteria > Aquificota > Aquificia > Aquificales > Aquificaceae > Pampinifervens. The sequence goes on along the minus strand of JAUQQK010000011.1, from coordinate 11,030 downwards.
AAGAGTGGGGCTATATGGATATTGTGGTCCATTCCATAGCCTATGCACCAAAGGAGGAATTCAAGGGCGGTGTGATAGACACATCAAGGGAAGGTTTCAAGATTGCCATGGACATTTCCGTTTATTCTCTGATAGCCATGACGAGGGAGCTTTTACCCCTCATGGAAGGAAGGCAGGGTGCCATAATCACCCTTTCCTACTATGGTGCTGAAAAGGTGGTGCCTCACTACAATGTGATGGGTATTGCCAAGTCCGCCCTTGAATGCACCGTGAGATATTTAGCCTATGACATAGCAAAGCACGGACACAGGATAAACGCCATATCCGCAGGACCCATAAAGACACTCGCCGCCTACAGCATAACTGGCTTTCACCTTCTGATGGAGCACACCACAAAGGTAAATCCCTTCGGAAGGGCTATCACCATAGAGGATGTGGGGGATACGGCCGTCTTTTTATGCAGCGACTGGGCAAGGGGTATCACGGGCGAGGTGGTGCATGTGGATAATGGATACCACATAATGGGCGTCTTTGGAAGGGAAGAGGAGATAAAGAAGGAAGTTTTCGGAGAAAAGTAATTCTATGGAAACCTACGGACTTTTTGGTCTCAGTAAAGAAGAATACGAGCGCATAGTGGAAAGGCTTGGAAGGGAACCAAATCATGTGGAGCTGGGCATACTGGGTGCCCTCTGGTCAGAGCATTGCTCCTACAAGTCTTCAAGAGTTCATCTGAGAAGGTTTCCCACAAAAGCTCAGTGGGTGGTTCAGGGACCTGGAGAAAATGCGGGCGTTGTAGCCCTTGATGATGAGGTATGGCTTGCCTTCAAAGTAGAAAGCCACAACCACCCTTCTTACATTGAGCCCTTTCACGGCGCTGCCACGGGTGTGGGTGGCATAATAAGGGATGTGCTTTCCATGGGGGCAAGGCCCATAGCTCTGGCGGACTCTTTGAGGTTTGGCCTTCCTGCGGACAAAAGGGTCGTACGGGGTGTGGTGCGGGGCATCTCTTTTTACGGCAACTGCATAGGCATTCCTACAGTGGCGGGTGAAACCTACTTTGAAGAGTGCTACAGGACAAACCCCTTAGTGAACGCCTTTTGCCTTGGCATAATTCCTGCGGGCAGGATGCTGAGGGCAAGGGGTAAGCCCGGGCATGTGCTTTTCCTCATTGGTTCAGCCACTGGAAGGGATGGGGTGCATGGGGCGGTTATGGCTTCTGCTGAGTTTGACCAGAAGGCTCAGGAAAAATTACCCAACGTGCAGGTAGGAGACCCCTATTTTGGTAAAAAATTGATAGAGGCTGTTTTGAAAGCTATAGAGGAAGGGATTGTGGAGGGGCTTCAGGACTTAGGGGCTGCAGGCTTGGCAGGTGCAAGCTCAGAGCTTGCAAGCAAGTCTGAATGCGGTGTGGAGCTGTTTCTGGATAGGGTGCCACTTAGAGAGGAAGGTATGACGCCCTTTGAGATACTCCTCTCAGAAAGTCAGGAGAGAATGCTAATAGCCACCACGGAGGAAAAGGCGCAGGAGCTCAAAAGGCTTGCGGATTATTACCATCTTGAGGGTGAGGTGGTGGGAAAGCTCACGGAGGACAAAGTCTTTATAGCCTTCTACAAAGGGGAGCCTGTGGCGGAGCTTCCAGTAAGCCTGATAGTCTCGGAGGCACCGGTCTATGAAAAGCCCTACGAAGAGCCAGAATACATAAAAAGGGTTAAAGGCTTTGACCAGAAGAGCCTGCCAGAGCCAGACCTAAAAGAAGCCCTTCTTAAGGTTTTAACCTCCCTGAATGTATGTTCAAAGGAGTGGGTTTATAGCCAGTATGACCATCAGGTGGGCACCAACACGGTCTTAAAACCCGGTGGAGATGCGGCCATTTTGAGGGTAAAGTGGGTTGTAAGACCAGAGGTAAGCAGTGAAAGGCTCATAGCCATCACCTGCGAGGGCAACGGCAGGATTTTCTACCTTGACCCCTACGAGGGGGGCAGGTATGCGGTTTCAGAAGCCCTAAGAAACCTTGCATGCGTGGGTGCAAAGCCCTTAGGTATAACAGACTGCCTTAACTTCGGAAACCCCGACAGACCTCAGATAATGTGGCAACTGATAAAAGCTATAGAAGGTATATCGGACGCCTGCCAGTTCTTCGGCGTGCCAGTGGTGAGCGGTAATGTATCCCTGTACAACGAGACGGTAGAAGCTCAGGAGATAAGAAACATCTACCCCACACCTATTTTAGTGGCCGTGGGCAAGATAGAGAACAGGAAGTTCGTAGACCACAGGTTCAAGGAAGAAGGTCATCTGGTCTTCCTCATAGGGGATATAAGGAAAGAGCTGTCTGTGGCTGGAAGCGAGTATCTGAAGGTGGTGCATGGAAGGGTGGAGGGCAGTGTGCCGGCGGTTAATTTAGAGAAAGAAAAGGCTCTCCATGAACTGCTGATAGAGCTTATAGATAAAGACCTTATAAGGTCTGCCCACGATGTATCAGTAGGTGGTCTTATAGTGTGCCTCCTTGAGTGCCTTTTTGGAACAAAGCTTGGACTTGAGCTGAGCCTCTACGTGGAGGAAAGGCTTGACTTTTTCCTCTTTTCTGAAAACCCCACCCTGGTGGTGGTAAGCACGGACAGAGAAAGAGCTCAGGAGCTAAAGGAGATGGTAGAGGCTAAGGGACTGAACTGGCTACTTTTGGGAAGGGTCTTAAAAGAAAACCTCTTTGTGCTTAAAAACAACGAGGAAAAACTTCTGGAAGAAAAAGTAAAAAGTCTGGAAGAGCTATGGAAAAAAGCCTTAGAAAACATGCTTTAATATACCTTTCTGCCCTGCTACTTGTTCTCTTAACAGACCTCTACACGAAACATCTGGCGGAAAGCCATTTAAGGGACAAGGATATAAGCCTTCTGCCTTTTCTTCATTTAGTGCTTGTCTACAACAAGGGCGTTGCGTTTGGACTCTTTGCTAATGCACCAGATTTTATAAGGGTTCCGCTCCTTATCCTCACACCTCTTCTTGCTTTAGTCTTCACATTTATATACTCCATGAGAGTAAAGGATGCTACAAACAGCATGCTCATGGGTATGGTGGCAGGCGGTGCTCTTGGAAACCTTTATGACAGGCTCTTTCTGGGACAGGTAAGGGACTTTATATACCTTTCCTACGGAAGCCTCTCCTGGCCTGCCTTCAACATGGCAGATGCCAGCATAAGCATAGCCATTTTTATCCTGCTTCTGAGGGGCTTTTTCCAAAAGGGCTGAGGGAAGGGTAGCAAATTCAGAGCGGTCAGTTTATATTTTATTCCTATGAAGGTTGAAAAAGTGGCGCATCTGGCAAGGCTTAAGCTTACAGAGGAGGAAAAGGAGAAGCTAACGGAACAGCTTGACAGGATACTGCGCTTTGTGGAAAAGCTTCAGGAAATAAACACAGAAGGCATTGAGCCTTACACACCCCACTTTGAAGAGACGCCCATGAGGGAAGACATACCCGAGAAAGACTTTGACCCGGCTCTTGTGCTTTCTCAGGCTCCGCATGCGGAAGGTTCCTTCTTTGTGGTGCCAAGGGTGGTAGAATATTAACAAGGAGAAGGATATGATAGAGGAAACCCAGAAGGAGGCTCTTGAGAAAAGAAAAGCTTTAGAGAGTGCTCTTGTAAGCATAGAAAGGCGTTTTGGCAAAGGCTCCATAATGCCCCTTAAAAAGGCAGAAAAGGTTAAAGTGGAAACCATACCAACAGGTTCCATAGCCCTCGACATAGCCACGGGTATTGGTGGCATTCCAAAGGGAAGAATAATAGAGATTTTTGGACCTGAGTCTTCTGGTAAGACTACCCTTGCACTTCACATAATAGCGGAAGCCCAAAAAGGTGGTGGAGTGGCCGTCTTCATAGATGCGGAGCATGCCCTTGACCCTAAATATGCGGAAAGAATAGGTGTTGACACTGAAAACCTCTTTATATCACAGCCCGACTATGGAGAACAGGCACTGGAAATAGTAGAAAGCCTAGTGGCAAGCAATGCGGTGGATGTGATAGTGATAGACTCGGTGGCTGCTCTGGTGCCAAAGGATGAGCTGGAGGGTGAGATAGGAGAGGCGCATGTGGGCAAGCAGGCAAGACTCATGTCTCAGGCTCTTAGAAAGCTTAAGGGTATGGCACACAAGGCAAACACGGCAATAATCTTCATAAACCAGCTGAGGGAAAAGATAGGGGTCATGTTCGGAAACCCAGAAACCACGCCAGGAGGTAGAGCTTTAAAGTTCTTTGCGGACATGCGACTGGATGTAAGGCGTGTAGGTGAGGTAAAAGACGGTGGAGGGGAAAAATCCGGCAACAGGGTAAGGGTCAGGGTGGTCAAAAACAAACTGGCTCCACCCTTCCAGGAAGCCGAGTTCGATGTTCTATACGGAGAAGGTATATGCAAACTCTGCGACCTTATTGACACGGCGGTGGAGTTAAAAGTTATAAACAAGAGCGGTGCATGGTATAGCTATGGAGATGTAAGGCTCGGACAGGGTAGAGAGCAGGCAAAGAAGTTCCTGCAGGAAAACTTAGAACTTGCTCAGGAGATTGAAAAAAAAGTAAAGGAGGTGGCCGGGCTTGCTTCAGCTGATACTTAAAAAGGCAATTGAATTAAAGGCTTCTGACATCCACATAAAGACGGGCAGCAAGCCTGTAATAAGAGCTAAAAAACGGCTTGAAAGGCTTGAAGACTTCCCAGAACTTGATGACAGGATAATAGAACTAATTGTAAAGGAGATTTTAGAGAAAAACAGGAGGAAGCTGGCGGAGTTTGAAGAATACGGAGAAACAGACACCTCTTACTCCTTGCCCGGCGTGGCACGTTTCAGGGTCAACATATACAGGCAGAGAACCACCATAGGACTTGCTTTTAGGGTGATACCCTTTACCATACCTGCCTTTGAGAGCCTTAACCTTCCAGAAGTCATGAAAAAGGTAGCCCTTGAAAATACGAAAGGGTTTATTCTGGTTACAGGCCCCACGGGCTCTGGTAAATCCACCACCCTTGCATCTCTTATAGACAACATAAACGCGGTAAGAGACTGTGTGATAGTTACCATAGAAGACCCTATAGAATACCTATTCAAGGATAACAAAGCCTTTATAGTCCAGCGTGAGGTGGGTATAGATACTTCTTCTTTCGCAAGGGGTCTGCGTGCCTCTTTGAGAGAAGACCCGGATGTGATAATGGTAGGTGAGATAAGGGATGCGGAAACAGCACAGATAGCCCTTCAGGCGGCAGAGACAGGACACCTTGTTTTCTCCACCCTTCATACCCTTGATGCAAAGGAGACTATAAACAGGCTAATAGGCATGTTCAACCTTGAGGTCAGAGAACAGATAAGAATACAGTTAGCGGAAACCCTCGTAGCCATTTTTTCTCAAAGGCTTTTGCCAAGGGCGGACGGTAAGGGCGTGGTGCCTGCGGTGGAAGTGCTTATAAACACACCTGCCATAAAGGAATGCATAGTGGACACCACCAAGTTTGACGAGATTCCACAGCTTTTAGAAAAGGGCAAATCTGTGTATGGCACCCAGACCTTTGACCAGCACTTAGAGGAGCTATACAGGAGGGGGCTTATAGATTACAACACAGCCCTCATGTATGCCTCCAGGCCTGCGGACCTTGAACTAAAACTCAGAGGTGTATCTTCAGGAGGTAGAAGCTTCTTCTGATGAAGGTAGCCATAGACGGTCCGGCGGGCAGCGGGAAAAGCACGGTAGCAAGGGAACTTTCAAAAAGGCTTGGAATACCATACCTGAACACGGGTTTAGTATACAGAGCCTTTGCTTATGCGTGCTTAAAGGAAAGCCTGAAAGGGGAAGAGGTCTTGAAGCTCTTTGAGAAGCCACCGGAAGTAATTACAGATATAGGAGAAACAAAGGTCTTCTATAAAGGGCAGGAAATAAGCGGGCTTCTAGGTTCAGAGGAGGTGGGCAAAGTTGCCTCTCAGATAGCCTCCCTTCCAGCCTTCAGGGAAAGGATAAACAGTTTTTTCAGGGCTTTAGTGGGAGACAGTCAAGTGGTAGCAGAAGGAAGAGATGCTGGCACGCACATCTTTCCAGACGCACCCATAAAAATATTTCTCACCGCAAGCCCCGAGGAGAGGGCAAGAAGGAGGTACGAACAGCTCAAAGCTCAAGGGCTTTCTGTTAGCTACGAGGAGATCCTGAGGGCGGTCATAGAAAGGGACGAAAGGGACAAAAATAGACCCCAGTACCCCTTTAAGCCGGCGGAAGATGCCATAGTTATAGACGCCACAGACTTAAGCGTGGAGGACGTGGTTCAAAAGGTGCTTTCCTTAATAAAAGAAAGGGTATAATCTTTTTTATGAAGGACTTCTGGTACTGGGCTCAAAGTTATGATAAAAAGCTAATCACCTCAGCCCTTGAGGCAGGGGCAAGGGTGATACTCCTTTCCGACCCATCAAAGGCTCAGGAGGTCAAAGCCTTAGGCAGGGTTCTAGTAGCCTCCAAAGAAGGACCAGACCTTCTGGAAGGAAAAGACTACGAGTATGTGCTCATAAGGGGCAAAGAAGATGAAGAACGTGCGGGCAAGTATCCACCCCACACAAAGGTGATAGTGGAAACCACCGACTGGACCATAATACCCTTGGAAAACCTTATAGCTCAGAGGGAAGAGCTTTATGCAGTTGTCAAAAACGAAGAGGAGGCAAGGCTTGCCATAAGGGTGCTTGAAAAGGGCGTGAAGGGCATAGTCTTAAAAAGCGAGGACATAAACACCATAAAGAAGGTGGGAAGAGTGCTTGAAGAGGAAGAAGAAAAACTTCCCCTTGTGGTAGTTAAGATAACCCGCATACTACCCTTGGGACTGGGAGACAGGGTCTGCGTGGATACTACATCTTTGCTCCAGAGGGGTGAGGGTATGCTGGTGGGCAACTCCTCAGGTGGCATGTTTTTAGTGCATGCGGAGACGGAAGAAAACCCCTACGTGGCTTCAAGACCCTTTAGGGTAAACGCTGGTGCTGTGCATATGTATGTAAGAGTTCCGGGCAACAAAACCAAATATTTATGTGAGCTTTCCGCAGGAGACCCCGTGATGGTCTATGACTATCAGGGAAGGGGAAGGCTCGTTTATGTGGGCAGGGCAAAGGTGGAAAGAAGACCTATGCTCCTTGTGGAAGGAAAATATGAAAACAAAAAGCTCAGCGCAGTCCTTCAAAATGCGGAAACCATAAGACTTACAAGACCTGACGGCACGCCCATATCTGTAGCGGAGCTAAAAGAAGGTGATGAAGTGCTTGGTTATGTGGAGCAGGAAGGCAGGCACTTTGGCATGAAAGTGGAAGAGACCATAATAGAAAAGTAATAATGTATTATGCAACTCAGAAAATGATATAATTTAAGGTTATTGTGAAAGCCATAATTCTTGCGGGAGGTTCAGGCACAAGGCTATATCCTACTACACAGATAATAAACAAACACCTTTTACCTATCTATAACAAGCCGATGATTTATTATCCACTCTCCTTGGCTATGCTTCTAAAAATAAAAGACATATACATGGTGGTAAATCCTCAAGATAAGTCCCTCTTTGAAAAACTCTTAGGAGATGGTTCTCAATTTGGTATAAGGATACAGTACGTTATTCAAGAAAAACCGAGAGGACTTTCTGAAGGCATATTGCTCTGTAGTCCTTATATAGAACACGAACCGGTCCTTTACCTTTTGGGAGACAATATCCTTTATGGTCATGACCTTCCTAAGCTTTTAGAGTCAGCTAAAAAGGAAGTGGAAAGCAGTGGTGGAGCGTACTGTTTTGGTTATTATGTACATGACCCGGAAAGGTTTGGTATAGTGGAGTTTGATGAGCAGGGCAATGTGTTGTCTATTGAAGAAAAGCCCAAAAAACCTAAATCTCATTATGCGGTAATAGGTGTGTATTTCTTTGATGGGCAGGCGTGCAAGCTTGCTCAAAATGTAAAACCTTCCGCAAGAGGTGAGTTAGAAATAACTTCTTTGCTTGAAGAATATCTGAAATTGGGAAAGCTTAAAGTCAAACTGCTTGGACGTGGTTTTGCGTGGTTTGATGCAGGCACTTATGAAAGCTTTCTTGAGGCAGGCAACTTCGTAGCCACTATAGAAAGGAAAACAGGTCTTATGATAGGTTGTCCTGAAGAAGTTGCCTTCAGAAACGGATGGATATCAAAAGAAGACCTTCTAAAACTGGCAAAGAAGATGGATAAGACAGATTATGGAAAGTATTTAAGAAGGCTTGCGGAGGAAGAGGTGCATGCCTTTTGAGTTTGAACCTTTAGAAATTCCCGAAGTGGTTCTCATAAAACCTAAGGTTTTTAAAGATGAGAGAGGGTTCTTCCTTGAGTTTTACAAAAGGTCAGATTTTGAAGCCTTTGGCATAAAGGCGATTTTTATTCAAGATAATCATTCAGCTTCTGTAAAAGGCGTACTTAGAGGACTTCACTGCCAGAAAAAGCCTAAAGCTCAAGGTAAATTAGTGCGCTGTATAAAAGGTACTATCTTTGATGTGGCGGTAGATATAAGGAAAAACAGTCCCACCTTTGGTAGGTGGGTTGGAGTGATTCTTTCTGAAGAAAACAAACATATGCTATGGATACCCGAAGGTTTTGCTCATGGCTTTCTGGTACTATCAGACTATGCGGAAGTCATATATAAAGTCTCCGGTGCGGAATATTCACCTCAGCACGATGCAGGTATAAGGTGGAATGACCCGGATATAGGCATACAATGGCCCTTAGAAGACATAAAAGAGCCCATACTTTCTGAAAAAGATAAAAATCTACCTTATCTGAAAGATTTGAAGGAGGAAGACCTACTGTGAAGAAAATACTTGTTACAGGCGGTGCAGGGTTTATAGGAAGTTTTTTCGTAAGGAAAGCCATATATACTGGCTATCAAGTGGTAGTTGTAGATGCACTCACCTACGCTGGAGACTTAGAAAGGCTTAAAGATGTGGAAGGAAAATACACCTTTTACAGAACAGACATAAGAGACTTTGAAAGCTTAGAAGAAGTTTTTAAAAAGGAAGAACCTCAGGTAATAGTTCATTTCGCTGCAGAAACTCACGTAGATAGAAGTATTTTAGACCCATCAGCCTTCCTAAGGACGAATGTGGAAGGGACTTATAACTTGCTTGAGCTTTCAAAGAGATTCAAAGTAGAGCTTTTTGTAAATATAATTACAGATGAGGTGTATGGAGAAATAAAGGAGGGCAAATTTACAGAAGAATCCTGTCTTAAACCGAATTCTCCATACTCTGCAAGCAAAGCGGCACAGGACATGCTTGGAAGAGCCTACTACAGAACATACGGTCTTCCTGTAATAACCGTCCGACCATCTAATAACTATGGTCCTTGGCAATATCCTGAAAAACTCATTCCTGTGGTTATTGTAAAAGCTCTCAGAAACGAGCCAGTGCCTGTGTACGGTGACGGGTCTAATGTAAGGGAGTGGCTCTATGTGGAAGACTGTGCGGAAGCTGTTATGCTCATAATGGAAAAAGGTAAGATTGGTGAGATATACAATGTGGGGAGCGGTATAGAAAAGAGAAATATTGAAGTAGTAAAGGCTATATTAAAGCTACTTGGCAAGCCTGAAAGCTTGATAAGGTTTGTAAAAGACAGACCCGGTCATGATTACAGGTATTCCGTAAGCACAGATAAAATAGAAAAGGAACTTGGCTGGAAAGCAAAAACTAGCTTTGAAGAAGGACTTGAGAAAACAGTAAGGTGGTATGTGGAAAACTTTAAGTGGGTAGAAAGAAAACTATCCGAGTTGGAGGAATACTGGAGAAAGGTTTATACTTAATGAATATGAAACCCTTAGATGAAATAAAGGAAAAATTGAAGGCTTTAAAACCAGTGTTGGAAGAGAAGTATAAAGTGAAGAATATAGGAATATTTGGTTCTTACGCAAAGGGTACTCCAACAAAGAAAAGCGACCTTGATGTACTTGTAGAGTTTAAAGAAGCTATAAGTTTAATCAAGTTTGTAGAACTAAAACATTTTCTGGAAAAACAGCTTGGAATAAGGAAGGTAGATTTAGTATCAAAACCAGCTCTAAAACCGAGGATAGGTAAAAGAATACTTAAAGAAGTTATGTATGTTTAAAGGTAGGAAGAAAAGGGAAATTCAAGCTTACTTAGAAGACATAATGAAGGAATGTGAATATCTTATTAAAACTTCTGAAGGTTTGACTTTTGAAAAGTTCATAGAAGATGAGACTTTAAAAAGGGCTTTTGTGAGAAGTCTTGAGTTAATAGGGGAAGCGGTAAAACATCTTCCTCAGGATTTTAGAAAGAAACATTCGGATGTTCCTTGGAAGGAAATAGCAGGTATGCGTGATATTCTTATACACGAATACTTTGGTATAGATTATCAGCTGGTCTGGGTAACAATAAAGGAAGACATTCCATACCTGAAAAAGATACTGGAGAGTATATTAGATACGGAGGAATTTTGATGAAATACCTCATAACTGGTGCAAAAGGACAGCTTGCAAGAGAGTTTATCAAAACTTTTGAAAGGCAAGGTACAGACTTTGTCGCTTTTGGGAAAGAAGAGCTTGATATTACAGACTTTGAAAAAGTCCTTAAAACTATAAAAGATATAAAGCCAGATGTGGTAATAAACTGTTCAGCCTATAATCTTGTAGATAAAGCGGAAGAAGAATTTGAAAAAGCCTTGAAGGTTAATACCTTCGGAGTTTCTAACCTTGCTATTGCTTGTGCGGAAACAGGGGCTTTTCTCATACACTATTCTACAGACTACGTCTTTGATGGAAAAAAGGAAGGACTTTATACAGAAGAAGACCAGCCTAATCCACTAAATAAATATGCTCTTAGCAAGCTTTTGGGAGAAGAAGCGGTAAGGAACTACCTTGAAAACTATCTAATATTTAGAGTGAGCTGGGTTTATGGAGAAGGAACTCAGAACTTTCTGTATAAGCTGGAGCAGTGGGCAAAAGAAAGGGAGTATCTTAAAATAGCCTGTGATGAGTTTTCTGTACCTACTTCTACAAGGACTATAGT
>JAUQQK010000024.1 GCA_030549905.1 Aquificota bacterium | reverse complement strand
TATTGATTGACGCCCAAGATATGGTTCTTGAGGTTATTGAGCTAAGGCTTGGGAGTGTCCCAGAAGAGGTGGAAAGGCTTATAAGGTCTGAGAAAGACAGAAGCAGACTTAAAAACCTTCACAGAGAGCTGATAATCAACAAAGACCCTTTTGAGACTTTGAAAAGTTATTATCCTGAGGTTGAACTTTCCTAGCTTCTATAGCAAAAAGTCTTTTGCTTGAGGCTTAAGAAGTTATGCTTGAGGTTATTGAACTAAAATTCAGGCAGGTTCTGCAAAGGGTAGGAAAAGCCACAAGAGAATAAACGGACATGAAGGGACTTAAAAGAGCCTATGAAGGCTTATTAAACTGCCAAGTGTTATTAGGCTAAACAGCAGGTTTCAGATAAAGAGGCTCAAGGCTCATGAGCTTATCGCCCTCATAACCCGCCCTTAGCTTCTCATAAGCCCAAAGACCTCCATATAGGGAAAAGGGGAAGTATTCAAGCTCCAGACCCCCTATCCCCTGACCTGACAGACTAACAACAGGAAGCTCTGGCATATCTCCTTTATCAAGCATTACAGGACTTATCACGCCTTCCCTGCATACTCTGTAAAAAACATTATTGCTCACCCTCAGGGCACACACCTTTTCCTTAGGCTCCTTCACAAAAAGGCAAAGCATGTGAAGGTTTTCATAAGAAACAACGGGCTTTTTTGTCAAATAGGCAATAGTCTTTATGAAGGTGATGCCTATACGAAGGGAAGTCAGGTAGCCAACACCCAAGGAGACTGCGTAGGCATCCACCTGATAGGGGTCTATGTCTATCTCCTTAAAAACCTTTGGTAGGTACTCAAGGGTCTTTTTGCCCTCATCCTTACAGTGATGGACAAGCACCCTGCCCTCTTCTATAAGGGTCAGGTTTATGAAGGAAAAGGAGGTATCAAGGGAAAGCAGCCTCATAAGCCAGATATTTTAAAATAGCTTTTATGCTCTTTGATATGGAAAAGCCAGAAGGCTTTGACCCGTATGAGGTACTTACTAAGCTGGTGGTTCCAAGACCCATAGCCTGGGTTTCCAGCCTCAGTGCGGAGGGCATTACCAACCTTGCCCCCTTTAGCTTTTACAACGCGGTATGCGACGAGCCGCCTGTGGTTCTCATATCCATATCAAGGCGTGAAGATGGAAGAAGGAAGGATACGGCCAGAAATATACTGGAAACAAAGGAGTTTGTGATAAACTTCGTTTCAGAAGAATTACTTGAGCTTGTGGAAGAAAGCTCAGAAGACTTTCCTCCGGAGGTGAGCGAGTTTGAGGCTCTTCATGTAGAAAGGGCAAGCTCCATTAAGGTAAAGGTGCCAAGGGTTGCTAAGGCAAAGGCGTGGCTTGAATGCGTGCTTTTAAAGCATGAGGAGCTTTTTGACTACGACCTCATATTTGGCAGGGTAGTTTTTGCGGGGGCGGAAAGCCTTGACTACAGGGTCTTAAAGCCACTTGGCAGGCTTTCCGGCAGGTTCTGTAAAATCATTGAGATATCTCAAGGCTAATAAGGCTCTGTTGGCGTAAAATAATAGGCATGGCTAAGGTAAAGATAAACAAAAAGGTTATTGAAATACCTGCAGGCGTTAAGTTTGGAGACCTTCATCATGAGATAGAGAAGGCAGGCGTGGAGTTTGGTTGCACGGACGGGCAGTGTGGTGTATGCGTATGCACCGTCCTCAAAGGGCTTGAATGCCTTGCGGAGCCCTCTGAACAGGAAGAGGAAACCCTGTGGAGAATAGGAGAATATGAGGAAAACAGAAGGCTCACCTGCCAGCTTGTTATAGAAAAGGAAGGCTGTGAAATAGAGTTAGAGACCGATTAACAGGAGCATTCCTTTATACCCAGCCTTCTGTAGAGGCTCACCACGGGACACCAGTTGGTAAAGGCGGATTGTATCTGGTTTAAAGACATAAAAACTATAAAAGCCTTCCAGAACCAATGCACGTCAGAAGGCATTATCGCTATAAGGAAAACAAGCAACAACACCAAACCGGAAGTGAGCCTTAAAGCTCTATCCATCGTCATCTTTTAACCTCCTGTATAAGAATATAAGAATATTCTAAATAAATTAAGAAGTTTGTCAAGGGTGGTTAAACTTCCACCGGCTTAGGTTAGCTAAGGGGAGACAATACAGCTCCTGTGTATAGGCTCTTACTGAGATTATAATTATTTGCAATGTACAAGGTATTGGAAAAAATCAGGCTATCTGAAGATGCCTGCCTCCTTAAGGTGCAGGCACCCCACATAAGCAGGGCTCAGGCAGGACAGTTTGTCATGCTTCAGCTTACTGAAGGCTCAGAGCCTGTTCCGGTAAGCATACTGGAAACCTTTGAGGAGGGCTTTACGTGTTTTATAAAAGCCGTTGGCAGGTCCACCCTTGAACTTTTAGAAGAGGGTGAGGGGCTTTTTTACGTGGCGGGACCTCTCGGCAAGCCCTTTCCAGTGAAAAACTACGGGCGGGTTGTCTTTTATACACATTCCTGGGGAATAGCACCGGCTATAAACGTGGCAAAGTTCTTAAAAAAAGAGGGAAACAGTCTATACCTCTGCCATACCTCAGAGCCTCTGTATCTGGAGGCTTTAGCAAAGGAGGTCTTTGATAGTATAGAAGTATTAAATGATTTGAAAGCCTGTGAGGCTGACCTTGTGGTTTCCGCTGGCAGCAACCGGCTTTCAAAGGAGCTTTTAAACTTATATCCTAACACGCCCGTAATAGCCATGGTGAGCGTGCATATGCTGGATGCGGTTGGCTTGTGCTTGGTGTGTAGGGTAATGGTGGAGGGTAAATATTTGCTTGCCTGCTCCGACGGTCCATGGTTTGAAGCTCACAAGGTGGATTGGGACAATCTTATAGACCGGGAGGCTCTGTACTTGGAGCAGGAGGCTTTAGCCTTGGAAGAATACAAAAGGAAGTTAAGAAGGAGGGCTCTTAAAGAAGATGCAGGAGCAGTATGACAAGTTTAGAGAATGTCTTGAGAAGCTGGAAAAGTGTCAGGAGGAAGTAAAAAGGCTAACTCTCAGAGAGGAAGAACTTCATGAAAGGGTTTTCAAGCTTGAGGCGGAAAAGGAGGCTCTAAAGGAAAAGGTGGAAAAACTTTCCGATTATATTCAAAGCATTGAAAGCCTTTCAAGAACAAAGGAAGATTTGATAAAATCCCTGTCCGCAGAGGTCTCTCTCTACAGAAGGCTTCTTGTGCTTCTGGTTTTTATAATCCTGATACTCCTTATCATCTTCGTATATTTGCAAACAAAATGAAAAGGGTCATCGTTATACCCGCAAGGCTTGGCTCCACAAGGTTGAAGAAAAAGCCTCTATTGCCAGTCCTTGGCAAGCCTCTCATAAGGTGGGTGGTGGAGGGCTGTCTGACAACGGGTGAGCGTGTTATACTTGCTACAGACAGCCCGGAGGTGGTGGAGGCGGTCAAAGACCTTAAAGTAGAAATAAGACTAACACCTTCAGACCTACCCTCTGGAAGCGACAGGGTAGCCTATGCTATAAGAGATGAGCATGTGGAGCTGGTTATAAACTATCAGGGGGATGAACCCTTCGTTTATGAAGAAGATGTTAAAAGGCTCTTTTCAGCCCTTGAAGAATGCTCTGTGGCAACCCTTGCCTTGAGAGACGAAGGGGCTTATAAGGACCCGCATGCGGTCAAGGTGGTGCTTGATAAGGACCATACAGCCCTTTACTTTTCAAGGTCTCCTATACCATACATGAAGGCTTCCTCTTCCTTATATCCCCTCAAGCATGTGGGCATATATGCCTACAGAAAAGAGGTCTTGATGGACTTTGTTGGCATGAAAAGAGGTCTTCTGGAAGAGCTTGAATCCCTTGAACAGCTAAGGCTCTTGGAAGCGGGCTACAGGATAAAGGTATTGCTAACGAGCAATTACTATCACGGTGTGGATACGGAGGAGGACGCAAGGCTTGTGGAGAAAGTCCTTTCCGCCAGGCTCCTTACAAACTCATAGTTGAGCCTGTGCCCGCCCAGGTATGAATATACTTTGCCCCGTATCCTGCATCCCAGGAGGCTAAGGTCCCCTATAAGGTCCAGCAGCTTGTGCCTTAAAGGCTCATCCTTTGACCTCATACCCTCCGGGTTATGGACAAAGCCATTGCCTATTACCACCGCATTCTTTAGGCTACCGCCCTTTGCAAGACCCATGCTCAGAAGCCTTTCCACATCCTCTTCATAGCAGAAGGTTCTGGCAAAGACCACTTCCTTGGGATTTCCGCAGTATTGTACCTGCCCATCTTCAAGCATGCCCCTTACATAACCCCTGTAGTAAGCACAAAAACCTTCATATGGCTCTATTTTGATGTATGCCCTGCAGTTTCTATACTCAAAGGCTTCTTGTATTTCTAACACACGTGCAGGAGAAGAAAGCTCAAGAACCTTTTCCTTGACTGCCTTATAAAAATGATAACCACTGCCATCTAAGATGGGCACCTCATAGCCTCTGAGAAACTCAACGGTAATGTTATCCACACCCAGCATGTAAAGAACCGCCAAAAGATGCTCCACGGTGCTGACGCTCACGCCTTCTTTACCAAGAAGGGTGGCATGTTCTGTACCTTTTACATATGCATAGTGAGCCGGTATATAAACGCCTTTTATGAGGAACCTTACACCAGTGTTTTCCTTTTCAGGATGTAGCAGTATCTTGGAGACTTCTCCGCTATGAACACCTATGCCCTCAAAGTCTATGGTATCGCTTATGGTCTTCTGTAGCATTTCAAATTCAATTATACGCAAAATCTATGCCAGGCTCTTGAGCAGTTCCACCACCTTCTCCATCGTCGGTTTTTCAGGCATCAGACACTCAACACCCAATAGAGAGTTAAGGACTTCTTTTGTAGTTTTGCCAATGCATACAAGCCTTTTACCCTCTAAGAGGCTTATGGCTCTTTCCTTTGGCAAGTTTGCAACAAGACCCTTTACCGCCGAGGGGCTGGCAAAAACCACCGCATGGCAGGGCTTAAGCTTATCAACAAGCTCACTTTCTTCATACAACACAGGCTCCACCGTATAAACCTCAAGAGGAAAGACCTCCAAGCCCAGAGCCTTCAGCCCTTCCACCACCTCATCCCTGCCTATGGCAGACCTCGGTATCAAAACCCTACCCCTCTTTCCTCTGAAAAGCTCCACTATGGCTCCTGAATAGTATTCCTCCGGCACAGCCCATACCTTATAGCCTTCACTTTCCACAGCCCTTTTTGTCTTTTCCCCCACCGCCACTATCTTCTCATCAGACAGCCTGTGTCTTGACAGAAAAAGCCTGACAGCCCTCGGGCTTTGAAAAACTACAAAGTCAAACTTAACCTCTGGTACTTCAAATCTGAGAGCCACCTCCTTTATAAGGGGAAGCTCTACCACCTGAAAACCTTCACCTTCAAATAAAGCTTTGTCTTTTTGTATGTCTTCCTTCGCTCGCGTCAGGGCAACCCTTAGCATTATTATTAATAGTATGCCCTCTCTAAGGGACCTTATGGCAAAAATTGACATCGTAGATGTCATATCCTCTTACATAGAGCTAAAAAGGGTGGGGAATAACTACACTGCAAGGTGTCCCTTCCATCCAGATGATACGCCCTCTTTTTACGTGTCGCCCTCAAAGGGTATTTTCAAGTGCTTTGGCTGTGGTGTGGGTGGTGATGCGGTAAAGTTTGTATCACTCTATGAAAATGTGGATTACTGGACAGCCCTTCAGAGGCTGGCTGAAAGATACAGGATACCCATCAGGATAGAGAAAGGAGGGAAGGAAGATAAGTTATTTACCGCCTTGAGGAGGGTGGCGGAGTTTTACCATGAGGAGCTAAAAAGTAGCAGGCAGGCTCTTGATTATCTGCAAAGCAGGGGCATTTCCATGAAGACAGCCTTGAAGTTCATGCTGGGCTACGGGGGGGACACATCCGCTTTGGTGGAGCTTTTAAAGAGGGAAGGCTTGCTTGAGGTTTATGAAAGAACCGCCAACATAACAGGCGTAGAAAAGGGCATATACAGAGACCTTTTCAAGGGAAGGCTGATAGTGCCTATAAGGGATATGTCCGGCAGGGTTGTTGCCTTTGGAGGGCGTAGCCTTGACGGCTCACCTCCAAAGTATATAAATTCGCCAGAGTCGGAGGTTTTCAAAAAGGGAAAAAGCCTTTTTGGTCTTTATGAAGCAAAGGACTACATAAGGGAATCTGGAGAGGTATTGCTGGTGGAGGGATACTTTGACCTTATAAGCCTCTGGCAGGAGGGCTTCAGGAACGTTCTGGCTCCCCTTGGCACCGCCCTCACACAGGAACAGGCACAGCTTATATCTAAGCTGGCAAAGAGGGTAATACTGCTGTATGATGGCGACAAGGCGGGCAGGAAGGCGGTAAGGTCTGCGGTGCCTCACCTCCTTATGGCAGGTCTTGAGGTGAGGGTGGTTTATCTTCCTGAGGGCGAAGACCCCGACACCTTTGTAAGAAAAAACCCTGCGGAGCTGAAAAGGCTCATAGCTACTGCCCTTCCTGTGCAGCAGGAGCTGATTAAAAGGATAAAAGAAGGAGACACCTCTTGCATGGAAGAGCTTCTATACTATGCAGGCTTTATAAAAGACAGCGTGGAAAGGTTCCAAATCTTGAAGGAGCTTTCCCATATTACGCACATACCCCTTTCAAGCCTCAATGAAAGGGTTCCGAAGGTGGAGCCACGAAGGGAAAAACAGGAGCAGAGCCTGAGCTACCACGAGGTTTTATTACTTGCGGGGCTTTACAGGTTTGGCTTTGAAGAAGTGAAGTTAGAGGAGCTGAGGCTCTCACCCTATGCCCTTGAGCTTGTGGAGGCTATACAGAGGGGCGAGTATCACCTCCTGCCGGACTATATAAAGAACTACAGGACTTATGACCTTGAGAGAGCCTTTAGAGAAAGCATAAGAGCCTTGAGCCTCCATGAAGAGGAATTGCCAAGAAACTTTCAGGAGCTGAGGCTAAAAAGCAAAGAAAGACCAAGAAAGCTGAGAAAGAGGTGATATATTTTATATCATGGAAAAGGTTTTCATTTATGACACGACCCTTAGAGACGGCTCTCAGGCGGAAGGCGTGAATTTTTCCGTGGAGGACAAGCTAAGAATACTGCAGAAGCTTGACGAGTTTGGTATAGATTATGTGGAAGGTGGCTGGCCCGGTGCAAACCCCAAAGACACGGTTTTTTTTGAAAAGGTCAAGAAGCTAAAGCTTCAGCATGCAAGGGTATGTGCCTTTGGCTCCACAAGAAGACCGGGCAAAAAGGCTCAAGAAGACCCGCAGCTGGAAAACCTCATAAAGTCCGGTGCAAGGGTTATTACCATATTTGGTAAAAGCTGGGACTTTCATGTGACGGAGGCTCTCAAAACGACCCTTGAGGAGAACCTCCAGATGGTTTATGACTCGGTTAGCCTTTTAAAAGAACATGCGGAAGAGGTAATATTTGACGCGGAGCATTTCTTTGATGGCTATAAGAGGAACCCTGAGTATGCCCTTGAGGTTTTAAGGTCTGCCCTTGAGGGTGGTGCGGACTGGCTGGTGCTGTGCGATACAAACGGAGGGACCCTCCCCCATGAGGTCTATGAAATAACAAAAAGGGTGGTAGAAGCCTTTCCTAAGGCTAAAATAGGTATACATGCCCACAACGACTCGGACACGGGAGTGGCAAATTCCTTAATGGCGGTGCTGGCGGGTGCAAGGCAGGTGCATGGCACCATAAACGGCATAGGCGAGAGGACTGGAAACGCAAACCTCTGCTCCATAATACCCAACTTACAGCTCAAGATGGGCTTTAAGGCTGTTCCAGAAGACAGCCTGAGAAAACTCACAGAACTTAGCCACTTTGTAGCTGAGATATCCAACATGCCACTTCCAAGGAACATGCCCTTTGTGGGCGAAAGTGCCTTTGCTCATAAGGCGGGCGTGCATGCTTCTGCTGTTTTAAAAAGTGCAAACACCTACGAGCATATTGACCCCGCCCTTGTAGGAAACAGAAGAAAGATAACCGTTTCCGACCTCTCTGGAAGAAGCAACCTCTTATACAAGCTAAAAGATATGGGCATACAGGTGGACGAAAAGTCCCCTGAGCTTTTAAAACTTTTGGAGAAAATAAAAGAGCTTGAAAAGGAGGGCTACCACTTTGAGGCGGCTGAAGCCTCCTTTGAACTGCTATGCAAAAGGCACTTTGGACTTGTGCGGGAATACTTCAATTTAGATGCCTACAGGGTTCTCATAGCAAAGAGAAGCACAGACCCTATCCCCGTCTCTGAGGCAACTGTAAGGCTCTTCGTAGAGGACATAAAACAACACACCGCCTCCTTGGGTAATGGTCCCGTCAGTGCCTTAGACAATGCCCTTAGAAAAGCTCTTGAGGAGTTCTATCCCAACCTTAAGGAGGTTCAGCTCATAGATTACAAGGTGCGTATAGTAAATGAGTCGGAAGGAACGAGGGCTAAGGTAAGGGTTCTTATAGAATCCACCGACGGGAGGAGGAAGTGGGGCACGGTAGGCGTTTCTGAAAACATAATAGAAGCCTCATGGATAGCCCTGACGGACAGCCTTATATACAAACTGCATAAAGATGAAGAAGAGGGTATAATCTAAAGGTATGAGAAGGGCATTGCTCTTTACTCTTCCCTTCCTGCTTTCCATGGCTGAGCCTGTAAAGGATAAGAACCTTTTAATTGAGGTGGAGGACAGGGAAGGGATAAGGCACAACCTCAGAGGTCTTGCGTGTAATGGTAAAGATTATATCAAAGTCAAGGAGGGGGCTTTAGAGTATGCGGTTGGCTTTAAGAGCCTGAAGTCCGTAGAGGTGCTGTCGCAGGAAGGGCAGAACCTTAGAGTTCGTCTTAGCTTTAAACAAGGGTCCGTGAAGGAATACCTTATACCCACCACAGTCCACTGTAAGGCGGTTTCAGATGTTGGGGATGTAAGTTTTTATTTGAAGGATATAAAGGCTATATTTATTAGCACGGAGGAGAAGAAAAGATGAGGAAATTTAAACTGCTTAGCCTTTTGGTAGCCACCTTTATCTTGGGTTTTGTTTTAGGCGGTGCTGGAGCTGTTCAAAACAATAAGCAGGAGGATGATTACAAGTATTTACGCATGTTTACAGATGTTTTACGCACCGTTAAAGAGAATTATGTAGAAAATACAAACACGAAGGATTTGATATACGGGGCTCTAAATGGCATGCTACGCTCCCTTGACCCCTTTTCAGCCTTCTTTACTCCAGAGCAGTATAAGGAATTTAGTCAGGAAACGCACGGAGAGTTTGGTGGTGTGGGTATAGAAATAGGCATGGAAAAGGGAAGGCCTATGGTGATATCACCCATAGAGGGCACGCCCGCCTTTAGAGCCGGTATAAGGAGCGGTGATGTGATAATTGAAATTGATGGAGAGGATACTTCAAACATGAATTTGATAGATGTGGTTAAAAGGATAAGAGGAAAACCCGGTACAAAGGTGGTGCTTACCCTCATAAGGAAGGGTGTAGACAAACCTATAAAGGTGGAGCTTGAAAGGGCTATCATAAAGGTGGATAGCGTAAAATGGACAAAGATTGACGATATAGGATACATAAGACTTTCTCAGTTTACCGATGGAGTAAGCAGGGAGGTGGAAAGGGCAATAAAGGACCTTCAATCTAAGGGTGTAAAGGGTATTATATTGGACCTTAGAAACGACCCAGGAGGGCTCTTAACGGAGGCAGTGGGTGTTTCTGACCTTTTCCTGCCAGAAGGCAAGCTTATTGTGTATACAAAAACAAGGAAGGGCGAAATAAACAGGTATTTTGCCCGCAGAAAATCGGTCCTGCCTGAAAACATGCCTCTTGTAGTGCTTATAAACAGAGGTTCCGCCAGTGCCTCCGAAATAGTGGCTGGTGCCCTTCAGGACCATAAGAGGGCTGTGCTTGTGGGAGAAAGAAGCTTTGGAAAGGCTTCTGTCCAGAACATAATACCCCTTGAGGACGGCTCCGCCATAAAGCTCACAATAGCCTATTACTATACTCCCCTTGGAAGGCTTATAAACAAAAAAGGCATACAGCCGGATATTGAGGTGAAGATGACGGAAGAACAGGAAGAAAAGCTTCAAGAATACATAAGACAGAAGAGGTTAGAGGGTGCAACGGGCGTTATACTGAACATGGATATGGATTTACAGCTAAGGAAGGCCGTTGAGCTTATAAAAACAGGTAAAACCTATGCTCACACTGGCGGTTGAAACTTCCTGCGATGAGACGGCTCTCTGCATATACTCGGAGGAAAGAGGAGTTATAGGAGACATAATTCTTTCTCAGGCTAAGGTACATTTCCCTTACGGCGGTGTTGTGCCGGAGCTTTCCGCAAGAGAACACACAAGAAACCTTCTTCCGCTTTTTGACAAACTTCTTAAAGATACAAACTTTGACATAAGAAGGATAGACTTTGTTTCCTTCACTTTAACGCCCGGTCTTATCCTCTCCCTTGTGGTGGGTGTTAGCTTTGCAAAGGCTATTGCCTTTACCTTAAAAAAGCCACTCGTACCAGTGCATCACTTAGAGGGTCATATATATTCGGTCTTCTTAGAAAAGCCGGTAGAGTATCCTTTTATAGCCCTCATCGTCTCTGGAGGACACACGGACCTGTATCTTGTAGAGGGCTTTGGAAGGTATATGTTTCTTGGTGGAACGCTTGATGATGCTGTCGGTGAAAGCTACGACAAGGTTGCAAAGCTTATGGGGCTTGGCTATCCGGGTGGTCCCATTATAGACAGGCTTGCGAAGGAAGGAAAACCTGTTTACGAGCTTCCAAGACCTCTAATAGATGAAGATACGCTAAATATGTCTTTCAGTGGTCTTAAAACTGCGGTAAGAAGACTGATAGAGACAGAAAGCTGCAGAAAGGAAGACTTGTCAGCTTCTTTTCAAAAAGCGGTTATAGATGTGCTTGAGAGAAAGACTCTGCTTGCTATGGAAAAAACAGGTGTCAGAAGGCTTGTGGTGGTTGGCGGTGTTTCTGCCAACTCGGAGCTAAGAAGACGATTTTCTGAGCTGTCTGAAAGGCTTGGCTTTGAGCTACACATACCCCACCCAAGACTTTCAACAGACAACGCCCAGATGATAGCTTATGCAGGTATGGAAAGGTTCAGGCGTGGCATTACAGCACCCGAGGATATAAACCCAGAACCCAACATGCCCCTTGAGGTCTTTGGAAGACTATGGAGTTAGAAAAGCCTCTCTAAAGGATAACCCCTCAGAAAATCTTGTCCCTTTACTCTCTTACCCTTTGGACTTATAAGCTCTAACACCTGAAGGGCTTTTTCTCCACAGGCTACTATGAAGTTTTTCCTGTCTATAATTTCTCCCGGCTCGCCTTCTGCCTGCACTACTTTTACCTTCATTAATTTGAGCCTCTCGCCCCTATCTGTAAAGGTATAGCAGTCTGGATATAGCCCCCTTATCCGGTCTTTTATGCTCTCTGCGGACGCCTTCCAGCATATGCGATACTCTTCCTTTTCCACAGGTGGTGCGTAGGTGGTCTCACCCTCTTGAGGTTTTGGCACAAGCCTTCCTTCAAACCAGCTCTTTAAGGTCTTTATCAAAAGCTCCGCACCACTTTTTGAAAGTTTTTCCGATAGAGTCTGAAGATTGTCTTCCTCTTCAATAAAGACCTCCTCCTGAGCAAGCAATGGTCCTGTGTCCATACCTTCGTCCATAAGCATTATGCTGTTGCCTGTAGTCTTTTCACCGCTCATTAAAGCTCGCTGAATAGGAGCTGAGCCTCTGTATTTGGGAAGGAGCGATGCATGAAGGTTTATACAGCCATATCTGGGAAATTTTATAACTTCTGGTGGAAGAATCTTTCCATAAGCCACTACTACCGCACAGTCAGGTTTCAGTCTTTCCAGTATAGGTAGAAGCTCTGACTTTTTCTGTGGCTGAAAGACCTCAAGACCCAGCTCATGAGCAAGGAGCTTTACAGGTGGAGGAGTAAGCTTCTGCCCCCTTCCTGCGGGTTTATCGGGTTGAGTGATAACACCTATCAACTGAAACTCCTCATAAAGTCTTTTTAAAGAAGGGAGTGCAAAAGCAGGAGTTCCCATAAAAAGTATTTTCATCAAAAGCTCTCCGCCCGCACGTATTCTATTGCCATGTCTTCTCCAAAGGTCAAAAGCTCTCTCCTCTTTAGTCTTATAGCCTGCGGTATATCTTCAACGCCAAGGTCTCCAATCCTTCTCCCTTCTCCTAAAAGGATGGGTGCAACAAAGACCCATAACCTGTCAAAAAGACCAGCTTTTAAAAAGCTCGTAAGAGTCCTTGCTCCACCTTCCACAAGAAGGTGCATAACTTCCATAAAGTATAGCTCCCTTAGAAGCTCCTGAAGGTCCAGAAGTCCCCCCTTCATGGGTGCAAGAAGCACTCTAACGCCCATAAGCTCAAGCCTCTTTATCTTTTCCCTGTTTTCTGAGGCGGTGATTATCATGGTAGGAGCTGTTTTGGTATCCAGAAGCTTTGCCTCTTCTGGAAGGCGAAGGTGCGGGTCAAGGACTATACGCATGGGCTGGCGTTCGTGCTGAAAAGCCCTGACGGTAAGCTGCGGGTCATCTCTCAAAACCGTTTCCACACCCACCAGCACGGCGGTGGCTTCAGCTCTTAGCCTGTGGGCAAAAGTTCTTGCTTCTTCACCTGTAAGCCACTTGCTCTTTCCACTTTTGGTAGCCAGAGAGCCATCGATGCTCTGAGCCCACTTGAGGGTTATGTAAGGTCTTTTTTTTGTAATATAGACAAAAAAATCCTCGTTTAGCCTTCTTGCTTCCTCCTCCAAAAGTCCCACTTCTACCTGAATGCCAGCCCTTCTGAGCCTTTCTACACCTTTACCAGCCACTAAGGGATTTGGGTCGAGGGTAGCCACATAAACTTTTTTAAGTCCAGCTTTTATTATGGCATCTGTGCAGGGAGGAGTTCTTCCATAGTGAGTACATGGTTCAAGCGTTACATACATGACCGCATCTTTTGCCTCTTGTCCTGCCTTTTGAAGGGCTAGCGCCTCCGCATGCGGCATGCCCGCCTTTTCATGGTAGCCTTCAGCTATTACCTTACCGTTCTTTACTATTACACAGCCTACAGTAGGATTTGGATGCGTAAGACCTTTCCTCAGGCGGGCAAGCTCCAAAGCCCGCCTCATAAAGTATGCTTCCATTTTTTAATCAAATATGTCAAAAAGCTCACCAAATATGGATTTTTTCTTTTTCTTGTACTTATACTCTTCGTATTTTCGGTAAATCTCTGGATGTTCCTTTGTAATGCTTTTTAGCTCTTCATCAACGCTTTGTTCAGCCCTTTTTATAGCTTCTATTATCTTGGCAAGCTCTCCCCTGTCCAGCCACATACCACCGCAGGAAGGACATGTATCTATTAACACACCATACCTCTGCACCTCAAGAAGTTCCACATCTTTACACTTCGGACATTTCATAGAGCTTCCTCCATTATCTCCTTCATAAGTTTTTCCACCTCCTCCGCCACATCTTTTAGCTCTGGTCTGTTATACATTTCAAGCATAGCTGTGGGGGCCATGGTGCTTATAACTGTCTTTCCTTCCTTCTCAAAGAGGGCTATCCTGCAGGGCATGGCGGTGGAAATGTATGGGTCTGTGGAAAGTACCTGACTTGCATGCCTTGGAGAACATACCTCCACTATAACACACTGATAGCTTATGGGCACGCCCTTGTTTGAGAGTATGTTGGAAACTTCATGCACGGACATGACACCAAAACCTTTTGCTTTTGCCTTTTCTTCTATAGCTTGTCTTACTTCTTGAAGACTTTTTGAAGTCTCGTAGTTTATAAGCATTTCACTACCTCCTTCCAAGGAACTCTAAGATTTGTAAGTATATTATACCAAAGGCATCATCTACCGCCTTCCTTCTGGGAAGGTCGCCAAGACCCCCAGTAGGCTGAGAATAAGGCACTGCCACAGAAAAGCCCTTTTTTTCCTCCTCCACCTGAAGGCTAAGCTTTAGCTCTAAATTGTAAGAGCTTACCCTCTGCTGTGGCGTGAAGGCTATAGGTGTCTCTTTCAGGCTTTCCACCTTAAGCCTTACCCTTTTGGAACCTTCTTTACAGCTCAGCCTACCTCCAGCTTCTAAAACAGCCCTTTCCACAGCCCTTCTGAAGGCATAGTCTATGTAAGGCTCTCCGTAGGGGTTTTCCACCGCTTGAAGACAGTAATCTCTGGCAAAGGAAACCGAAAGAAGCAGAAATATAAGAAGCACAGCCATCGGTGATAATAGTATATGCTATAATTTTCTCATGTCCGCCATAAAAGCTATAAGAGCCAGAGAGGTCTTAGACTCAAGAGGAAATCCAACGGTAGAAGTGGAGGTTTTCTTAGAATCTGGTGCCAAGGGTAGGGCTATTGTGCCAAGCGGTGCTTCTACAGGAGAGAGAGAAGCCCTTGAACTAAGAGACCATGACCCAAAAAGGTATTTAGGCAAGGGTGTCCTGAAGGCGGTGGATAATGTGAATTCCATAATAGCAAAGGAGCTGGTGGGTCTCCCTGCGGAAAGACAGGGTCTTATAGACAGGGTTCTTATAGAGCTGGATGGCACGCCCAACAAGAGCAGGCTTGGAGCCAATGCCATACTGGGTGTCAGTATGGCGGTTGCAAGGGCTATGGCTGAGGAGCTGGGTATAAGCCTCTTCAGATACATAGGCGGTATAAGGGCTAAGAAACTGCCCGTGCCCCTTATGAACGTGATAAATGGAGGCGTGCATGCGGACAACCCTCTTGATATTCAGGAGTTTATGATAGTTCCGGTAGGGGGCGGAAGGTTTTCCGAAGCCCTGCGCATAGGGGTGGAGGTCTTTCACACGCTCAAGGCCCTTCTTAAAGAAAAGGGATACTCTACCAACGTGGGCGATGAAGGGGGTTTTGCACCAAACTTGGAAAACACGGAAAAAGCTTTGGATTTTCTTATGCTTGCCATAGAGAGGGCTGGCTATGTACCCGGCGAGGATGTGCTTTTAGCCCTTGACTGTGCTTCCTCTGAGTTTTACTACGAGGATGAGCTTTACCACTTTGAAGGTAAAAGGCTAAACTCTGAGGAGCTTTGCGGTTTTTACGCTAAACTTCTGGAAAAGTATCCGATAGTATCCATAGAGGACCCCATGGCGGAGGACGATAAGGAGGGCTGGAAGTTGATAAGCAGGGAGTTGGGTAGCAAAGTTCAGTTGGTGGGCGACGACCTCTTTGTTACAAACCCGGGCATATTTAGAGAAGGCATGGAGGAGGGTATAGCCAACGCCATACTGGTTAAACTCAATCAGGTGGGTACGCTGACAGAAACCCTTCAAACGGTTCAGCTGGCTCAGGAAAAGGGCTACAGAGCTATCATATCTCACCGCTCGGGAGAGACGGAAGACACCTTCATATCTCACCTGGCAGTAGGCACCAACGCGGGTCAGATAAAAACAGGTTCAGCCTCAAGAACAGACAGAACAGCAAAATACAATGAACTTTTAAGGATAGAGGAGGAGCTTTCAGATGAGGCGGAATATGGAGGGAAGGAGGAGTTTAAAAGGCTTAAAGCCTGAGGTTATACCAGTAGCCTTCTTTGCCCTGATGCTCATATACACCTTTTACAACCTGTTTCTTAGCCAATACAATATATTCAAGCTTATGGAGCTGAAAAATTCCTCCAAGAAGCTTGAAGAACAGCTGGCGATGGAGAAGGAGGAAAATGAAAGAAGAGAAAAGCTTTTAGAGCTTATAAAAGCTCATCCAGAGCATTTCAAGGAAAAGTTTGCCAGACAATATATGCAACTTCAGAAAGACGGTGAATACATGATACTTTTTAACGAAAAGTGATATA